>JBGTES010000078.1:0-25833 GCA_041747675.1 Flavobacteriales bacterium
GATGGTCCACAAGCCCCAACTGGAAGTGTGGGTCATTGAGCAGCAGGCTATGATGCTGGCTGTGCACATGTACCAGGCGCGACGCCAGTTCGCGAAGTTGTTCCAGACGAACGGGGGTATCGTTGATGAACGCGCGCGATCGTCCCGTGGGTTCGATCTGGCGGCGCAGGATCGCGGTCGTCTCCCAGGGCAGGCCCTGCTCTTCGAACCATGTCGCCAGATCCATGGCCGTGAGATCCAATTCCAATTCGATCACACAACGCTTCGCGGGATCGCGCAGGACGCCCACATCGGCACGTTCGCCCATGGCCAGCCCGAGGGCTCCGATGAGGATGCTCTTCCCGCTGCCAGTCTCACCCGTAAGGATTGTAAGTCCATCATCCATGCGCAGGTCCAACGCTTCGATCAGGAGCAGATCACGGATGTGGATGTGGCGCAGCATGGGGCCACAAAGGTGGTGACGGGTATCGGTAGTCCGAATGTGGTCGTCGGAGGCCAGGCGATCCCGGACACTGCCCGGCGAATGATCGACCGGCGTCCACTGCGCTAACTCCCGCGCATCATGTTCTGGTACTGGCTGATATGGCCGGGATCGATGATCTGCAGGGTATTGAAGATCTTCGATTTTTCCTGTGCATCAGCGGCCTTGAACACCTCCACCAACTCCTGGTACTTGGCGTTGAAGAATACCTGGAGGTTGTAGCTGGCGGGCTTCGCCTGGTGAACGGTCTTGAGCCGTTCGATGGACTGTGCGATGGTCTTGCGTGATGCCACCACATCCTCGGTCATGGTGTCCATTCCTTCGCGGTGGTATGCGTACAACATCTCACGGAAGGGCCGGAACACCGCCTGCATCTGGTTGTCCAACAGCCAGTAGCGGTTGCGCTCGCCTTCGTAGGCCTTCCAGCCGGTCTCGGCAGCGCCCTGGGCATTGTTCACCACTTGCTGTGCAAGGTTGTAATAGTCCGTGCCGCCCAGGGGCGCGTAGCTGTCGCCATCGAGCCCAAGAATGAAATAAGCATAGAACCCGAGCAGCGATGACAGGTTGTTGAGATGGCGGTCCGGCGTGAATTCGATCTGGGTGTTCTCCAGGAAGTTGAATTGCACCTGATTGTCCACCAGATCGAGCATGGGGCTGTTGTAGTCGGACCCGTACACCGGTCTGCCGTAGATCACCTGCAGGTTGCCCTCGAAGCGGTCCATCGTAGGCATGTTGGTGATGGTGAGCAGCAGGTTCACGTCGATGCGTTCCTGCGGGGCGTAGTTCAGATTGGTGAAGCGCCGGCTTTGAAAGAACTCCTTGATCGCCGTTTCCAGGGATTGGAAGAAGCGCGGGGTGGCGTTGGCGACCTGCGGGGCGATCACGCTCACCTGGCAATTGAACTCCTGCGGACGGGCAACGGGGGCCAGCAGGAGCAGAAGGAGTAGGCTCGTAAGTACGCGGCGCATGTTCAAAGCATTTCTTCGATGCGGTCCAAGATAGCACGGGCCACATCTGTCTTCGGCATCAACGGCAGTTCGTCCGGATCCTTGCCCGGTGCCAGCAAGGTCACCCGGTTGGTGTCATGGCCGAAGCCAGCCCCCGCGTGGCGCAGGGAGTTCAGCACGATCAGATCCAGGTTCTTGCGCTGGAGTTTTTCCGTGGCGTGGTCCATTTCGTTGTCGGTCTCCAATGCGAAGCCCACCAGGATCTGTCCCTTTGGCTTTGCCTGGCCCAGGGCGGCGAGGATATCCTCCGTGGGTTCCAGTTCGATGCTCAGTTCGGCATCCTGCTTCTTGATCTTGCCGCTGGCGGGCGTCTTGGGCCGGTAGTCCGCCACGGCAGCTGCCATGATCACCAGCCCGGATCCCGGGGCCAGCGCCTTGCACACCTCCGCCATGTCCGCTGCGGTGACCACCTCGTTGCGATTGATACCCGGACGGTCCATGTCCACCGCCACCGGGCCGGTCACCAGGCGCACCTGCGCACCACGAGCTGCGGCCTCCTGTGCCAGGGCGTTGCCCATCTTACCGCTGGATCGGTTCCCGATATAGCGCACCGGGTCTATCGCCTCCTGCGTACCCCCCGCAGTGATCAAGACCTGCATACCATTCAACTTGCTGGATGCAAGCAGGTCATCGCAGAGATATTCCACTATCGCTTCTGGCTCGCTCATGCGGCCTTCGCCATGCAGCCCGCTGGCCAGTTCCCCGGTTTCAGGGCCGATGGTGTGCACCCCCCGCAAACGCAACGCTTCGATGTTGGCGCGTGTGGCGGGGTCGCGGTGCATCTCCAGATCCATGGCCGGGGCCACATATACCGGGCAGGTGGCACTGAGGTAGCAGGCCAGCAGCAGGTTATCGCTTTGGCCATGGGTCATTTTGGCCAGGGTATTGGCTGTGGCCGGAGCGATCAGCATCACGTCCGCCCAACGTGCCAGATGCACGTGGTCATTCCACTGGCCGCTTCCATCGCGGATGAACAGGTCCGTGAGTACGGGGCGGCCGCTGAGGGTGGCCAGGGTCAACGGGGTAATGAAATCATGTGCGGCGGAGGTCATCACCACCTGCACCTGGGCGCCGGACTTCACCAGTTGGCGCACCAGCCATGCCGACTTGTAAGCCGCGATGCCACCGGTGACCCCGAGCAGCACTCGGCGGTTCAGGTTCCGGGCCACCGGCTTGGTCGCTGCGGCCATCGGGTCGGGGCTCAGACGCGGGGACCGGGCTCCGGCGCGGCCACCTCCTCCTCGGCCCGGCGCCAGTAGAGCTTGCCTTCCTGCAACTCCTGGATCGCCAGGGCCGTAGGCTTGGGCATGCGCTCGTAGTGCTTGCTCACCTCGATCTGTTCGCGGTTCTCATAGACCTCCTCGAGGTTCTCCCCCACCACGGCGAATTCCTCCAGCTTGGCACCGAGTTCCTCTTTGATCTTGACACTGATCTGGTTGGCGCGCTTGCCGAGGAGGGCAACGGCCTCGTAGATATTGCCGGTTTCCACGTCCAGATCGGCGATATCGCGTGTAACAGTGGTCTTGGCGGCCTTGAATGTCTTTGGGGTCATGGGGCGGGGGGAGTGACGGCCATGCGTTGGGCCGCGGTGAGTTCCTTGTACAATCGTTCCGCGTCGGGCAGCTGCCTGCTTTGCGGGAATGCGTCGGCGAAATTATGATAACTACGGATCGCTTCCTGTATCCGCTCGGCCTTCTTTGCTTCCACACTGTTCATCGCAAGGTCATGGTCCGACCGCAGGCTGAGGATCAGCACCTGTTCCCGGAAGCGTGAATTGGGCCAGTCGCGCAGAAAACTGCGGAAAGCCACCCCCGCAGCCTGGTAGTTGCGCATGCGGTAATACTGAAGCGCTCCCTGGTAAGCCTTCACCTCCAGCTTATCCCGAAGCATATCGATCAAGGTATTGCAGCTATCCTTCAGGGAAGTGGTGGGGTAGCGCACCATAAAAAGCTGCATCTGGTCTATGGCGTGGCGCGTTTCCTCCTGGTCCAGGGGGAAGGCCGGGGAATTCCGGTAATGGCAGTAGGCGCTGAGGAAGGCGCATTCCTCGGCATAGCCGCTCTTGGGAAAGGTGCGCGTGAAGTTGTTAAGGTAGTAGGCCGCCATGATGAAGTCCTTCAGGCCGAAGAAAGCCTTGGCGTGCAGGTAGTTCATGCGCTCGCTTTGTGCGCCCCCCCGTGTCAGCACGATCAGCTCCTCCAGCAGGGGGATCGCCCGGTCGTAGTTTCCTGCTGCGTAGAACTTCTCGGCCATCTCGATCTTGTACTCCACATCGGTGCTTTTCAACGCTTTGTTGAATTCACCACAGGACACCAACAGAAGGGCGGGAAGCAGAAGGAGGAGGGCGGTCTTGCGCATCCGGGGGGCGAAGGTAGGTTTTTGGGGGGGCGTTGTAGGTTGAGGGGTTGGTAGTTGAGGGGTTGAGGGGTTGAGGGGTTGAGGGGTTGAGGGGTTGAGGGGCCTGCCTGCCGCAGGCAGGTTGAGGGGTTGTGCAACCCATGGAGATCGAAGCAACCGGAGCATCGACCCTTTGGGTCGACGTTAACAGGGCAACACCAGCTACACCTTACTAGCTGCATGGTAGGTGAAGGGTTGAAGAGGTATAGGAGTTGGCCCGGGAGACTAGATAACGGCGGGATCGACCAGAACTTATCAACCTCTCAACGCCTCAACCACCTTCCAACCACCACATTAAAGTCCCCGGTTACTTTTGCCGACGGAGACCCGGGCTATGATCCCCGTCCCCGACCCTTCACCTCCGCACCATGAACGACATCTTCGACAAGATCCGCAAGGACCTCGGCCCCATCGGCCGCCAGGCCAAGGACACCCACGGGTACTTCTCCTTCCCAAAGCTCGAAGGTGAACTGGGCCCGCACATGACCTTCCGGGGCAAACCCGTGCTGGTGTGGAGCCTGAACAACTACCTGGGCCTGGCCAACCACCCGGAGATCCGCAAGGTGGATGCCGATGCCGCCGCCGAGTGGGGCATGGCCTATCCCATGGGCGCCCGCATGATGAGCGGCCAGACCAAGTACCACGAACTGCTGGAGGACCAGCTGAGCGACTTCATGCAGAAGGAGGACAGCTACCTGCTGAACTTCGGCTACCAGGGCTGCATGAGCACCATCGAGGCCTTGTTGAGCCGCCACGATGTGCTGGTGTATGACAGCGAATGCCACGCCTGCATGGTGGATGGTGCGCGACTCCACACCGGCAAACGCTTCGTGTTCAAGCACAACGACATGGAGAGCCTGGAGAAGCAACTGGAGCATGCGCGCAAGTTGACCGAGCGCACCGGCGGTGGCATCCTGGTGATGACCGAAGGTGTTTTCGGCATGGCCGGTGACCAGGGCAAGCTCAAGGAGATCGTGGCACTGAAGCCCAGGTACAACTTCCGCTTCTTCGTGGATGATGCCCACGGCTTCGGCCAGCTCGGTGAGAACGGCCGTGGCACCGGCGATGCACAGGGCGTGCAGGACCAGATCGATGTGTACTTCGGCACATTCGCCAAGGGCATGGCCACCATCGGCGCCTTCATCAGTGGTCCCGAGGATGTGATGATGTACCTGCGCTACAACATGCGCAGCCAGACCTTCGCCAAGAGCCTGCCCATGCCCATCGTCATCGGTGCCATCAAGCGCCTGGAGATGATGCGGACGCGGCCCGAGTTCTGCGACAAACTGTGGGTGATCACCAACGCCCTACAGAATGGCCTGCGCGAGGCCGGTTTCGACCTGGGCAAGACCAATAGTTGCGTGACGCCCGTGTACATGCACGGCGGTGTGGTGGAGGCCACCAACGCCATCGTGGACCTGCGCGAGAACATGGGCGTGTTCTGCAGCATCGTGGTCTACCCTGTGATCCCCAAGGGCGAGATCCTACTGCGCCTGATCCCCACCGCGGCCCACAGCCTGGAGGATGTGCGCTACACCATCGAGAGCTTCAAGAAGGTGAAGGAGAAGATGGCGTCCGGGGCCTACAAGGGAGATACGGTGGCGGCGATGTAAAGTCCCATGGGCGCCTTGCCTACGGTGTGAGGCCCGCGTGGGGACGAACAAGCCACACCCTCACGCGCTGGCCACTTCCCTTTTGAACAGCCATTCCTGTGCTTCCTCCTGCGTGGCGAACCATGCCACCTTGAAGGTGACCTTGCCATTCACCGCGGTGAACGATCGGTGCACGCTGGTATCATTGAAGTAGTCGCGCGAGCGCAGGATCGCCATCTTCACCAGGCCGGTCTCGAAGAGCTTGGGGAACCAGACCTCGTTGGCCCACTGCTCGTCCTGGCGCAGGATGGCGGTCATCTCGCTAAGGTCGGCAAGCCAGAGGCGCACGCCGTGCTGGTGTACGAGTTCCAGGGCCAGAGCCAGTCCGTTGCGGTATTGGTCGCTGCGGGAATGCCCGTGCCAACGCAGATGTATCATGTGCTCCGCTTCCCTCAACCCGATTGTGAGGTGTGGCTCATCGAAGACGATCCGTTCCTGGTCCATGCGCGCGCTCATGCTCTTTGTCCAACGGCAGATAGCCAAGACCATCTACTGATGAAAGGCCAAGATAGAACGATACGGCAATGACAATGAAAAGCTGAGGTGTGCACTGCACTACCTTGTTTGAATGAACTGTCCGTACACCAAGCACATGCTACATTTCGTCGCGTATGACCAACTCCCCCCTGCTCCGTAACCTGCTGATCACCCTGAGCGTGCTGGTCATCCTGTACCTGGGCCGCACCGTGTTGATCCCCCTGTTCTACAGCCTGTTGGTGGCGCTGGTGCTCTATCCGTTGGTGTCGAAACTGGAGCAGAAAGGCCTGCGGCGCTGGCTGGCCATCACCCTCGGGCTGCTTGTTGTGGGCGTGGTGTTCGGAGGCTTGCTGGGCGTGTTGATCTGGCAGATGAACAGCTTCCTGGGGCAGATCGCCCAACTCACCACGGACGACGAAACAGGTTTCAAGGCATTGTGGTCCTGGCTCAACGGACGCATCACTGACCTGAGCGACGACCACCGGGCGGAATGGTGGGGACCTGCCCTGGACAATCTGCCTGGCAAAATGACCCCCTATGTAGGCACGGTCCTGAACGCGCTGTTCGGCATGCTTTTCAACCTCTTCATCATTCCCATTTTCACCGCGTTGCTATTGTACAATCGCGGCACGTACGTGGCCGCCCTCACCGCGCTGGTAAGCAGGGAGTGGAAACCCAGGGTGCCGGAACTCATGCAACGCGCTGTTACCAACTACGCGCGCTTCATCCTTGGCATGGTGCAGGTCTACCTCATCGTGGGAACACTGAACACCATCGGCTTCCTGATCCTCGGCGTGCCCAACGCGATCCTCTTCGGCATGCTCACCGCCGTGGCCACCATGATCCCCTACGTGGGGATCATCTTCAGTTCGCTCCTTCCCATTACCCTGGCCTACACCACCAGCGGTTCCATGTGGATGCCCGTGGGTGTGATCTTCGTGCTGGGCCTGGTGCAATACCTGGAGGCGAACCTGATCTTCCCCAAGGTGGTGGGCGGAAAATTGGGGCTCAACACGCTGGCCTCGCTGGTGATCATCTTCGCGGGTGGCCTGCTTTGGGGCGTGGCGGGCATGATCCTGTTCCTGCCCCTGGCCTCCATCGTGATGTTGGTAAGCAAAGAGGTGGATGACTGGGAAGCGGTGCGTTTGGTGTTGGGGGAAGAGCGCAAGTCCTGAACTTCGTCTTCGACCCGCGCTGGCGATATCGCTTCACCCATGACCATCGACGCCACCGGCACCCTGACGGAGGATCAACTCGAAAGTCTGAAGGACCTGTGGAATGCGGAGTTCCCCGTTGCCATGGCCCATGCCCAACGGTCCGGGCTCCATGCCTACCTCTCCGGCCTGGGGAATGTGAAGCACTGGCTGCTGTGCGATGACATGGGGACGATCCACGGCTGGGCTTACTCCTTCGACCGTGATGGTGGCCGCTGGTTCGCGATGCTCCTGCGCCGCACGGTCCAGGGCAGGGGCCACGGCCCAACGCTGCTGGACCAGTTGTGTGCCGGGGAACGGCAGCTTCAAGGCTGGGTGATCGACCACCCGAACGAGGTGAAGGAGGACGATGATCCCTATCGGTCACCACTCGGGTTCTACCAGAAATGCGGCTTCGTGGTGGATGCCGGCTCCCGGCTCGAACTGGCACAAGTCTCGGCGGTGAGGATCTTTTGGGAGGGGATGGAGTTGGTCGGGGGCACTTGATGGGCGCATTCCATAGACTTGTGTTCCCCATCCATGCCCCGGCTCCTCGTCCTCTTCGCCCATCCGCGCCTAGAGAAAAGCCGCGTCAACCGCGCGCTGCTCTTACGCCTGCCGCAGCACCGGCACATCACCTTCCATGATCTGTATGAGCACTACCCCGACTTCAACATCGACATCCGCCGGGAGCAGGCGCTGATCGCGGCGCACGACATCCTGGTGCTGCACCATCCCTTCTTCTGGTACAGCGTGCCGCCCCTGTTGAAGCAGTACATCGACCTGGTGTACAGCTTCGGCTGGGCCTACGGACCCGGCGGCACCGCGTTGAAGGACAAGCACTGCTTTCACGTGCTCACTTCCGGCGGAAACGAGCAGGCATACACCCCCGGGGGCTTCCACGGCCATACGCTGAACGACTTCCTGCTGCCGTTGAAGCGCACCGCCACCCTTTGTGGCATGAAGTGGCTGCCACCTTTCGCCGTGCAAGGCACCAACCGCATGAGCGACACCGGGCTGGAACGCGCCGCTGTACGTTTGTCCGAGCTGCTTACCGCCCTGGCCGAGGACCTCATCGATCCCGCGTCGCTCGCCCCCCTGGACCGGCTCAACGACATCGAACCGATCACCCGTTGAGCCATGTCCAACTTCCTCGCCGATGCCGTGGTCTACCTCGCCGCCGCCGTGGTGTGCGTGCCCGTTGCCAAGCGTCTGGGCATGGGGAGCGTGCTGGGTTACCTGCTGGCGGGCATCATCATCGGCCCCTACGCGCTGGGCTTCATCGGCGAGGAAGGCAAGGACATCATGCACTTTGCGGAGTTCGGCGTGGTGATGATGCTTTTCCTTGTGGGCCTGGAACTGGAGCCCGCCGCCTTCTGGCGCATGCGGAAACAGGTGTTGGGCATGGGATCCCTGCAGGTGGGGATCACCGCCGCGTTGGTCGCGAGCATCGCGCTATTGATCGGCTTCACCTGGCAGGCCGGAGTGGCCGTGGGCCTTGCACTGGCCATGAGCTCCACCGCGATCGCACTGCAAAGCCTGAAGGAAAAGAACCTGATGCACACCGCCGCCGGAAAGAACGGCTTCGCCGTGCTCCTCTTCCAGGATATCGCGGTGATCCCGATGCTGGCACTGCTGCCGTTGATGGCCGTGGGCGCGGCGGACACCACCAGTGAGCAGCACTGGATCCACGCCCTGCCCGGCTGGCAGCATACGCTGGTGGTGCTGGCCGCCGTGGCCGCGGTCATAGCCGCCGGACGATACCTGGTGGTGCCACTGTTGCGCCTGATCGCGGGCACCCGGCTCCGCGAACTCTTCGTAGCCTCTTCGCTGCTGTTGGTGGTGGGCATCGCGCTGCTGATGGACCAGGTGGGCCTCAGCCCTGCGCTGGGCACCTTCCTCGCCGGTGTGGTGCTGGCCAACAGCGAATACAAGCACGAGTTGGAGAGCGACCTCGACCCCTTCAAGGGGCTGTTGCTCGGGCTTTTTTTCATGGCCGTGGGCGCGTCCATCAATTTCGAGCTGATCACCACACGGCCCGGCTTCATCATAGCACTCACCCTGGGCATCATGCTGCTGAAGACCGGCGTGCTCATTGGCATCGGCCGCAAGGCGCACATGGCCTTCGATCAGCGGCTGATATTCGGTACCAGCCTCGGACAGGTGGGCGAATTCGCTTTCGTGCTGCTGGCCTTCATCGCCCAGCTGCGCATCCTGGATGACAACTGGGTCGACACGTTCATGGCCGTGACAGCGCTGAGCATGACCATGACCCCGTTATTGATGCTCGCCAACGAGAGGCTCGTCCTTCCCCGTTTCGGTACGCCGGTGCAGGAGGTGAAGGAAGCCGACGCAGTGGACGTGAAGCACAAGGTGATCATTGCCGGCTTCGGCCACTTCGGAAGCACGCTGGGCAGGCTGCTGCGCGCCAACGGCGTGGAGAGCACCGTGCTGGACAACGACAGCGATCAGGTGGACTTGCTGCGCAAACTCGGCTTCAAGGTCTTCTACGGCGACGCCACGCGGCATGAACTACTGGAGGCCGCAGGCGCCCGCGAGGCCGAGCTGCTGATCTGCGCCATCGCGCCTGGGTCCGCTCCAACACTCGTGGAAGTGGTCCACAAGCACTTCCCCCACCTGAAGCTCTATGTGCGCAGCCGCAACCGCTACGATGCCTACGAGCTCATGGACCAGGGCGTGCTGCACATCTACCGCGAAACGCTCGACACCTCCATCCGCATGGGGGTCGACGTGCTGCGCGAACTGGGATCCCGTGCCCACAGCGCTACACGCGCGGGACAGGACTTCCGGCGCTACGACATCGCCGCGCTGAAGAAACTGGCCGGCTTGCGCCATGACAAGGGCGCCTATGTGACCAGAGCCCGTGAGACCATCGCGGAGCAGGAGGCGTTGATCCGTGGTGATGCGGCGCACGACCCCGCACATGCGGACCACGCGTGGAACAGTGAGGACATGCGGAATTCGGTGAACAAGCCCGCATCATGATCAGCGACCGCATCCGACCCGGTAGGGTGCTTGCCGCACGGGTCCTGGCCATGGCTTGCGTGTTGTTCGGCGCACTGTTCTACATCGTTGGTGCCACCATCAAGCCCGGCTATTCCAGCATATCCCAATACATCAGTGAGTTGAACGCCACGGGTACCCTACATGCGGAAGCTCTGGGACTCTATGGCTTCCTGCCGCTCGCCGTGCTGTTCGCCACTTTCCTGTGGGTGGCCAGGCCAGTGGCGGCCGTTCCAGGGATCAGCCGCATGGGCTGGTGGTTGCTGTGGTCGCAGCCCATGGCCTTCTTCATCGCATTCCTCGCGCCCTGCGACGCGGGCTGCCCGGAGAGTGGCTCCCTTTCCCAGATCATCCATAACGCGCTGGGGCTCCTCACCTACTTCGCGGGTGCAACAGGACTTTTTCTCGTGGCCTCAGCGCCCGTGCTCCAGGGTACAGGCGCACGCACCTATCTGCGCTTCACCGGCATCGCATTCGTCGTACTCTTCGTGGTGATGTTGCAGCCGGAATTGGCACCTGTGCGCGGGCTGATCCAACGACTGGCTGATGCCCTGCTCGGTGGCGCCGTGCTGGTGATCGCATGGCGACTGGTCGGCATACGATCGAAGGCCGGGGATCAAGGGAACTAACTTCGGGGCCATGCATCGGCTCCGGTACTTTCTTTTCTGCGTGTGGCTTCTACCTGCTACCTGCTTGGGATGGGGCGCCACCGGACATGAAGTGGTGGCGGATATCGCCGAAATGTATCTCACGCCCAAGGCCCGCGCAGCGGTGGAGCAACTGCTCGGCGAAGAAACGATGGCATCGGTATCCACCTGGATGGACCGGATCCGTTCGCAGCCCGAATACCGCCACACCAACACCTGGCACTGGGTCACCATCCCCGATGGCCAGACCTACGCCACCATCGAGCGAAAGCCCGAAGGCGATGTGGTGGAAGCCACCGAACGCATGGTGGCTATGTTGAAGAGTGACACGGCCTCCCTGGCCGGCAAACGGCTGGCACTGCGCTACCTGATCCACCTGGTGGGTGATCTGCACCAACCGCTGCATGTGGGCAATGGTGTGGACAAGGGCGGCAACGATCTGCAGGTGCGTTGGAAAGGCAAGGGCAGCAACCTGCACCGCGTTTGGGACAGCGGGATCATCGATGTGATGAGCAAAGGCCGGGCGGATCTCCTCGCCCAACTCACACCCCTGGATCGCCGCATGCTGCGCAGCTGGCAACGCGGATCCACCGCTGACTGGGCGCAGGAATGCATCGCACTGCGGCCCTCCATCTACACCGTGCGACCGGGCGATGATCTTACCGAAGCATACGCCAAGGCCCAGTGGGGCACTGTGCGCACGCAGTTACAGAAGGCCGGGGCGCGCCTGGCCTGGTTGCTGAACAACAGCCTGGGCTGATCACTTCACCCGTGGTCCTGGCATTTCCTGTCCGCCCTGGTGCAGCACCAGACTCTCGGCCCTGCCATCCGCACCGGTTTTGAATACGATCTGTGCGTCCACCACCTTCAGGAAGAACTCCGTGGCACTCTTCGCATAGGCCTCGAAACGTGGCTGGCCGGTGGCCTGGATGAAGAGTTGTGGCCCTTCGTGGGTGACCGTCATTATAAAACCCGGCGCCAGTTCATACGCCCCAAGCAGCGGCAGTAGCTGGGCCTCGGTCAGGCTCAACTCCTTCGCTGGCTCCGGAAGGGGCTTGTCCGTGCGCTTCCATGCCTCTTCACCGAAGCTCCGGTCATGCATGGTGAGCCCGGTGATCCTGCCCTTGCGGTCGCGCTGAAAGCTCATCTCCGTCAGCGAGCCCTCGAAGGCGAAACGATCCTTTGCGATGGGCACAAGCATGAACTTGCGGCCTCCACCCCGCTGGCTGGTGAGCTGGTCCTTCTCCACTCGTAACACACGCTCGCTCCCTTCCGCATCCGCATACACGGCCTCATAGGCTGCGAGGGTCTTCGGTCCCACCGCGATGGCGGCGGTCACATAGGGTTTGCCCAGGGCCTGCGCCGCAAGCCGGGCGCAAAGCTCCGGTGCGATGCCGGCCTCCCTGTTGGTCAGCACAGCAACGAAGATCTCTTCGGATGGCAGGTACATGGCATGGCTGACGAAGCCATTGATGCCGCCTCCATGCTCAATGGCGGGACTGCCCTGCAGAGTGGAGATCTGCCACCCATAGCCATAACGGGCGTCCTTGCCACCAGGCAGCATCACTGAAGTATGGGCGCGCTTGAGGGTCTCGGGCTTCAACAACCGGCCGCCGAAAACCGTGCGGGTCCACGTGTGCAGGTCATCCACATTGCTGAGGAGCGATCCAGCGGCATAGGGCCAGGTGAGGCTGAGGTAGGGTGCATTCACGAAACCATCACCATCCGAGCGGTAACCCGCTACCCGGCCGCGTACGATGTCCTCATCGTTGCCGTAGCTGCTGTGCTTCATGCCCAGGGCTTCGAAGAACTCCTGCTCCACATATTCCGCATAGCTCCGGCCCGACACGCGCTCGATGATAATGCCCAGCAACACATAGCCCGAGTTGTTATAACTCCAATCGGTGCCAGGCTCGAAGTCCAGGGAGTCCTTCTGGAAGAAGGCCATGATCTCCTCCGTCCCCACATCGCGTTTCTGGGTCTCCGGATCGAACTCTTTCATGCTCGTGTAGCTCTTGATCCCCGACGTGTGGTTGAGCAGCATCTCCACAGTGATGCGCTTCCCGTTGGTGGGATACTCAGGGATATGTACCGTGATGTCATCCTCCAGCTTCAGCTTCCCCTGCTCCATCAGCTGGAGGATGGCCACGGCCGTGAATTGTTTGGTGACCGAACCGATGCGGAAGACGAACTCGGGCGCCATGCCCACCTCGAGTTCAAGGTCCGCCATGCCACGTGCCGCGCGGTACAGCACGCGATCACCCTTGGCCACCAGCACTGCGGCTCCCGGTTCATGGGGCTGGATGGCGGCATACAACAGTTCATCGAACGCGGCGATGTTCTGGGCTTGGTAGGCCACAGGGAGGACATAGAGGAGCGTAGCGATCAGCAGGTGCTTCATGGTCTTGGTGTTCTTTCGGTTGGGAAAGTTGGTCGTTCCATCCGACGCGATATGCCGCGAAGTGGTTACAGTGATTAGAGTAAGAACGCGGTGGAGAGCGAAGGGTAGCCTGCGCCTCGGTCCGTGCAAGGAAGGCCACATCTTCCCAAAGGCAGTGGGGGAACACGCACCGCGGTGGCCGTGCGTTCCCGGGCCATCCGGCACCATGGCCCCATCCGTGCAGGATGGGAACCGTCATCATTCACAAGAACACGGACCATGAAAGACCAGAAGACCAACGAACTCCTCGACAGCATGATGAAGTGCATCACCGCCTGCGAGAATTGTGCGGATGCCTGTTTGGAAGAGTCCAATGTGACGCATATGAAGGACTGCATCCGCCTGGACCGCGATTGCGCGGACATCTGCACGATCACAGCACGCTTCATCGGCCGCGGCTCAGCGCATGCTCCTGCCCTGCTCCAACAGTGCATCACTTTGTGCAAGGCCTGCGAAGAGGAGTGCAGCAAGCACCAGCATGCCCACTGCATCGCCTGCGCCGAAGCGTGCCGCGAATGCCGCGAACGCTGCGAGGAATACACCACCGTACCGATGCGCTGAACCGCAAGGACCATCCACATGGACACAGACAAAGAGAAAGGTGAACCACTGGGCAGGCCGGAACAGCAGGGCCGGGGCGATGCACGGCCCGAAGGATCTGGTGATGAGGGCGGCCTGGGTTTCGTGGGCGACCAACGCGGCGCCGGGGAGGAAGATCCCCCACTCCTGGATGTGGACACGCGCGAAGGCACCCCGATCCGGCAAGCGACCGAGGAGGATGCGGAACAAGCCCCTGGCCAGGGACCTACGCGCCGGTAAGTGTGAAGCGGATGGTGGTGCCGACCTCCCGGTTGTTCTCCGCCCACACCTTGCCACCGTGTGCCTCCACGAAGGTCTTCACAATGGCGAGGCCCAAGCCTTTGCTGTCTTTGCGCTGCGGATCACCCTGCCCTTTATCGAAAATGCCCGTCAGGCGGTCGGCAGGCACCCCGCGCCCATTGTCGGTCACCCAGCACTCCACCGTTCCACCATTTTCCAGGTCGCGTGCACCGATGATCACCTTGCCGCCAGGCGTATAGATGAGGGCGTTGCTGATCAGGTTCTGGAAGATGCGGCGCAGCAATGTGGCATCACCGAACACTTGAAGTTCAAGGGGTACTTCATTCAGCATTTCCACCTTGGCCGCATCGGCCATGGGTCGCATGTCGTGCATGATGGACCCGATGTGTGGCCAGAGGTCGAAGTGGCGGCGTTGCAAGGAGAAGGCACCCTCTTCCTCCGTACCGCCGGTCTCCTCCAGCACCTTGGCCACCAAGGCCTCCAGTTGCGCCACGTTGCGTTTCAGGGCCTTGATCATCTGGAAGTTCTGCGCATCCGCCTCCTGTGCCACGTGGGAGAGCTCAAGCACGCTTGTGGCGAGCGCGATCGCGGTAAGCGGGTTCCGCAGGTCGTGGGCCACAAAGGCCAGGTGCTCATCGCGCCGACCTTTCACCTGCATGGCCTGCTCCTCGGCATAGGTCTCCACGGCCAGGCCGATGGCCCCATCCAGCACCCGGTTCAGGATGTGGAAAGTGCGGCCCTCCAGGCGCACATTATGCTCCTGGGCGAGATCGTGGATGCAGCCACGCAGCATGTTGTACTCGGCCACCATCTCGGTGATGTCGAATCCATCCTCGAACCGTTGCTCCCCGTGCTCCGGTGGGGAACCATCGCGCAAGGCTTCTGCAATGGTCTCGTCGCTTCCTGCTTCCAACGCTTCGGCCAATTCCTCCAGCAGCCCGGGGATGTGGTCGTTCAGGGTGGGCACATCCAGGTCGCGTGCCGAAGGAAGCGCGCGCACCTGGGACCTCCAGCGGCTCATTAAGTCCTCTTCGTGTGTTCGGATCAACGCAGCAAGGTCACTGCTGGAAGTCTGGGTCATGGGGGTTCGTTCAGAAGAGCGGGCAGCACCTGCACCTCCGCGAGTACGAAGGTCGTGCCTTATTTCATCGGCGATCTCGGCCAGCTCCTTTTGATGCGAGATATCACCGCTAAGAAACGGGTACGCTTGCATGCTCTCAAGAAGGCCATCAAAGCGAACGCGCCGTGCAAGCGTGCGCATTCGAAACGTTCCTCCGCGAGCAAGCGGAACATGGACCACTGAGTGTTCTCACAAGTATCCTGATAGATGCCTCCTCTGCGATCGGGGTGGTGGAATGGGAATGGACTTCCCCGATCCAGTTATGACTGGCCTCACGGTACTGTGTAGAGGACCCCCGCCGGGTTCCGCGCCAGCGTTGGGAACAATGGAGCATCCTGTGGATCCAGGCCACGGTCCAGGCGATCGGTAGTGGATCTGTTGGTGGGACCCACGTCACTAACGATCATTCAAACCCACACACCATGCGGAATGCACTTCCCACCATCCTCCTCGTCGTTGGTCTGGCCATCATCGGTTATGGTCTGATCCAGAAAGATGAAAAACAGGCCTCCATCGAACTGGGCGATACTGAGATACAACTGGGCAAGAAGGACAGCTTCTTCTCACCCTACTTCATCATCGGCGGTCTGGCGGCCGCAGCAGGCCTCGTGATCATGCTCACCGGCCGGAAGTCCGGGTAGATGCTGGGGAAAACCCGGGGGGCTGTGGAGCGTGATCGCATTATACGCATGCGGTGATTTCCACTACTCCGCCTCACTCCGGCCACATCCCCAGCTCCTTTAGCACCGCCTTGGTGATCGCGATCCGCGACTCGGCGAAGGTGGTATGGGCCGTGTCCGGCGTGCTTACCCGGTTGGCAAAGAACCAGGGTCCGCCATCGGGTACCTCCACCCAGCCCACATACCAGCCGATGCTGCCGCTGTCGTCCATTGCCCAGCCGGTCTTGGCGCGCATGGTGTGGTCCAACGTATCGGCGCGCACCATGATATCCTTCACGATGGTGTAGGTGCGCGGGCTGAAGGGCAGCTCTTCGCGTTGCACCTGTTCCAGGAAATGGATCTGTTGTCGCGGGGTGATGAGCAGGTTGCCGCGCACCCAGCAGCGATCGAAACCACCGGTGGTGTCCGCATTGCCGTAGTCCACGGTATCCAACCACTGCTTGAAGGTGGCGGCCCCGGCCTTGCGTACGGCATCCCGGTAGAACCAGTAGACGCTCACGTCGTAGGCCTGGCGCAGGGTGAGATCGCGGTTGGCTGCGGATCGGCCATGGTTGGCGCCATCCCAGACATGAACTTCCTCCGCATCGCGCACTACGCCGGTCTCCAGCGCGAAGAGGCTGCCGAAGATCTTGAATGTGCTGGCAGGCAGGGTGGCGACATTGGACTGTGTACTGTCGATGTAATACCAGTGGTCGCGGCCGGCATCGTGCAGGATGAAGGACCCGGTGAGTCGCTGGACGGTGTAAAGATGGGCGAGGTCGTCGCGGTGGGTGAAGTTGGGAACGGCGACGGTCTCCGGGTCGGAGGCGGGGCCAGAACAGGCCGCGAGAAGAAGGATGATGGGGAGTCCGCGGATCATGGCGAAAGGTAGCGGGCAGGAAAGGCCCCGACCTGCCTGTGGATACACCAGATCGTCCCGACACTTGCCACCCTTTCCTTTGCCACATGCCCACCATCGCCCGCATCGCCGTCCACCCGCTGCGCATTCCTCTGAAGGCGCCCTTCATCACCTCGCTCGGCGCACAGCACCACGCGGAGAACATCGTGGTGCGCATCTGGACCGACAGTGGTCTGATGGGCACCGGTGAATGCAGCCCCTACCCGCCGATCAATGGAGAGACCGTGGGCACCGGCATGGCCGTGGCACCGCTGCTCGCCCGGGTGCTACTGGGCCGTGATGCGCTGGACATCCCGGGCGCGGTGGCCGCCATGGACCGTGTGATCCACAGCAATACCAGCATCAAGAGCGCTTTTGACATCGCGCTGCACGACATCGCATCACAGCAGGCTGGCGTGCCGTTGTACCGTTTCCTGAGCGGAACGGTGGACCGCACGCTGTACACCGACTACACCGTGAGCATCGGGCCACCGGAGAAGATGGCCGCGGATGCCGTGGCGATCAAAGACGCTGGATACCCCGCGATCAAGGTGAAGCTGGGTGGCGACGGCGATACGGACATCGCACGCATCCGGGCGATCCGCGCTGCTGTTGGAACGGATATCCCGCTACGTGTGGATGCCAACCAGGGCTGGGACCCGGACACGGCGATCCGCGTGTTGCAGGCCTTGGGTGGGATGCATATCGAGCACTGCGAGGAACCCATCGCCCGCTGGCGCTGGGAGGAGCTGCCGCGGATCAGGGAGGCCTCCCCCATCCCGATCATGGCCGATGAGAGCTGCTTCTTCCTACACGATGCCGAGCGGCTCATCCGCTTGAACGCTTGCCAGCGGTTCAATATCAAACTGGGCAAGAGCGGCGGACTCTACGAAGCGGGTCGTGTACTGAAAGCGATCACGGCAGCTGGACTTCTCGCACAGATGGGCGGCTTCGTGGAATCGCGGATCGGTTTCACGGCCGCTGCCCACCTGGCCATCGCACACGATGCGGTGCGTTGGTGCGACATGGACACGCCGCTGATGTTCGCCCAGGACCCAGTGATCGGAGGGATCGTCTACCGCGAAGGAGGAAGCATCAAAGTACCGGAGGTAGCGGGCCTGGGAGCAACAGTGAAGGAGGAGTTGCTGGGTGAGGGTGTGGTGATCACGTCCTGAGGGAGTCCCCTGTGAAGCATCCTCCCACCAGTTAGCTCATCCGAAGGAACTTCCTCCGGGCCTGGCAATAGTCCGTTCCATTTGCCGTTACTTTGCGGAACAAAGTACTTTGAACATGTCCCCTACACAGCCGCATGAAGAGCTCGCCCGCATCCGTGGGTTGATGGACCGCAGCACCCGTTTCCTGAGCCTGAGCGGGCTGAGTGGCGTGATCGCAGGATTGCTTGGACTAGCCGGTGCCGCGGTGGCCCGCTGGTACATGGACCAGCACGCTGTGGTCCGCACCGATCCTTTGAGCTACGATGGCGGACTATTGGCTGATGACTATTGGACACATATAATGGTCCTCGGCGAGATCGCGCTTACAGTGCTTGTTCTCGCAATTGTTGGTGCGTTGTGGTTCACTCTGCGCCGCAGCCGTCGATTAGGACAAAGCTTGTGGGATGCATCGGCGCGCCGCATGGCGATCAACCTCGCGCTGCCGTTGGGGGCTGGCGGGGTGTTCTGCCTGGCTTTGATCTGGCACGGTCTGCCAGGACTTGTCGCGCCGGCAACGCTACTCTTCTACGGGCTGGCCTTGTTGAACGCATCGAAGTACACGCTGGATGAGATCCGCTGGCTGGGGCTGAGCGAAGTGGTGCTGGGTCTGGCGGCATCATTCTGGGTGGGAGCTGGCCTGCTCTTCTGGGCACTGGGTTTCGGTGTGCTACACATCTTTTATGGAAGCCTGATGTACCTGCGCCATGAACGCAACGACAACAGGACCACCGAGGCATGATCGAGAAGCTCAATAAGCTCTTCGAAAGCCGGGTGCGCCTGGGCATCATGGCCGTGCTGGCCGTGAACGAATGGGTGGACCATGCGCAGTTGAAGGAACTGCTGGGCGTGACCGATGGCAACCTGGCCAGCCACCTCGGGGCTTTGGAGGAAGCGAAATACGTGCAGGTGCGCAAACGTTTCGTGGGCAAACGGCCGAACACGAGCTACAAGTCCACAGCCGCTGGAAGCAAGGCCTTCCGCGCTCACCTCGACGCCATCGAAGCCCTGATCCCGAAAACCTGATGCGATGTCCACCGATCCTTCCACACTTCGCCCTGCACTACTCCCACCGATCGTCGTGCTGAGCGCCGCGATCATCTTCGACCAACTGTTCTGGGAGCATGATCTCGCCCTGAACCTGCTCCTCTTCGTCGCCATGGTCGTCAGCTTTTTACTGTGGCGCTTCGGCTGGAAGGGACTTTCGGTACCGGCCCGTGCCGCGCTGCTGGGACTGGTGGTGACCGCAGTGATGTCGGTGGTGCATCACACCCCCATCGCGCTCGTGGCCACGGTGCTCGCGCTGCCGCTCTTCGCCGCGCTGGCACACGAGCCGCAGCTGCGCAGCCTGGTCTACGCCGGGCC
This sequence comes from Flavobacteriales bacterium, assembly GCA_041747675.1. Classification (GTDB taxonomy): domain Bacteria; phylum Bacteroidota; class Bacteroidia; order Flavobacteriales_F; family PHOS-HE28; genus PHOS-HE28. The sequence continues at coordinate 19,412 of JBGTES010000078.1, forward strand.
ATGGTCCGTCAGCAACTTCCTGCTGGTCCCCATCGGCCTGTCGGACCAGGCTGGTGGCCTGCTGCGTGAACGCCGCGCCACACGCTCGGGTTGGCGTTGGGGACGCGCCGCTTTCGTACCTGTGCTGATCGTCATCGTCTTCTTCATGCTCTACCGCACGGGCAATCCGCGCTTCGAGCACCTCACCGCCGGTTTTCTCGATGGGCTGTGGCAGGTGGTGGCCGACCTCATGGCGGAACTCCTGACCGCACGTGTCATCTTCTTCCTCTACGCCCTTGGCGTCTGCGCCGGCCTGCTCTACCGCTTCGCGCCGAAGGCCGTACTGCAATGGGAACAGCAGTGGACCGATGCCTTGCTGCGTCGCCGTGTGAAACGTCCGCACTGGTTGGCTCCCCGCGCGATGGACCCGCTGGAACGCGAGCGACGTGCGGGCATCGTGCTGCTGGTACTGGCAAACGCGATGCTTCTGGTGGTGAACATCATCGACATCGGTTGGGTGTGGTTCGGTTTCACTGTGCCTGAGGATTTCAACCTGAAGCAGTTCGTTCACGAAGGCACATGGACGCTGATCGCCAGCATCCTGCTCAGCATGGTGGTGGTGCTCCACCTCTTCCGCGGCAACCAGAACTTCTACTGGCGCAACCCGCTGCTGAAGATGCTCGCCTTCGTATGGATCGTGCAGAACCTGGTGCTCGGCGTGTCCGTCTTCCTGCGCAACTGGCATTACATCTCCTTCCACGGACTGGCCGCCAAGCGCATCGGCGTCATCGTTTTCCTGGCGTTGGTGCTGGTGGGCCTGATCACCCTCTTCCTGAAGCTGCGTCACCGCCGCAGCTTCTTCTACCTACTGCGCGTGAACGCCTGGGCGCTCTTCATCGCGGTGATCATGCTGACCACGGTGGACTGGTCCGGCTTCATCACGCGGGTGAACCTGAAACACAGCAACGCGAACGAGATAGACATCGACCACTACCTGGAACTGGGCGACCACGTGCTGCCCACGCTTTACGCCAACCTGGAGCGCGTGGAGGAGCAGATGGAACGGCACAGCCGGAACCGGGTGCGCTGGGTGCGCCACCTGGATCCGGGCAGCTTCCGCGCACAGCTGGATGCCAGGCGCAACCGCTTCCTGGAACGCCATGCGGCGCGCGTCTGGCAGGAATGGAACCTGGCCGATGACCGGACCTATGCAGCTTTGGTGAAGCAGGGGCTTGTGGATCCCACCACACCATGAAAACCACCTCCGACCTCCGCCTCATCCGCCGCTGGCTGGCCTTCTTCATGGTGGCATTGTTGATCAGTGGACTCACCGCCGTGCCGTTGGTGTGGCTTACTGGACTGTTCGCGGAATGGACCGCGCCGCTTGGTGGTGATCTCGCGGCATGGTCGGCCCACGCGGCCGAAGCCGTGGCAGACACCGCCGAGACCTACCCCATTCTGCTCTACGGCACCGACTGGCTGGCCTTCGCGCACGTGGTGATCGCGCTTGCCTTCGTCGGTCCGTGGCGCGATCCCGTGCGCAACCGCTGGGTGGTGGAATGGGGCCTGTGGTGCTGCGCGCTGGTGGTGCTGATGGCTTTCACCTGGGCACCCTTGCGCGGCATCCCCTTCTTCTGGCGATGTGTCGATGCGGCCTTCGGTGTGATCGGCGCGGTGCCGCTGTGGATCGTGTGGCGCGCTATTGGGCGCATGGAGCAAAATCCGCTAGATGTCAAAATTACAAGTACTGTTCAGGAATGACGAATGTGTTGAAACCACTGCTGGTTACTGCTGGAATTTGGGCCATGTCATCCTGCAATGTTTTGTGGTGTGGCGAGACCGATCTGGGAAACGACTTCGTACTTACTTCGGACAAGCCCATTCAAATAATTCACTGCACGACCCGCAAGACATGCTGTAGTGTTGGATACACAGGTGTTCCTGGAGGTGTAGTTGAATATGGATCCAACGATGCCTGGATTGTAGCCAAGCGATCAACAGATGAATATTGGATCATAGACAAGCGCTTTCATATCGACTGGCGTGGTCACGATGTCCCTGGAAGACAAGAATTCTACGAATCACACATCACAGGCAATCTCAGCCTTTCCGAGTTCGAACATCTCCGAGACAGCTTGAACATCGAGGTAGAGATGATAGAGGTTGAACACTAGATGATGATCACCACCTCCTCCCCACACCGCGAACTGGTCCCGGCCACACTGCTACTGTCCATTGGCGTGGCCCTCGCCTTTTCGCCGGATGCCTACCTGCCCATGCTGGCGCGCGCCTTCCTGTTGCAATGGTCGGCGCTGTTCGTGGTACTGGCCGCGCTGTTGCTCTGGCGCAAGCTGCGTTGGACCGCCCTCAGTTCCGCGCTGGGTTGTGTGTTGATCGTGCCCCAATACCACCAACCGATCACCACACACGAGGTACCGATCGGCCAGGCCTCGCTGCGCATCGCACACCTCAACATCTTCCAGATGAACAAGCGCCACGATGAGGTGCTGCGCAGCGCCCTCGACAGCGGTGCCGATGTGCTCAGTCTTCAGGAAGTGGACGAAGCCTGGGCCGAAGCCTTGCGCGATGGACTCGCTTCCACCTATCCCTACAGTCGGGTGGAAGCAAACAACAATTGCTATGGCATCGCGCTCTTCAGCAAGCTACCCTTCACGCACGTGAGCACCATGCAATTGGAAGGTGTGCCCTTCATTGAGGCCCGGGTTACGACCAGCGATGGACCCGTACGCATCATCAGTGTACATGCCACATCGCCCATCAGCTTCGCGCATTTCCAGCGGCGCAACGCCCTGCTGAAGCACCTGGCCACGACCATCGATGCGCTTGCCATGCCTACCGTGCTCGTGGGCGATCTGAACACCGTACACTGGGACCGCGCCTACCGCAACTTCCACACGCGCAGTGGCTTACAGCCCGTGAACGGTCCCGCGCTGCGCACCTGGCCGAGCCTCGGCCCCATCACGCTGATCCCGCTGGACCACCTGATGATCTCGCCCGGCATGGGTGCATCCGCCGTGCAGCGCTTCACCATTCCGGGTAGCGACCACCGTGGGCTTGTAGCCGACATACACCTCCCTGCCGATGCGTCCTGACATCCGCCGCCTCTTCGCTTGGATGAGCGTCTTCTTCATCGCCATGGCCTTCCTGGAGAGCGCCGTGGTGGTGTACCTGCGCGCGCTCTATTACCCAGAAGGTTTCGACTTCCCCTTGGTGGCGATGGACCACACCCTCGTAGGCACCGAGTTGGGTCGCGAGGCCGCCACCATCCTGATGCTGCTGGCCGTGCCCGCGCTGGTGACCCGCTCAGCCTTGGAACGATTCGCGTGGTTCTGCTTCGGCTTCGGGGTGTGGGACATCTTCTACTACGTGTGGTTGAAAGTGCTGCTCGACTGGCCTTCAAGCCTCTTCTCCCGCGACCTGCTCTTCCTCATTCCCGTGCCTTGGGTGGGGCCGGTGTGGGCCCCCTGCGTGATCTCGCTGGGTCTGATCGCCACCGCCCTGGTGATCCTCTACGGCCACTCGCGCAACGCCGCGTTCCGGATCACACCGCTGTCGTGGGCAATGCTCATCGCAGGTGCGCTGCTCATGGTCATCTCCTTCATCATCGATCCCATGATGCGCTCCTTCGGTCTGAACGAGCTGATGTACAGTCACGGCGTTGCACTTACCAATGGCCGCGACTACGTGCCGGAAACCTTTCCGTGGCCTTGGTATGCAGCGGGTTTTGCGCTGGCGGTGGCAGGGTTGGTGCGCACGTGGCGAGGTATCCGGACTGTGGGTCAAGGCACCTTAGGGGGGCGGCCTGAACATCATTGAACCCCTGCCACCTGCGTGTGGATAGTGCCGCTCCACGCTAAGTTCGCCGCTGTTCCCATGTTCCTGATCCACGGTATCCGCAGAGTTCCATTGGCCAGGTCCTGCCCGGTGGTTTCGAGCAGATGATGCCTGCGATCCAGGAGTTCAGGGAGGAGCCGGTGGGGTGAGCGCCCTCTTGAGGATCGGCCCAGGCACTGCAGGAACGAGTGCTTCACAGTGCGGACCCCGCTCGGTTAGAAGCCACGGTCGTTCGGCACAATGCAACGCCGACCTGTGCGCTGGTGGACATTATACTTGTATTCTGGTCACAAGCACGACACGCATGAAAAACCTCCGCTTCGTCCTTATCCTTCTCGTGGCGCTTTCTGCCGGGCAAGCCAGCGGGCAGATCGCACACGACCTCACGGTATACTCTGAGGATGGCCTGTCCTTCACGCTGGTGGTGAATGGCCAGACCATCAATGCGGAGCCGGCCACCAGTGCCACGGCGTCCAACATCAACTTCGACTATGCCAAGGTGATCGTACGCTTCGAGGACCCCTCACTGCCGACCATCGAGCGCAAGAATCTCCAGATCGCCCATCCGGGCACAGGTCCCAAGGGCCCGGTGGCGGCGGTCTATGCCATCAAGGAGAAGAAGGGCGAGATGGTGATGCGCTTCGTATCGCGATCCGACAAGAAGATCCAGAACACACCGGTGATCATCATCAACAATTGAGCACCGTCCGAAGCCAGGCTTACTCACACCAGCACCCCCTCCGCGATCCGTTCCGCCAGCGCATCCATGCTATCGCACCAGCCGCCGATGTGGCTGTCGCGCGAGGCTTCGGTTGCAAGGCCGGTCTGCTGGAATTCCAGACGGGTGCCGCCCTCATCGTCGAATAGCACTACCGTCACGATGGTCTCGTTTTTCGCCGGATTCACACCGGCCACCTCCTTCTCCCATTGGTGGGTCATCACGATACGCTCGATCGGGACCAATTCGATGTAGCGCCCGAACGCAGGAAAGTCTGTGCCGTCAGGCGCGCGCATCAGGACGCGCCAATGGCCTCCCACCCGTGCATCTGCCTTCGCATCCACGGTGCTGAACGCCGCGCAGCCGAACCAATGCACCAGCATGGCCGGTGTGGTCCAGGCCTGGTAGACCAGCGCACGCGGAGCCTTGAAGAAGCGGGTGATGCGAAGCTCGTCCGGTGCTGGGGTGGCGACAGAATTTCGCAGTTGTTGAGCGGTGAGTGGATCCATGGGACCGATGATGAGAACGCGGAGGAAAATTAGTATCAACGGTAATAACGGGCCATATGGTCGATGTTAGTTTTCCTGCCACAGCAGATGTGACCAAATCGAGCAGTGCGATGGAACGCCCTTCCAGACTTGACCAGATCCATGCCCGGGTAAGGGGCAATGTCTGGTTCCATCGCTTCGCGCTGTTCAACCGGCTTGCGCTGGCCGCGGGCTTCATTCCATCCGGCATGGTGAAGATCCTCGGTGAGCGCTTCACCTCGCTGGCCGTTACGCACCCGATGGGGAGTTACCTGGAGGCCTTGTATCATACGGGCTACTACTACCCCTTCATCGGGGTGATCCAGGTATCGGCAGCATTGCTCTTGTTGTTCCCACGCACGGCCACCCTTGGGGCCCTGCTATACTTCCCGATCATTCTCAACATCTGCATCCTCTCCTTTGCGGTCCGATTCGATGGCTCGCGACTTACCTCACCATTGATGGTACTCGCCAATCTTTACCTGCTGGGCTGGGACTACCACAAGTTGAAATACGTCCTACCCTTCCGTCACCCGGAGCTCCGATCGGCCTTTCCTTCGCGGAAGGATCTGGGCAGGATATTCCCCTGGAAGTTCTTCGCGGGGGTGGCTGCCACAGTATTGGCAGTGGCGTTGGTGGCCATGCACTCCTTTGATCTGGTACCTCGAAACACGCCTGGAGAATGCAGGCAGCAATGCGCGGAGAACAGCGATCAAGCAGCTTGTCTGGAATTCTGCGATTGTATCCATGAAAAAGGCCATCCACTGGACAACTGCCTGGAGGTATATCATCGATCATCTGCGGGTTCTTCAACGGACCTGCCTTGATCAACGTGCATCCACACATACCCACCATCAGAGGACTCCCTTCTCCCAAAGTACCACGAAGTCCATCCCAGTGTCTCACCCCTTCTAGAGGCCTTTCTCCACAAGCGACGTGAATCCACCGTAGGCCAGACGCTTCTCATTGAAGGGCGGGTCCTTCATCTGCTCCTCATAGAGCTTGGTCATTCGCGGATCGGCGAGCACCTTTTTGTTCACCTGGTCGCGGTGCTTGCGGTCTCGGTAGATGATCCAGGAGAAGACCACGGTTTCATCGGGCTTGCACTTGAGCAACTTGTGGAAGGGCATCATGGGGCCGGTGTTGTCCAGGTCCTCACCTACGCACTCGATGTATTGCAATGCGCCGTGCTCCATCCAAAGCTTGGCGGCTGCCGTGGCCAGGCGCTTGTAGCGTGCGAGGTTCTGCGTGGGAACGGGAACGGTGAAGGAATCGATGAAGTGGGGCATCTCGAAGGTGCTGGTTGAGGGGCCTGCCTGCCGCAGGCAGGTTGAGGGGTTGAG
>JBGTES010000079.1:0-5588 GCA_041747675.1 Flavobacteriales bacterium
AGCAGCAGGCCGGCGACCGCATAAGCCACGCGCCGGGCCACACGGTGACGCAGCGACATGGCCATGGCGAACATGCCGCAACACAGCAGGCAGGCCCACAATGCGCGCCGCGCCCAGGTGTCGGTATCGCGCCCTCCCCGCAAACGGCCCCATGTGGCCCCCAGTGAGAAGCCGGGTAACTCGTTCACACGGTCCACCACCTGCTGGCGGGCCAGGTCCAGATTGGCACGCACATCTTCCGCGCCGGGTGCCCGCCGCAATGCCCGCTCGTAGTGCAGGATCGCACGGGGCACATCGCCGAGCTTGTAGTGGCAATTGCCGATGTTGAACTGCAGGGTACCGGAATCCCAGCTACCGGCCACGGAATCGTACAGGGCAAGCGCCCTGGCGTGATCCCCCCCGGTGTACGCATCGGCCGCACGCACCACGAGGCTGTCCGCTGTCGCACGGTCCATGGCGTGTACACACGTCGCCATCAAGCCGATCAACAGGGTGAAAGCGGTCCGGGTGCTCATGAACGCAGCGTTTGTTCCAGGCGGCCGATAAGGGTGGCCGCGCGATCGTATAGCTCCTGCCGGGGCCGATCCTCCACCGGGGCGAAGCGCGCCATGTCGCAGGTGCTTACCAGGTCGATGAATTCGGTGTATAGGGCGTCGCCATCCGGCGCATGCGCCAGGTGGGTACGCACCGTGTCCGGCGTGATCCCTGCGGGTGGCAATCCGGTCTTGTCCGCCAGGTAACCGGTAAGGGCCTTGCTGAGCGCTGTATGGAAGGTTCCGTGTTCACTGCGTTGGAGGGCCGCCTGTGCGAGCTTCAGATGTTCGCGTGCCACGCGGTCGGCCTTGCGACGACGGATGCCTGCGGGATCGGCCTGGGCGCGTTGCCTGTGCTGGCGAAATACCAGTAAGAGCAACAGGGCGATCGGTGGTAACGCCATGCCCGCGATCCAGGGTGCCGAGCCGTACAACAGCTGCCCCGTGGGCCGCAGTCCCAGGTCACCGGTGCGGATGAAGCGGATGTCATGATCGAGTACCCGCACCTCGTTCTTTCCAGGGCGCTGCACAGCGGCGGTGCCCGCTTCTCCCGCTGCTACATCAATGACGATCGGCTCGGTGCTAAGCGTGCGGTATGCTCCCGCCTTGGTATCGAAGTAGCTGTACGTGATCGGCCCGAGTTCATAGATGCCTTCATAGCGCGGGATCAGCAGGTATTGGAATTCGCGCGAGCCGCTCATGCCGTTCCCGTTCACCGTGATCTTGTCGGTCACCTTCGGATCGTAGGTATCGAAGTCGGAGGGCAGGTCCACACGGGGTGCCTCCAGCAGCTTCAGATTGCTGCGACCGCTGAGTTTCAGGCTTAGTTCAACGGCTTCGTTCGCCCGTACATCGTTGCGGTCCACACGGGCCGAAAGTTGTAGTTCGCCCACCGCGCCCTGGTGATCGCCCGGGCTTGGTGTGGGCAGATCCAGCGCGGTGAACTCCACGGCATTGCTGCGCAAGTCGACCTGCTGTCCACGGTTGAAGAAGGAGCGATCCACGATGCAGGAAAGCTCCATCGGTTCGATCCTCAGCTTGCCGCTTCGCTGGGGGAAGAGCACCTGCTTCTTCAGCACCGCCACCCGGTACTGCAGGCCGTTGATCGTCTCCAACTTGTCCTGCCAGGAGGTGGTGCCCAGTTCCACCTCTTCGGCCCAGAAGCCGTTCATCTTGGGCAGGTCGTAACGCGCGAGTTCCAGGTTGTTGTAGCGTGAGTACAGGGCGTAGGTGGCGATGATCTGCTCGCCCACATGGCCCTTGGTCTTGCTCAGGGTGATCGTGCCGAAGAGGTTGGGGTTGCGGCCCTGCCCCTGTGCGGCCTGCGGATCCTGCGGCCGGGCCACCGCCTTGCCCACCTCGATGGTGATCGGGTCGGTCTGGATGATACCCCCGCCCACCCGTACCGATGCAGGACCGATGGTGTACTTTCCCGCGGTGGTGGCGGTGAGCGTCCATGTGCGCGAGATGGTGCTGCTCATCCGCCCGTTCACATAGTTGAAGCTGGAGCGCTCGAAGGGCCCCTGCACGATGACCATGCCACCCAGGTCGGGCGGTGTGATGGCCTCCTTGGCGTTCGTGAGGGTGATGGTGAGTTTGACATGTTCACCCGCAGTGATCGCCTCGCGATCCACCACCGCGGTGAATGTGATCTCCTGGGCCTGGAGCAGGAGTGGCGCGGCGAAGGCGATCGCCGTGCTGATCAAAGTATGTCTGCTCGTACCCATGGTCCTACCAGTCCTTGTCGGTGGGCGTGCGTTGCGTGGGGCGCTGCCGTGCGCGCACTTTTTCCTGGGTGTCCTTTTCCTGCCGGTCCAACGCATCAAGGATACGCTTCGCGTCCTGCGGTGCGATGCGTCCCGGCGCGGGCTTTTCACCCTGTGTATCGCGCGGTTCGTTTCGATCCCCACCATCCTCCTTGGGCGGACCTTGCTGGTCCTGGCCGTCGTTGCCTTGTTGTGGTTGGTCCTCACCACCGTCCTTCTGCTGTTGATCTTGCGGTCGCGGTTGTTGCTGGTCCTGCTGCTGTTCCTTCAGCAGTTCCTCGGCAAGGCTCAGCAGACGGGCATCGCCGGGATGTTCCCGCAGGGCCTGGTCCAGGGTGCGAAGTGCTGCGCCCTTGTCCTCCTTGATGTATTGTTTGGCCGCCTGGTTGAACCATTCCTCGGACGGGGTGGATTGCGCGAACACCACACCATTCAGGAGGATCAGCACCAATGACGTTATGTTCGGAATTTGCATCATGTGGCAGCTGCGGCGCGTGTCACCGTCTCCAATTTGTCCATGTATTCCTTGCGTTGCTCCAGCGTGGGATCCTGTTTCAAACCATCCTGCAACAGGTGCAGGGCGTCCTGGAAGCGATGCTGTTCCACCAGTTCATCCGCCTGTTCCAACAGCAAACGCGCCCTTTCGCCGAGTTCCTTCTTCGCATCATCGTCCTTGTCGCCTCCGTTCCCTTTGTCAGGTGCTGGACGCTGGGCGATCAGGCGCAGGGTCAAAGCAAGATCGTGGCGTGCATCCTCATCGTCCGGATCGAGACGCAAGGTCTCCTTATATGCCTTCGCTCCGGCCGCAAGCGTGGAATCCACCACCTGTGCCAGACGCCTTGTCTCCTGGCGCAATGAATCACGCAGGACATAGAGGCTCACTTTGCGGGCCACATCATCACCCTCGATACGGATCTTGTCCAGCACTTCGGCATGGTGCTTCGCAAGGCTGTCGCTGTAGATGGCTTGACTCACGAGCGTATGGCCCAGGTCATGGAAAGCCCACACCTGCGTGGCCGTGTCCTCGGCCAGTTGAGCGGCCAGTTGGAGGTCCGTCGTGGCTTCGGTCCAGGCTGCAAGTTGGTGGTGCGCTATGCCACGGTTGTGCATGGCCCGTGCATCGTCTTCGGCCTGCCCATAGACTTCGGCGGCGCGCGTATACCGACCGTTCCTGAAGTGCTGGTTCCCCGCGCGCAAGGCGTCATCGGCCACCCGTTCCGGAGAGGGTGTGCATGCCACAAGGGCGAGCAGGGCGATGGTGGCGAAGCGGTTCATGAGACGATCGGTTCGAAAGTATCCACCGGTGAAAGTCGCTCGGGAAGTGCCAGGGAAAGCAGGATCAGCAACAGGCCCAGCCCCAACGGCCATTGAAAGCGGTCCTCATGCGCGGTGAAGCGGTAGGTACCCTCGAAGGTACTGCGGTCCATGCCCTTGATCTCCTCCACCAATTGAGTGATCGCTGTGCCCGCCTCGTTGGCCCGCACATAGGTGCCGTTGCCTTCCCCAGCGATGCGTCGCAGCATCTCCTCATCCAGCCGCGTCACCACGGTGTTGCCCTGGCGGTCTTTGCGGAAACCCGAGACTTTGTCGTTGCGGCGCAGTGGGATGGGGCCGCCTTGCGGGGTGCCCATGCCCACGGTATGTATCACGACACCTTCACTTGCGGCGCGACGTGCGGCTCCCAACGCGTCATCCTCGTGGTTCTCGCCATCGGTGATCACGATGATGGCCTTGCCCGTGGCACTTTCGATGTCGAAGCTTCGGAGCGCCATGTCAATGGCCGCGCCGATGGCGGTGCCCTGTGTGGACACCGAATGCATGCCCACGTTGTTCAGGAAAAGTTTGGCGGCGCTGCGGTCGGTGGTGATGGGCAGCTGCACGTAGGCTTCACCAGCGAAGACCACCATGCCCAGCCGGTCGCCCTGCATGCGGTCCACCAGCCGGTCCACGGTACGTCGCGCCACTTCCATGCGGCTGGGGCGCAGATCCTCACAGGCCATGCTGTTGCTCACGTCGATCGCCACCACCAGATCGATGCCTTCCGCCTTCACCTCCTCCACGCGGCCGCTGGTCTGCGGTCCGGCCAGGGCGATGATCACCAGGCCCAGTCCATGGCGCCAGGCGATGAAGCGGCCCAGTGCAAGGCTGGTGGAAAGCCCGGGGATCATCCGTGCACGTGTGGCCACCGCCGCGAAACGCGCAAGCGCGCGGTTGCGCCTTGCCACGTCAAATAGGTGGATCAGCACCACCGGTGGCATGGCCAGCATGGCCCACAACGCCCAGGGCCGCTCGAAACGGAAGGAGGGCACCTCACGGTCCAGCAGCCACCAGCCCACGAGCATCGCTGCCCATGTGACGGCTTCCAGCAGCAGCGTGGTCCAGGCGATCAGGCCCCATTGGTATCGGCGCTCCCCACTCATGCCATGGTGCGTAGCAAGGTCCGGTCAAAGAGGAAGCCCAGCAATAGCAAGCCCGCCCCGGCAGCGGCGAAGGGGAAATATTCCTCATGTCGCTGGCTGAATTCGGTGACGCGGACACGCGTGCGTTCGAGCTGGTCGATCTCCTGGTAGATCTCCCGCAGCTTGTGCTCGTCCGTGGCGCGGAAGTAACGCCCGCCGGTCATATCCGTGATGCGCTCCAGCAGGGCATCATCGATCTCCACGTCGATGTAGTCGAAGCGATACTGGCCATTGGGATAACGTGCCACCGGGCTCAGGGCCTTGCCCCGGGTGCCCACGCCGATCGCATACACGCGGATCCCCAGGGCCTCGGCGATCTGCGCGGCATCCATGGGCTGCACCATGCCGGCATTGTTCACCCCGTCGGTGAGCAGGATCACCACCTTGCTTTTGGCCTCGCTTTCACGCAGACGGTTCAATGCAGTGGCCAGGCCCAGGCCGATGGCGGTGCCGCCTTCCATCAGGCCGGAGCGCACGCCCTTGAATAGTTCCTTCAGCACGCGGTGGTCCGTGGTAAGGGGGCACTGGGTGAATGCTTCGCCCTCGTAGACCACCAGCCCGATGCGGTCACTGGGACGCGCTTCGATGAATTCGATGGCTGTGCGTTTCGCGGCGTCCATGCGGTCTGGTTTCAGATCCTTGGCCAGCATGCTTGCGGAGACATCCAGCGCGATGACGATGTCGATACCCTCGCGTTCCACGTCCTGCCAGCTATCGCGGCTCTGCGGGCGCGCCATGGCCAGCAACAGTAGTCCCATGCCCGAGATCGCCAGGACAAAGGGCAGGTGACGCAGGGGTGTGAGCATGCCGCCGTTGGTGCCGTTGTCGGT
>JBGTES010000080.1:0-16499 GCA_041747675.1 Flavobacteriales bacterium
TCGCCCTGGCGTTGATCCTCATCATTGGCGGGCCCTTCCTCTTCGGCTTCGTGTTCGGTGCGCAATGGACCGAGGCCGGTCACTACGCACGGATCCTGGCGGTGCCGATCGCATTGCAGTTCGTGGTGACACCCCTTACCGTGCTGCTGCCCGCGCTGGGCCGCATCCGGGGCTTGAGTCTCTGGCAGGCCCTCTACTTCGCAGCGGTGCTCGGCTACAGCCTGCTGCCCAACACCAGTTCCATGGGCTACCTCACCGGCCTCGCCGTGGTGGAATCCCTCTGCATGCTCGGCCTGCTTGCCTTCATCCTGCGCGCCGTGCATCACCACGATCGCGACCTTCGCCCTGATGATGCTGCCCCCACTGCCGGATAGGCCACGCGTAAGCATCGTGATCCCCTGTCGCGATGAGGCGGGCTGGATCGGCCGTTGCCTGGCCTCGCTGGAAGCGGCGGATCGCGACGCCGGTGCTGTTACCGTGCTGGTGTGCGATGGCCTGAGCAGCGACGGCACCCGCGATGAGATCGCGGCATTCACCGCCAGGCTGCCGTGGGTGAAACTCTTGGACAATCCAGAGCGCACCACGCCGCACGCCCTCAACCTGGGCCTGCGCCACCAGCCCTTCGATGTGGGCATCATCCTGGGCGCGCATGCCGAGGTGATGCCGGACTTCATCACGCGCAACATCGCCGCGTTGCGTGCCGACCCCACCGCGGGCTGCGCCGGTGGCATCATCACCAACGCCTATGCGGATGCCCGATCGCGGAGCATCGGCCGGGCCATGGGTCATCCCTTCGGTGTGGGTGGGGCACACTTCCGCACCGGCCTGCGCAAGGGCCATGTGGATACCGTGGCCTTCGGTGCCTACCGTCGCGAGGTGTTCGAGGCGGTGGGCTGGTTCGATGAAGTGTTGGTGCGCAACCAGGACGATGAGTTCAACTACCGGGTGATCAAGGCGGGCTTCAAGATCCTGCTCGATCCATTGATCCGTTCGCGCTACCATGTGCGGGCATCCTACGCGAAGCTCTTCCGCCAGTACCACCAGTACGGCTACTGGAAGGTGTACGTGAACAAGCGGCACCGTGCGGTGACCACGTTGCGGCAACTGGTGCCCGCTGCCTGGGTGGCTTACCTCGTGTTTGGCGCGCTGGCAGTTTTGCTCTATCCGATGTTGTGGCCTTATGTCCTGGCCAGTGTGGTCCTCTACCTCCTTGTGGGGATCGCAAGTGCGCTGCATGCGGAGTCCGGCTTGCGTGATCTGCCCGGAGTGCTGCTCGCATTCATGGTGCTACATGTCGCGTACGGCCTTGGTTACTGGCAAGGCATTCTGCACTTCCTGGTGCTCGGCAGGGACCCCAGTGCGGGCAGCAAGCAGATGAGCCGATAGGTACTTTCCTACCGTCGCACCACCTTTACCCCACACCATGAGCAGCACCGATACCGGCACCGCTACGCCCCGGCACCACGCCTACGTGCGCACGGCGGCGCTGCTGCTGGCCGTGGTACTGCCCTTCGCGCTGAATAGCCTGGCCCTGTTCATCGCATTGCTGTCGCTGGCGGTGGTTTACAGCCGCTTGCGCGAACGGAGCGCGCCGTGGCATCGCCTGCGTTGGACCAGTGCCCTGCCGTGGATGGCGCTCTTCTACCTGCTGCACGTGCTGGCCATGGCCTGGAGCACCAACACCGCGCACGGCACCTTCGATCTGGAGGTGAAGGCCTCGCTGCTGCTGTTCCCCGTACTGCTATGGCTGCTGCCGATGGGCACACCGCTGCCTGCGCGGCCCGTGTTGCGCGGCTTCGCATGGATCTGCGCGCTCACCGTGTTGCTGTGCCTGGGCGCCGCTTTGTACCACTTCGGGCATGAATGGTGGCTGCGCGGCCAGGGCCTGTTGCCGGAGGATCCCGCCTGGACCAACCATTTCTTCGAGTCGCGCTTCTCGCTGTTCCTCCATCCCAGCTACATGGCGTTGTACCTGTGCTTCGCGCTGGCGGCCTGGTACCACGAGGGCCTCTGGCGCGAGGCGGGCCGCTGGCTGGGCGCGCTGGTGCCTGCGCTGCTCGTGCTGGGCGTCATCCTCTGCAATTCCAAGATGGGCTGGCTCACCTTGGGCTTGCTGATGATCCACGTGATCGTGGGTCTTCGGCACGAGGTCCATGCGCGGCGCATGCTGTGGGGCCTCGCCGCAGCGGGCCTGCTGCTTTTCGCGGGCCTCTTCGCCGCATTCCCCACGGTGAGCGGCAAGGTCACACAGGCGATCAGCGCTTCCGGCGCCATCGATCCCGCATCGGACCAGAGCTCGGCGCTGCGCCGCATGGCCTGGGATGCCGCCACGGACCTGTTCGTCGCGCAGCCGTGGACAGGCACCGGCACCGGCGACATCAAGGATGATCTGATGGAGGTGTACACGGCCAAGGGCTACGTACATGCCGCCGCCAAGCGCATGAACCCGCACAGCCAGTTCCTGCAGGCGGCCGCCACGCTGGGCCTGCCCGGCCTGCTGGTGCTGCTGGCCATGTTGCTGCTGCCATTGTGGACGGCATGGCGCAAGGGTCAGCGCCTGGCCACCGTGTTCTGGGTGCTCATCATCCTCAACTGGACGGTGGAGAGCATGGCCGAAACGCAGGCCGGCGTGGTGTTCTTCGCCTTTTTCGTTTGGCTGCTGGAAGGTGGGACGGATGGGGTAGGGGAGTTGGAAGCGCGATAGCGAAGAGCGATCACCACGGTGGCACTGTCACCGGCCATACCCTCGCGCATCTCACGTTGCCTTCATGCCCGATACCTTCGCGCCGATGATCCCCTTCAGTCCACCCCGCATCGACGACCGCACCGTGAAGGCCGTGGAGGAAGTGTTACGCAGCGGTTGGATCACCACCGGACCGCGCACCAAGGAATTCGAGAAGCGCCTGGCGGAGTATTGCGGTGTGGACGCGGTGATCGCCCTGAACAGCTGGACGAACGCCTGCGAGTTGGTGCTCCGCTGGTACGGCATCGGTCCTGGTGACGAGGTGATCGTGCCCGCGTACACCTACTGCGCCACAGCGAACATCGTGATGCACGTGGGGGCCAAACCCATCCTGGTGGATGTGCTGGACGACTTCACCATCGACCCGGAGGCGGTGCGGCGCGCGATGAGCACACGCACCAAGTGCATCATCCCGGTGGACATCGGCGGGCTGCCGGCGAACATCAAGGCCATACAACGGATCGCTGTGGAATGCTGCGGGCTCTTCACACCCAAGGTGAACCTGCGCGTGGGCGGCAGCAACCCCCAGATGCGTCTGGGACGCGCGCTGGTGCTCGCCGACGCCGCACACTCTTTCGGCGCATGCATCAACGACAAGCCGGTGGGGTCCCAGGCCGACATCACCGGCTTCAGTTTCCACGCCGTGAAGAATCTTACCACCGCCGAGGGTGGCGCACTGGCCTTCCAACTGCCCAAGCCCTTCGATCACCAGGAGATCTACGGCTGGTTCAACACCATGAGCCTGCATGGCCAGAGCAAGGACGCGCTTGCCAAGAACCAGCCTGGCGCGTGGAGATACGATGTGGTGCAGCCCGGCTACAAATGTAACATGACCGACATCCAGGCGGCCATCGGACTGGTGGAGCTGGAGCGCTACGACAGCGAGACACTGCCACGCCGCAAGGCCATTTGCGAACGGTATTCCGCGGCCTTCCAGAATGATGAGCGCTTCGTACTGCCCTTGTTCGCCGATCGTACGTCGAACAACGAACAACGGACATCGAGCCACCACCTCTACATGCTGCGCATCGCCAAAGCCACCGAGGATCAGCGCGACGCCATCATCGAGGCCATCGCGAAGCGCGGGGTGAGCGTGAACGTACACTTCCTGCCCCTGCCGATGTTGAGTTTCTACAAGGGCGCGGGCTACCGCATGGTGGACCACCCGGTGGCCTACCGGAACTACAGTAGGGAGATCAGCCTGCCGGTGTACTACGACCTGACGGATGAACAGGTGGACGAGGTGGTGAAGGCAGTGAAGGATGCGGTGCAGGAGGTGATGGGGGGATGAGGCATGTGGTCATGTGCTCATGCGGGCATGTGCCCATGGCCGGGTAATGTGATCTCTGCCATGGAGCGATGATGAAACGTCTGTTCGATATCCTGATATCCGCGGCGGCGTTACTGCTGCTGTCACCGCTGTTGCTGGTGGTCGCGTTGGTTGTGGCATTGGGCTCACCGGGCGGCGCATTCTTCCGGCAGACACGCGTGGGCAGGGAAGGGGCACCATTCCAACTACTTAAGTTTCGCACCATGCGACCGGGCAGCGAAGGGCAGGGCCAACTCACCATGGGCCCGCGCGATCCGCGTATCACCGGCATCGGGCGCTTCCTGCGCAGGACCAAGCTGGATGAACTTCCGCAGCTGTGGAACGTGCTTGTTGGTGAGATGAGCATCGTGGGCCCACGCCCGGAAGTACTCCGGTACGTCGCGCGCTACAGCAATGAACAGCGGCAGGTGTTGCGGTTGCGCCCGGGCCTTACCAGTCTGGCCTCCATCGCCTTCATCGACGAGAGCACCGTGCTGGCAAAAAGTAGCGATCCGGAGCGCACCTACGTGGAGGAGATCATGCCTGCCAAGTTGGAACTCGACCTGAAGTACCTGCGCGAACGTGACCTCGGGCTAGACCTGCGGATCATGTTCGGGACCGTGCTGCGGCTGTTCCGTTTCTGATGAAAAGGCAGCAGGCCCGGGATCATCCGGGGACTGCTCATCATGTACCGGAGCGATACTTACTCCACTACGATGGTGGTGGACAGGCGCTGGTGGTCCGCGGTCACCGTCAGCAGATAAAGGCCTGCCGGTGCACCGCCGAGGTCCAGCCATTCCAGGGCTTGTGTCACGCGTTGTGCATGCACCATCCGTCCAGTGATGTCGGTCACCATTAGTTCGGCAGGACCGTTGTGCATCAGATCCAGATCACCCAGCACCAGGTTGAAGCGGCCGTCGCTGGGGTTGGGGTACACGGCGAGGCGCGATGCCGCATGCCGCTCATCGATGCCCACGTTGATGTCGCCCTCGTCGAAGCCCACACCTTTCAGGTACATGGTCTCCACCGGAGAGAGGTCGGTGGCACCGGGCACCAGGTAAACGATGGGCAACTCGTAGTCGTGGTCATCGCCGCCGGTGATGGCGATGGGCGAGAGCTGGAAGAAGAACGCACCGAATTGCGCCGGCGTGCCATCGGTGAGCACCACGTTGTCCGAGTACATGCCCGTTTGCGTGTCGTAGGCGCGGGCGTAGATGTCCGGCAACAGGTTCTCCTCCAGCTCCTCGGTGACCGACCAGGCCATGAACACCTTGGTGCCATCGGCGGTGCGGCTGATCTGCGGATGTGTGCCCTGTTGCACTTCGTTGGTGCCGAACACCAGTCCGGGCGTGTTGCGGAAAGTGTCCACGTAGCGGAAGTCCCAGTCGGTGCCGTTGGGCGAGATGCCATGCACGAGGATGCGTGATCCGTAAGAGGCGAAGACCCAGTTGACCGAATCGGGTTCGTCGTAATATCCGCTGAGCACCTCGCCGAAGACGTGCAGGTGGTCGTTGGCATCCATGGTCGTTGCCATGGTGCGGAAGAATGGCCTGGGGTCGGCGAATGATTCCGTGGGTTCCAGGTGATCGATGAAGACTTGCTGGCCGCTGAGATCGGACACGGGTTGTAGCTGCCAGGTGGCACCAGCGTCGGTGCTGCGCCACACGATGGGGTAGGTGTTCATACCGAGGTCTTCACCCTCCAGGCGACCCGTCACCAGCGCATAACCGGTCTGACCATCCAGGCTGAAGGTGATGTGGTGCTCAAGGGCCATGGTACGGCCCTCGCCTTCGAACAGGTAGGTGAAGAAGTCAGGCTTCAAGGTGTCGGCCACCTGCCAGTCCATGCGCATGGAGGAGTTGTTCCAGGTGCCTTTGTTGATCTGGTATTGCGAGCGGGAATGCAGCAGATCCAACGTGTCCCAGATGGTGCCGATGCTCCAGGCGTGGCCATTCGCGGCCATTTGCAGGGCATTGATGGCACCGCCGCTGGTCCAGGTCCATGGTTGGACGTAGGCGTCATGCGCATTGGCGCCGTTGGTCAACCCCCCCGAGGCGTTCACCCAGGAATGCCAGTTGGCGGTCGAGGAGAGCACCGGCCCTTGTGCGATCACATAGGCGTTGGCGGGATCGGTATTGCCAGGCGGGTTGTAGAGGCAGCCGTTGGGGTAGCGGTTCCCGCTGAAGCCCGAGGTGCCCGCGAACATGGAGGGGGTGAGCAGGGTGCCCAGCGTCCAGGTGGCGCCGCCATCCAGGGAATGGTCGAAGCGGAAGGAATTGCCCGCGCCCACGTTGCCATGGTCCGCCCCGTGCTGGCGTCGCACGAAGATCACCGCATCCAGCCCGGGGACATATTCCACCTGGTGCGGGCCGGAGTTGATCATGGAGTAGGGGTTGGCCATATTGCCCAGTGGGATCGACAGGCCTTTGGCAGTGCCGGCGGGGGTGGCACGCTGCTGCACCAGCGGGTGGGTGGCCGTGGGCACCATGGGGTCGATGATCGCACCCAGGTGGGGCAGCACCTGCACGGCCTGTTGCGCATGCAGGGCCGGGAACAGGGAGAAGGCGACGAGCGAGAAGGGTATCGTTTTGTTCATGGCAAGGGGGTTTAGATCTCGTTCAGCGGTCCTGGCCAGAGGGACCATTCCATTCCAAAGAAAAGCGCACCATCTGATAAGCGCAATAATTAAAATTGATACCTCCGTGTGGGTAGATCCCCGTGCTCCACACGTGTGGGGCGGATCAGGCGTTCATCGTGGGATGCGGACCAGCACCGGCACCTGTTCAGCCGTGGTGCTGTCGTGCAACACGATGTGCAGGTAGTGGGACCCTTCGATCCCGGCACTGGGCAGGGAGATGGTACCACCATCTGCCTGGAAGCC
Source organism: Flavobacteriales bacterium (assembly GCA_041747675.1). GTDB lineage: Bacteria > Bacteroidota > Bacteroidia > Flavobacteriales_F > PHOS-HE28 > PHOS-HE28. Next base: position 6,934 of record JBGTES010000080.1, read on the forward strand.
GGGGCCATTCGGCTTGCCACCACGATCCAATGCCTGCGCCTCGATCACTGCGAAGGGGCCCGCATCGTGCCGGACCTCCACCATCATCCGCCCGTCATCCACTGCCCGGAACACGGCATCGGTGATGGCGGTACCATGTGCATCCGCCCGGGCCATCAAGCCCCGCGCGCCGGTCGCAAGATGTGCCGTGTCCGTGCGGAACACATGCAGTGCGCGGTACACGCGCAGGCCCTTCACCTGGCCTGGTTCGATCCCCGCCCAGGTCCCATCATGCACCATCTGGAAGAGGTGCACCGCGGTCCCGCCCACTTCCTCCGGGGCCAGGTCGTGCGATCCATAAGCGCGACTTTTCAGCTTCCGCTCCACACGTTGGCGGGTCCCGGCATCCAGCGCCGGGGCATCCAATTCGAACATGGTGCCTTCCATCACGTAGGGCCCTCCGCCGGGTGTACGCATCAGACCGCTGTACATATTGAATTTGGCGAAGGGGTAGAGTCCCAGGTCGTACACATTGTGGCCGAACACCACGCCCGCCACGTTCAGCGAGAAGATGAGGTAGAGGCCGATGAGGCCCATGGCGTAGGTCTTCTTCCAGCGTTGGAAGCCATCTGTGATGGCCATGCCCCGGCTCCCTGGCTGAAAGAAATGGTCCCAATCCACGAAGAAGGCGATGAGCGGCAACCAGTGCAGGTCCGGCAGGCCCATCACGAACGCCAGACCCAATTCCTCCACCACGAAAGAAAGTCCGAAGACCAGGCGTAGTACGGGCCGGTGCAGCACGAAGACGGAGAGGATCGGCAGGAACTGGAAGATCAGGTTACCCCAGGCCATCAGGCCCAGCAACGGAGGACTATCAAGCACCGGCCCGAGGTATGCAGGCACTTGATCCCCGCTCCATTCGTACCGCAGCAACAACATGTTGCGCATGTTCTCCCAATGTGCCCAGGCGAAAGGCAGTTTGTCGTTGAAGAGCGCCTTCCAGTAGAAAGCCGACAAGAACATGAGGGCCACGCACCATTGCCCGAGCACCACCGCCCAGAAACCATTGCGCACCTGTGTTTCGGGCCTGCCACGCCACTTGCGCACCAGGGCATCCACCGACCAGCGCTGACCCACCGGGGCGAAGAGGAAGCCGATGTGGGCGAGGAAGACCACGTTGAAACCATGCGACCAGTTGGGTACGAAGCTTTCGATCAGCGTGCGCAGGAAGAGGTGGGTGACCAGTGTGGCCACCAGACTGAAGCGGGAGAAGACCCCGAAGAGAAGCAGCCATGGGAAGATCTTCGACAGCAGGAGCATCGCGTCGATCAGCGCGTTGCCGGGCATGGACGACCCCAGCAGCATCAGGATGCCGTCGGGATCATAGTTCTCCACCGGATAGCCGCGCCGGATGTACGCCGCGTCGCCCAGCCCACTTCTGAAATTGATGATGATGTACACCAGCGCCAGTGCCATGCGGCAGGCCTCCGTGGCGAGCATGCCGGGTCGGGCATTCCAATAGCTGCTGCGGTGGATCACAATGTGAGGCAACGGCCTTGGGGCCGCAGCGGAAAGCTACTCTTCGCCCTCAGTTCCCTTCCCCAGCATGTCCCGCAACTGCTCCAGATCCTTCGCGCGATCGCTGTCCCCGAGCTTCTCATAGCTGTTGGCCAGGTTGTTCAGCTGGCGGCGGATGATCTCCAGGTTGGAGCAGGGTGCATAGAACGAGGTCCGGGGCGCGATATGGAGCTTCTCCAGGAACTCGTTGATCTCGTTGCGGCCCAGGATGTCGCCCTGGCTGAAGGCGTTGACATAGAAGAGCACATTTTCCTGGCCCTCCTGCCCGGCGTCGGCGCCACCGATGCTGTCCTCATCGAGGTAGGCCAGTACGAAGTGATTGGGCAGGTTCACCCCGCGCAGGGGCAGGCCCAGGTCCTCGGCGATCACCTGGTAGATGATGGCCAGTGACAGCGGGTTTCCCTTGCGGCTGTCCAGCACCTCATTGATGAAGCTGTTCTGCGGCGCGTGGTAGTTGCGCTTGTTGCCTTTGAAGCCGTGGATCTGGAAGAACACATGATTGAACACGCGCACCTTCTCGAAGGCCGTCAGGTGGTCGTTCAATTCCAGCCAGATGTCCTGCCGGATCGCCGCCAGCCGCGACTTCACCTTCATCTCGTCCATGTCCGGGTAGCGGTAGCGGCTGATCACCAACGCGCCTTCCAGCAGATCCTCGCAGCCGCCCTCCTTCCAGGCCAGCAGGCGGCGCTTCACCAGATCGAGGTGGATGGTATGCAGGATGTCCTCGATGCGGTCCCGGAACAGATCGCCCAGGTCGTCGTGCTCCCAGGCGCGTTCCAACACGGGCACCACCGGTGCGCCCAATGACACGATGCGGTCGCGCACCTCCAAATAGATGCCTTCATCCGGGTCGTCGATCAGGGTGATCAGGGCGCGGATCTCGTTATCGCTCATTGCTGGTGTGTACCGTAGGGGCGTGACGAAAGTACCGGGGTGCCGGTCCGCATCATGGTCCGGGTGACGCGCGTTTCCACAAATGTGGTGTTGATCGGTCCTGTGGATATTCAACGAACCGTGCGCGGTGGAAAACCCGCTCCTTCTCCAGGTTCACAGCAAGGCCCAGGCGAGGAGCACCGCACTTGTCGCGAGCGACGCCACATACAAGCTGCCCAGCAGGATGAACTTCAGCGTATGGCGACCCAGCGGGCGTGGATACACCCGGCGTATGGCCAGCCACAGGTAGGCCACGGTATATAAGAGGAAGAGGATCACCACCACAGTGTTCACTTCCACCAACCCAAGGCCCGAGAAGAGCCGGGACAACAGGCCATAGAGGGTGAAGGCCAGAAATACGAAGGCGTGGAAGTGGGTGCTATGGATGAAGGCCTTGACGAACGCGGCGGGCCGGTCCCGGTAGAAGAGGTGGGTGAGCAAGGCGAAGAGCGGCATGAAGAGGAAGAAGAGCTTGGGCACCACCGAGGTGAAGAAGTGGTCCCAGAACACGCGGTCCTCGATGGCCTCTGCCAGGGTGGCGTCCGTGGTGCGTGGTGCGGACCATCCGAAGACCAGGAAGAACACGATGCTGAGGAAGATGAACATCCGCAGCGGCGGGATGTAGCGCGCACGGCGGCCCGCCAGATACTCGGCGGTGAGATGGCCCGGTCGGGTCATCAGGGGGATCAGGCTGCGGATCAGCTTGCTGTCGTAGGTGAAGTAGTCGCCGAGGAACTGGTCCAATAGGTCGCGCACATTCTCGCGTCCGATGACCGCCTGGCCGCAGCCGGCGCAGTAGCGGTCGACAGCGCCCATCGGTTGGTCGCAATTGGGGCAATTGGTTTGCGCCATGTCGGTGGCCAATGTATCGCCGCCGGGCTACATTTCGGGGCCATGGCTTGTGATGTTCACCACCGTTCCCGCTGGATGATGCTCGTGCTGACCATCGCCTTGGGTACTTCCCTGCTGGCGCAGGAGCAGCGGCCGGCCAATGCGCAAGTCACGGCCGCCGCGCAGGTCAAGGAGGAGAAACCATCCACCGCCACGGCCCAGGAGCAGGTCGCCGAACCCGGAACCGGTGAAAGCATCACTTACATCGGCCGGAAACTCTGGTTCGAGATGCGCAAGCGCTTGAACCTGACCACCGAGGAGGAGGAGAACAAACAGCGCGTGGAAGAGCAGAGTTACAAGTTGCGCATCGGCGGCATCAAGGTGCGGAAGGAGGAGTAGCGGTCCTTACGCCGTGGCGCGCTCCAGCACTTCGGCGATCATGGCATCCACCGCGCTGTGGTGGTCCTTGCTGTATTCCTTGCGCAGGCGATTGGCCACCACCGTACACACGGTGCATACGCGGTGACCCAGCATGCCCCCCAGACCGTAGAGCGCGCTGGTCTCCATCTCAAAGTTGGTGGCGCGCAGTTCCTCGAAGGCGAAGGCACTCAGCCGTTCGTTCAGGTCGTCGATCGCGGGCACCAGCCGCAGCTGCCTTCCCTGTGGCCCATAGAATCCACCGGCGGTGAGGGTGATGCCCACGGTGTTCCCATGACCAAGCGTTTCGAGCAACTGCTTGTCGCCCTGTGCCACATAGGGATAGGGCAGGTTGTCCGGCCATTCAGTATGCGCCAGCAACTGTTGCAGCAGGCGCATCTCACGGTCGGTGTTCTCGTAGGCGTAGTAGTGGATCACATTGTCCATGCCCACCCCGAAGGCGCTCACGATGCGGCTGTCCACCGGTATGTCCTCCTGCAATGCGCCGCAGGTGCCCAGACGGATGATGCGCAGCGCGCGATGCTCACGCTTCGGCGTGCGTTTCTCCAGGTCGATGTTGGCCAGCGCGTCGAGTTCATTGAGCACGATGTCGATGTTGTCCGTGCCGATGCCGGTGCTGAGTGCGGTGATATGCGTGCCTTGGTACACGCCGGTATGCGCCACGAACTCGCGGTTCTGGGTGCGGTGCTCGATCTTTTCGAAGTGGCGGCTGATGCGTTCCACGCGCCCCTGGTCGCCTACCACCAGCACCAGGTCGCCCACCTGATCGGGCCGCAGGGCCAGGTGGTAGATGGAGCCGTCGGGGTTCAGCACCAGTTCGCTGGGGGCGAGTGTGGTGCCGGGTTCGGTAAGGGTGATGGGGTGCATGGGTCCGTGGTCTGCCGGGACGAAGGTCGGAAGGAGGATCAAGGAACGCGTCCTCGATCCTTCCCGTGCGGTGACAAGGCACCATCAATGTTCTTCCGAAAGTGGTGCGGCCTTGCTGATGACACCCACGGATAATAAGAGTTCTTCGCCCGACAGTCCGGTGTAATGGCGATCGGCCTTGCGCACACCCCGGCTGTCCTGCGCCACCCATTGCCCCACCTTCACCCCATGGTGATACATGCCGCAGGACTCGATCCGTCCGTTGGGGTGATAGAAGGCGAAGGGTCCATGGGGAATGGTGAGTGTACTGTCCAGAAAGTGACCTTCCATGCGCTTGATACGTTGGGGAGTGTATTCCGCCACGGCATAGGTGCCGTTGGGCAGTTTATCCACATGGCGCCTATCAGTTCCATTCGCATGTGCCTGTTGTACGGCCTGTCCAACACAGGCGTAGCTGGTCAGTATCAGCAACGAAAGGATCATCCTGGGAAGGTTGAAGTGTTCCATGTTGTGCGATCGATGACCGTGGTGGAGATCCCATGCCATGATCGTCACTCCTCATACTTCGAAGATCCGGTGTGCTGTACATCGTTGCTGAGGTACCACAGGATCGTGTAATGCCCACCACGATCGCAGGACCTTCGGCCGTTCGTTACGATACGGCTTACAGGCACGTGGCTGGCCGGGATAGGGCATATTGGACGATCCGGCACACCGTAGGCATGGGTATGGACACCGATGCCAGCCACCTTCATTCATACCTTGCTTTTCGCTGCTGCGGTGGCTCCGCACCCCGGGTCGGCGCCCGGGATCTTTTATGCCGATGGCATTCTGCGCACCCGCGGACCCATACGTGAGCACGTGGTGGTTTCGGTGATACCGGAATACAGTGGCGCGTATCAGGTGCGATCGAATGGCAAACGCTTCGAACTACAGCTTCCCCTGCATGCCAATTACCTGCTGCGCGTGGAATGCCCGACCTGCCCCACCAAGGAGATCGTCTTCGACCTGCGTGTGCCTTCAGCTTATGATGGGCAGGCTTTTACCTTTCCGCTGGAGGTGCTGATGGAGCAGGTGGAAGGGGCGGAGGTCTTCCGCTATGCCGGTCCGGTGGGACTGGTCTATTTCGATGAGGCCCTGGAGGACTTCACCTATACCACCGATCACACGCGCATACACCAGCGTGCCCCCGTTGTGGAGCACATGCATGTGAAGGAAGGAATGGAGAAACGGACCTCGACCGCTTCCAGCGATGTGCCGGGCTATACAGGTCATGATCCCCTGCAGGAACATCTGCGTAGGCTACTGGCCGATGCGCAGGACCGGCCTGATGCGCTCCGGCATGTACGTGCAGGGGGGCGGCCTGTGTCCGATCCCGATACCGCGGAACCCGGACCTCATGCCACGGTCGTCGGCCTGTCCAATTCATCCCATGGCATGGACAGCCATGGCGCGCCTGCACCAGCGTTCGAAACGAAAATGGATGACGGGTCCCCAGAGGAAAGCGTGATCGCCGCATCGACCGCTCTTGTCTCAACACCTGCCGGTGCACAGGTGAAGGTGGATGCGACCGCCGGTCGTGGCGTCGGAACTCCTGCTGTTTCATCGCACCGGCACATGCCCAATACGGAGCCTGACACTCCGGTCGCATCGGCCGCGATCGAAAGGAGCGCGCTGGACTGCCGTGGCGAGGACCGGCAGGAATTGCCGCGCTGCACGGTGACGATCCATTGGATCCGCACCCCCACCGGTTGCAAGGAATTGCGCAAGGCCGAACATGCCTATGGCGCGGTGTTCCACTTCCTCGATGGCCAGGCGGTGACGGACCGCACCTACCAGCACGCGCTAACGCACGGTTGGTGAGCAGCTTCTCCCTTCTCCCTTCTCCCTTCTTCTTCCCACCGCAATTCACTGTGCCGCGAACACCTTCTGCAACAGCGCCGTGGTCCTGGCCAGTGGATCCACGCGGATCTTCTTCTCTTCTTCCGCCAGCAGTGTGAAGAGCCCATCCATGGCGCGTTCGGTCACATAGGCATCCAGGTCTGGCTCCACGGCCTTGCCACCGGTGAGGAGAGTGGCGGTGTTGTAAGCGTTCGCAACGGGTTGCCAGTAGCTGGTGAGGGCCACGCTGCTGGTCGCCTTCTCCACCACGGGGCGGAAGCGTGCACGGAGGGTATCGCTGGTGCGGGCGCGCAGGAATTCGGTGGCGGCGTTCTCCCCACCACGCAGAATGGTGAAGCCATCCTGGATGCTCATGCTGGTGATCGCATCCACGAACACGGGCACGGCCTCCTTCGCAGCATTCTCGGCAGCGCGGTTCAGTGTGCGCTCGAAATCCTCCACGGGTTTCTTGATGCCAAGGTCCATCAGCGTATTGCGCACAGCGATGGCGTCCGGCGGGAAGGCGATGCGGATCAATGCGTTCTGCCAGAACCCATCGGTGACACCCGCGCGGTCCACGCTGCGTTCGGTGCCCACGCGCAGGGCCTCCTTCAGCCCGGAGATCACCTCCGCATTGCTCAGCGTCGGCCCACTGCCCAGGATCGTCTGCAACTCCTGCGGGGTGCAGGCGGACAAGCCCAGGACCGTTGCTGCCACGGTGGTGCGCAATGCGCGATGGAAGGGGAGGGGTCGGTTCATGGCTTCATGCTTTGTTCCAAAGTCGTTCGCCAGGCCTCCGGGATGGGGATGCTGCGTTCCTGTCGGTAGTCGAAGCAGACCATCACACTGCGGCCCTCGGCACAGATGCCGGGCTTGTTGCCGCTGTTGCGGTGGATGCGGTAGCTGAGGTCGAAACTCTTTCCGCCGATGGCGCTACACCAGACCTCTGCTTCAATGGTATCGTGCAGCAACACCGGCATGCGGTAGTCCACCTCGTTGCGTGCCAGGATCAGTCCCTGCACGCTCCAGTCATGGTCAGGTGGGATGAATTGTTCCAGGAAGGCCATCCGCGCCAGCTCGAACCAGTGCAGGTAGACCGCGTTGTGCGCATGCCGCGCAATGTCCACATCGTTGAAGCGGATCTGTATGGGAACGATGGTGGCGGGCATGGGGACGAGATCCAGATATCAAGAAGCAGCATCAGGGAAGGCCTGCGCAGCGCACCGCCCACCGCAGTGACCGTGCCTGATAACCGACAAGGGACAACCGACAACCATCAGGTGATCGGATTCAACATCACACTGAACACCGTGATGCTGTTCGGGTCGCGGTCGTAGAACAGTTTGTCCAGTGCTTCGAGCACGTTCTTGGCGCGGAAGTACGAGGTCTGCAGACTGTTCTCCCCGCGTGCGCTCCACTGGATCGTGTAGCTGCTCGTGCGTTCCTTGTAGGTGCGCACATAGTCCAGCATGTTGCGCAGGGCGTCCAGCCGGTCGCTGCCTTCGGTGCTCTCGAAGAGGAAGCTCTGGTTGTGGCGCGGGTTCACCGTGATCACGAAGAGCTTCACGCCCTTGCCCTTGCCGGCGGGCTCGAAGTTGAAGACCAGGCTGTCCTCGCCCATGCCGATGTAGTCGCCGATCTCCTTCTGCAGGCGAACGGTCTCCAGGTTCTTGTCCTTGGTCATGTGTGCGGTGTGTGCGGCCCCAAAGCTATCCACCACGGCCCGGATCGGATGGACCGCGGATCTGGCGCAATGCATTCAACCGCAGATGTACGCAGATGGACGCCGATGGGTCGATGTGCATCGGACGTGGATGAAGGCGCATGCGCTTGAAAAGTGATCACGATCAGTGCTTCTCATTTATTGAAGGGCTGAAGGCCCGAGACATACCAGCCCATGACAAAGTCATGGGCTACCATGACGAACCATGCACGGGAGGGCTGAAGGCCCGATACATTTATGTTCCCAAGCTCTCCCTGGCCAACGGTCCGCCGCATTCAATTCCCGTCTATCAACATCCATTCCCGGTCGCAGGACGAGCCGATCGTCTCGTCAAATCTTGCCAGTATACTCCGGCACCGAACGCTTCAGCAGGCGGGGCAATTCATCGGCGTTGCCCGCACGGGCGGCGATGAGCAACTCGTCCACCTCGGTGGGCAGGCGCTGCGGGTCTGGTGGCTGCGCGCGGCCAATGAGGATGCGCGGGTGGTGCGTGGGCAGCGTGTTCTCCGCTGTGGCCAGCAATTCCTCGAAGAGTTTCTCGCCGGGACGCAGGCCGGTGTAGGTGATGGCGATGTCGCTGCCGGGCTCCAGGCCGCTGAGGCGGATCATCTTCTCGGCCAGGTCGGCGATGCGCACCGGCTGGCCCATGTCGAACACGAAGATCTCGCCGCCCTGTCCCATGGCCGCGGCCTCCAGCACCAGGCGGCCGGCTTCGGGGATGGTCATGAAGAACCGGTTCACCTCCGGATGCGTCACCGTGACCGGACCACCCAGTTCGATCTGGCGGCGGAACAGGGGGATCACCGATCCGCTGCTGCCCAGTACATTGCCGAAGCGTGTGGTGATGAAGGCCGTGGGGCAGCCGGCCGGCATGGCGTTCACCAGCATCTCCGCCACGCGTTTGGTGGCGCCCATCACGCTGGTGGGGTTCACCGCCTTGTCGGTGCTGATCAGTATGAATTTGCCCACGCCGTGCGCGCAGGCCAGGTGGGCCATGGTGCGCGTGCCGCCCACGTTGGTGCCCACCGCCTCCAATGGGTGGGCCTCCATCAGTGGCACATGCTTGTAGGCCGCAGCGTGGAAGATCACCTGCGGACGGTGCGCGCGCATCAACGCGTCCATGCGGCTTTCGTCGCGCACATCACCCATGCGCACATGCAGCGTCGCACCGGATGTCCTGCGCAGCTCCATCTCAAGATCATAAAGTCCCGATTCGGCGATGTCCACCAGCACCAGTTCGGCGGCGCCCGAGCGATGCAGTTGCCTTGCGAGTTCGGCGCCGATGCTGCCCGCCGCGCCGGTCACCAGCACGCGCTGTCCGGCCAGCATGGCGCGC
>JBGTES010000081.1:0-3721 GCA_041747675.1 Flavobacteriales bacterium
TTTCTGTTTGGCCTCGAAGAGCAGGTCGCGGGGGATGGTCTCCAGCGTGTACTTCTCCACTTCCTTTTCGGTGAGGATCATGTCCTCGATCTGCCGCAGGAACCAGATGTCGATCTTGGTGAGGTCCTGGATCTTCTTGAACGGGATGCCGGCCTTGATGGCGTCGTACACGTGGAAGAGGCGGTTCCAGCTGGGGTTGGCGAGGCTTTCCAGCAGCACGGCCACGTCGGTGGTCTCCTTGCCGTCGGCACCCAGGCCGTTGCGTTTGATCTCCAAACTCTGACAGGCTTTCTGCAGCGCTTCCTGGAAGCTGCGGCCGATGCCCATCGTTTCGCCGACGCTCTTCATCTGCACACCCAGCCTGCGGTCGCTGCCCTCGAACTTGTCGAAGTTCCAGCGCGGCACCTTCACGATGACGTAATCGAGCGTGGGCTCGAAGAAGGCGCTGGTGCCGGTGATGGGGTTCTCCAGCTCATCCAGGCGGTAACCGATGGCGAGCTTGCTGGCGATCTTGGCGATGGGGTAACCGGTGGCCTTCGATGCGAGCGCGCTGCTGCGGCTCACGCGCGGATTGATCTCGATGGCGTAAATGTGCTCGTGCTCATCGGGGCTCACCGCGAACTGCACGTTGCAACCGCCCGCGAAGTCGCCGATGGCGCGCATCATCTTGATGGCCTCGGTGCGCATGCGCTGGTAGGTGCGGTCGCTGAGGGTCATGGCCGGCGCCACGGTGATGCTGTCGCCGGTGTGGATGCCCATCGGATCGAAGTTCTCGATGCTACAGATGATGGTGACGTTGTCGTCCTTGTCGCGCAACAGTTCGAGTTCGTACTCCTTCCAGCCGAGCAGCGCCTTGTCGATCATCACCTCGTGGATGGGGCTGATCTGCAGGCCGTGCTTCAGCAGCTTGTCGAACTCGGCGGGGTCCTTCACGAAGCTTGCGCCGGCACCACCGAGCGTGTAGCTCGCGCGGATCACCAGCGGGAAGCCGAACTCCTGCGCCACCTTCTTGCCCTCAAGGAAACTGGTAACGGTCTTGCTCGGTGCCATGGGAACGCCGATGCTTTCCATCAGCAGACGGAACTTCTCGCGGTCCTCGGTGACGTCGATGGCGGCGGTGTCGACCCCGATCATGCGCACACCATACTCCTTCCAGATGCCGAGCTTCTCGCACTCGATGCCCAGGTTCAGCGCCGTTTGCCCACCCACCGTGGGCAGCACCGCATCGATCTTGTGCTTCTTGAGGATCTGCTCGATGCTCTCGGGCGTCAGCGGCTTCAGGTAGATGTTGTCGGCCGTGACCGGATCGGTCATGATCGTGGCCGGGTTGCTGTTGATCAGCGTGACCTCGATGCCTTCGTTGCGTAGGGAGCGGGAAGCCTGGCTGCCGGAGTAATCGAACTCACAGGCCTGGCCGATGATGATGGGGCCGCTGCCGATCAGTAGTACTGACTTGATGCTGTTGTCTTTGGGCATGTCCGGTGGATAACCGGAGCGCGAAGGTACCGAGGTGGAGGCGAGAAGGGCGAGATCGTGAATATCGTCTGATAACCTACCTAAGAGAACAATTGGAAACGATCGGCGCCGTTGAGCACCCGTGAACCCGCTCAGTCCTGTTGCCTTTTCAGGTCTCATCGCCCTTCTCCTCTGCGGATCCCCCTGCCATGGACAAACGCTGAGGTTCATCCCGACGGTCGCTTCGCGGCATTCCATAGGGAACCCAATTGAACTGGGCTGGGACACTGAACTCACGTACACGTTCGACCACTCAGGAGTATGGGCGGGGCTCCACTATTCCCGCACGAACGGCAAGGCGGAATACCTCGACAAGGGGTTCAACATCCACGACACCAACGAACGGATAGGGCTTTCCGGCGGTTGGGAATGGTTGCTGGGCAATGCATGGATCGTACAAACCGGCGTCCATGCCGACCTTCTCATCATGCGCCGGAGCATGATCGGGAACCCATCAAATTGGGCCGCGGCCTATAACGCACATGGATTGGGGTGCGGGCTTTCGGGCCGCCTGATCCGTCGCATGGGGGAACTCACGGCGATAAGTCTAGGGTTGTATCCAGGTCATTCATTCGTGTTCGAACAGGAATTCCATCCTTCCACGGCGAACGGAAGCCGCCCGATCGAGAACGCTCCATACCTGGGTTTCATGCTCGGCTTGGTCCTACAACTGGCGAGCGAGGCGAGGTGATCGTGGATGAACGTGGCACGCACCGCTTACCTTGTGATACGAACCCCACCCAGCATGAAAGGCGTCAGCATCATCCTCGACGAGACGAATAGCAAACGCTATCTGCAGATCGACATGGAGCTGATCAGCAGCAAACGTGGTGAGCTCGACGATTACTTGGATCTGTTATTGATCGAGGAGCGAAAGGATGAGCCGACCGTTCCCTTCGAAGTGGTGGAGCAGCGGATCAAGCGGTAAGCAAATCTGGTGTCCACAGCAATCGGTGAGCTATCAGGTCGCTTTCAAACGTTCCACTGATCTCGAACTCACCCGGCTCCGAGAACCGCATCGTTCCCGGGTCTTGGTGGCGTTCGGAGGATAGCGACCAACCCTCGGCCCCATGGATCCATCAAACTGAAAGGGGCCATGCTGTGATCCAAGTGTCATTTTCAGGACGTTGCCATGGAAAGCGACAATCCTGGATCGCACGATGCTCGAAACGAAGCGCCCCATGAGCATATGAGCACATGCCCCTCCCGAACTTCGCCCCTGTGACACCAGTCCGGTACTTCACCCACGGCCCCACCCTCGCCTACCGCACGTATGGCCACGGTCCATTGCCGCTGCTGGCTTTCCACGGCTTCGGACGCACAGGCGAGGACTTCCAGATCCTGGAAGGATCACTGGGTGAACGTTGTACACTGTACGCCTTCGACCTGCACTACCACGGGAAGAGCCCTGCCGAAGCGATCCGCGCCGACAAGCCCTTCACCCCGAAGGAGCTGGCCACCTTCTTCACCGCCTTCGCCGATGAACTGAAGGCACCCAAGGTGACCATCCTGGGATTTAGCCTGGGTGGCCGGGTGGCTCTGAACCTCCTGGAGCAGGTGCCGCAACGGATCGAACGCGCCTTCCTGGTGGCTCCGGATGGGCTGAAGACGCGGCCCTGGTACCGGGGATTGGCGGCATCGCGCATCGGCCGCGGACTGTACAAACGTTTCGTGCAGGATCCCACCATTGCCCATGCCATCATGAACGCCCTGCGTGCCAGCCGGCTGATGAACGAAAAGATGCACCGCTTCCTGATGGGCCAGACCGATTCGCGCCAGAAGCGCCAGCTGGTGCATGATGTATGGCTGAGCTACCGGCTGATCGAACCGAGCCTGGAAACAGTCGCCACCAACGCCCGGCAGCATGCCATCCCCATCCACCTCTTCTTTGGCACCCATGACCGGGTGATCCGGCCCTCCTTTGGTATGAATCTCAGACGCCACGCCCCCGAACGGATCTCGCACCACGAGCTGCCCTTCGGCCATGTGCTCTTGACCCGGGAGCTGGGGGAGGCGATGCTGGAGCTGGTGTAGAAGGTTGTCAGTTGGCAGTTGACAGTTGTCCGGCTGACCTCGCCTGAATAGCGTTGACTGGTTTTCAGTAGTTGATCTTCACTGTGTAGGTATTCTTCTCCGGGTTGCTCCTCACGAAGTCCTCAAATACACAGGGCGACATACTGCCCGGCAGCTTCTGGTGGGGTCGTTG
>JBGTES010000082.1:0-31203 GCA_041747675.1 Flavobacteriales bacterium
GTTCCTTGAGTTGTCCTCAAGGAAACCCACCTCATCGACGGACAGCAATTCAAATCCGCCCCACGCATTTTCGCTCGATATGCCGCGTCCATGTTGGGCTCATCCTATGTTTGACCAAGGCTTAACCGGACAGCAGTGATATCCATCGATCGATATGCCCACCCGTTCATCGCGCTCCACATCATCAAAGTACTTGATCAGGTTGCTGATCTTCTCTTCGATCAACACGCCCTTGAGCGGTGGTGTGATCTGTAGCCCTCCGTCGCAGAGCTCGTTGATGAACTTCTTCTTGTCGGACAAGGACGTGCCCTCCTTATGCACATCATTCTTCAGCACTCCGGTGAACGAAACGCCTTCATTGATGATCTCCTTGATCTTTGTATCGAGCGGCAGGCGCCAATCGATACGGTGTTGTTTACAGATCTGGTTGATGAGCGGTTCGCGAATGCATCGCAACACGCGGCGGAAGTACTTGTCAGCCACCTCCTTGCCCCGCAGCATGCGCAACAAGCGCACCATCTCATCGGCAACGTAGAGCGTGTTGTTCTTCTTCGAGTAGAAGACCACACCGATGGCACGCAGTTCATTGATCACATCGTCAATGGCATACTTCTTCACGGGCAGGATCTGGTACTTGATAAGCTTCACCTCCTCCTGCGATAATCCCAGCTGGCTGGCGAGGGTGCTGAGGATGCTTTGCTCATCATCGGTCACCTTGCGATCAAGGTTGTTCTTTTCATCGTTGTGATATGCGGTGCTAAGACATTCGCGATAGATCTTGTAGTCACGCAGGCGCTGCGGGTTTACTTCCGACTTCTCCGTTTCCATGCCCGCTTTGAAGGTCTGGAGCCTAGATTCGAAAGCCCTCAACTCCTTCTCGTACAATCGGGAGAACCAGTCGTGTTTGATGATGCTGTTACCATCTCTGGAGATGATGTCCACGAGGATGTCCAACTGCGACGTGCTATGTGTGAATTCACAACGGATGTATTCCATGAACTCATCCTCCACCAACGTGAACACCTTTGCCACATTGATGTTGTCCATATTCTTAAGGTCTCTGTTGGAAGCGCTCAGCACCTTATCGATGGCGGCGGTGGCGTTCTTCGGCTTCTTGGCCAGAATGCCGTCGATGATCTTCAAGAATGCGTTCTTCTCGAAGGAGTTAAGATTGGCGAGGACCTTTTCGAGTTTCATGTATGACGGGCTTTGACGAGATCGACAATTATCCAAAGATGCAATTCTCAAAATTGTAACATCTCACTGCGGTCCGGTTAACCCCGCTACCGCGGATCTGCGATCCGTGATCTACCCCCCTCAATCATTCTCCCCCGTAAACCTTTCCACTTCATCCTTCGTCCCGAACAACACCAGGATGTCCCCCTTCTGCGGGGCGAAGTCGGCGTCCATCACGCCTAGCGCACCGAGCTTGATGGTGCGGCGGCCCATGAAGCTCTTCTCGCTCTCCTTGCGCAGCACGGTCACCAGACCCAGTTGGCGCTTGGTGAGCTCCTCGATCCGGTTGAGGGCCTTGCCCACGAAACGGTCCGGCACCACAATCTCCGCGATGGTGAAACCGCCGGGCAGCTCGAACTGGTCCACCAGACGGCGCAGGTTCAGCTTGCGGGCGAGTCCCTCGGCGGCCTTCTCCTCGGGGTGCATGATCTCGGTGACGCCCATGGAGTTCAGCACCATCTCGTGCAGCGGGGTGATGGCCCGGCTGATGATGCGCTTCAGCTTCAGGTTCACCAGCAGCGCGGTGGTCATGATGTTGGCGCCTTCGTTCTCGCCGATGGCCACCACCGCCACGTCCACATCGCTCAGCGGCAGGGCGCTCATGGCCACGGGGTCGTCGCTCTCCAGGCACACGGCGTAGCTCACCTCGCTCTTCACCGAATCCACCTTGGTCATGTCGTGGTCGATGGCGATCACCTCGTGGCCCATCTGGGTGAGCTTCACGGCCAGCGAACGGCCGAAGTTCCCGAGTCCGAATACGGCTACTTTCATGGTGTTGTCAGTTGATCTGGATGTCCTCCTTGGGGTAACGGTAACTGGTGACGGTGACCTGCCGCAGGATGCCCACCAACAAGGTAAGCGCACTCACACGGCCGATGTACATGATCACCACCATCACGTAGCGGGTGGTCTCGCCCAGCTCCGCGGTGATGCCCATGCTCTGCCCCACGGTGCTGAAGGCGCTGAAGCATTCGTAGGCGATGGGCAGCAGGGCCAGGTCCGGTTCCAGCGAGGCCACGATGCTCACGGACAAGCCGAGGAAGACCAGCGAGAGCACGATGGTGGTGAATGCGCGTCGCACGCTGAGATTGCTGATCTCGCGTCCCATGAACTCGATGCGCCGCCGTCCGCGTGCCGTGGCGAAGATGTTGAGCGTGGCGATGGCGAAGGTGGTGGTCTTGATGCCACCCGCCGTGCTGCCGGGTGAACCACCGATGTACATCAGCAACAAGGTGAGCATTACCACCGGGACGCTTACCACGCTCCAGTCGATCACGTTGAAGCCGGCCGTGCGCGATGCGGCACTGGTGAAGAATGACACGGTGAAGCGACCGATCCAGGTGGGGTGGTCCGCCAGGGTGCCGTTCCATTCGCCTACGAGAAATGTGAGCGTGCCCAAAATGATCAAGGCGGCAGTGGTGATAAGCACGAGTCGGCTGCTGATGGTGACCACGCGCGGAAAACGCTGACACGGCTTGCCGGTGAACAGGCGCTTGACACGTTCCACGATCCAGAAGCGCACGTAGCGGCCGAAGTTGAAGATGATGCCGAAGCCCAATCCGCCGAAGATGATCAGCAGCGCCATGACCCACAGCAGCGGGTAGTTGAAGCGCAGCGAGTCGGTGTACATGCCCGCCTCCCAGGTGCTGAAGCCCGCGTTGTTGAAGGCCGACACGGCATGGAACACGGCGAAGAAAATGCGTTCGCTCATGTCGGGGAACGCTTCCGCCGGCAGCATGGTGTAGAAGAACACGGCCCCCAGGGCTTCCACACCCAGCGTGAAGAGGATCACCTGGATGATGAAGCCGCGCGCGCTGCCGAGCGTGGTCTGCGCGATGTCGCGGATACGCAGCTGTTCCTCCAGCGAGGTGCGCCCCTTGAAGAAGAAGGCGAAGAAGCTGGTGAAGGTCATCACACCGAGGCCGCCCACCTGGAACAGCAGCAGCAACACCCATTGGCCGCTGCGCGTAAGGTCGTTCGCCACGTTGATGGTGCTGAGGCCGGTGACACAGACGGCGGAAGTGGCGGTGAAGAGCGCATCCACCATGGGCAACGGCCGCGTGGATGCATTGGGCAGCATGAACAACGCGGTGCCGATGGCGATGAGGATGAAGAAGCTGGCCGCGAAGAGCAGCGCGGGGTTGAACAATCGCGTGTTGCGGCCGATCTCCAACCGGCTCAGTTCAATGAAGCTGAACACCAGCAGGAAGACCAGGTAGGGCCAGTGCTGGTCCTTCGGCCAGATGGCATAGTCCAGTGGCCGCGATGCGATCAGCACCAGCGCACCGATGAACCAAAGCACCTCCGCCCTGCGTTGCGCATCGCCGCGCAAACCCGCGCGCAACAAGCTGCCCAGTGTGACGAATGCGGCGAAGCAGACCAGACCGTAGGCAAGCTGATCGATGAGCAGGTCGCGGGCGGCATCGCGCTGGAAACCGAACTCCAGCAGGATGAGGAAGAAGGTGAGAAAGATGGCCGTGATGCGGGCCAGGCCCACCACTTCCTTGCGCAGTACCGTTCTGAGAAGTGTCTGTTTCATCGGGCCACGGTGGGAGGGCGTCCCATCGCACGGCTTAGCAGGAAGGGGGCAAATCTATGTGGGGCGCAGGTGTCACGGTTGGCTAGTCCCGGAAGTGCCCAGGCCGGGCAGGCGGTGGGCGGTGACCGTGCCATCGCGGGTGATGGTGATCGCCTCGGGCTGGCCGTCCACATCCAGGTCGGCGATGCGCATTGGTACGTCCCCGGGCAATGGGAAGCCTTCGATCTCACGGCCCACTTCGTCCAACAGGGTCACACGGCCCATGTCGGGAAACGTGACCGCGATGGCCGTGGCGCCTCGTCCCAAAGGGATCGTCAGCGCATCATGCAGTAGCGTGGTACCGAAGGTGCGTAGGAGCATATCGCGCCCATCCTGTGTCACCCGCAACGTATCGCCGTGGATGTGCAGAACGGCCCGTCCACCATCCCCGCCGAAGTCCACAGGCCATGCACTCCCTTCAGCGGCGGGTGCCAGCATGCTGCGCTCGCCAGCCACGGTGCCCTGCCACAGTGCGCCATCCGTTGTGCTCCACACGATGCGCGCGCCCTGGATGTCCATGCCAGGCAATACCGCGCGCACTGTTGCACCTTCCTCCAGGCGCAGTTCCGCCTGTGCGCGTTCGGCGCCACGGCGATCCAACACCCACACCTTTCCCTGGGCGTCCACCACCAGCAGATGATCCCGGTTGCGCATGCGCAGATGGCTCAGCGATTTGGTCACCGGCGCGGCCATACGGGGCGACTCCCAGCCCTTCACTGCTTCGCCATCCATGCCTATGTTCACGATGCTCCCATCCTGGGTGGGCACCAGCACGCGGTAGTCGCGTTCGCCATCGTAGTCGAATACGGCCAGGGGCGCAGTTGCGGGCCGCCGGAGGGGTATGGGCCAGCCAGCCACGTCCTTGCCGTTGCGGTCGATCAGGTACAGCGTGCCGGCCGTGTTGAAGAGCATCTGCAACTTGTTGTTGCGGTAGCGATCCACCTGGTGCACGGCACCCATGATCTTGCCATCCAGCTGCCGTGTCCACAGCACCTTGCCATTGCTGCCCAGCAGGTGGATGCGATGGGTGGTGTCCTGCACCAACACCTCGCGGGTATTGTTCACGTGGTTGCGCAGGATGTCTGGCGCGCGTTCCACCGGCGCGCCGATCGCCGTGCTCCACAGAATGCCTGTCTCGCGCACATCCAAGGGCGCATGGCCCAGCCCGGCGAACACATGATGGAAACCGCGCTGACCGGGCGACAGTTGCAGCGAGAGTCCGCCCAGGTGCAGCCACAGGCTGTCCAGCGCATCGAATGCCGCTGCGGCCTCGGGCTTCAACCCTGCCCGCAACATCGCACGCGACCTGGCCACATCCATCCACCAGTTCCGTCCGGCCTCCTGACCAATGCGCGAGGTCCATGCATTGGAACGTGCATCCTCGGCCAGTGCGCCACCATCGATCCAGGAGTCGATGGCACGCTGAAGCGGATCGCTTTCGCGCGCGAAGAGCACCGCATCGCCCAGCACGGTCCACCATGGGCGTTCCATATCGCTGTAGGCGGGCCCCAGCAAGCGCTCGTGCATGCCGCCCATAGGGAGGCGGGTGATGCGTTGCCCGCGATAGGAGACTGTGTCACAAGGCGCGTCGGTGCAAAGTCCCTGGAGGTCTTCCGTGGCACGCTGCGGATCATCGGTGGCGAAGTAGTACCACCGCGTAAGACTTTCATTGGACATGGCAGTTGCAATGGCCATGGAGCCTTGCACCCAACCCAGCAGGGCCTGTACGATCGCGGGGTCAGGAGTCTCGCCCGGCCACGAACGATCCGTGGTCCAGCGCAAGGGGGCCGTGATCCACTGCACATCCAGGGCGGTAACGGCGGCAGGCAGCGCGCGCCAGGGCGCGGGACGGCCGGTGCCCTGTGCGGCCATGGCCGTGAGCATCGTATGCTCCTCAGCGGGTACCAGCAGACCACTGAGCAGGAAAGCATCGGCACGTGCGCGCAGGTCCAGGGCCACCCATCCGGCGGGTGGTTCAATGTGCTCGATCGCATCGGGCCGCCACCAGGTGTGCAACAGCCGCGCGGTGCGTGTGGTATGCACCAGCACGTGGGCATCGGCACCGGCACCCAGGGTGGCCATCGCTTGGGCGAGCACCGGATCTTCCGAAATGGAAGTGCCGGAGCCAAGTTGCAACAAGGCCTCGTCCATCACGCCCTCGTCGCTCGTGAGAAGCAACAAACCTTCACGCAGGCAAAGGGAGATGGGTGGCAGTGCGGTGTCGGGATGTGCGACGATCACAGCACCCTGTAGGAGTGCGGCCAGCCCTGCCGGATCCACACCCAGCACGTCGGTGAGGCTGGATGGGATTGTGCTTCCCTGCAGGCGCGGAGCCAGGATGAACAGGCTGCCCACCGATCCGGCACTGCGTCGCATCAGGGCCACCAGGGCCGGGGTGTCTTCCAGGGTGGCGCGCAGTGCGGCATCCTGGTCCATGCGCAACAGCGTACGGGCCATCAACTGACCGGTGGCGCCCACGGCGGGCAGTTTCTCAAAGGCGCCCCAGAGTTGCGAGGTATGCGTGAAGCGGTCCCACGAGTCCCATACGTCGGGAAACACCAGCACCACGGCGCTATGGGTGGGCACGGCACGCCAGGGGTCGGTGCCGTTCTTCGCGTCACGCTCCCAATGCCACACGGTCCAGGTGGCCGCGGCCGCGAGGGCGAGCAGGAGCAGGGCTACGAGAATGCGGCGCATGGCGGTGCCCAAAGGTATCCGGGCTCATGGGGGTGCTTGTCAGTGGGGCACGGCCCTTCCGCACACGCGGTTGTGGAAAGGCGCACCGCTCAGGCTTGCACCATTGCAGGAAGGTCCAGGGACTGTGCGATCGCCGGCTCGATCGGAAGCAGTTGGAAGCTCCGCCGATGATGTTCGCATGGCCCGGATGCTGCGATGGCCGCGCGATGTGCGATGGTGGGATAGCCCTTGTTCACCGCCCACCCATAGCATGGATGGGCGCTGTGCAGCTCGTCCATCAATGCGTCGCGATGCGTCTTGGCCAGGATGCTCGCTGCGGCGATGCAACGGAAGCGTGTATCGCCTTTCACCAGACAGGTATGCGCCAGCCCGGGGTAGGGCCGGAAGCGGTTCCCATCCACCAGCAGGTGCTCTGGCGTGTGGCCCAGGCCTTCCACTGCGCGGTGCATGGCGAGGAAGGAGGCCTGCAGGATATTGATGCGGTCGATCTCCTCGGGCCATACCATGGCCACGGCCCAGGCCAGTGCGCGTTGCTCGATCAAGGGCCGCAGGATGTCGCGCTGGGTGGCGCTGAGTTTCTTGCTGTCGTTCAGCCCGGGTAGCGCTACACGTGGCGGCAGGATCACAGCCGCGGCCACCACAGGCCCAGCCAGGCACCCGCGTCCGGCCTCATCCAGACCGGCTTCCAACAAGCCCCTGGTGTGGTATGCGGCGAGTGCGGGCATCGGGCCAAGGTAACGGGTGGAAAAATTCAACCGCGACTTTCGAGTGGAAGCCCGGCGTCGCCACACATTTTCTCGAAGGATTTCCACAGGGCTTGTGCGGCATTCTCCCAGGTGTAGCGTTGTGCGCGTTTGCGTCCGGCTTCGCTGAGGCGATCGCGCAGTGCCTTGTCGCTCCAGACCTCATGAAGTGCGCGGGTGATGTCCTTCACGCTGAAGGGATCGCAGTAGTGTGCGGCGTCGCCGGCCACTTCCGGCAGGGCGGTGCTTTCGGCGGCCACCACGGGCACCCCGCAACGCATGGCCTCGGCCACGGGGATGCCGAAGCCCTCGAAGTAGCTCACGAAAGCCAGTCCCAGCGAACCGCCCAGTGCGCGGCACAGGCGATCCTGCCCCAGCCGCCCGGTGAAGATCACGCGGTCCTTGTGTACCACGCGGCGCCAGGCTTGTTCCATGCGATCGTCCCACCAGAATCGTTCGCCTACGATCACCAGCTTCAGCGGCCCCGGATGCGCGCGCAGCAGGGCATCGAAGGCGAGGAGCAGACGTGCGATGTTCTTGCGCGGATGCAGCGAACCCACGCTGATGAAGTAATCCTCGCCCGCTGCGAATTCGGCCCGTGCCGCCGTGCGTTCAGCTTCATCCAAGGGGTGGAAGGCCTCGCCCACGCCGTTGTGTACCACGTCGATATGGCCCGGGGACACATCGTAGCGTGCGGCGATATCGCGGCGGCTGTATTCACTCACGGTGGCGATGCGTGTGGCGTGACGTGCGAAGCGTGGGAACCAGGTGCGGTAGTAGTCGCGGTAGGCCGGTGGAAGATCCTCGGGATGGTGCTCGAAGTTCAGGTCGTGGATCACGGCGAGGGATGGTACCCCGCTGCGCAACGCCAGGAAACCATCGGGGCTGATGAAGGCATCGGCTCGCAGACTGCGCAGCTTGCTCGGGAGGAGCCAGTTGAACCAAAGCCGGTACAACAGGGGATGCCGCGTGGGCGGGCCCATCACCACAGGCTGCACATTGGGTGCATAGATGAAACGCTTGTCGTAGGGTCGGTCGAAGATGAAGAGGAAGGTGTGCTCCGGATGTGCACGCACGATGCGCGAAAATGTCTCGTGGGTGAACCAGCCGATGCCCTCCAGTTTGTCGGGCAGCAGCAGGCGGGTGTTCACGGCGATGCGCATGCAGGGGATGCGAAGATGTCACATATACTTGAACGGAAGAGGCGGTGGAATGACACTGGTCCTGGCACGCCCTCCAGTGGTGGATCGTACACCGGACATTTGGAGTGAACGGACATGGATGGCTTGACCGAAACTCCACCAGCCACACAGGCCCGGCGGACACCTTGACCCTTCTGCACCCTGCGTTGCATTGCCATGAGTATGCATGGAATTCTCCCAACCGTCATTTGGATTTCGCCCCTTGGTGCCTTAGGTTCGTCTTGCTGTTGCGTCTGGGTCGCTCCGGGGCCGCACACAGCACGGTCGATCTATTCCGTTAGTACATGGCCCTGTTGAGCAAATATCCAAGTACGATCGCGCTTCCTACAACAGGGCTGGGCTATTGCCAGTCGCTGACACTGGCACGTTGGCAGCGGACCAGCGGACCAGCGGACCAGCGGACCAGCGGACCAGCGGACCAGCGGACCAGCGGACCAGCGGACCAGCGGACCAGCGGACCATTCAATTGCAGCAATACAAGGTAGGTCCATGCGGGCTTGCCTCAACAAAGAAGCCCCCGGTGCTTGTAACACCGAGGGCTTTGGTCGCTCATGTCCCACCAACTCGCGAAAGAAGATGAATACGAGCTAAGTACAAAAGTACAGACCCTTGGGGAGCAGGCGCATGCCCCTGGGAATGGCCGGGTAAAGCGGGTCTGTTACAACACGTCCGCAGCGGTAGGCAACGTATCAAATGGGTACGCTGTCTACCTTACCCAGATGCGCCGCAACGAGAAAGGAGAAAACAACAATGCTCAGAGCACTCCTTCTTTCCTTGACGACCGCCCTCGCCGCGATGGCGACGGCACAGAACCTCGTTTCCAACCCGAGCTTCGAGGATACCACCCATTGTGTAGGATGGCCCCCGCCCCAAGTGGAGGCCCTGCATTGGTACACGGCGAACACTGCCACCCCGGACATTTGGAACTGTGATCTGGCGAACCCATGTGGTTACCATGTCATGGACCCGGATGATGCGGATATCCAAGCGAAGGGTTACAAGTATGCCCATGATGGGGACCGGTTCGCAGGGGGCTTCCATTGGTACGGACAAGGCGGGGCCAGTGCCCGGGAGTACCTGACCACAAAGTTGCTTGAGCCACTACAGGCGGGAACATGGTACAGGGTATCGATGTGGTGCGCCCGGCCTTCAGGCGTCAATGGTGCCATCGACCACATCGGGGTCCACTTTGGGCCGGACAGCATCCATGCACCCTTCCCCACCACACTGCCACTGATCCCGCAAGCACGGTTGCGCGACCCGGACAATGCCTATCTGGTGGATACCTCCTGGGTGCAGATCGTGGATACGATCGTTGCTTCCGGGGGCGAGCAGTGGTTGATCTTCGGCACCTTCGAGGACGAGGACGCAGTGGATGGGATATGGCTTGGCTGGGGCGGTTATCCGCCAACGGTCTACTACTACGTGGATCTGGTGTCCGTGGAGCCTGTTCAGCCTTCATTCCTGCCGGAAGCGTCCCCGCTCCGAACGGTGTTGGCCGCCAATGGGATCCAAATTCTTTGGACCGGTGTTGCCGATCTGGACCACTTGGCCGTGTTCGATGCTGCCGGACGCATGGTATGGCAGGTACCCCGGCCCGGAGGACAGCGGCTATTCGCAGTACCCGATGGGTTGCCCGCAGGGGTATACCTGGCAAGGGTGCGGGTGGACAGCGCAGCGTTCGTGGTAAGGTTCGTCAAGTGAAGGAGGATGCGATGGGCGATAGAACCATCAAAACATGAAGACCCATTCATTGCTCGGGGCGATGCTCCTGAGTTCATTGGCATACGCGCAGACTCCTTGGGTACTGCCGGGAAACCCCACTGTGGACGCGGCCACGGACTACGTTGGAACACAGACCAACGTGGACCTGGTCTTGCGGACCAACGCAATTCAGCGGTTCAGACTGAATCGCACCACCTCCTACACTATTGGCAACGCCATCTTCGGACTGCAGAACGCGGATGGCTACCTGGGCCTGAGCCCGAATGCCAGCCTTTGGACCGCGCCCTCCCCGGGCCCTTTTAGCAGGCTACAGCTACACG
The DNA here is from genome assembly GCA_041747675.1 of Flavobacteriales bacterium. Classification (GTDB taxonomy): domain Bacteria; phylum Bacteroidota; class Bacteroidia; order Flavobacteriales_F; family PHOS-HE28; genus PHOS-HE28. The sequence continues at coordinate 10,502 of JBGTES010000082.1, forward strand.
ATGGCGCTGGCGCACCTCTGCAATTGAGTTACCGGCCTTGGATGGACAACGGTATCACCTTCACCACCAACAACGACCACATGTACGTTGGTCACAAGGTGGAGGACGGTGTAGACCAGACCACCGCCGCGATCCAGAAGCAACGATTACGACGGCCCCGGTCCATGACCGGATCTTGAAGGGCCGTGGATCGGGGTAGCATAATAGACGCGCGTAGCCCAAAAGGATCAGGCAGCGCAAGGCCCGCCACAGCCGTCATACCTTCACGTGGCCCTGCCTACCGGAGGTAGGATGCCCCGCCGCAACCCGCGCCGGACGGTGGCATTAACTCGAGCGGATGAAGACCGGACGATGCAATAACGCATCACACGTACTTGAACGAACAATGCTTCTCCAAGTGATGAACGACGGGCGGCGGAACAGGGCCACAGGGTTGTTGTGCTGCTGCCTGCTGTTCGTTGTACTTCCGCGCTGTGAGGCTCAGGTCAACCTGATCCCGAATTCGAGCTTCGAAGAGTTGGAGGAGTGCCCTAATACCATCGGGTTCCAGTTGGGAGATAGGCCACTGCATTGGTATAGCTGGTTGAATAGCCCAGATTACTTTCATGCCTGTGCAATGGATACGTTGGTGGGCGTGCCCGGGAATGGATGGACCTACCAGTACGCTTGGGATGGAGATGCCTACGTTGGTGTCTATGCCTATGATGGGTCCTTACAGGACTACCGGGAGTACCTTGGGACCGAGCTGCTCGAACCGCTCGTGCCCGGTTGCACCTACCGGCTACGCTTCAGGGCCAATCCTGCATACAACGGCAGCTACTGGCTTACCAATGGAGGTGGAGCATGCAACAATTTGGGCATGTTGTTCACCGTGGCATCGAACGCATGGACCGAACCCACCTCATGGCCTCCTGGCCCCGATTTCCCGGTCAGGAATTACGCGCATCTCCATTCATCTACGGTGATCTCAGATACCGGGGCCTGGAGCCTGGTCGAAGGCGACTTTGTAGCGGATAGCGCCTACGCCTTCGTGGTGCTCGGTAATTTCTTCTCCGATGCGCTCACTGATGGTGGTCCAAACCTGGATTCCGAGATCGATGTGACCTACTACTTGATCGATGAAGTTGAGGTCATTTCCTTGGACCCTGATTGCCATGCAGTGGGTATGCAAGCATCAGACAGGGGGCAAGATCCCACAGTGCGTTGGATGGATGACATGTTGGAGGTCCATTGGCATGGATCAGCTTATGAAGCTGTTATGGTGGATGTGGCGGGCAGGCGTATCATCCCGTGGCAGGCATCGGAGCATCATGTCGTACGGTTCGCCAAGCCCTCGGCATCAGGCCTCTATGTCATCTGGGCGAGGAGCGCGTTCAGGCAAGTCTCGATCAAGTTCGTTGTGCTGTAGTCCGGTGTGGAACAGACAAACCTTACTATCATGACAACCATTCGAATTCCACTGGCCGCCATGGCCATCTCCATGGCAATGTTGTGCCTCGGGCAGGATTGGAACCGCTTGCCTGGAGGGGATGTAATTAACTCGACCGAGTATGTCGGTGCGCGCGCAGGCAGCACCGTGCCACTTCGATTGAGCACCATACCCAGTTTGCCCATCGAATTCAGGACGGCGAACACCTTGCGCATGCGCCTGAATGAGACCACCTCCTACACCATTGGCAACGCCATCTTCGGACTGCAGAATGCCGATGGCTACCTGGGCCTGAGCCCGAATGCCAGCCTTTGGACCGCGCCCTCACCGGGTCCTTTTAGCAGGCTACATCTTCACGATGGCGCTGGCGCACCACTGCAATTGAGTTACCGGCCATGGATGGACAACGGAATCACCTTCACCACCAACAACGACCACATGTACGTTGGTCACAAGGTGGAGGACGGTGTGGACCAGACCGCTGCCGTGATCCAATGGGCGGATAATGATGGTGCCCCGGCCGGACCGGATGTGCTGAAGTTCCTGTTCACGGCCGGCTATTCCGGAGGGAATTACGGGATCAGCGGCCTGAATGGTCTGGAGATCGCACGCATGCACCCGCAGGGCTATCTGGGCGTGGGTAATTGGCAGGCGGTGGGCTTGCAACCCACCGAGCGGGTGGATCTGCTCACGGGTCGTTTGCGTATCAGGCAATTGCCAGTCAATACTGCCGGACCAGCAACGTTGACGAAGGTCTTGTTCGTGGATGATGTGGATCCGGTCAGCGGTGAATTCGGCGTGGTGAAATGGCGTGACCTCAGCGATATCATTCCTCCTGCGGATCCCTGCGCCTCAGGCTGGTTTCTCAATGGTGCGAACCCGGTAACAGCCTATGACAACAATCCGTGCCCGCCACAATCCATCCATCGGGTGGGCATCGGCACTCCGGCCCCCATAGCCAAGCTGCATGTGGTGAAAGATGTCTCCAATGGGCTGGCACAAGAGCGGGGGGTGTTTGTTCAGCAATCCCTGAGTTCGTTGCAGAATTATGGTGTAGACGCCGAGTCGGTTGGCGCACAAGGGGGTGGGTTCAACTATGGCGTGCGCGGCTACGCGCGCAATGCTGGGAGGAACTACGGTGTGTTAGGAGAGGCTGTTGGCGGCGCCTCGCAGTCTGCGTATGGCGTCTTCGCCACCTGTTCAGGGCCGAACCAAGTGTTTGGGGTCAGGTCCACGGCAAGCAATGGTCTGAGCAACACAGCGATGTCTGCATTGGCCATGAACGGTACGGTGAATATCGGCGTGGATGGCATTGCAAGTGGTACCGGGTCTTCCACAGCGAACTATGGCGTTCGAGGTACCGCCAGTGGCCCGAACAGCTGGGCGGGCTGGTTCGATGGCAACGTGAACATCGAGGGGGGAAATCTTTACATCAACCAGGTCTTCGCGATATCCGACGAAAGCCTCAAAACGGATGTGGCAGACGCTGGCCCTGTTATGGACTTGGTTCTTTCTCTTCAGCCACGGCAGTATGAGTATGCGGTAGACCTTCATCCCGAGTTAGGCTTACCTCAGGGCAAGCGCTTCGGATTGATCGCGCAAGAACTTGAGGAGCACCTGCCAGAGTTGGTTTCACTGAAAGTGCGTCCTGCCCAGATCGACTCTTCCGGGGAGTACATCTCGGAGGAGTATTCATATAAGACCGTGGACTATGCGGGGTTGGTGCCGGTCTTACTCGCAGGGTTACAGGAACAGCAGGAACAGATGGATGAGATGAAGGACCAATTGGCCGCCATGCAGGAAGCCCTCGCCTCCTGCTGCGCCCCATCAGACGATGGTTCCCTGATGCAGGCGCCCTTGGACAGCGAAGGCGAACCCAAGAATGATCCCGCCTTGGAGCGGCTGCTGCGCATAGACCCCAACCCATTCACTGAAGCCACCACCGTGCGATACACCCTGGAGCGTGCAGGCCGCGCTCAGCTACTGGTGAACAGCAGCGATGGCAAGCAGCTACAGGTGCTGCATGAAGGGAACACCTCCGCAGGCGACCACAGCTACGACTGGAGCACCGGCCACCTTGCGCCGGGCATCTACTACGTTACGCTGCTGCTGGATGGCGAACCGCTGGTGAAGCGGGCCGTGAAGGTGCGGTAGGGGCAGACTTGAACGAACGAAGCCCGGTCCTGCAAATGCGGTGGCCGGGCTTCTTCGTGCAGGTGAGCACAGCGCGTTCTGTCCGCCTGCACCAACTTCGCGGACGCATGCAACGCGTCTTCCTCACCAACCTGGCCTTGCTGCTGGTGCTGAACCTGCTGGTGAAGCCCTTCTACATCCTGGGCATCGATGCCGGGGTGCAGGACACTGTGGGCAGTGCGGCCTATGGAGCGTATGCGGCGCTGCTGAGCCTGAGCTTCCTGCTGAACATCCTGCTGGACCTGGGCATCACCAACTTCAATACGCGCAACATCGCGCAGCACGGCCAGCTCATGGGCAAGTACCTCAGCGGCATCGCCGGGGTGCGTGTACTGCTGATGCTGCTCTACCTACTCGTCACCGGGGGTGCCGCGCTGTTGCTGGGCTACCGGGGCGAACAGCTGGGCATGCTGGGCTGGCTGGTTTTCAACCAGGCGCTGGCGGCGAGCATCCTGTATCTGCGCAGCAACATCGCCGGTGCGCAACGTTTCCGGCAGGATAGCCTGCTGAGCGTGATGGACCGCCTGCTGCTGATCGGACTGGTCGGCTGGCTGCTGTGGGGCAGGGCCTCCGACACGCCCTTCCGGATCGAATGGTTCGTGTGGGCGCAGACCGCCGCCTATGGATGCACCCTGCTGATGGCCTTGGTGCTCACCCTGCGCCTTAGTGGTCGGGTGCGGCCCCGGTGGCGTCCGGCTTTTAGCTGGATGGTGGTGCGGCAGAGCCTGCCCTATGCCCTGCTGATCCTGCTGATGACCTTCTACTACCGCACGGACATGCTGATGCTGGAACGCATGCTCCCCAACGGCGCGGTGGAGGCCGGCATCTACGCCCAGGGATTCCGCTTCTTCGAGGCCTTCAACATGCTGGGATTCCTGGTGGCGGGGCTGCTCCTGCCCCTGTTCAGCCGCATGCTGAAGCAGGGTGATGATGTGGCACCCCTGACGATCCTGGCCTTCCGGCTGGTGCTGGCCGGGGCGCTGGCCGTAGCGGTCTTCGCGTGGGCCCACGCGCAGGAGGTGATGGACCTGCGTTACAGTGAGCACACCGCGCGCAGTGCCCCTGCCTTTGCCGTGCTGATGGCCTGTTTCGTGGCGGTGTGCGTCAGCTACGTTTTCGGAACGCTGCTCACCGCGCGCGGCGACCTGGGACTTATGAACCGTATGGCCGCGGTGGGGGCGTTGCTCAACATCGCTTTGAATCTGCTGCTGATCCCGCGCTGGCAGGCTGAAGGCGCCGCCTGGGCCAGCCTGGCCACACAGGGGGCCATGGCGCTGGTGCAGGTGTGGATGGCCGCGCGCCTGCTGCGGAGTGCCCCGCCCTGGCGCATCTTCGTCCACGCGCTGATCCATGCGGGCTTGCTGATGGGTACCCTGGCCCTGACCGCCCACCTGGAAATGCCCCTGGGGTGGTCCTTTGCCTTGTATGTACCCCTGGCCGTGGCGCTGGCCTTTCTCAGCGGTCTGCTGCGTCCCGGACATTTGCGCGAAGCATGGGCCCTGGCGCCCTCGGCTTCCCTTCGGAGGGGTGGCGGAGAAGGGTGATCCGCTCTGGGGCGAACGTTTACTTTTGGCGCTCTTTCAGCGCGCACATACATGCAGGACACGCCCAAGCGATCCATGGATTCATTCGATCTGGTGCTCTTCCTATGGGCCAGACGCAAGCTCATCGTGGGTATCACCCTGCTGGGAATGGTCACCGGCATCGTCGCCGCCTTTGTCATCACCCCGCTCTACCAGAGTGAGGTGATCATGTTCCCCACGGTCACCAACTCGGTCTCCAAGGCATTGCTGAGCGAGATGAGCACCGGGCGCGACGACATCCTGGCGCTGGGCGATGAGCAGGATGCCGAGCAACTGCTGCAGATGCTGCACAGCGAAAAGATCCGCGACCGGGTGGCGGAGCACTTCGACCTGATGCGCGTGTACCGGATCGAGCCCGACGCCAAACACCGGTTCAGTGACCTGCGCGAGGCGTATGAGGACCACATCAAATTCGAGTACACCAAGTTCGGCAGTGTGCGCATCACCGTGCTCGATCCCGACCCGGAGCGCGCCGCGAACATCGCCAACTACATTTCCGACCATGTGGACAGCGTGTGGAAGGACATGGCGATGGAACGTGCGGAGAAGGGCTTCACCATCGTGGAACGCAAGGTCCGCGGGTTGGAGGAAAGCATCCGCCAGATGGATGACAGCCTGCGTCAGTTGCGCATGCTGGGCGTGCATGACTACCACACCCAGAGCGAGCGTTACAACGAATATATGGGCGTGGCGATCGTGAAGGGAGATCAACGCGCCGTCCGTGAATTCGAAGAGCGCTTCAAGGTGCTGGCCGAGCATGGCGGCGCGTATGTCACGATCCAGGATCGGATCTTCAACGAGACCAAGCGACTGAGCATCCTGAAGATGAAGCTGGAGCAGGCCGTGGCCGATCGCGACAGCGACCTGCCACACAAGTTCGTGGTGAACAGGGCGCAACCGGCCGACAAGAAGGCCTACCCGATCCGCTGGCTGGTGGTGGCCATCAGCACCATCGCAGGCGCCCTTCTGGCCCTGGTGCTGATCGTGGTGCAGGAGAACGTCAGGAAGATCCGCGCGAGCCATGGAGCGTGAATTGTCCTTCCGCAGTTCCCTTGGGTTGATGGCGCGCAAGTGGCGCACCCTGTTCTTCGTGGCGCTGGCCGCCATCGTGCTCAGCACCCTGTTGTCCTCGCCGCTCTTCATCACACCGGAGTACATGTCCAGTGCCACGGTATACCCGGTGAACCTGACCTCTTACAGTACCGAGACACGCACGGACCAGTTGCTGCAATTGCTGGAGAGCAACAGCGTGCGGGACAGCCTCATCACACGTTTCGACCTGGCCACCGTGTATGAGGCGGACACCACCCAGCGCGGCGGATACTTCGCGCTCTACAACGAGTTCAGGGACCGGGTGGAGATCGGCAAGACGCGCTATGAGAGTGTGATGATCGAGATCGTCGACGAGGATCCAAAGCGTGCGCGCGACATGGTGCTGGTGATGCTGGAACAGGTGAACCTGCTGGCCAGGAGGCTGCAACGCGAGAAGAGTCATGAGGTGCTGGAGATCGCCGGGCGGGCCATGCGGCACGAGCAGCACAAGCTCGATTCCGTGGAGGCACGGCTGGATGTGCTGCGACGTGAGACCGGTGTGCTTTCCTACGACAACCAGGTGCGTGAGCTGACCCGTGGCCTCATGCGCATGATCCAGTCGGGCGCCCCCCAGAACCGGATCGATGAGGTGCGCGGCATGATCCGCGAGATGGAGCGCAAGGGTGGCGAATTCCGCCAGCTCATCGAACTGAGCGACCTCTTCCGTACGAACTACGATCGACTGCTCACCGAATATGAGAGCATCGTGAACGATGTGACGAAGGAACTGACCTATACCAATGTGGTGGTCTATCCGGAGATCTCCGACAAGAAGGTGTACCCCGTGCGCTGGTTGATCGTGGTATTGAGCACAGCCTCCGCGCTCTTCCTCTGTTTCGTGCTGCTTTCCTGGCGCGACCAAAGCCCCTGAAGCGATGACACGGGCGCTCAAAGCCAATTGGATCGCCATCGTCTGTGTCGCCTTCGTACTGGTGAACGGCATCCTCACGGCCAGGGAGATCTACTGGTTCAACCTGTTGCCGGCGGCGTTGTTGGTGGTGTGGGCCATGCTCGCCTCCCTGGAGCGCCTGCTGCTGTTCATCGCCTTCGCCACACCGTTGTCCATCAACCTGGAGGAGCTGGCACTTGGGGGCATCGGGGTGAGCCTGCCCACCGAACCCCTGATGGTGGGTGTGATGGTGTTGTTCCTGATGAAGCTGGCCATGGAGCGCGATGTGCTGGACGATGGTGTCGTGCGTCACCCGATCACAGCCATCATCGTGGCGCAGCTGATCTGGATGGCCGTCACCATCGTGCCCAGCAGCATGCCCCTGGTATCGTTGAAGGCCTTTACCGCACAGCTCTGGTTCATCACCACCATGTACTTCGTTGCCACCCGTCTTTTCGAGCGCGAACGCAGCATGCACCGATTCCTGTGGGCCTTCCTTGGGGGCATGTCCATCGTGGTGGTGTATACCCTCATTCACCATTCGCAGTATGATTTCGCGCACGACCCCGGCCACTGGGTGATGAGCCCCTTCTTCAAGGACCACACGAGCTACGGCGCGGTGATCGCCTTCATGCTGCCCTTCACCGTGGCGGCTGTTGCCATGCCCGGTTATTCGCGCACGCGAAAAGGGGTCGCCGTGCTGTTGCTGCTGCTGCTGGTCTTCGGGCTCGTGTTCTCCTACACGCGTGCGGCCTGGCTCAGCCTGTTGGGCGTGGTGGGGCTCTTCCTGGTGATGCGGCTGCGGATACCGCTCTGGGTGCCGGCCATGCTGCTGGTGGTGGTCGGTGGACTGTATTGGGCCAACGAGGAGCAGATCACCATCGCCCTGGAACGCAACCGGGAGGAATCCTCGGACGACCTGGGTGAACATGTGCGATCCATCTCCAACATTTCCAGCGACGCCTCCAACCTGGAGCGCATCAACCGTTGGAATTCCGCGCTGCGCATGTGGCAGGAGCGCCCGATCTTCGGCTGGGGGCCGGGCACCTACATGTTCCAGTACGCGCCTTTCCAGGCCTCCTCCGAGCGTACCATCATCAGCACCAACTTCGGGGTGCAGGGCAATGCGCACAGCGAGTACCTCGGGCCACTTTCCGAACAGGGGCTGATCGGCATGCTGCTCATGGTGGCCCTGGTGATCGTAAGCGTCGTGGTGGCCTTGCGACTGTACACGCGCATGCCGCCGGGTGCCGACAGGGCCTTGCTGGCCGCCGTGTTCCTGGGCCTGGTGACCTACTACCTGCACGGTGGATTGAACAACTTTCTCGACATCGACAAGGCCTCCGTTCCCTTCTGGGCATTCACGGCCATCATCGTGCGGATGGACCTGAAGTATCCTGCGCGGATCCGTGAACGGAAGTTGGTGGAGGGTCCTGCGGTCCGGTGATCGATGATGCCATCCCGTGGATGTGCAAGTGATCAGTGGAAGTGGATCAAGGAAAGCGGCAGGTGAGCACGGCGATGTCGTCCAAATAGGGCATGTCGCCGCGATGTAGTTCGAAGGCCGCGCGCAGCGCCTGGTTGATGCGGCCGGGACCTTCCCCCGCATGGCTCCGCATCAATGCTTCCAGCGCCTCCGTACCCAGTTCCTGTCCCTGTTCGTTCTCCTGTTCCACCAGACCGTCGGTGTAGCACAGCAAGGTGCATTCCGATGGCAGAAGCACCTCGCCTTTCTTCAAAAAAGGCAGCGTGGGTAGCATGCCCAGCGGCGGGCAGCCATCGTTGAGAGGGGTGAGGCCTTCGCCATGCAGAAGCATTGGTGCGTTGTGCCCGGCGTTCACGTACTGCATGCGACGGGTGCGCAAGTCCACATGGCAGAGGAAAAGCGTGATGAATCGCTCGCCCCGTGCGCTGGCCTGCACCTTGTCGTTGAGTTGCCGCACCAGGCCGGACAGGTCCGCGGCGGCGTGGTGTGCCAGCGCGCGGATGTTCGCCTGGAAGTTGCTCATGAGCAGCGCAGCGGCCATGCCCTTGCCGCTCACATCGGCCACACAGAGCACCACCTCGTCATCGGAGGGCGTCACCAGGTCGTAGTAGTCGCCGCCTACCTGCCCGTGAGGCTGGTACCAGGCGTCCGCCTTCAAGCGTGCATTGTCCGGCAGTTCACCGGGTACGAGCATGCTCTGCATCTCGGCGGCCAGTTCCAATTCGCGGCGGGCCCGTTCCTGGAGCAGCGTCTGTTGTTCCAGACGTTTGTTCTCCATGGCCACCACGATCAAATTGGTGAGTGTCTGGATGAAGTTGAGGTGCTTCACCGTGGGGCTCATGCGCTGCTCCTCCTCATCGATGTCGCCGATGAGCAGGAAGGCCAGCGGCTGGTCGCGGTGGTACACGGGCACGGCCACATCAAAGGCGCCCAGGCTCGCGGCGTTCTCCGAGCCGATCACCTGGATCTGCTGGTAGTTGCTGAAGAATTGCTCGGTATCCACCAGGTCCTCACGGCCATCTGTGCCATAGGCCAGGATGCGTTCCCACCGGCCGGCACGCTCATAGAGCATCAACCGCGTAATGCCGAGATCTTCACGCACGATGCGTTCAAAAAGTCCCAGCAGCTCGGCGCGTTCCACATTGTTGTTGATGGCCTTGGTGACGTCGAGCAATGCGCGCAGCTGGAATTCCTTCAGCTCCAGGCGTTCCACGATGCGTTCCAGGCGTGCCATCGTTCCGGCTATTGCTTCTTGAACAGTTCGGGAAGGCGGGCTAGCAGGGCGATCTCGCGCATCTTGCTCTTCCATTCCCCGGCCGGGCTGCCGAAGTATGTCTTGCCGGGATCCAGGGAATTGATCAGGCCGCTCTGGCCCAGCACAGTGGCGCCGGCACCGATACGCAACTTGCTGGGTACACCCACCTGGCCCCAAAGGGTCACACCATCCTCGATCACCACTGCGCCACTGATGCCCACATGCGCGGCGATGAGGCAATGCTCACCGATGATGGTGTCGTGACCCACCTGCACATGGTTGTCGATCTTGGTGCCCTTGCCGATCCGCGTGTCGGCGCTCACCCCGCGGTCGATGGTGCTCAGCGCGCCGATCTCCACGTCGTCGCCGATGGTCACACTGCCGCCCGGTGGCATCTTGTCGTAACCCGTCGGGCGCTTCTTGTAATAGAAGGGATCCGCGCCGATCACTGTGTTGGCGTGTATGATCACACGATCTCCAATGGAGGAATGCTCGTAGATCACCACCCCGGGGTGGATGATGCAATCCCGTCCGATCGTGACATGTGGCCCGAGCACCGCAGTGGGGTGTATGAAACTCCCTTCACCGATAGTGATGCTGCTATCCGACCAGCCTGCACGCGGCATGAAGCGCTCCACGAGGTGGTTGTACTCCCTACAGGGATCTTCACATACGATCAGCGCCTTGCCGGGCGGTGCTTCCAGTTCCTTGTCGATCAGGATGGTGGTGGCCGCGCTGTTCAGCGCCTTGTCATAGTACTTCGGATGGTCCACGAAGACCAGGTCGCCTTCCTCCACACGGTTGATCTCGTTCAGGCCTGTGACGAGCCTGCGGGGGTCGCCCATCACACGCCCTCCGATGAGTTGTGCGATGGCCGATGCTGATAAGGGTGGATCGAGGCGCAAGGGTGGAGTATGATCGGCCAAAGGTAGCCGGGTCGTGGTAGTCCCCGGGGCAATGGCTCCCAGTTCCCGGAATGACGAACGCCCTGCCACCGGAGATCGGCGACAGGGCGTCCGGGTCGTCTGTTCTTCAGCCTATTTCTTCACGCGGTCCAAGTACTCACCGGTCTCGGTGTCCACGCGTATCACGGTGCCGATCTCCACGAAGCTGGGCACCTGGATCTCCTTTCCGGTCTCCAGGGTGGCGGCCTTCATCACCTTGCTGCTGGTGTCGCCCTTCACAGCGGTTTCCGTGTAGGTGATCTGCAGTTCCACCACCTTCGGCGGACGGGCGAAGAGGGGGGTCTCGCTTTCGAAACCGACCTGCACGATCATCTCCTCCTTCATGAAGCCCACCGCATCGCCGAACAGGGCCACTGGGATGTATTTCTGCTCGAAGCTCTCCTGGTCCATGCACACCAGGTTGTCCCCATCGCGGTACAGGTACTGCAACTCGTGGACCTCCACCCGCAGCACCTCGATGGTCTCACCGCTGCGGAAGCGGTTCTCGGCGAGTTTGCCGTTGCGCAGGTTGCGCATCTTGCCCTGGTAGAAGGCGCGCAGGTTGCCCGGGGTGCGGTGCTGCCATTCCATCATCTGGCAGATGTCGCCATTGTACCGGATGTAGGTGCCTACGTTGATGTCGCTGGTGGTGGCCATGGTGAAGTGCTACTGCGTTAAGGGCTGCGAAAATAGGGTTTATGGACCGGCCGGGCATAAGGAGACCCAAGGCGAACGAATAGATCTCTCCGATGCGGCGGCCGGTATGTATCCATCTGATACGGATCGGACCTTTCGCCCTGCCAGTACCGCACTTTGGGGCTGGTCCGATAGGCATCGGATTGAAGCCCGGGACATCAGCGGATCTGTATGCCCGTACACGACATTACCCCGGAACTATATTCACCCCGTGCAACATTTCGCCGTATTCTGCGGTGCCAGCGCAGGCCATGGTACCATCTATCTGGAGGCCGCGCGTTCCGTGGGCCGCATCCTGGCCCGGCGCGGCATCGGGGTGGTTTACGGCGGTGGGCATGTCGGTCTGATGGGTGCCGTGGCCGATGGTGCGATGGAGGCCGGCGGCAGTGTGGTGGGTGTGATCCCCACCTTCATGACCCATAAGGAACTTGCCCACGACCGCATCACCGAACTGGTACTGGTGCGCGACATGCATGAGCGCAAGATGGTGATGCACGAACGCAGCCAGGCGGTGATCGCGCTCCCCGGCGGCTTTGGTACCATGGACGAGCTCTTCGAGTTGCTCACCTGGCGCCAGCTCGGGTTGCATGCCAAGCCCATGGGGCTGCTCAACGTGAATGGCTTCTATGATGGACTGCTGGAGCAGATGGCGCGCATGGAACACGAAGGATTTCTCCACGATGCCACGCGTGTGATGGCCGCCACAGATGTGGATGTACTCGTGAACGCGTTGCTCGCGAATATCGTTCAGGTGGGATAGGTCCCGGCCGGCGTCAATCGTCGTCGTCGTCCATATCCCCCAGGAATTCCTTCGGATCGAAGGGGATGTCATCGTCGGGGTCCTTGTCGAAGGGTCCCACGCCGGGCGGATTGAAAAGACCCCAGCGATCAATGAAGTAGTTCTCCTTGTCGAAGCCTGCCACCCATTCGATGAAGAGCAGTCGGAACTCCTCCATCTCCGTGCGTAGCAGATCGAAGTACTGCGGCTCGTGGAAGCCGAACATCTCCAACCCGCGCAGGCCCACGATCAGGTCTCGTGCTGACTTCCGTATGATCGCCGCGTTCTCCATGCGGATGTCGTACAGATCACCGCCCTCGGCACCGGCGATCTTGGTGGGGATCATCATGGCGTCGGCCTGCATGTGCTGGATCTGGTGTTGAAGCATCTCATCCCCCTCGGGGGCGGCTTCCATGATGTGGTCCACCAGTTCCACGATCTCCATCCCTTTCCGCCAGATGGGCATTTTCTTGAGGTCGTCGTCGTCGTCGTCTTGGTCGAACATGGCGGTAGGATCTTACCACGAATATCGCACAGACCGCGCGATGGAGGAAAGGCAGGAATATCAACCCTGCACCACGGCACCCGCCGGTGCACCCCCGTCCTCTGAGGCTACACCCGCCTCCGGAGCCAGGTAGGTCATTCCCCAGCGCTTGGCCAGGGCATCCAGGTCGCGCGGCTTGGAGGTGATCACCGTCAGGCGGTCCTCCGGTTCGATGCGGGTGGTGCCGGAAGGGAAGATGTGTACACCACGGCGCTCGATGCGGGTGGTGAGCACGCCCAGCGGGAAGTGCAGGCCGATCATCGTCTTCTTCACGGCGGGGCTGTCGGGGGGCACATACAATCGCCGCAGCTCGCCGCGCAGTTCAGGACTGATCTCCAGATCGTAGGGCGAGAGGCTGCGCGATCCGGCCGGCCGCTCCAGCCCGAGCCAGCGTGCCACCACCGGCAGCGTGGTGCCCTGCAACAGTACCGAGGTGATCACGATGAAGAAAACGATGTTGAAGATCAGCCCCGCGTGCTCCAGTCCGGCCATCAGCGGGTAGGTGGCGAACACGATGGGCACCGCGCCGCGCAGGCCCACCCAGGAGATCATGATCCGCTTGCCGAACTGCATGCGGAAGGGCAGCAGGGAGATGAGCACCGCCAGCGGCCGGGCCACGAACATCAGCACCAGCGAGATCCCGAGCCCGGCGGCCATCACGGGGATGATCTCGCGCGGATTCACCAGCAGCCCAAGCGCAAGGAACATCACGATCTGCATCAGCCAGGCCTGGCCATCGTAGAAGCGGATCAGGCTCTTTTTGTGGATGAAGTCGTCGTTGCCCAGCACGATGCCGGCCAGGTACACGGCAAGGAAACCGTTGCCGCCCACGAAGTCGGTGGCGGCGAAGGTGAGCATCACCAGGGCCAGCAGTAGCACGGGGTACAGGCCGTCGAAATCGAGCTTGATGGCGTTGAGCGCACGCGTAATGAGGTGGCCCATGCCCCAGCCCATCACCGCGCCGATGCCCATTTGCAGGAAGAACATGGGCACCAGTTGCCAGGCCGAGGTTTCGCCACTGGTGATGATCGAGAGCATGGCCGTGGTAAGGAAGAAGGCCATGGGGTCGTTGCTGCCGCTCTCCAGTTCCAGCGTTTCGCGCAGGTTGCCCTTCAGGCCCATGCCCTTGCTGCGCAGGATGGTGAACACCGCCGCAGCGTCGGTGCTGGAGATGATGGCGCCCAGCAGCAGGCCCTCCTTCCATCCGAGGTCCGTGAAGAAGGGCACACTCACACCCACGATGCCCGCCGTAAGCAGTACGCCCAGGGTGCTCAGGGAAAGCCCGCGCCACAGCACGGGACGGGCACTTTCCATGCGGGTGTCCATGCCGCCGCTGAAGAGGATGAACACCAGCGCAACAATGCCCAGGAACTGCACGACGCCCGCGTCCTGCAGATTGATGATCGCCAGACCGTCCGTTCCGGCGATCATGCCCACGCCGAGGAAGAGCAGCAGGGACGGCACGCCAAGCCGCCCGCTGGTCTTGCTCGCCAGAATGCTCACCAGCAACAGAAGCGCACCGATGAGGAGGATCTGTTCAATGCTTATGGACATGGGGTAAAGGTACCGGGGACCGTTCGCGCTCGACCAACGCACCTACAGGTCGATCCAGTGGGTCGACGCTACAGGTGCAACACTCGGCGTTATGCGTAGGCGTGTTGCGCTGGAACGATCAACACAATGTCCCGTCCATCACCAGGTCCGTCAGTGTGATCATGCCTACGAACGCGCCATTGTCCTCCACGGGTGCGCGGCGGATCTTGGCACGCAACAGCAGGCGTACCACGTAGCGGATGTCCATGTCGGCCGGCACGGTGATCACAGGTTTGGTCATGATCTCGTACACGTTCACCTTTTCGGGCGGGCGGTTGGTGGCCACCACGCCGTGCAGCAGGTCGATCATGCTCACCACGCCGTAGGCATCGTCGGGGTGGCGTTTTTGCACGATCACCGCCTCCACCTTGTGCTGGCGCATCAGATCGGCCGCCTCCCTGGCGCTGGCCATGCCGTCGATGAATTGCAGGTCGCGCCGCATGGCATCGCGTGCTCGGATGATGTGGGGTCGTTCGGAAGTGCTCATGGTGGTCGGGTTCAGAGGTATTTGTCGCGGGCCTGATCGCGGAAGATCTTCAACTGGCTGTCGATGCCTGCCACCTGGTCGATGGGGATCACCATGGCCATGCCCACGCCGGGCTCCTGGATGCGGCAGTCTTTTTCCAATGTCTCGAGGATCTTCTCCACGGTGTGTTCCTCCACCAGGAAGAGCACCACATCAACAGGCCCTTCAATGGTGAGGCCGAAGAAGGTCTTCTTGTCGTGCGAGCCGATCCCACGCGCGGGGATGATGGTGGCACCGGTGGCGCCGGCCTCCTTGGCCTTGTCCACCACTTTCTCAGTGAGCTCCTGCTGCACCGAGACGAAGATCAGTTTGAATCTCATGGGTACTTGGGTTCGGGTTTGCGCGCCGAGAGCCAGGCCATCACCTGGGCATAGGCCATCACGGCGATAATGGGGAACATGCAGGCCATGGCGATCATGCCAAAGCCGTCGATGGCCGGGTCGCGGCCGGGAATGGCGTTGGAGAGGCCAAGGCCCAGCGCAACCACGATGGGCACGGTGACCGTGGAGGTGGCCACACCACCGGAGTCATAAGCCAGCGCGATGATGGGTTTGGGGGCGAAGATGGTCTGGATGATCACAATGATATAGCCGCCCATGATGTAAAGGTGCAGCGGTGTGCCGGTGATGATGCGGAAGGCACCCAGGGCCAGCGCGATGCCCACGCCAACCGCCACCGCGATGCGTAGACCCTTCGGAGGAATCGTGCCCGCCGACACCTCACCGGCCTTGAAGGCCACGGCGATGAGAGCAGGTTCGGCGATGGCCGTGGCGAAGCCTGTGAACGCCGCGAAAAGGTAGATCCAGTGGTAGGCGGTCCAGTCCACGGGCGCTTCGGGATCCACCTCCACGAATTCGGGGTCGGCGAGTTGTTCGGCCATCATGTTGCCCAGGGGGAACAGCGCCTTCTCAAGACCGATGAGGAAGAAGCTGAGGCCAACGACCACATACACGCTGCCGATCAGCACGCGCCTCAGCTTGGGGATGGGCTGGCGCAACACCACCACCTGAAAGAAGACGATGAGCACCGCGATGGGTGCCACATCGCCCAGCGTGGACAGGAACATGCGGCCCAGGTCGTGGAGCATGCTCATAGGCGGCGTCCCGCAACGTTGGGGGTAGAACGGGCCGGCATCGGATCGCAGAAGGGTGAATGGTTGCAAGGGTGCGAGCGTGCAAGGGAAGCGGCCGCTCTTGCACACTCGCACTCTTCAACTCTCGCACGCTTGCACATCATCATCATATCAGTAGTAGAACATCCCATAGGCCATCACGAACATCATGGGGGTGATGGAGGCGAACGCGATGAGCCCGAAGCCATCGAGTACGGGATTGCGGCCTTTGATCGAACTGGCCAGACCCACTCCCAATGCGGTGACCAGCGGAACGGTGATGGTGGAGGTGGTGACACCGCCTGCATCATAGGCGATGCCGATTATTTCCTTTGGAGCCACAATGGTGAGAAGCATCACCATCACATAGCCTCCGATGATCAGGTAGGGTAGGGGCCAGCCTTTCAGGATGCGCAGCACTCCGAGCAGGATCGCCAGACCCACGGCCAACGCCACGGCCAATCGCATGCCCAGTGCATAGTTGCTGCGGGCCGCATCATCGTTTTCGATCAGTAGACTTTCCGCGGCCACACGTGCTGCCTCGTTCGCCACGGCGATGAGGGCGGGCTCCGCGATGGTCGTGGAAAACCCCAGGAAGAATGCGAAGAGCAGCAGCCAGGTGACGCTTCCCTTGCGCGTGAGGGCGAAAGCCATGCTCTCCCCCAATGGGAACAGGCCCATCTCCAGGCCTTGCACGAAGAGCATCAGGCCCAGCACCACCAGCAGGCCGCCCAAGATCACCTCGCCCACGTCGGGCAGCGGTTGCCGCAGTACCACTATCTGGAAGAAGGCCACCACCACGATGATCGGCACCAGGTCGATGAACGAGGCTTTCAAACGCTGCAACACATGGAGCAGCACCTTGCGTCCGGTGGAATAGCCGCGTTGGATCGCGTTCATGGTCCGGCAAAGTAAGGGGCATGGGCATCGCCGCGCATGACATCCGCCAACCCATGCACGATGCACCTTTGCGCCCGATGCATCCTTACCTCGTCCCGTTGGCCGATCCCTTCCGCAAGACCGCCTGCCCCACGAACGCAGCGGCCATGCAACGGTACATGAAGAACATCGCGCCCTACCATGGCATCAAGACGCCCCCACGCCGCGCCCTGCTCAAGGCGCACATCACCGTCCATGGCCTGCCGTCGGTCGCGGAGTTGCCGGTCATTTGCCGTTCCGCTTTCGCCCAGACTGAGCGCGAATGGCACTATACCGCCGTGGATCTTCTGATGCGCATGGCGAAGGATCTAGGTCCGGGACACCTTCCTTTGGCCAAGGAGTTGATCACCACGAAAAGTTGGTGGGATACCGTGGATGCATTGGCCGTGAACGTGGCCGGCGTGATCCTAAAACGTCATCCGAAGGAGATCAACCGTTGGAACAAGCGCTGGATCACCAGCGGGGACATGTGGCTCAACCGCACCGCGATACTCTTCCAACTGAAATGGAAGGAGAACACCGATGTGGCACTGCTCTTCGCCAACATCCAGCGGCATGCCAGCCACAGGGACTTCTTCATCCGCAAGGCCATCGGCTGGGCGCTGCGCGGATACAGCGCTACGGATCCCGGATCCGTGAAGGACTTTGTGAAGGACGTGCCTCTTTCGCCCCTCAGTGTGCGCGAGGCCCTACGAAACGTGTGACCACCGGAGTGGTCACCGCACTACCGCCGTTCCTTCTTCGGATACTTCTGTTTGGGCTCGTAGAATTCCTTCTTCTTCTGGTAGCCGCCCTTGAAGCCACCTCCACCCTGGGGTCGGTCGCTCTTGAAGCCGCCGCCGCCCTGGGGTCTGTCGCTCTTGTAACCTCCGCCGCCTTTGTATCCGCTGCTGCGCGGTGCCTCGGATCGCGGGCCACTGGGTGGGCCGCCCTGGCCGCCCTGCGCCTCGTCCACCCGCACCTTGCGGCCCTTGTAGTTGGCGCCCTGGAATGCCTTGAACACCTGGTCGAAGTGCTCCGTCTCGATGTCCACGAAGGCGTAGACATCCTTGATCAGCATGCGGCCGATATGCTCGCCACCGATCCCGCTGATGCCGCAGATGTAGCCCAGCATGCGGCCCTTGTCGAAGCCATCCGCCGTGCCCAGGTTGATGAAGAGTTGCTTGCCGGTGCTGAAGCGCTCACGTGAGGAAGGGCGCTCGGCGCGTACCGTATGGTCCTTGCGGCTCATGTCCACGTTCAGGTCCGGGGTCTCGCGGAACTGCGTGATGATGCGGTTGAAGGCCACGCTCATGAAACGTTCGATGAGTTCCTCCTTGGTGAACGCGGCGAGTTCCTCGTGCGCGGTGGGCAGGATGGAGGCCAGGGCCAGATGGTCCACCTCCACGTTCTTCAGCTTGTGCATGTAGGCCACCACCTGTGCCTTGCCGATGTCGCCACCGCCGGGCACACGCACATAGGTGAAGTGCGTCTTGAGCATGCGCTCGAGCTGGCGCACCTTGTTCACTTCGCGCACACCGATGATGCTGAGGCTGATCCCGCTGCGCCCGGCGCGTGCGGTACGTCCGCTGCGGTGGGTGTAACTCTCGGCCTCGCCGGGCAGGTCGAAATGGATCACGTGCGTCACATCACTCACATCGATGCCGCGTGCGGCCACGTCCGTGGCGATCAGCAGCTGCAACGAGCGCGCACGGTAGCGTCCCATCACATGGTCGCGTTGCGCCTGGCTCAGGTCGCCGTGGATCGCATCGGCATTGAAGCCGTCCTTGATCAACGCGGTGGCGAGTTCCTGGGTCTCATGCTTGGTGCGGCAGAAGACGATGGCGAAGAGCGCGGGGTCGGCGTCCACGAATCGTTTCAGCGCGGCGTAGCGGTCGCGGGCATGCACCACCGCGTACTGGTGCTGTATGGCACTGGCGGTGGTATTGCGTTCGCCCACCTGCAACTCCTCGAACTCCCGCATATAGCCCTTGGCGATGGCGCGCACCTCGCGGCCCATGGTGGCACTGAAGAGCCAGGTGCGCTTGCTGGCCGGGGTATTCTTCAGGATGTCGGTGAGGTCCTCCTGGAAGCCCATGTTCAGCATCTCATCGGCCTCGTCCAGCACCAGCACATCCACACCGGTAAGATCCACCGCCTTGCGGCCCAACAGGTCCAGCAGGCGGCCGGGGGTGGCCACAATGATGTGTGTGCCACGCTGGATGGACCGCATCTGGTCACGGATGCTCGCCCCCCCGTACACAGCAGTGACCCGCGTGCCCTTCATGTGCTGCGCGAAGCGTTCCAGGTCACCGGCGATCTGCACACACAGTTCCCGCGTGGGGGCCAGCACCAAGGCCTGCACACTGTTGTCCTGCGGATCGAGGAACTCCAGCATGGGCAGGCCGAATGCCGCGGTCTTGCCGGTACCGGTCTGGGCAAGCGCCACCACGTCCTTCTCGCTCTTCAGCAGCAGGGGAATGGCCTGCTCCTGCACAGGCGTGGCTTCGGTGAAGCCGATGTCTTGGAGGGAACGGAGGAGTTCGGGCCGAAGGCCCAGGTCTTCGAAGGACGCCATGGTACGGTGGGGTGGAGTGGGCGCCTGCGTGGCGCGGATAAATAAGCACCCTGCTGGTGCCGGGCGGCGAAGGTACGCCGATCGGGTGGGGCGGGGACGGCGGGGTAGCGTGTTGCGCAACATGGCATGGATAGGAGTCGGTCTGGAATGCCGCGCGGAGCGCGGACCATACACCCTTATTGCCACTGCCGCAGGCATGAGTTGGCCCGTGAGGCCCTGTGGGGAGCTTGTGTGCGGAGGGCTTCGCGGGCCAACTCACCGCTGTGATCTGATGCCGAGACGCGTTCTTTGAGAAGAGGATAGCGCAGCGTTGCCTCGATGTTGTAGCTGTGATCTGATGCCGAGACGCGTTCTTTGAGAAGCTTAACGGTCCGCAGGTTGTGGGTCGTTTAAGCTGTGATCTGATGCCGAGACGCGTTCTTTGAGAAGCGCGCTGCCTCTGCGGTTCGGATGCTTGCGGCTGTGATCTGATGCCGAGACGCGTTCTTTGAGAAGGCACCACGTTGCCATCCACGTCCACCAACGGCTGTGATCTGATGCCGAGACGCGTTCTTTGAGAAGGCACGGCTGCGTGCCTTGGTGCCCAGTTCCGCTGTGATCTGATGCCGAGACGCGTTCTTTGAGAAGAGGATAGCGCAGCGTTGCTTCGATATTATAGCTGTGATCTGATGCCGAGACGCGTTCTTTGAGAAGCTTCGCTTGATGCTGAAATGGGCTTTATTAGCTGTGATCTGATGCCGAGACGCGTTCTTTGAGAAGTAATGCTTCACGAAGCCCACATGTCCGACGCTGTGATCTGATGCCGAGACGCGTTCTTTGAGAAGTGTGGCAGCTCGGAGATACACCCTGGAAGGGCTGTGATCTGATGCCGAGACGCGTTCTTTGAGAAGGCTGCCACGGCGAGCGCACGCCACAGCATGGCTGTGATCTGATGCCGAGACGCGTTCTTTGAGAAGTTTGCCATAGCCCACCAGCCGGTCGTTCTGCTGTGATCTGATGCCGAGACGCGTTCTTTGAGAAGATGGCCAGGGTGCGCGGTGCGCGTGTGCGTGCTGTGATCTGATGCCGAGACGCGTTCTTTGAGAAG
>JBGTES010000083.1:0-9789 GCA_041747675.1 Flavobacteriales bacterium
GTGTCCGGGCCCGGCTCACTTCTGACGCCATCGGTAACGCAGTCACCTTCGGTCGTCTCCTGCTGAGGCAAACCTATGACGCTAAAATCCTACTTTCACATCGACCCAACAACGTTGTCCGATTCATAGGGGGTTAGACCAGCAGTAGCACTCTTTCTCGTCCCAATGTTGGTTGTATCTCTATCAAACTCGGTGATCGAGCCGCACCGCAAGTAGATGATGCTATCTTCAACCGCAACTTTCTTCACGTGGTGGGTTCCCAATAGCGACGTCGCCTTGAATTCGAACAACCAAGGGTTCTGTTCCACTTCTGGGTCAATCAACGTTATTTCGTAGGGTTCAAGAAGGGGTAGCCGCTTCCAGTCCCACCCTCCGGCGGTGGTATAGAAGTCCTTCTTCTCATGGCCTCTCCGGTCAGGCAGCGAACAAGCTACCAGTAGCGTCAGCAAGGAAACCAGCAGCATCCGCGTCATCGGGGGTGGTATTGCATTCCCTATCGACACTTTGATAGAGGAATGATCGTTTCGGGTACCAGGGTATTCAAGTACCGAAGGAATGCACAGTCAATTTCCCATGTGTCGTATGTATCATAAACCACATCATGTTTCATTCGGTGTGATCTATCAAGGACCAAGGTCTCATGGATACGGGCATTCCTAATGAGGTCCACGACCACTCTACTCCCACTTCTGTCTTGTGATCGTTCCTTGACAATATTTGCGTAGTTGATCTCCGAATATGCATTCTCAAAATTTCCTAGCGTAGTCTTTTCTCGGATCTGTATGAAAAAGTCATGGTTGACTCTCACATAATTCGCATCGACGATCCACTCTGTGAGCATCGTTCTATTATAGGACAACACATAGACATTGACACAATCGATCAACTGCGCTGATGAGGTGGTCTACCCGATCAGGACAGGTCTTGGTCAAATGTAAGTGTGGTTGTTGTTGTTGAAATGAGGGGTCCAGGGGAGACTCATAACTCGTTGTTCTGTTGATATCTCAGGCCGCCATGCGGTAGCACGCTGCTGGTGTGCGATTCCCAAGCGAAGAGTGCTTGCGCTTGTTATTGTAGCGTTCGATGAAGCGGGCGCAGCTCTGATACAGGGCGATACCATCCACGGGTGGCGCCAGGTACAGGTGATCGTGCTTGAGTGTGCGCCAGAACCGCTCGATGAAGACGTTGTCGATCGCGCGCCCCTTACCATCCATACTGATGCGTACACCTTCGGCCACGCCACCCTTGCGGAACAGTGCCGTGTAGGCCTCACTGGTGAACTGGCAGCCCTGGTCACTGTTGATGATCTCGGGCTTTCCGTGCATGATGATCGCCTGGCTGATCATGGCCGTGACCCACTCGGCCTCCATGGTATTGGAGATGCTCCAGTTGAGCAGATAACGGGTATGCACGTCGATCACGGCCACCATGTACATGTATCCTCCCTTCACCGGCAGGTAAGTGATATCCACGGCCCACACCTGGTTGCGTCGCTCGATCTTCAGGTCGCGCAGCAGGTAGGGATGCTTGTACTTGGCCGCGTCGATCACAGTGGTGCGCGGCATGCAATACACGGCCTTGATCCGCATCAACCGCATGAGCCGCCGCACGCGGGCGCGCCCAACGGCAAAGCCATGGTCGGCCAGGTCCTTGGCCAGCATGCGTGTGCCTTTGCTGGGGTCCTCCAAATGGAGCAGGTCCATTAAGCGCATGATCCGCAGGTCCTCATCATCGATCGGCTGGGGGGTGTAGTAGAGCCCGCTGCGGTGGATCTTCAGTACCTCGCATTGCTTGGCGATGCTCAACCGCTCTTCCCTGCGCTCGGCCTTGGCCAGGTCCGGATCGATCAACCCTCTACGCGCTGCCAGGGGCATCACAGCAGTTTTTTTTTGAGCCAGTTCACCGTCACGGTCAACTCCCCGATCTGCTGGTGCAGTTGCGCCTTCTCCTGCTCATGCGCCTTGGCGTCCACCACAGGGCCTTCCCCGAACACCTGCTCGGCGCCCTCCAGGAACTCCCTCTTCCAAGTGGCTATCTGCGTGGGATGCAACCCGTGGCGTTGGGCCAGTTCGCTCAATGTCTCGCGCTCCTTGAGCGCTTCCAGCACCACCTTCGTCTTGAAGGCAGGGCTATGCTTGCGGTAGGTCTTTTTCATGGTGTCGTTCAGAAATGTACTGACCGCCACCTGTCCTGATTCACCCTACCACCTCACTGATGCAGTGCAGTGCGATAGAGCTGAGATGGAAATACCGATCAAGAATGTTCTTATTACTGACCACCGCATCATGTCTTCGCTATTAGGATTCGTACTTGTTGAAGATCCCATAAATCAGACAGGGGCTCTGCAAAGGAACATGCGCCACTTCCCATTGCGACCTGTCCTTCACCTTGTACTCGCGTGTGTCCATGATGCACAAGGTAATTTGTGTCGCCTCTTAGGAGCAGCCCCCCACCCGCCCCTCAGCGCCACAGGAGGATTTTGGTCTTCTCCCCCGCCACCTCCCCCTCCCACTTGTTCGTTCTTCCCGGCCGTTCTATCTTCAACCCATCCTCCGCGCGTCCCAACCTGGTCGGCGTATGGCAGGGCGGGACCTCCACGGTGGCATCAACCCACTGTCCCACCCAACTCCTGCCCCGCCATGAACACCTTCGATGCGAAACACATCAAGAACATCGCCCTCCTGGGATCCCACGGAAGCGGCAAGACCACGCTGGCCGAAACCATGCTCTTCGAAGCGGGTCTGATCTCACGCCGCGGCCGGATCGAGGACAACAACACCGTAAGCGACCACCACCCGCTGGAGCACGAGCGCGGCAGCAGCGTGTACAGCACCGTGCTGCACACCGAGTGGCGCAACTACAAGATCAACATCATCGACACCCCCGGCCTGGACGATCTGGTGGGCGAGACCATTCCCGCGCTGCGCGTGGCCGACACCTGCGTGCTGCTGCTGGGCGCCCACCACGGTGTGGAAGTGGGCAGCGAACTGGTGTGGGAGCATATGCAGCGCTACGACCGTCCGGTGATCATCGGCGTGAACGCGCTGGACCATACCAATGCGGATTTCGAGAACACGGTGGCCCAGGCGAAGGAAAGCTTTGGCAGCGCGGTCACCATCATGCAATACCCCGTGGAGCAGGGCGAGGGCTTCCACCGCATCATCGATCTGCTGAAGATGAAGATGTATGTCTTCAAGGACGATGGCGGCAAGCCGGAGAAGCAGCCCATCCCCGAAAGCGAGCAGGAACGCGCCGATGCCCTGCACAAGGAGTTGGTGGAGAAGGCTGCCGAGAACGACGAGGAATTGATGGAGAAGTACTTCGAGCACGGCGAACTGAACGAGGATGAGATGCGCATCGGCTTGAAGAAGGGCATGATGGCGCGCACCTGCTTCCCGGTGTTCTGCCTCAGCGCGCTGCGCAACATGGGCAGCGGCCGGCTGATGGGCTTCATAGATAATGTGGCACCCTGCGCCATAGACATGCCACCGGCGCGCCTGGCCGATGGCGGCATGATCGAACGCAAGGCCGACGGCCCCACCGTGCTCTTCGCCTTCAAGACCGTGATCGAACCGCGCGCCGGGCACATCACGCTCTTCAAGGTGATGAGCGGCGAACTGAAGGAAGGCATGGACCTGGTGAATGACAACACCGGCAGCACCGAACGTCTCAACCAACTCTTCGTGGTGGACGGCAAGGAGCGCAAAGTGGTGAAGATGTTGGCGGCAGGCGACATCGGTGGTACCATCAAACTGAAGGACACCGCCACGGCGCATACCCTGCATTCACCCGGCGTGAGCGTGAAGCTGCGTCCGATCGATTTCCCCGCACCGCGCCTATGGCAGACCGTGAAGGCCACGGACCAGAAACAGGAGGAGAAGCTGCATGCGGCCCTGGTGGAGATCCAGAAGGAGGACCCGACCATCGTGCTGAAGTACAACCGCGAAACGGGCGAGCAGCTGATCGGGGCACAGGGCGAACTGCACCTGAATCTGTTGAAGTGGAAACTGGACCACCACTACAAGGTGGAGCCCGTGTTCGGCAGCCCGCGCATCGCCTACCGCGAGACCATCCGCAAGCCTGCGCAGGCCAGCTACCGTCACAAAAAGCAGACAGGTGGCAGCGGCCAGTTCGGGGAGGTCCACCTGAAGATAGAGCCGTGGTACGAAGGCATCCCCGAGCCCGAGGGCATGAGCCTGCGCGGCAAGGAGGAGCACGACCTGGCGACCGGTGGCAAGCTGGTGTTCTACAACTGCATCGTCGGTGGCGTGATCGACAACAAGTTCATGCCCAGCATCCTCAAGGGCATCATGGAAAAAATGGAGCGTGGCCCGCTGACCGGATCACCCGCGCGCGACATCCGCGTGATGATCCACGATGGCAAGATGCACCCGGTGGACAGCAACGACATCAGCTTCAAGATCGCCGGTATGACGGCCTTCAAGGACGCCTTCCGGAACGCCGACCCGCAGCTGATGGAACCCATCCAGGAGCTGGAGGTGCGCGTACCCAACGAAGTCCTGGGCGAGGTGATGACCGACCTCCAGGGGCGCCGCAGCATCGTGATGGGCATGGACAGCAGCGGCCGCTACCAGGTGATCAAGACCCTGACCCCCGCCGCCGAACTGGACCGCTATAGCACCACGCTGCGCAGCCTTACCCAGGGACGTGGCACCTACACCGAGCGCTTCCATGCCTACCAGCAGGTGCCTGTGGAATTGCAACACAAGCTGGTGAATGAGCACAAGGAGGAAGGAGTGATGGCGTGATCGACGGACATTTTCAGGAATTGCAATTCACCCCTCACATCGGGAAACGGTGTGGGGGGTGATTGGTTTTATGGGTGAAACATCGCCCCCGACACTGACACCCACATGACTACGGGTTCGGCAACGCCATGATGGAACACCATGCTATATTGGCTGTTGTTAGAAGCCGTGACCACGGATCACAGATCGCGGGAGCGGGGGAACCCTTATGATCTGACATGGAGCGCCCTGACTTCTACATAGCATCAACCGAGGGGTATGATATGGAGGAACCTCGCTCCTGCTGGGCAGTAAAGCGCATAACAACAGAACAAAGGCGGGATCTTCTCCTTATTCGGATCGATCCTCCATTGGTTGGTCAGAAGTACGGCCTTGGTGCGCGTGACGTCGATCTTGTACTGATCGCACCCCGGCATCAAGGTGGGTCGCTCTTCCCGATCAATGAGTGGCCGCAGTACGTGCATGTGGCCCGGCCATTGACAGATGCTCCGCAAAGCCGCGACATCCTTCACTCGGATGAAATGGAGCTGATCGCATGGGCAGAGTTATATCGTACGGAAGAAGAGGCTCGGCTAAAGGAAATGTGAGCAAGGCAGTGCACACGCTTACTCGGTTCTACGGCCGCACAAATCCCCCCGCTCCATCCGGCAGTTCCACCCGGTCGTTGCTGCGGTCCATGTCCGCTGTACGGTCCAAGGGGTCGAGCGTGACCGCCGCGAGGCCCGCCACGGTTCCGGGTACCGAGAATGTGTAGTGCGGGTCCGTCCATTGCCAGGCCGGCAGTGTGGTGAAGGGCCATTCCTCGCTGCCTTCGGGTTTCGCGCCGCGCATCAACGAGATCGGGATGTGGTACACGGATAGCTTCCCGGTCCGGTCCTCCACCGCCACATCCACCGGCATCAGCATCTCCCCTTTCCGTTCCAGGGTGATGCGCAACTGGCCATCCACCTCCAGGATGCGCTGGATGCCGTAGTCCAGTGTGCGGGTGGTATTGATCCACTGGTCGAAGTACCAGTCCAGCTCCAGTCCGCTCTGTTTCTCCATCACCCGCTCGAAGTCGATGGGCTCGGGGTGCTTGAACTTGCACACTTCCGTATAGCGCAGCATGCCAGCCGCGAGGGTCTTCTCCCCCATCACGGCTTTCAGCTGGTGAACGAACATTTCGCCGAAGTTGTAGGCCGTGACACCGTACGCCATGTTGGTAAGGAAGTGGTCGCCATGGATGCTGGGCGCCTCGTGCTTGCCGCTTTCCACCAGGGCCGCGTAGCCGCGGTAGGCACTGGCATGTGGCGCTTCCTGTCGGGGGAAGAGTTCCTGCATCACCATGCTGGAAGCGTACTGCGTCATGCCCTCATCCATCCATGCGAAGCGGCCTTCGTTGCTGGCAAGCATGCCGTGGTACCAGCTGTGGACGAACTCATGCACACTCACCCCCACCAGGCTGCCGATGCGGCGCTTGCCGGTGATGAGCGTGAGCATGGGGTACTCCATACCGCCATCGCCCCCTTGCACAAAGCTGTATTGCGGCCAGGGATATTCGCCGAAGCGTTCGTTCATGAAGGCAAGCGTCTTCACCATGTAGCCGGGCAGGTCCTTCCACACTGCGGCCAGCTCGGGATCGTCCTTGTGAAAGAAGTGAAATGTGGGCCCGTTGGGGACTTCCTCAATGAAGTGAACGTAGTCCTGATCGGCCGCCCATGCGAAGTCGTGGACCTTCTCGGCCAGAAAACGCCAGGTGAGCTTATCCCCGGTGGGCCGTTTGATCGCCTTCTTCGTGGGATAGCCATGTCCGATCTGCTCGGGATTCTGCAGCACTCCCGAAGCTGCCACGGTGTAGGCGCTGTCCAGGGTGAGCTTCACATCGAAGTCGCCCCAGATGCCATAGAACTCGCGCCCCACGTACGGATAGGCATGCCAGCCGCGCTGATCGTACTGCGCGAGCTTCGGATACCATTGTGCCATGCTATAGGCCACACCCTCGCTACTGTTGCGTCCGCTGCGGCGCACCTGCACAGGCACCTGGCCAGTGAAGGAATAAGTGAGCGTGGTACTTTTTCCGGGCAACAGTGGTTGGGCGAGCGTCGCACGAAGCACCGTACCCATGTGCTCCAGTTCCACTGCCTTCGCGCCCTGGCGCATATTCTCCACGATCAATTCACCCATTTCTTCGGGCAGAAGCTCGGCGATGCGCGAAGCCACGCGACTGTCCGGGTCCTCGATGGTGCGGGAGCGCACGTCCATTTCGCTGCCTGGTCGGAAGGCATTGAAGTAGAGGTGGAAGAAGACCTCGCGCAGCGTATCGGGGCTATTGTTGAAATACTGAAGTGTGGTAGTGCCGGTGAAGCGGTGGGAGCGCACGTCGAGGTCCACATCCATGCTGTATTTCACGCGCTGCTGCCAGCGGTCGCATTGCGGGAACAGGGTGGTGGTGCAGGACAGCAGAGTGGCCGCGAAAGCCGTTCGCAGGAGTTGGGACATGGCGCAAAGAAAAGCGCCGCGATCATGACGATGCGGCGCAAGGGGATGTATGGCGACGAACGTGACCTACGACAGCAGCCGTTGACGCAGGGCGAACTCCAGCTGCCGGTTCACCTCCTCGAGCTTCTCCAGGCGTTCGCTTTTCTCCTCCTCACTGCGGATCTCCCGGTGGGCCTGCTCCACCGACTGCACGATCTGGTCGTTCACCCATGGCTTGGCGAAGTACTTCGTCACACCACCATTGTTCACCGCCTCGATGATCGCCTCCAGGTCCGAATAGGCCGTGACGAGCATGCGTCGAACTTGCGGATAACGCTCGCGCACCAGGGACAGCAGGTCACTTCCACGCGTACCGGGCATGCGCTGGTCGGCGATCACCACATGGACATGGTGTGCCGAAAGATGCGCCCACACTTCATGCAGGTTGGCGGCGGTAAGCACGGACATGGCGTGGCGGAAGGCGGCCTGGAAGGCCTGGCGGTTGCCAGCATCGTCGTCCACGAAGACCACACAGGGTTTCGGTTGCACGAACTGGAGGGGCATGGCTGATGACATGGGGCGGAAGGGTTGTGGCCCCCTCGTACGGGCATGGGGCTCAGGAGGTTTTGAACAGGCATGTTGATAACTTGTTAGTAAACCCGCCTTGATTACCTTCGCCAACGGAGGTGAACCTTGGACCGCTCACTTCAGACCTCTTCATGACCGACCTGTTTGAAGCCCTTCAGGGAGCTTCAGCCCCCGGCTTGGACCTGTTCCGGCCGGAGTTCTTCCGCCTGGCCGTCGCCGCCGACCGCCATCGCCTGGAGGAACTGCTGAAGCGCGAACCTCGCCTGGTGGCGCATGATGCGCTGCATGGCCAGCTCAGCGAATTGCTGCGGTCGCTGCATCCGTCCATCCAGTTCACCTTGGAAGAGCTGGATGCTGCCGCCGTAGCGCATCTCCAGGGCATTCCCGCTGCGCAATACGGCGTGTGGGTCCACTATCCCTGGTCGAACCGCTTGGTACACCTGCTGGACGAAGCGGAGTTCACACTGGTGCGCACGGACCGCAATCGCAACAAGATCACCCGGGAGGAGCAGGCCGTGCTGGCCACCAAGCGCGTGGGTGTCATCGGCCTGAGCGTGGGCCAGAGCATCGCGCTGACCATGGCGATGGAGCGTGGTTTCGGCGAGATCCGGCTGGCCGACTTCGACCAATTGGACTTGAGCAACCTGAACCGCATCCGCAGCGGGGTACATCAACTGGGCGTGAACAAGGCCATTCTCGCCGCACGGGAGATCGCCGAGATGGACCCTTTCCTGAAGGTCACCTGCTTCACGGAGGGCATCACCCGCGACAACATGGACCGCTTCCTCACCGAAGGGGGTAAGCTCGATATCCTGGTGGAGGAATGTGACAGCGTGGCTGTGAAGATCCTCGCGCGGCAGCGGGCCAAGGCCCATGGCATCGCGGTGGTGATGGATACGAACGACCGGGGCATGATCGATGTGGAGCGCTTCGACCTGGAGCCGGAGCGGCCCATCATGCACGGACTGATCGCGCACCTGGACCTGGATGCTGCCGCCCATGCACGCACCATCGAGGAAAAGCTGCCATTCCTGGCTCCCATGGCTGGACTGGACAACTTGAGTCCCCGCATGAAGGCCAGTATGATCGAAGTAGGTCACACCATCACCACCTGGCCCCAGCTGGCCACCAGCACAGTGCTGGGTGGTGCCCTCACCGGCGATGTCTGCCGCAGGATCGCCCTGGATCAATTCCAGGCCTCGGGCCGCTGGTACGTGGACATGGAGGCGCTTATCGGTGGGCAGGGGGCGGCGGCACCGCCACCGGCACCTGTGCTGGAACCCACTGAAGGCCGGCCCGAATCCACACCTGTTTTGAATAAGAGCCGCACGACCGGGCGCTTCGCCACGGGATCCGGTGATCTCCAAGTGGAGGAAGCGATGGACCTGGCGGAGGCCGGATCCCTCGCCCCCAGCGCGGACAACATGCAGCCCTGGCGCTTTGAATGGGAGGATGGCTGGCTCCTGCTACGCCACGATCTGGATCGCTCCACATCGAAGCTGGATCCGGACCGCTTGATACCACACATTGGGCTTGGCATGTGCGTGGAGAATATCCTCTTGCGCGCCGCTGAACGCGGGATCCCCTTGGCACATGAGCTCTTTCCCGATCCTAACGACAGGTCCTTGGTCGCTTCCTTCCATAGGGAGCGGACAACTGCCCCGGTGGATGCCCTGGACCTTGCCCATCACATCGCCGGGCGGCAAACCAACCGCCAGAAAGGGGATGGCCGCCCCATCCCGGCGAAACATCTGGATGCCTTGATCCACGAGGCGCTCCGGATGCCTGGGGCTGGGGTCCACGTGATCACGGACCCGAAGCGGATCAATATGCTCGCGGACATCCAAGGTGTGGCAGATCGCCTGCGGATCATGAACGAGCATGGTCATCGCGAATTCTTCCAGCACCAGTTGCGCTGGACCACTGAACAGGCCGAACGGACGCGGGATGGGCTGGACATCGACACGCTGGAGCT
>JBGTES010000084.1:0-6160 GCA_041747675.1 Flavobacteriales bacterium
CGCCCCCGCGATCAAGGCATGGGGAAACAAAATCTATGTAAGCGGCGGTGCTGGCGGGCAGGTCCGTCGATTTACTATCGAAGATGGCTTTGAAGACCCAGCATTCGACATGCTCAATGGCTTTGATGTATTTACTCCCGCCCAAGGGGGTGATTTTCACATACACCCAGATGGGTCATTATTGATAAGTGGCGCTCATTTCCTGAACGACACGATCAATGGTTTCGAAGGTATCTACAGCTTGATCTGGTTCACTAATACCGGGCACGTGGATATGACCAAGCAACATCGGAAATGCAATGGTGTGATCTACGAGATCCATGAGCAACCCGATGGAAAATTCCTTTGCACTGGCCCCCTCTCGGAGTATGAAGGCACACCCGTTCCCCAAACCTTTCGTGTACACCCCGATGGTGAACTGGACACCACGTTCGATGCCTCGGCCATCGGTTGGGGGGAAGTAAACCGCTTCAGTGTTCGCGACGATGGGCGCATCCTCGCATCTGGTGTGTTGAAAAGCTCTTCGTCATCCCAGGACACACTACAGATCGTTCGATTGATGCCGAACGGCGAATTGGACCCCACCTTCAACAACGCATTAGAGGCACGGCGGCTGCACCCTCCGTATCTGGACAAGTTCATCGAAATATGGCATACCGTGCTGCCCGATGGCCGGATCCTGCTGCACGGCAACTTTAAGGAAGTCGCCGGTGAGCCACGCACAGGCATCGCCCTTCTGGACGCCGACGGGTATCTGTTGGATGATGCCTTTACCGGCGATGGCTGTGGCACTTACCAGAACGGACAGATCATCTTCCACCTGACCATGGGGGCCGCGCTGGCACCCGATGGCTCGCTGTTCATACACGGCAGCTACATCGGCTTCGATGATGGCTTCACCAACGATACCGGGCAGCGCATGATAAGTAAGCTTTATGGGCCCACAGTCGGTGTTGCCGAACATGAGACCGTAGCATTCAAACTCTACCCCAACCCTGCCGCCAGCCACACCACCGTGCAATTGGAGCAACTGCCTCGCAATGGCTGGTTGGTATTACGTGATCCGCTGGGGCGCGAAGTGCTTCGGCAGCGCATAGGCAGCCACAACAACACGATCGCGCTTCGAGACTTGGGCGCCGGGGTGTATCTGTTGGAGCTATGGGAGGATGCGGTGCGCAAGACTGCGCAAAGGCTGGTGGTGGAGTAAGTCCACCCTGCCCATTTTTCAAAGGATTCATTTACGGTTATTATGCAATGGCCATGCACACCCCAAAACTCAGCTCCTTCACGGACCACCTGGATGCCCAGTACGGCAAGCGGGGCGCGGCCGCACGCGAGCGCTACGAGGAGGAGTTCGAGGCCTTCAAGCTGGGCGTGATGATCCAGGAACTGCGCAAGGAACAGGGCCTCACCCAGGAAGAACTGGCCGAGAAGTGCGGCACCACCAAGAACTACATCTCGCGTATCGAGAACAACGCCAGCGACATCCGCCTTTCCACGCTGATGCGCATCATCCGCGAAGGTTTTGGCGGGCGATTGAACCTGAGCGTGGATGTGGGATAGCGGAACGCAAAGCACGAAAAGAGCGTATCAGCGCGATCGAATAGGTACTGAATAGGCATAGCAGACAATGGAAAAATTCATCCCCGAGACCAAGTTCCAGCCGGTGGACTTCGACCCCTTCGCGGGTCCGGCCATCGAGCGCACCGCGCCCAGCACCGAAGCCCAGCGCGAGGTGTGGGTGGCATCGCAGATGGGTGTGGAGGCGAGCTGTGCCTACATCGAATCCGTTTCGCTGGAACTCAGCGGTGCGCTGGATGCCACGCTCATGGAGCAGAGCATTCGCCAGCTGGTGGAGCGCCACGAGGGTCTGCGCAGTGTGATCAGCGCCGACGGCATGCGCGTGATCGTGCAGGAAACGATGGAGGTGCCATTCACCTTCACCGACCTCAGCGGAAAGAGCGATGCCGAACGGGCCAAGGAGCTGCAGACCATCGCGGACCGCGATATGACGCTGCCCTTCGACCTGCTGACCGGACCGCTGTTCCGCGTGCAGCTGATCAAGACCGGCAACGACACGCACCTGCTGCGTTTGAGCGGTCACCACGTGATCGTGGACGGCTGGAGCCTTGGCATCATCATGGCCGATGTGAGCCGCCTGTACTCGGCCTTGGCAGAGGGCCGTGCTCCGGTGTTGCCGGAGATGTACCGTTTCAGCGACTACGCCATCGCGCAGATCGACTTCGCCAAGAGCCCCGAGCACGAGCAGGTGGAGAAGTACTGGCTCGACCTGTTCAAGGGAAGCCTGCCACGCGTGGACCTGCCCACTGATCGGGCACGTCCGAAAGTGAAGAGCTTCAAAGGCCATCGCCTTGACCTGGAAATGGACCCCGCCTTGGTGCGCCGCCTGCGCGAGACCGTCACCCGCAGTGGCTCGAGCTTCGTGACCACGCTGCTCACCAGCTTCGAGGTGCTGATCCACCAGCTCACCGGCGACAGCGACCTCTGCGTGGGCCTGCCCGCCGCCGGACAGAGCGACTACGGCATGAAGGATCTGGTGGGCCACTGCGTGAACCTGCTCGCCCTGCGCAGCCGCATCGATGAGGACATGCCCTTCATCGACCACCTGAAGAGCCGCCGCACCGCCGTGCTCGATGCCTTCGACAACCAGAAGTACACTTTTGGAACGCTGGTTCGCAAACTCAACGTGCCCCGCGAAGCCGGCCGAATTCCGCTGTGCCCCGTGGTGTTCAACATCGACATGAACATGGACGATGGAGTGGCATTCACGGGCATCAAGCACCGCTTCATCAGCAACCCACGCAAGTTCGAGCACTTCGATCTCTTCCTGAACGCTACCGGTAATGATGAAGGATTGATC
This sequence comes from Flavobacteriales bacterium, assembly GCA_041747675.1. GTDB lineage: Bacteria > Bacteroidota > Bacteroidia > Flavobacteriales_F > PHOS-HE28 > PHOS-HE28. The sequence continues at coordinate 2,882 of JBGTES010000084.1, forward strand.
CTGGAGTGGAGCTACAACACGGACCTCTTCGACGAGAGCACCGTGCGCGGCTGGATGAAGGAATTCAGTACGCTTATCGAGCGGATCACCAGCAGTCCTTCGGCCAAGATCGGTGAGTTGGTGAGCGAGGAAACGATCAGCAGCGAAAAGGTGATGCCGCCCGTGCAGTGGTACGGCAAGACCGTGGACTACCCGCGCAACAAGGGCGTGAACCAGCTCTTCGATGAAGTGGTGGCGCAGTACCCGAACAAGGTGGCGTTGAACCACAGCGACAAGGAACTGACCTACGCCGAATTGCAACAACGCGTGCTCGCGCTTACCGCCTCGCTGAAGGAACATGGCGTGCAGCCAGGCGACTTCGTGGGCCTGTGCTGCGAACGCAACTTCGGCATGGTGGAAGCACAACTCGCCATCATGCGCGCCGGTGCCGCTTTCGTGCCGCTGGACCACACCTATCCCGCCGACCGCCTAAGCTTCCTCTTCGAGGATACACGCTTGAAAGTGTTGCTGACAGAGAAGGAACTCAACGCCAAACTGCCGAAGCACGATGCGCGTGTGATCCACTTGGATGAACCGCGCCCAAAGCAGGTGAACGCCGCCGATCACGCGCCGCGGGATACCACTGAAAGCCCTGCGTACATCATGTACACGAGCGGCAGCACAGGTAAACCAAAGGGCGTGGTGGTGCCGCACCGTGGCATCGTGCGCCTGGTGAAGAACCAGAACTATGCACCCTTCGGTCCCGATGCGGTGATCACGCAGATGAGCAACGTATCCTTCGATGCCAGCACATTCGAGCTGTGGGGCGCGCTGCTCAACGGCGGAAGGCTGGTGCTTCAACCACAGGCCAAACCCACGCTGGCCGAAGTGACCGAAACGATGGAGCGCTACGGCGTGAACATCCTCTTCATCACCACCGGCCTATTTAATGTGCTGGTGGACGAGCATGTGGAGCGCCTGAAGGGACTGAAGTGCATCCTTACCGGTGGTGAGGTGATGAGCCTGCCGCACATCCGCAAGGCCCTGCGCGTGCTGGGTCCTGGTGTGCTCAACAACATCTACGGCCCCACCGAGAATACCACCTACAGCTGCTTCCACCCCATCAACAGCGAGGGCGAAATCGGCAAACAAGTGCCCATCGGAAAGGCCATCCACAACACATTCCTGTACGTGCTCGATGAGCAGCAGAAGCCCGTGACCGTTGGGGTCAAGGGCGAACTGTACTGTGGTGGCGATGGCGTGGCGCTGGGCTACTGGGAACGTCCGGAGCTGACCGCCGAGCGCTTCCTGCCAGATCCGTTCCGTGGTGGGGATGCCAGGATGTACCGCAGTGGCGACCTGGTGAAGTGGCTGCCGGATGGCTCGATCGAGTTCCTCGGCCGTGCCGACGATCAGGTGAAGATCCGTGGCTTCCGCATCGAACTGGGCGAGATCGAGAACGCCATCAGCAACTACCCGGGCGTGCGCGACCGTTTGGTGATGGCCCGCAAGGACATGCCAGGTGGCCAGCAGCTGGTGGCCTATGTGGTACCCCAGGACTTTGATCCCGGACAGGATGAACAACAGCGTGAGCTATTCCTCGACGGATTGCGCGTACACCTCGAAGGAGCTCTTCCGAAGTTCATGCTGCCGTCGTTCTTTGTGACCTTACCGGAACTGCCGCTCAACCCGAACGGCAAGGTTGACAAGAAGATCCTTCCGATGCCCGAATTGCGAACGTCGCGCATGAAGGCGGAACACGTGGCCCCACGCGACGCGGAGGAGGCAACACTGGCGTCGATCTGGGGGAAAGCCCTGGGTGTGCCCGATCTGGGCGTACACGACAATTTCTTCGACCTGGGTGGACATTCCATCATTGGGATCCAGGTACTCACGGAGGTGGAACGAAGGCTCGGATCCAAATTGGCCCTGAATGCATTGTTCCAAGCCCCGACGATCGCACAGTTCGCCAGGTTCATCCGTAGCGAGGATCGCGCCCTCGTGGAACTGGAGAACCTCTCGGTGATCCAGGGAGAGGGCTCCAAACTGCCGATCTTCTGTGTACACGGAGATGATGCCAACTACTTCCTGCCGAAATATCTGGGCAACGACCAACCCTTCTATGGCTTCTTCCACCAGGGCGAGGATGGCCATGACCTGAAGTATAAAGAGGTAAAAGACATTGCTGCCTATTTCATCCGGCAGCTGAAGCAGGTCCGACCACATGGGCCGTATTTATTGAGCGGCTTCAGCTTCGGTGGCTTGGTTGCCTATGAAATGGCACAACAACTGACACACGCGGGAGACCGCGTACCCTTGGTGGTGCTGTTCGACACCTATGCACCGGCGATCTACACGGAGGCACTCGATCATGAACGGAAGTTCTACGACGGCCTGAAGAAGCCGATCATGCGAAGCCTGGCAAACTGGCACCTGGATCGTGGCAAGGTGCTGCCGCCCAAACTGCGCCACTTCCACATCATCGACAGCTACAACGATTCCACCTTGCGCTATACGGCACAGCCCTATGAAGGCGCCTTGCTGCTGATCAAGGCCAGACAGTCACCAGGGCCGGTGGACATGGGCTGGCACGATCTGGCCAAGGGGCATTTCGAGATGCAGGAAACGCCGGGTGATCACTACACCATGATCAAGGAGCCGCACGTGCGATCTTTGGCGCGGCTTCTCCAGGAAGGAATCGAGCGCGCCTTGCGCCACGCCTCCGTTGAAGCCGGTTGAAGTCCATGCCCCTACCTGGTCGTTCGTTGATCGTGTATTGCGAAGGTCCGCTCGTTGCGGCATTAGACAGTTCCGCGTCCCTCGAACTGACGAGGAATGGTGCACACTTGTGGTTCTCGCGGCTTGCCGATCTGGAACATCGGATACCATCCTTCGCTTCCCTGCTCGATGATGAGGAACGGACGCGTGCCGAGCGTTTCCGTTTTGGAACGGACCGTGAGCGCTTCATCATCGGCCATGGGCTGTTGCGCGAACTCCTGGGCAACTATCTCGGCATGGCACCGAATGCGATCACGATCGCGCGCGGGCCTTTCGGCAAACCCTTCGTGGAAGGAACCCGCCTGCGTTTCAACCTGAGCGATACCAAGGATGCCCTAGTGATCGCATTCGCCAACGACCACGAGCTGGGTGCCGATATCGAAACGATGACCCGTACCGTGGACCACGTGGCCGTAGGTGAACACTACTTCACAGCCGAAGAGGTGGCCGGGATCGCCGAAGCGGTGGATGGCAAGCGCCGGTTCCTCGAACTATGGACCCGCAAGGAAGCCGTGCTGAAGG
>JBGTES010000085.1:0-5765 GCA_041747675.1 Flavobacteriales bacterium
ATCGCAGGGGGTGCCGGGCAGTGCCGATCCACCGGGGATGTTCATGCAATCCACGAGCACGCCGACACACTGGCAATCGGGGGTCCAGGTATCGCCCACGGTGCCGGGGTTTCCATCATCGCATGATGTGCCAGGCAAGGCTGATCCACCCGGTACGTTCGCGCAGTCCAGGGGCAGGCCGATGCATTCGCAGTCCGTGGTCCAAGTGTAACCGCCCGTGCCAGGGTCGCCATCATCGCAGGGGGTCCCGGGCAATGCCCCGCCTCCGGGTACCGCAAGGCAATCCACTACAAGACCTACACACTGACAGTCGCTGTTCCAGGTGTCCTCCACCGTGTCGGGGTCTCCATCATCGCAGGGGGTGCCCGGCAATGCGGGACCATCCTCGATCCCCTCGCAGTCGATCGCGGGTGGTGGCATTTGATAAGCGATGCACAACTGCGCAGCACGCACAGCGCTTTGGTTGAAGCTCCACGCCATGCGCCGCCCACTGCCACTAACGAATACCGTAAGGGCATTGCCCTGCTCCCATCCGGGACGATCGATCACCGGCTGGATGGCCGAAGCGATGTTCGGTGAAAGTTCCGCCTCGGTGGCCGCATTCGGCAGGGTCCACATGGGCGGCGACCACGCCACCGACGTGGTGCGTGGCCGGGCAGTGAAATTGAAGGGGCCGGAATCCAGCGGTGCGGAGTCATCGACATCTTCGGCGGAGAGTTCCACCAGGCAAGGGTCCAGGTTTCCTCCGGTACGCGCGGTGAATTGCACACGGGCGCTGACGATCGTTGCCCCCGGCGGGACCGCCACAGCATTGAAGCGAAGAGCGGATAGCTGGTTGCCCCGGAACGGCTCAGGGTCGCTGTCAAAAACCAGATCCATCGACCCTGAGTTCATATACACGTTCCCATTCTCGGCCTCCTCACCATCGGGATCGTGGCCATCCGCCATGTCCAGGATCACACATACAGTGGCATCGATGCAGGCGTTGTCCCCACCGCAAACGCCGCAATCATCCATCACAGCACCACCGCCGGGTATGCCGAAGCAATCCAGCGGCACACCCACGCATTGGCAGGCGCTGGTCCAGACATCGTTGCCTGTGGCAGGGTCTCCATCATCACAAGGCGTTCCCGGCAATGCAGGTCCCTCTGGAACCCCCTGGCAATCCACTGGGATACCCACACATTCACAATCCGCCGTCCAGGTGTTATCTGTGGTGCCAGGCGGGCCATCGCTACATGGACTGCCGGGTAGATCCTGTCCACCGGGAACGCCCAGACAATCGTATGGCAGGCCTGCACATTGGCAATCCGCCGACCACACATCGCTACCGGTGGAGGGGTCACCATCGTCACAAGGGCTGCCGGGCATCGCACTGCCGCCTACCACACCCAGGCAATCCACCGCAACACCTGCGCATTGGCAGTTGGGGCCGATCACATCGTTCACCGTGCTCGCGTCGCCGTCATCGCAGGCCGTTCCGGGCTCGGGGTTGCCACAGCCGCAGATCCCGGGCGCGGTCTTCAGCGGATCGAAGGGACAACCATCCTGCGCGTTACATACGCCATCACCGTCACTGTCCGGAAGTGGGATGAACACACAATTCCCATTCACGCATGCGGCCGCGATGCAGGGGTCAATGCTGATGCAGGGTAACGGCTGGCCCACACATTGACAGGCGCTGTTCCAGGTGTCATTGATGGTGCATGGGTTGCCATCATTGCAGGGACTGCCCGGCACGGCCGGGCCACCCACCACACCCTGGCAATCGGTGGGCTCGGATTGCAGGTTCACCTGGGCGAACTTGCCCTGGCTCAGATTGTAGTAGCTGCCACTGTGGCTCACCTCCAACTTGAGGGCCCGCACCATGTAACGCACCGTACCCGACAGGCCTGTGGTGTTGTCGGTGAAGCTGGTACCTGTGACGTGTGTTGTGGTACGCCGGGTCCATTCGCCAGTGGCCGGATGACGCCGGTACACGTGGTAACCCAGCACCGGCTCTGAGGACGGCGCCCAATTGATGACCGCATTGGAGGGCCCCGTGGAGGTCGCCGAGATGTTGCCAGGGGGTGCCACGATGTGCATGCGAATACTTGGATCACCGAGCAGGGCGACATGGATCCGGTTGTTCTGCCAGTTGGCTGGGTCGTAATGCCCGGTGTTGTTCTGGCTGAGCACCGTGCCATAGCCAATGGTCTCCCCCATACCCATGTGCTGGATGTACCAGTTGGGATAGCCGGCCCAAAAACTCACCAATGTTGTGCCCGAGGCCAGCGATGCGCGTAGGAAATTGTTCGAGTTGTTCCAATCCCCGAAGTAGCTGCCGAAGACCACGGTGAAAATGGTCTGCACGCCGGGAGACACGAAGTCCGGGGTATCACCGATCCCATTGGCACCTGTGAACCATCCGCCGCCGCAACCGTAGCTGAACATGTAGCTCTGGTTGTTGAGGGTGGAGAAATAATCCAGTGCCTGGACATTGTTGGGATGCACCAGTGGACCATAGCCCCGCCATGCGTTCTGCGAATAGGCATCCTCATATCCGGTGAAATTGTCGTCCACCAAACCACGTAGCTGAGCGGTGAAAACCTTGTGCTTCCAGTTGTGAAGCTTGGAGAGGTAGTTCGAGAGCAGTTGACCATGGCTCTGTGGGAAGGCCGGCATGTCGTGCAGGTCCACCCGGCCCACGGCCAGCTCCACCCCGGTCGGGATAACCGTCTGGTCGAATTTTCCGTCCCCCGGCACATTGTGGTTCATCGGCCAGGCACCACCCGCATTGTTCACGGTGTTATCCGTCCAATTGCCGTTCATCTCACCGTAGTACACATCCGCGGGCCAGGCGCCATAGTGCTCGCCATGCCCATCGGGTGCCAGGTTACCGGAGTAGGGTACGGGCACATGGCCCAACAGGAACACCGCCTTTACGTTGGTGGGATCCGCGTTGTAGGTCGACTGGATCAAGGCCTTCACGCTGGGGACCGTGGCATTCGGACTCACATCATGGCGCACCACCTTCCAGCCATCGCCCACCAGGTCATCCTCCAATAGTTGCAATTCTGTCGTGAGCGAAGCGGCCTGGGTGTTATCCACCACCAGCACCATCGTCCCACGCCACTCCACCATGGGCAGTTCTATGGCGGAATTGACATAACCGTAGCCATTGCCAAGATTGGCTGTTGTGCGCACGATCTTGTACTCGTAGTTCACGCCCACCTGGACACTGTTATCCACGTACTCGATGGACGTATTGGCCAGGTTCGCCACAGGCGTACCCCAGGTGGTCTGGCCCTTCAACTTGCGCCATACCGTGAACCCATTGGTATTGGAATGGGGCAACCACTTCAGGGTGATGCGCGGGGGGCTGTTCTGCACCTCCACCCACATGCGCACACTGCGGTCGTGGCCTACGGTCTGTGCATGCACAGAACCCACCCCGATCAACAGGACGAATACCAGAAGGAATGTGGAGCGAAAGACCGCAGGCATCGAAAAGGCGGCCGAAGTTAGGGGGATCGATAGCGCGCGTCCAGCCGCATGGATAACTTAAGGAAAAGGTGTTCAGCAGAGTGGGCACGGCCACGGGCGACACAAATGGTCCCAATGGATCAATGGATCAGCTCATCGTTCAGGGCTGGCCCCGACGAATATCCCCTTTACCACCATTGATGTGGAAATTTTAACGACGGATGGAAAGAGGGGCTTGGTGAGCGCTGTTACTTTGTGATACCACCTCATCGATCAAGAAGGAGGAAGGAAACCAAACATGGTAGGGTGCGTTGCAGCTCGCGGCCAGATAACGACCGTTCAGCCGTACCACCAGACGGTTCTTCTCGTTCGGGTGGGTGGGCGGTGTTTCAATTTAGGATATGAGCCAGACGCATCAGTACATCAGTTGTTACAACATGGTCGACCTTCTGGCCAGGAACGTGGACAGCTACGCAGGCCGGACCGCGATCATCGATGGAAATATCGAACTGAGCTATGCGGAGATAAGGGGGCAGTCCTTGCGGGTAGCGGCCGTGCTCATTACGAACGGTATCACCCCAGGACGAACCGTCGGCCTCTGCCTGGAACGTTCCCCGGAACTGATCGCCAGTGTCCTTGGCATCGTACACGCCGGCGCCGCCTACGTGCCCATCGATCCCACCTACCCCGCCGAGCGCATCGCGGGCATGCTGGAGGACGCACTGCCGCCGGTGGTGATCACGAACAGAACGCATCAGCATCTTTTCGCCGGAACCAAGGCCAAGGTCCTGCTCATCGAGGACATCGATCTGAACAATGGTCCGCTCTTCGAAGGCCCCTGCCCCGCCACAGCGGAAGATCTCCTCTACGTGCTCTTCACCAGTGGTAGCACGGGCCGGCCCAAGGGCGTGGCCATGCACCATGCGCCACTGATGAACCTGATCCAGTGGCAGCTGCGCACGAGCGTTTGCGGCGAAGGTGATCGTACGTTGCAATTTGCGCCCATCAGCTTCGATGTAAGCTTCCAGGAGATCTTCACCACGTTCGCGCAAGGCGGCACCCTGGTGCTGATCACCGATGAGGATCGCCTGAACAGCACCCAGCTCCTGCGAAAGATCATCGCGGAGAAGATCAACCGGATCATCGTGCCCTTCGTGGCGCTGCAGTATTTGGCCGAGGCCGTGGAACGCACGGGAGAAGTGCCTTCCAGTTTGAAGGAGGTCTTCACCAGCGGCGAGCAGTTGAAGATCACGCCCGCGATCACGAACCTCTTCAAGCAACTACCGGGCACACGTTTCTGCAACCAGTACGGCCCTACCGAAGGCCATGTGGTGAGCGAACTAGAATTGACGGGCGATCCCAGCACCTGGCCTGCATTGCCCAACATCGGCAGCGCGATCGACAACGTGAAGCTGATCGTGTTGGACGAGCAGATGAAGTCCGTTCAGCAAGGCGAAGAGGGCGAACTCTACCTCGGCGGCGCCTGCGTGGCGAAAGGCTACATCGGTCGCGATGATCTGACGGCAGAACGTTTCCTCGCGGATCCGTTCGAGCCGGTCTTGTCAGGCCGAGCGCAGCCGAGGCTTTACAAGACCGGCGACCGCGCCGCTGAACTCCCCAACGGCGAGATCGACTACAAGGGCCGCATCGATGGACAAGTAAAGGTGCGCGGCTACCGCATCGAGCTCGGCGAGGTGGAAGTGGCGTTGGAGAAACATCCCGCGGTGGAACAGGCCGTGGCGAACGTCCGCGAGGACCGTCCGGGACTGAAGCGGCTTGTGGCCTACTACGTCTCGAAGTCCGACCTCACCAACAACGAGCTCCGCAAGCACCTCGCGTCCCTCCTGCCCGACTACATGCAGCCTTCCGCCTTCGTGGCCGTGAAGGAACTGCCCCGCACACCGAGCGGCAAGATCGATCGCAAGGCACTGCCTGCACCGGATGTGAAACGTCCCGGACTGGACGTGGCCTATGCCGCACCCACCACGCCTGTGCAGAAGACCCTCGCCAACGTGTGGGCCGACCTGCTCGGCATCGATCGCGTGGGTATCGACGACAACTTCTTCGACCTCGGTGGGAACTCGCTGCTCAGCATCCAAGCCGTTGCGCAACTCGAAGGCCACGGCCTGAAGCTGCCCATCGTGAAACTCTACCAGCATCCGACGATCAAGGGATGCGCTGCATACCTCGAAGGAAGCACGACCACGCAGTCCCCAGCCGAGTTCGCGGCCGCCCGCCGGACAACTAACAACCGACAACGGACAACTGATGTAGCCATCATCGGCATGTCCGGCCGCTTC
>JBGTES010000086.1:0-52646 GCA_041747675.1 Flavobacteriales bacterium
CCTGTGGAGCGATGGATACCTGCAGGATCAGGTCCCGGATGTTGTCCACGCTGTTGTTGCTGGCGGCATCCAGTTCGAAGACATTCATCGAATGGCCACCGTCGAAATCCTTGCAGGGCCCACATTCGCCGCAGGCCACCACATCCTCCCCGAGGTTCTCGCAATTGACAGTGCGGGCGAGGATGCGCGCACAGGTGGTCTTGCCCACCCCGCGTGGCCCGGTGAAGAGGAAGGCCTGGGCCAGGTGCCCGCTGCGGATGGCGTTCTTCAGAGTGCTGGTGACCGCCTCCTGGCCCACCACCGTATCGAAGGTGGAGGGGCGGTATTTGCGCGCACTGACGACGAACCGGTCCATATCGGCGCCCAAGATACTGGCAGTGATAGAACGAGGCTTAAAGGTTCCAAGGGTAGGGGGGTGAAGGTTGAAAAGGTTGGTGACCGATCCTTGTCATTCTTTTGATCATCAGAGAGTTGTATGATCATTCACAAGGAGTTTTCAACAGTGCCTGGCCGCCATTAGCTGGCACGAACCATCCTTCAAGGGTCCGACCGCATCATGAAAGGATCGGAACCACTACCTTCGCGGCCCATTTTCAACCGAAGGCACATGACCAACCGGTACGAGACCGTCTTCATTTTAACTCCCGTTTTGTCTGAGGACCAGACAAAGGAGACGGTCAAGAAATTCAAAGACCTGATCAAAGCAGGCAGTGGAAAGGTCCACCACGAAGAGAACTGGGGGATGCGCAAGCTCGCGTATCCCATCCAGAAGAAGTCCACGGGCTTCTACCACCTGGTCGAGTTCGAAAGCGAGCCTGCGCTCGTAGCCAAACTCGAGACCGAATATCGCCGCGATGAGCGCGTGATCCGGTTCCTCACCACCAAGATGGACAAGCACCATCTGGCATTCGCCGAGCGTCGCCGCAACAAGCAGCGCGCCGAGCAGGAGAACGTAGAAACCACCAACGCATAAGCCATGGCGGACAACAGCGAGATCCGGTATCTCACGCCCATCGCGATCGAGACCAAGAAGGAGAAGTACTGCCGCTTCAAGAAGCTGGGCATCAAGTACATCGATTACAAGGACGCCGACTTCCTGCTGCGCTTCGTGAACGAACAGGGCAAGATCCTGCCCCGCCGACTCACAGGCACCAGCCTGAAGTATCAGCGGAAGGTGGGGCAGGCCGTCAAGCGCAGCCGTCATCTGGCCCTGATGCCCTACGTGGCCGACATGCTCAAATAAGCGAACCCCACGACCATGGAAGTGATCCTCAAACAAGACGTGGAGCATCTGGGCTACGCCAACGACGTGGTGAAGGTGCGCGACGGGTACGCCCGCAACTACCTGATGCCGCGCGGCCTGGCCGTGCCGGCCACCGCGGGTGAGAAAAAGCAGCTGGCCGAGACGCTCCGCCAGCGTGCACATAAGGAAGCCAAGGTCCGTGATGCCGCCGAACAGATCGCCAATGCACTGGCCGACAAGACCCTGAAGATCGGGGCCAAGGTGGGCGAGAGCGGCAAGATCTTCGGCAGTGTGAACACCATCATGCTGGCCGATGCCATCAAGGCGCTCGGCTTCGAGGTGGACCGCAAGAACATCAAGATCAAGGGCGACACTGTCAAGTCGACCGGGAAGTACGAGGCCGAGGTGGTCTTCCACCGCGAGGTGGTGCGTACGATCCCCTTCGAGGTGGTGGAAGAGTGACCCATGATCATGCACATTGGGGAAGAGCGGACTGCGGTCCGCTCTTTTCGTTCATGGTGCGCATGGAACTGACCACGGTCAGTCACTTGCCGGGGAGGTATGCTACTTTTGGCCTTGGTATGAGGTGCCTCCTTGCTCCATTGGTCGCATTACTTTTCACTGCGGTGTTCATGGCGCCCTCCATCGTGCTTCTCCAGTTCAAGATCGATCAGGCACGCATCGAACGTGAGCTATGCGTGCAACGCGAACGCATGGAGGGTATGCGCACCTGTCACGGTGAATGCCAGTTGAGCAAACGCTTCCGCGCCCTGGAACAGGAGGCCGGGGCAGGTTTCCCGGCGGACAGGGTGCAGGTGCGATTTGAGCCGGTGGTGGACTTCGCGCCGCTGCCGAGACCGATCATCGCGTTGCGGTCCGAATTGCTGATGGCCGAGCCATCCTATCGTCTTTGCGCAGGCTATGGCCCCACGATGGAGCCGGTGCCCTGGGCTTGAGGTCCCGAAGTGCCCCGCAGTGCGTGCCTTTGGAAGGTGGCGGCGGGGCGATGGTTGAACCTTGACCCAAACTCTCATGAGAGCCTTGTTGGCCTCGTGGCTGCTGTTGTCGGCCACCCTGGGCCAAGCCTGCGATGTCTGCGGGATATTCCTGGGCATCCAACCGCACGACCGCTCCAATTCCGTGTCGTTGCTGTACCGCTACCGCCACCTGGAGGGGCGGATAGAACCGGCGATTTCGTTGGCCAAGCACGGCGGGCATGCCCACGGCGACATGCCAGGCATGGACACGATGAGTTTCCACCACCGCGAGTACTACCAGGTGATGGAGATGCGCGCCGACGTCTGGCTGGGTGAACGGTTCGTGCTGCTGGCTTCGGTGCCGCTGGTGAACAACTACAGCGCCATCGACGGTTTTATCCGTGCCGATGTGTATGGCGTGGGTGATCCACTGCTGATCGGCCGTTGCATGGTGGTGAACACCCGGGCATTGACCGAAAAGGAGCGCACCGTGCATCGCCTGTTGCTGGGCGGCGGCGCCAAGCTGCCCCTGGGGCGGTCCGATAGAACTTATGAGGGCCGCCCGGTTTCCATGGACCAGCAACCCGGCACCGGCACCTGGGACCTGCTGGGCACCATAGAGTACCTGGTGCGCCATGGCCGCCATGGCGCTGCGGTGACCCTCATTGGCCGGGCCAATGGCAGCGATGCCCACGCCTACCGCCTGGGGCATGGCCTCAGCACAACTGCCGAGGTCTTCCATCGTTGGGACCTCGGTGAGCGGATCAAGCTGATGCCCTCCATCGGCCTATACCACGAACTGACCGGCCTGGATGCCGAAGGCGACGTGTCCGTGCAGGGCACCGGCGGTTCCACACTCTTCACCCATGCGGGACTGCGCATGTGGTGGCGCTCCTGGGGTTTTCAGGCGATGTTCCAAAATGCCATCGCCCACGACCTCGGCCAATTGATGATCCCCAACCGGGAGCGCATCATCCTGGGGATGACCTTCAACTTCAACAACAACTGATCGTTGCCAACATGAACAAGCTCTTCACGGCCACCATGGCCTTCACCGTACTGGCACTGGCCGCCTGCAAAAAGGACAAACCCTTGCCTCCCGACCCAACGCCACCGGTGGACCAGCAGGCCACCATCAGCATGTCGTTCGGCTTCGTCAGCGGGATGAATACCTTCAACATGGAGAATGCTTACGCCGATGGGGCGGGCAATGCCATCCGCTTCAACAAGCTGAAGTTCTACGTGTCGCACGTGCATCTCACTGATGACGATGGCGGAGAGGTGGCCACCTTCCACGACAAGTATCTGTTGGTGGACGCTTCCACCACGAGCAATGTGTACACCCTCGGCACCATGGACCCTGGTCACATCCACGATGTGCATTTCACCCTGGGTATGGACAGCGCCACGAACCACGCCGATCCCATGCTGGCGGAGTTTCCCTTGGACCAACCGGACATGCACTGGTTTTGGAATCCATCGGCGGGCTACATCTTCCTGAAGGCCGAAGGCTATGTGGATGTGAACAGCAATGGAACCTTCGAACAGGGTGTGGATCAACCCTTCGAGTACCACTGTGCCACGCTGGCCCTGCGCCGCGAAAAGCACCTGCACATCCATGCTGATGTGCATGGTGGCGAGACCCTTACCCTGGCAGCCAAGGTGGATGTGAACCTGTTGCTGACCGGACTCGACCTGCTGACCAACCACACCGCACATGGTGGCGGCCCCAATGCGGCGGCCATGATGGACAACCTGGTGACGGCCATCCTGGCCCACTGATCCACGAGAAGTCGACCACAGGGCGGGCGCACCAGCGAATGGGCGCCCGCTCTTGCTTTCCGGGGTTGGGGTCATTTCAGGCGGGTTACCTTTGCGGCCCCATTGATCGCCCCCCGAAAGCATGAGCCAGATCTTCGACCTTGACATGATCAAAGCGGTGTACGACCGCTATCCCGCACGTGTGGCTGCCGCCCGTAAGATCCTCGGCCGCCCGCTCACCCTCACTGAGAAGATCCTTTACAGCCACCTCTGGGATGGCGATGCGAAGACCGCCTTCGAGCGCGGCAAGGATTACGTGGAGTTCACGCCGGACCGCGTGGCCATGCAGGATGCCACCGCACAGATGGCCCTGTTGCAGTTCAGCACCACCGGTCGCAAACAAGTGGCCGTACCCAGCACCGTTCATTGTGATCACCTGATCCAGGCCCGCGTAGGCGCCAAGGCCGATCTGCAGGAAGCCCTGCTGAAAAGCAACGAGGTGTTCAACTTCCTGGAGAGCATCAGCAACAAGTACGGCATCGGCTTCTGGAAGCCGGGCGCGGGCATCATCCACCAGGTGGTGCTGGAGCAGTACGCCTTCCCCGGCGGCATGATGATCGGCACCGACAGCCATACGGTGAACGCTGGTGGCCTGGGCATGGTGGCCATCGGTGTGGGCGGTGCCGATGCCTGCGATGTGATGAGCGGCCTGGCCTGGGAACTGAAGTGGCCCAAGCTCATCGGCGTGAAACTCACCGGTAAGCTCAGCGGCTGGGCGAGCGCCAAGGACGTGATCCTGAAGGTGGCTGGAATCCTTACTGTGAAGGGTGGTACGGGCGCCATCGTAGAATACTTCGGTCCGGGCGCCGAGAGCATGAGCTGTACCGGCAAGGGCACCATCGCCAACATGGGCGCCGAGATCGGTGCCACCACCAGCACGTTCAGCTACGATGACAGCATGCGTCGCTACCTGAAGGGCACCGGCCGCGCCGAGGTGGCCGCCATGGCCGATAAGGTCGCCGAACACCTGCAGGGCGATCCCGAGGTCTACGCCGATCCCGCCAAATACTTCGACCAGGTGATCGAGGTCGATCTAAGTACGTTGGAGCCCCATGTGAACGGTCCCTTCACGCCCGACCTGGCACACCCCATCAGCCAATTCGCCGAAGCAGTGAAGAAGAATGGCTGGCCTGCGAAACTCGAAGTGGGACTCATCGGCAGCTGTACCAACAGCAGCTATGAGGACATCACCCGTGCCGCTTCCATCGCACAGCAGGCGGTGGAGAAGAAGCTGAAGGCGAAGAGCGAGTACACCATCACCCCCGGCAGTGAACAGGTGCGTTACACCGCTGAGCGCGACGGCCTGCTGCAGAAGTTCGATGCCATCGGCGGCGTGGTGCTGGCCAATGCCTGTGGCCCCTGCATCGGCCAGTGGGCCCGCCACAGCGACGACCCGAACCGGAAGAACTCCATCATCACCTCCTTCAATCGCAACTTCGCCAAGCGCAACGACGGCAATCCCAACACGCACGCCTTTGTGGCCAGCCCGGAGATCGTCACCGCCTTCGCCATCGCCGGCGACCTCACCTTCAACCCGCTCACCGATACCCTGCTGAACGAGGAAGGGCAGCAGGTGCGGCTGGATGAACCGCAGGGCATCGAATTGCCACCCAAGGGCTTCGATGTGAAGGATGCCGGCTACCAGGCACCCGCCGAGGACGGCAGCCAGGTGGAGGTGATCGTGAAGCCCGACAGCGAGCGCCTGCAATTGCTGGCTCCCTTCGCCGCCTGGAATGGAAAGAACATCATCGATGCGGTGGTATTGATCAAGGCCCAGGGCAAGTGTACCACCGACCACATCAGCATGGCGGGGCCCTGGCTGCGCTACCGCGGGCATTTGGACAACATCAGCAACAACACGCTCACCGGTGCCATCAACGCATTCAACAGCGAGGCGGACAAGGTGAAGAACCAATTGACGGGTGAATACTTTCCGGTGCCCGCCACGCAGCGCGCATACAAGGCCGCTGGCATTCCCAGCATCGTGGTGGGCGACCACAACTACGGTGAGGGCAGCAGCCGCGAGCACGCCGCCATGCAGCCGCGCCACTTGGGCGTGCATGCCGTGCTGGTGAAGAGCTTCGCGCGCATCCACGAGACCAACCTCAAGAAGCAGGGCATGCTGGCCCTCACCTTCAACAACGAGGACGACTACGACAAGATCCAGGAGGACGACCGCGTGGACTTCACCGACCTCACGGAATTCGCACCCGGGAAGCCGCTCACGCTGGTATTCAAGCACAGCGATGGGAGCAGCGACACCATCGTGTGCGCACATACTTACAATGCCCAGCAGATCGCGTGGTTCAAGGCGGGCAGTGCGCTGAACATCATCCGGGCGGAGCAGGGGAGCTGATCCCAGGAACTCCAACTCACGCAATTACGATAGGGCTTTCCCTCACTTGCGAGGCAGCCATTCGTCGTTCGGATCGGTCCATCCTACGATCAACTGTTGGTGGAATTCAGCGGTGTTTGGCATAGCCTTGGCAAACCCGCGCAAAACCAACATTACCATGAAAAAGCAGATCAGCCTGTTGTGCACACTTGTTGTTGCCAGCGCTGCGCACGCTCAGAGCAGCTTCGGCGGCAAGGCCGGGTTCAACTACCACATCCAAGGGTATTCGCTTGGAGAGAGTGCACCAACCGGTGCCACCGCACCGAACAACATCGATGGCTTCGGGTTCCATGTAGGTGCATTCGCACAGTGCGACCTTTCCGACAAGCTCTTTCTGCGTCAGGAGCTGCTCTACAGAACGCGGAATACTCAGCGCATGACCCAAAGCTCGAACACCATTTTGGATGTAACGACCGTGATCGATACGGAGGAGAAGGGGAACATGTCCTTGTTGGAATTTCCGATCCTGCTGGGATACCGGCTATCGGATCGGTTGAGCCTCCATGTGGGTCCAGGAATGGGCATTCTCCTTGGGAACAAGGTGACGGTTTCGGGTACATCATCGGTGACCACCGGCGGACAGACCGTTACCACAACGCTCGATGCCACCGACAGGTCCAGGGAAGGTCTGCGTTCCGTTGAGTTCGCTGGCCTTCTGGGACTGGGCTACCGCACGGAAGGTGGATTGGATCTGGGCGTGCGCTACTGGCGTGGACTGACCACGATCAATGAGGATACCGACCTCTTCGCAGCGCACCAGAACGTAATTCAATTCTCGGTGGGCTATGCGTTCAGGTGCAAGTGAGCACTGTGTAGTTCGGTTGCATAGCCTACACGGCACCTTGTCTGCTGGATGCAGCTTCAGTTGCACCAAAGACAGGCAATGATCTTGCCCCCGGCGCGGCCATCGCATGAACATGTGAGTCACAATGTACCGGAGTGTGGCCTTGCACGGCGGGTCCAATGCTATCCACCGTACCCGGTGCACAAATTCTCACATCCTTTGACGCTTGACGGGTCGTTGTATCGATCAATGCCCTATGTTTGGGGCGAACCTCTCCAACGCAACCAAACCAAAAGAGACATGAAGAAGTTGATCCTATCCGGAGTTGCCCTGGCCATGGCCGGGAGCATGATGGCGCAGTCCAACCAATTGTCCTTCGGGCTGGACCTCGGTCTTCCGTTGGGCGATTTCGGGGAAGTCGCCAGCTTGATCGTTGGCCCATCCGTTGGCTTCGAACTGCCGGTCGGTGATAACCTCGGGATCACCGCCCAACTCGGTTACCAGATCGTTTCGCTCAAGGACGATAATCCATTCATCAAGAGCTGGACGATGTTGCCCATCCAGGCCGGTCTGAAGTACTACTTCATGGACCAGCAGGAAGGTTTCTATGGTCATGGTCAGTTCGGTGTGCATACCACAACGGTCAAGACCGAAGAGATCAATATAGGTGGCCTGGTTTTCCCGAGTACGAGCAACTCCAACACCAATCTAAGCTGGGGCATTGGCGCCGGTTACCAATTGGAGAAGCTGGACATCGGTCTGCGCTACAACAGTATCATGCCTGATAGCGATGCACCGGACGGCGCGAGTTCTTCCTCGTACATCGGCCTGCGTATCGCCTACATCCTCAGCCTCTGATCGCAGTGGACTTCTTTGAAAGGGCGGCTTTCGAGCCGCCCTTTCATTTTATGCATCGGTCCTTGGCACGCGCTTGGCAAGCAGCGACGCCTGGCCCTGCCCGGTGCGGCACCATCGCTAACTTCGCCGCCGCCCAAGGCAAGACTCCCTTAGAAGACAAGCATAATGAAACGATCGCTCCGCTCCCTGGCCGTTTTCTCCGCTCTTTCCGCCATGCCCCTGTGGCTCGTCGCACAGGACGACGACAACAAGGACGAGAACAACCTCGTTGTGAACGGCAGCTTCGAGGAGGTCGAAGGCAAACTCAAACGCCTGGGCTCCATCGAAATGGCAAAGGGCTGGAAGAGTCCCACCGGTGTGAATGCCGACCTTTTCAGCGAGACCGTGGCCGGTTCTCCTGTGAGTGCACCACGCAACCAGTTCGGGGACCAGTCCGCACTCAGTGGTGTGAACTATGCCGGTGTGCTGTGGTGGAGCTACCAGAACAAGCAGGCACGGAGCTACCTCATCACCAAGTTCAAGACACCCATGCGCAAAGGGCAGAAGTACTGCGTGAAGTATTACGCCAGCCTGTCCGATCTGAGCAAGTACGCCACGAACGAGATGGGTGCATACATCAGCAAGATACAGGTCGCGAAGAAGGAACCGGCCAGCCTGACCTACAGCCCCCAGGTTCCGGTGCTGCGCAGCAAGATCTACGATGACATGTACAGCTGGCAGGGCGTGTGCGGTGTATACGATGCACAGGGTGAAGAGAGCCATCTGATCATCGGCAACTTCGCCGCCACGGAGAAGACCGATAATATCAAGCCCAAGCGGCCCAAGGGTGAGAACAGACCGCAACAGATGATCGCGTACTACTTCATCGATGATGTGAGCGTGACGCCCATCAAGAGCAACAGCGAATGCACCTGCGAGCAGATCGACAAGGCGGAGAGTGAGTTCATCTTCAGCCGCCGCGGTGCGATGACCCCAAGCATGAAACCGGCCCAGCGCGTTGATGCCACGGTGATCTACTTCAAGCGCTTCCAGCGGACCATCGACCCAGCGATGTATAGCTGGATCGAGGAAATGGCGGAGCACATGATCGCTGATCCCACGATCCGCGTGCGTCTCACGGGTCACATCGACGAAACAGAGAAGGACCGCATGCGCATGCGACCCGATCTGGAGGCATTGGCCGAAGAGCGTGCGGAGACCGTGAAAGAGGCGCTGGTGGAAGCTGGCGTGGATGCCGGGCGTATCACCGTCGCGGCCAAGGGCGCTGATGAACTGGCCGATGACACAGGCACCGAAGTTGGGATGAGCAAGAACCGCCGCGTGGAGGTGGAACTGGTGCGGTAGGGGTCAACATCATCCTTTCTTTATCCCACTTCCCGATGGTCAGGGTGGTGGAAAGGTGCAAGGTGGAAGGTGCCCATGAGATTTGGATTTTGAACTAGGTGAGGACTACTTTCAATTGGTCCAACCAAACCAGAACATCACATGGCGGCTTTCAAGGATTTCGAGGAGATCGTGGCATGGCAGCAGGCACTGGCCCTGGCAGGTCGTGTACATGAGCGTTTCATCAACCATAGGGACTTCTCCTTCCGTGATCAGATCCGACGTGCGGCCACATCAGTATCCAGCAACATCGCTGAAGGATTCGACAGGGGGTCGAACAAGGACTTCAGACGTTTCTTATGGATCGCCAAGGGATCGTGCAATGAAGTGCGGTCACTGCTATGGGTGGCCCACACCTATGGATACATCACCCCGGAAGAACGAGATCATCTCCGTGAAGAGTGTCGCCGGGTGGCAGCTACCATCCAGGCACTGATCCGTTCATTGCGCATGGACGTGATGCGCACATGGATACCTTGGGCTATTCCCATCGCACAGCTGATGGGCTACGTCTAAGGAAATCTGTCTTATCCCAGCTTACTGTGTACCGAAAGGGGGCGCGGCTCCACCGCTGCACCCTGCACATTTTCATCTTGCACCTTCCACCCTCCACTCTTCCACCTTGCACTCTTCCACCTTCCACTCTTCCACCTTCCACCTTCCACTCTTCCACTCTTCCACCTTCCACTCTACCACCTTCCACTCTTCCACCTTCCACTCTTCCACCTTCCTTCCATAGGACTTACCCCTGCGCGCCAACATCCCTACTTTTCCCCCATGAAGAAAGGGGACCCCAAGGTCATCCGTGGCTGGGCGATGTACGACTGGGCCAACTCGGTCTACTCGCTCACCATCACCACGGCCATCTTCCCGGTGTTCTACCTGGCCATCACCCACGATAGCGGGAGCGACCTGGTACTGCAGCGGCATGGCATACCGGCCCAATCCCTATATTCCTACGCACTTTCGGCTGGCTTTTTACTGGTGGCACTCATCACTCCGATCCTCAGTGGGATCGCCGACCACACGGGCAGCAAGAAAAAATTCCTCAAGGCCTTCTGTTACCTCGGCGCAGCCTCCTGCGCGGGCCTGTTCTTCTTCGGCTTGGAGTCGCTTTGGACGGGCCTCTTCCTGGTGATGATGGCATGCGTCGGTTTCAGTGGAAGCCTGATCTTCTATGATGCCTTCCTCCCGGAGATCGCCGAGCCCAAGGATCACGACCGCGTAAGTGCCAGGGGCTATACCATGGGCTACTTCGGCAGTGTACTGCTGCTGGTGCTGAATCTGGCGATGGTGATGGAACCTGGTTGGTTCGGCATACCTGACGAAAGAGGTCTTCCGGCACGCATCACCTTCCTTACCGTTGGCGTGTGGTGGGCCGGCTTCGCGCAGTTCGCCTTCCGCGTATTGCCGGACAATCCCCATGGTCGCAAGCCCAAGGGAGATATTCTCCTGAACGGATACCGCGAGCTGCGCAAGGTGTGGCGGGAGTTGCAGCGTACACGGCGTCTCAACGCCTACCTGATGGCCTTCTTCGTCTTCAACATGGGCATACAGACCATCATGTACCTGGCCGTGACCTACGCCAAGGAGGAGATCAAGGACCATGATGCACTTGGCGCCGTGGTACCCATCAGCGATGCCAGTCTTATCGTCAGCATCCTCCTCATCCAGCTGGTGGCCGCTGTGGGTGCGCAACTTTTCGTGCGCCTCAGCAGGCGTTTCGGGAACCTGGCCGCCCTCACCGTGGGTTGCGTGGTGTGGATCGCGCTCTGCGTGGCGGCCTACAACATCCACTGGGCATGGGAATTCTATGTGCTGGCCTGTGGCGTGGGATTGGTGATGGGTGGCAGCCAGTCCCTCTCGCGCAGCACCTATTCGAAGTTCCTGCCGGACACCATCGACCACGCATCGTACTTCTCGTTCTACGACGTGAGCTTCTACGTGGGCACCGTCCTGGGCACCTTCGCCTACGGCCTGGTATACCAACTCACCGGCGACCTGCGGAACACGGTGATCATCATCGGCAGTTTCTTCGTGGTGGCCTTGTTCCTTCTTTTCCTTGTCCCGCGGAAGGAGGTTCCATACGTGCCGGAGACCGGGGCCGCCTGAGGCCCGTTACTTTCGCGGCGAACTCCACCAGATGATGGACGAAGCCAAAGTGTGGGACGTGGTGATCGTGGGAGGCGGCATCGTTGGTGCGGCCACCCTGTACAAGCTTCAACGGCGATTCCCCGGTCTGGGCATCCTGTTGCTGGAGAAGGAGCAGTTGCTGGCAGGACACCAGACCGGCCATAACAGCGGCGTGATCCACAGTGGCATCTATTACAAGCCCGGAAGCTTCAAAGCGAAGAACTGCGTGAACGGGCGCCGCGAGCTGGTGGCCTTCGCCCGAGACCATGGCGTGAAGCACGACATCTGCGGCAAACTGATCGTGGCCACCCAGGCCGATGAACTTCCGCGTCTGGAGAAGATCCACCGGACGGGGATCGCCAACGGCATCGAGGATATGGAGCCCGTGGACGCCGATGGCATCCGGGAGATCGAGCCGCACTGCACCGGGATCGCCGGCCTGCGGGTGGGCTGCACCGGCATCATCGACTTCCGGGGCGCCACGGAGAAGATGGCCGAACTGGCCTTGGGCATAAACCCCGATAGCCGGGTGGCCCTTGGCGAGGAGGTGCTCGGCATCGCGCAACAGGACGGTCTCAGCGTGGTCCGCACATCGAAGGGCACACACAAGGCACGGCATGCGATCTTCTGCGGCGGCCTTCAGAGTGACCGTCTCGCCAGGGCGGATGGCGCCATCGTACGCGAGCGCATCGTGGGATTCCGTGGAGACTACTACGACCTGACCGAGCAGGGCAGGCACAAAGTGAAGCACCTGATCTATCCCGTGCCCGACCCACGCTTCCCCTTCCTGGGCGTACACTTCACGCGGATGACCGACGGCACCATCGAATGCGGGCCGAACGCCGTCTTCACCTTCAAGCGCGAAGGCTATGGCAAAACAGACTTCGACTGGAAGGATTCCATCGATGCGTTGACGTACGGTGGCACATGGAAGCTCTTCCTGCGCAACATGGGCTACGGCATCGGCGAATACCGCCGGGCCTTCAGCAAGAAGCTTTTCCTGCGCACGCTGCAGCGGCTCATCCCCAGCCTCACCATGGATGATATCAAGCCGGGCCGTGCGGGGGTGCGGGCCATGCTGCTGGGCACCGATGGCCAGATGGTCGACGATTTCCGGATCGAAAGACGGGGCGCGCACATCCATGTGCTCAACGCGCCATCGCCGGCGGCCACGGCAGCACTGGCCATCGGGGACTGGATCGTGGACATCGCGGTGGAAGAGCTTCACCTCGCGTGAAGCCCACGGCACGGTACGCGGATCACACCACCTTGTACTGGTCCAGCACTTCGCCCCAGCTATAGATGAAGTAGCCCATCAGGCCATTCAGCCGTTTGAGGATGATGGGATTCGGTGCGCGCTTCTCGCGGAAGTACGTATCCTGGAAACAGAACAGGTCGTACTCCTGGAAGATGGCCTTGCCCATGGCATACACCGTGTTCTTGCTGGGGTAGTTCGCGCGATCCATCCGGGAGATCAGTGCGCGCACATCGGTCTCGGTCTCCGCGCCTGTGCGTCCGAAGGCCTGGGCGAATTTCGAGACCGACAATGCGAACAGGCGACGGTCCACCCCTGGGCCCATCAAGCGCTGCATCTCAATGAGGTTCGCCGCGAGCACGATCATCGCAAAGGTCCCGTCGTCCGTGGGCTTCAGTCCCGGCGGCAGGGCGAACTCTGGCGATTCATTCAGTTCGTCGGCCACCATCGGGAATCCTTCTGCGGAAAGGTCGAGAATGGCGTTCACGAACACGTTCGCAAGCTTATCCTCACTGATCTTTTTTCTGCCGAAAAATGTGGCGATCATCTGATCTTCGTCCTCGCGAAGGTCCGACGACCGCGCCTGGAAGGCCTGCCATTCACTTCATGTCTTGTTAACAAGGTTATCCACCTGACGCCCCCATGCAAGCTCTCATCCGTCATTACGCCGACTATGATCTCTGGGCGAACACACGTTTCGTGGAGCGTCTGGCAGCTGAGACCGATGAGCTGCTTGATCGTCCCGCGCCCGGCAGCTTTCCTTCCCTGCGCGCCACGCTGCTGCACATCCGGGATGCCGAACATACATGGTGGGGCCGGCTTACGGGTACGGCCACCCGCTGGCCTGCGGAAGAGGATCGCAGCATTGATGGACTGCGGAAGCACGGCGCCATCTTGCGTGATCATGTGCATGTACTCACTTCAGACGACCTTGCCCGTGAACGCACTTACCATGACCTGCGTGGGAATGCCCATACCCAACCGGCTTGGCACATGATCATGCACTGCTTCAACCACAGCACGCAGCATCGCGGCCAGGTGATCACGCAGATGCGTGCCCTGGGCCTGGATGCGATCCCGGCCAATGACATGGTGGTATTCCAACGCACATTGGCGCGTCGCGATTGAATCATGGAGCGTCGCCGCATCATCGTCAACGCCGACGACCTGGGTCTGAGCCCCTCGGTGAATACGGCCATCTTAGCCGCTTTCCATGCGGGGAATCTGTCCAGCGCCACCTTCATGACACACATGCCCGGCGCTGCGGATGCCGTGCAACGCCTGCCACAACACCCTGGACTTGCCGTGGGCCTGCACTTCAACCTCACTGAAGGCATCGCACTCACGGGAACATCTTCACTTACCGATGCGGAAGGCCGGTTCCACGACCGAAGCACCTTGGCGATGCGTTCCATGCGCGGGGCGATCGACCCCCGGCATGTGGTGGCGGAGCTCGAGGCACAACTGGTGCACATGCGTGGATGGGGGCTCAGGCCAACACACGTGGACAGCCACCAGCATGTGCTGATGACCCCAGTGATCCACGACGCGGCGATCCCGGTGCTCCTACGCGAGCGTTTGCCATTGCGGCTGGTGCGGCCTCCCTGGGGTACCATCCGGCAGGACCTGGCCCGGCCGAAGCGCATGGCAAAACAGTTGCTCAATCTACAATTGGCCAGGCGGCTGCGCGCGCGTTTCACCGGCCCGATGAACGACCGTTTGGTGAGCGTGCATGACCTGCGCTCCGATGGTCCCTACGATGCGGCCACCTACCAGGATCTGATCGCACGCGATACTTCCGGCGGGGTGCTGGAGGTGATGGTGCATCCTTACATCCTCGGGGACGATGTGATGGCGCTCTACGCCGATGTGATCGACAGGAAGTTGCCTTTTCTGCGCCGTTGTGCCGCGGAGCACGAAGTGTTGCAGGGGCCACCCATATTCACTGAACAGCACCTGATCACTTTCGCCGATCTGCCTGGCGCATGATCCGAAGGATCGGCCGGTCCACGGTCACGATCCTGTCGCGGTCGTATCCGTGTCCAACACAACGGGCGCTTCCCCCACCGGAACTGGATCCCCCAGGAAGCGAGGTCGCGTGCCCAGCAGGAGGTCAAGGAAAACCTTTACGCGGGCGCCCTTTTCGCGAAGCCGTGTACGCATTCCGCGCATGCCCTCCACATCCTGTGCGTTGTAGCCCACCGCCGGGATACCCAGCCGCTGGGCGATGTACACAGCGCGCTCGTTGTGGAAGCGTTGGCTCACCACGGTGAAGCGTTGCTGGCCGAAGACCTCCCGCGCGCGCACCACCGAATCGAAGGTGCGGAACCCGGCATGGTCCATCACGATGTCCGCACTGTCCACACCCAGTTCTTGCAAGGCACGGCGCATCGCCAGTGGTTCGTTGTAGCCCACCGTGGCGTTGTCACCACTCACCAGCAGATGGCGCACGCGGCCGGTATGATACAGTTCGGCGGCGGCGCGCATGCGATGTGCGAACCAGGGATTCGGACCACCACTCCGGGATCGGTGCGAGGTGCCCAACACCAGGCCCACATCATGTACCGGCACTTCGGCGAGGCGGTCATACATGTGCGCGGCGGTGTGTGTGCGGATCACGCGGTCACACCACCAGGCGGTGAGCACCACCAGCATGCATATCAACAACAGGAGCCGTAGCAGGCGCCACCGTCGGCGTCGTGGTGGCTTGGCGGCCATGGGCGTGGTCAGGGCATCACCCGGCCCAGCAGGTCGATGCCGGTGTAGTTGTGTGGCGTGAGTTGCTTCAGGCGATGCTTCAGGTCCTCGTCCACTTCCAGTGCATCGATGAACGCGGCGATGTCGGCCTGTGTAACACGGTCCTTGCCGCGGGTGAGGTCCTTTAGTTTCTCATAGGGCTGCGGATGGCCGGCACGGCGCAAGATCGTCTGGATGCCTTCGGCCACCACCGCCCATTGTGCATCGAGGTCTCGGGCGATGGCCGCCTCGTTGAGCAGCAGTTTGCCCAGGCCCTTGCGTATGGCGTCCACCGCGAGTATGGTGTGCGCCATGGGCGTGCCAATGTTGCGCGTCACCGTGCTGTCGGTGAGGTCGCGTTGCAGGCGGCTCACTGGAAGCTTGTCGCCCAGGTGGGAGAAGAGTGCGTTGGCCATGCCCAGATTGCCCTCTGCATTCTCGAAGTCGATGGGGTTCACCTTGTGCGGCATGGCGCTGCTGCCAATCTCGCCCGGCTTGATGCGCTGGCGGAAGTAGTCCATGCTGATGTACTGCCACATGTCGCGGCACAGGTCCAGCAGGATGGTGTTCACCCGGCGCATGGCATCGAATAGCGCTGCGAGGTGGTCGTAGTGTTCGATCTGCGTGGTGAACTGCTGGCGTACCAGGCCGAGTTTTTCCTTCATGAATTGGTCGGCCAGCTTCACCCAATCCAGCTCGGGGTAGGCCGCGTGGTGCGCGTTGAAGTTTCCGGTGGCGCCACCGAACTTGCCGCTGAAGGGCACCTCGCGCAGCAGCCGCAGCTGGTCGTCCAGGCGCTCCACGAACACCTGCAACTCCTTGCCCAGCCGGGTTGGCGAGGCTGGCTGGCCGTGCGTGCGGGCCAGCATGGGCACCCTGGCCCAGTCCAGCGCATGGCCGTGCAGCTTGTCTCGCAGGGCGATCATCGCCGGCAGGTAAGCCTCGTAGACGAAGTCCTTGATCAGCAGCGGAAGTGCTGTGTTGTTCACATCCTGGCTGGTGAGTGCGAAATGCGTGAACTCCTGCTGCGCGCCCAGGCCGGCCTCCTCCAGCCGTTCCTTCAGGAAGTACTCCACCGCCTTCACGTCGTGGTTCGTCACCCGTTCGATCTCCTTGATGCGCTGCGCATCACTGGTGCTCAGTTCCTTGATGCGACGCGCCACCGACCCCAGCTTCGCGGTATCCACGTTCCGCAACTCCTCCAGCGGGATCTCGCAGAGGAAGGTGAAGTAGGCCAGCTCCACCTGCAGGCGGTAGCGCATCAGGGCCTGTTCGCTGAACCAGCGCGCCAGGCCGCGTGTGCGGTCGCGGTACCGGCCGTCGATCGGCGAGATGGCGGTAAGGGGGTTGAGTTCCATTCGGCGCGAAAGGGAAAGCGCAAAGGTAGACGGGCTTGGAGCTTTGATCGTTGGCAGGATATGATGGCCGGTATCGGAACTGGTACGGTGGCGTTCGATCTTCGCTCGCGCATGCCTTGATCGTCTCAAGGATGAACTGCCCAACTGCGAACTGAATACTGCCCACTTCACCCCAATAGAATGACCTTCCTCCACCAGTTCGGCCACGGCATCAACGGCTTCATGCGTGCACTCGGATTCGCGTTGCGCAATGGCATGGGCTGGATGTTTCTGATACCCGCGCTGCTGTGGGTGCTGCTGGCGTTCGGGATGTATACGCTGCTGCAAGGCCCGGTGCAGTTGCTCAGCGACTGGGTCGGCGGCCACCTGGCGATCCCCATGGCAGCGGATGAGCAGGGCGCCTGGCGCGACATCAAGGCATTCTTCAACGGTGCGCGCGAACTGCTGGTGGCCATCGTGCTGAAGCTCGCCGTCGCCTACCTGCTCTTCGTGGCCAACAAGTACATCGTGCTGGTGTTGCTCTCACCGCTGCTGGCCTATGCCAGCGAACGGACGGAGGAGATCCTCACCGGCCGTAGCTGGCCATTCAGCTGGGGGCGCCTGCTGAAGGATGCGCTGCGGGGCGCGCTGGTGGCCATGCGCAACGGCCTCCTGGAGTTGTCCATCAGCATTGGGGTATGGGCGATCACACTGCTGGTGCCACTCTTCGCGCCCCTGTCGATCGTGATCCTCTTTCTGGTGTCCGCATACTTCTACGGCTTCTCCATGTTCGACTATCTCTTCGAGCGGCGGCGGCTGCGCATCGGCGAAAGTGTGCGTGCGGTCAATGATCGCCTCGGCGCGGTGATGGCCAATGGCGCGCTCTTCAGCCTGTTGATGAAACTGCCACTGCTGGGCCTGATGTTCGCCCCGGTGATGGCGGCGGTCGGTGCGGTGCTGGCGGAGGAGGGAGTGGAGAAGAAACGCGTGCAGGCGACCACTCAGAAGGGATAACCGATCCCCAGGTTGAAGTTGAACTGCGTGCGGTAGGTCACAGGCGATCCGACGACTTCGCTCAGGGCAGCCTCATAGCCATCCTTGGGTTGGAAGAGCCAGCGCTCTCCGGGGGGCAGGCTGGGATCCTTGGTCTGCATGCCCAGGTCGAAGCGCACGATGAAGAAGTCGAAGTTGAGGCGCGCACCCACGCCGGTGCCCACGGCCAGCTCGCTGAGGAAGTCGCTGCTGATGGCCGCACCCGGCCGGCGTTCGTCGTCCTCCCAGTTCCAGATATTGCCCACATCGGCGAAGAGGGCGCCCTCCAGGAAACCGATCAGCTTGAAGCGGTATTCCGCGTTGCCTTCCAGGCGCAATTCGCCAATGCGGTCGAAGGCCAGCAGGGGCGCGCTGTAGGAGCCCGGTCCGATCGAGCGGGCACGCCAGGCGCGTAAGCCGTTGGCGCCACCCACGAAGAAGCTGCTTTCGAAGGGCAGCACACCCAGGTTACCGTAGGGCAGACCCGCACCGGCCGCCACGCGGAATGCCAGACTGCTCTTGTCATGGAGCACGCGCCGCCAACGCAGGTCGCTGTCCACCTTGATGTATTCCGCATACCGGATGCCCCCCACGCTGAAGAAGCTATTGCCTTCGCTGTCGACGGTCTCGGTCGCCAGCAGGCTCAAAGGCACCAGCATGGGGTGTCCGGCCCATTCCAGCGTGATGCGGCTGAAGTAGGTGTTGCGGCGTCGTGCCAGGCCCTGCGTGTTGTGGATGAACTGTCCGCGCATGCCGGCGATCAGGTGGTCGGTGTAGCTGTCGGTCAGCACGGGGTCATTGGCGGAAAGGAGGTACTCGGTGAAATCATCGGATTTGCGTGGGATGCGGATCACATTCACCTCCAGCGGATAGATCGCCCAGCTCTTGGTCTGCGTCTCCACCCAATCGTATCCGAAGGACACCTTGGCGAGTGTGCGGGTGAAGTCGGGCCGCCGCTGGTGGTTGTACAACACGCTCACCACGCTGCTGGGGATCGCGGAGCGGGCGAAGCGTTCGCGGCGGATGGGCAGCAGGAAGTGCGGGAAGCGTAGGGTGAGTTCCGGTCCGAAGTCCACCGTGTTGAAGAGGCCGTCACTGCCCACATTGCCCACGGTCTCCTCGGTGGTGGCGCTACCCTGGCCGGTGAAGCTCTGCTGCGCTTCGAGGCCCAGGATCATCATCAACTGCAACGAACCCATGCCACGGAACAGGTTGCGGTGCCGGTAGCCCACGCTGGCCGAGGTGCCCAGGAAACCGCCGCGGTTGGTGGCGAAGGCCTCGGTGCTCACGCTTTGTTCGCGGCCTGGCAGCAGGTCGATGCGCGCGTTGGCCACGTCCCGTGCGTTGGTGCCCGTGGTATCGAAGCCGATCTCCACCCTGTCGAACACACGCAGGCCGGTGAGGCGCCGGTACGTGCGATCGGTGTTGCTCTGCCGGTATCGATCGCCGGGTTGCAGGAAGACCATGCCCAACAGAGCATTGGGTTTGTAGCGCAGGCGATCCTCGAAGAGCAG
Source organism: Flavobacteriales bacterium (assembly GCA_041747675.1). Lineage (GTDB taxonomy): Bacteria > Bacteroidota > Bacteroidia > Flavobacteriales_F > PHOS-HE28 > PHOS-HE28. Next base: position 19,469 of record JBGTES010000086.1, read on the forward strand.
GCGGTAGCCCCGCTCCCAAAGCGTGTCGGCGCGGACAATGCTGCCGGCGCGGGAGGGGGGCAGGGTCGCAACGGTCACATCTCCCAGATGATAAACGGTTCCTTCCGGGGTGCCTTGCAAGCCGCGTTCCTTCGCCTGTGGCCTTTCCAGGTAGAGGATCAGATCCACCTGATGCCCGCCCATGGTGGTGTCCGCGTCATAGCGCACCAGGTCGCGTGTGAAGAAGAGGTAGCCCAGTTCGCGCAGCCGGTCGCTGATGCGCGCCCGCTCGCGGTCCAGCGCGTCTGCATCGAAGCGGTCACCCGGCTGAAGGTGGCTGTTGGCCCAGCTATCGCGCACATACGATCCGATGTTGGGATCGTCCACCGTGTATCGGATGTTCCGCAGCCGGTACATCGGGCCGGGCGTGACGATGTACTCCACTTCGGCCTTGGGTTGACGGTAGGGCCGCCCACGCCCGCCGCCCAGCCACACCGGGCGGAGATGCCGGATGTGGATCGTGTCGCTTACCTCCGCGCGGAACCAGCCTTCCTTGCGCATATACAGGCGCATCTGCTCCGTGGAACGATCGATCAACAGGGAGTCCAGCACCACTGGTGGTTCACCGTTGCGTCCGCGTTGCGATCGGTCACATGTGCGGGGATCCTTGCCACGCTCCACGCGGTCCACATTGTCCAGGTTGCACAGGCTGTCCCGGCGGGCCCGCTTGCGTTCCACGCGCAAGGGATCGCGCAGGTTGTACAAGTGCAGGTACAGGGGCACCCCCAGGATGCGCTTGTTGGGCTGCTGCTTGATGATGTTGTGCAACTCGCTGCGCTCCACACTCCGGTCGGTGAGGGTCACGCGGTTGCGTTTCAGCAGGCGTTCGCCCTCCGGAAGGCGCCGCGTGGGGTCGCAGCCGCTGAGGGCGATCAGGCCGATGAGGCCTGCGGTGATATGGACCGTGCGGATCCGCAAGGAGGGCGTAGTGCGATCTATTTTGCACCCCAGCCACGGTGCCGCGGACAAGGCATCGCCAAATATACCGGGACATGATCGCGAAGGCTTCGTTGGCCATGATACGTGCGCTGCACAGGCGCAAGGGACGCGAGGAAGCCGGGCGCTTTCTGGTGCAGGGTGCCAAGCTGTTGCGGGAGCTACTGGCCAGCGGCTGGCCGGTGGAGGCGATCCATGCCACGGCCGAAGCCGCCGAACGCCTGATGCTGAAGGATGCGGTGATCCATCCGCCACATGTGCTGGAACGAATGGGCACCCTGGAAAGCGGCAATGAGGTGGTGGCGGTGGTGCCCATCCCACCCGTGCCCGTCCTCGATGTGCCGGGGGAGGGTGAACTGCTGATCGCCCTGGATGGCATCGCCGACCCCGGCAACCTGGGCACCCTGCTGCGCATCGCCGACTGGTTCGGGGTAGGGCGCATGCTGATCTCCCATGGCAGTGTGGATCTCTTCAACCCCAAATGTGTGCAGGCCAGTATGGGCGCGCTGTTCCGCGTAGGGGTGGAGCGTGCGGACCTTGCGACACGTCTGGATGCACTGCGGGCTGCCGGTGCCACGCTCTACCTGGCCACCATGGATGGTGCACCGGTATTCGACCTGGCGTTGCAACGCCCGGCGGTGCTCGTGCTGGGCAGCGAGTCACATGGTCTCTCCTCGGCGGTGCGCGGCTTGGGCGGAACGGCCATCGCGGTGCCCCGCGTGGGTGGGTCTGAATCGCTGAACGTGTCCATGGCAGCCTCTGCGCTGTGCATGGAATTCACGCGTCAGGCCCTTTCGCGGTAGCGCAGCGCAACGGCATCCGCCACGCGCTGGCCATCCATGGCGGCGCTAACGATGCCCCCTGCGTATCCGGCTCCTTCGCCGCATGGGTACAGCCCCGGGGTCGTCACGTGTTGCAAGGTGTCGCGGTCCCGGGGGATGCGCACGGGCGAGCTGGTGCGGCTCTCCACCGCCACCACCACGGCCTCATTGGTGCGGTAGCCGGGCATTTTCCGACCGAAGGCCTCGAAGGCCTGTCGCAGGCGGGATGCGATCGCGGCAGGGAGCAGTTCATCCACACGGAAGGGCACGATGCCCGGCGGATAGCTGCAGTCAGGCAGATCGGGTGAATGGCGGCCCGCGATAAAGTCCTCCAATCGTTGCGCCGGTGCGCTCTGCCGTCTTCCCCCTGCGTTCCATGCGGCGTGTTCGAGCTGGCGCTGGAAGTGCATACCAGCCAGCGGGTCCTCCGCATCGAAAGGTCCGCGTGCCTCCACCACGATGCCGGAGTTCGCCCATGGATTGTCGCGCTTGCTCGGGCTCCAGCCGTTGGTCACGACTTCCCCGGGTGCCGTGGCACATGGCGCGATGATCCCGCCGGGGCACATGCAGAAACTGTACACGCCAAGCCCCTCCACCTGTTCCACCAGGCCATAGCTCGCGGGTGGAAGATGTGGATCGCGCACCTCGCAGCGGTATTGCGCACGGTCGATGATGGACTGTGGATGCTCCACGCGTACACCCAGAGCGAAGTCCTTGCGTTCGATGCGGATGCCCGAGGAAAGCATCAACTGGAAGATGTCGCGCGCTGAATGGCCCGTGGCAAGGATGGTGGCCGGTGCATTGTGCTCGTCGCCATTGGCGGTGCGCACCCCCAGCAGCTTGCAGCCTTCCAGGATCAACCCGTTGACACGCTGCCCGAAGCGCACCTCGCCCCCGGCGGTCAGGATCGCCTCGCGCATGGCGGTGATGATGCCGGGTAACTTGTTGGTACCGATGTGCGGATGGGCGTCGATAAGGATGTCCGCACTGGCACCGAAAGCCGCCAGGGTGCGCAGCACACCCTCCACATCACCGCGTTTGTGGCTGCGCGTGTACAGCTTGCCGTCGCTGTAGGTCCCTGCACCGCCCTCGCCGAAGCAGTAGTTGCTGTCGGGGTCCACGATATGATCGCGGTTGATGGCGGCCAGGTCGCGGCGGCGGGCCCGCACATCCTTGCCGCGCTCCAGGATGATGGGCCGCAGGCCGCGTTCGATGCAGCGCAACGCGGCGAACATCCCGGCCGGTCCGCAACCCACGATCAGCACAGGGTCGGCGTCGTGCACATCGGGAAGATCCGGTGGCGCAATGGTTTCTTCGTTCAGCGGAGCATCAGTCACCATCACCCGCAGGCGGAATCGCGGGCTGCGGCTGCGGGCATCAATGGAACGTTTCAACAAGCGATGCCCCTGCGCCTGTCCCGGTGCCATGCCCGCCGCTTCCTCCGCTGCGGCGCGGACCAGCACGGGGTCGGCGGCTTCGGTGGGGAGCAGGGCTATTTCGACGGTGCGTTCCATGGGAGGATCCCGGTGACAATGGTCAGCAGCGTGAGGGAGATGCCCTGACAACGGACAACCGGGGACCGATCACTAACCTTCAAAGGTGAAGGTCAGCACCCACACCTTGCTTCGTAGACTTTGCACCGGTGCACTGAAGCGGGTCTCGTCGTCGATCAGCAGGTTGGGGATGCCGATGCCAGCCTTGAGTTCGATGCCGAACTTGAAGTAGGGCAGGAAGAAATCGAAGCCGCCGCCCACTTCGGCGCTGTAGTCGTACTTGGCCAGTTTGATCACCACTTCGTCATCGAGCGCCTGGTTCACGTCCTTCTGTGTGGCCATGTCGATGCTCACCTTTCCGCCGCCGATCAGGTACACCGCAAAGTTGTTGATACGGTCGCTGCGCAGCTTCATCAGTATGGGGAATTCCAGATAGGTGCTCTCCACGGGCTTTTGGAAGAACTTGGGCTGGCCCTCGTTGTCGAGGAACTTGTACTGCAGGATGCGTTCCTGGAAGGAAAGGGTGGGCAGGAAGCGCACGCTGACGTTGTCATTGATGTTCATGCTGGCCACGATGCCCAGGTTGAAGCCCGGTTGCCTGAGATGGTCCAGCACCATGAGCGAATCGCGGAAAGGCGCCTCGGGGTGGAGCTTCACGAAGAAGTCGCTGGTGTTGTAGCTGAGCAGGAAGCCGAAGTGGAAGCGCCGCAGATCGAAGTTGGGCAGGTTCTCCATCTTCACGCCGCTCTGGTACTGCGCCGCGATCGGGGTGGCAGAGAGCAAGAGGAAGCACCAGGGCAGGAGGCGGGTGGGTCGCATCGGACAGGCAACGAAATTAGGCAGTGATCCTTGTGGAGAGTTGGAGGTGTAAGGATGAAAGTTCGCCAAGGAGACCGTTACTTCCTCGTTCCTCCTTCACCCTTCAACCTTCACCCTTCAACCTTCACTTCCGCCCCACATACAACGTGGCGATCCCACCGGTGAGCGGTTCAGCGGTGCTCTCCCGAAGGCCACTTGCGGCCATGATCGCGAGGAACGACGGTCCCTCGGGGAATGCATCCACGCTTTTGGGCAGATAGGTGTACGCGGCCTTATCACGGCTGATGAGGCGTCCCACGAAGGGCATCACGCGGTGGAAATAAAAGCGGAAAATGCCACCCAGCAAGGTGTTCTTCGGCTTGGAGAACTCCAGCACGAAGAGGCGTCCATCGGGCTTCAGCACCCGGCGCATCTCCGAGAGGCCTTTTTCAAGCACCTCGAAGTTGCGCACACCAAAGGCCACGGTCACCGCATCGAAGGTGTCGTCGGCGAAGGGGAGATCGGCGCTGTCGGCGCGCTGTAGTGTCACCCGGTCCTGCGATCCGCGTCTGGCCACCTTGGTGCGGCCGTGGGAGAGCATGCCCTCGCTGATGTCCACACCGGTGACCTGTTCCGCTTTGCGACTGGCAAGGATGGCGAGGTCGGCCGTGCCGGTGGCCACATCCAGCACATGATGCACTGGTTCCTGCGCCATAAGACGTACCACACGCCGACGCCAGCCCTGGTCCACGCCCAGGGAAAACAAGCGGTTCAGCAGGTCGTAGCGCGGGGAGATGCCATCGAACATGCGTTCGACCTGCTCACGCTTTGAGCCTTCGGGGCTGTACGGGGTCACCCTCATCCGGGCAGGCCAAGACGTTCGCATTCGGAGCGGAAGCGGGTGGCGTCCAATGGTGCTACACCGACCTCCTCACATACCAGGCCGCCCGCGAGGTTGGATAGTTCCGCCACTTGTCGCAACGGAAGCCCTCCGGCCAGGGCAAGAGCTGCCACGGCGATCACCGTGTCGCCAGCACCACTTACGTCCACGATCTTCCGCTTATGTGCCGCTACCCGGTGCTCGCCACCGGCACCGTGGGCGTAAATACCATGCTCGCTCAGGGTCAACAGCGTGGCTTTGTTCCCCAGTCGCTCCTCCATCATGCGCACGGCCGCACGCACACTGTCCAGGTCTTCTGGTGCGACATCGGTCTTGAGTCCTTCGCTCAATTCCTTCAGGTTGGGCTTGAACAGGTCAACACCCTCATACGTCAGGAAGTTCCGCTTCTTGGGATCCACGGCCACCGGAACACCGGCCTGGCGCGCGGATTCCATCACACTTTGGATCAGCTGTGGTGTGAGGGTCCCCTTGTCGTAATCCTCGAATACCAGGACATCGGGCCGGGTCTGTTCCATGATGCCACGCACGACCTTGACCAGCCGTTCAACATCGGGCCCTTGGAGTTCGTCCTCCTGCTCCTCATCCACCCGTACGATGTGCTGGTGGCCGCTGATGACGCGCGTCTTCACCGTGGTGCGGCGCGCTGCCGACCGCACCAGTCCTTCGGTGCTCATGCCCTGCTCCGCAAAGAGCCGTTGCAGGGTGGCCGCGTTGTCGTCCTCCCCGATCACGGTGGCCACGGTGGTCCGCGCTCCCAGCGCCTGGGTGTTGAGGGCCACATTGGCGGCGCCGCCCAACCGTGCACTGCGTCGTTGCACCTGCACTACGGGTACGGGCGCTTCTGGGCTGATGCGATCCACCCGGCCCCAGAGGTAGGCATCCACCATCACGTCGCCCACCACCAGCACATGGGCGTCGCGCGTGCCTCGGAGGAATGCATCCAGGGCCGCGCTCATGTGGTTCGCAGTTGTGCCACGGCCTTTGCCACGCGCTCCATGGCCTCGGTGAGCTTTGTGTCGCTGGTGGCATAGCTGATGCGAAGGGTGCCCTCGGCGCCGAAAGAGCGGCCCTCCACAAGGCTTACCTGGGCGTTGTCCAAAAGGTACATGCTTAGATCCACCGATCCCTTGATGCGGACGCCGTCGATGGAGGCACGCACATCGGGCAGCAGGTAAAATGCGCCCTGTGGCCTGTTCACGCGCCAGCCGGGGATCTTGCCAATGGCCTCGATCACCAGGTCGCGGCGGCGCAGGAAGTCGGCACGCATGGGGGCCACCACGGCGGGATCGGCCTCCACACATGCCTTGGCCACACGTTGTGCGATGGTGTTGGCCCCACTGGTGAATTGCCCCTGGATCTTGGTGCAGGCCTGCGCGATCCATTGCGGCGCGCCGCAATAGCCAAGCCGCCAGCCGGTGAGCGCGAAGGCCTTGCTCAACCCGTTCACCGTGATGGTGCGTTCGGCCATGCCCGGCAGCGAGGCGAAGCTCACATGTTCCCCTTCGAAAACGATGTGTTCGTAGATCTCATCGGCGATCACATAGAGGTCCTTGTGTTGCGCCACCACACCGGCGAGCTCTTCCAACTCCCTGCGGGTGATCACCGACCCACTGGGATTGCAGGGGGAACTGAAGATGATCAGGCGTGTGCGCGGAGTGATCGCTGGAGCGATGCGCTCGATGGGCGTTTTCCAATCCTCTTCGAGGGTGGCGGGCACCACCACGGGTGTGGCACCGGCAAGGCGCACCTGTTCGGTGTAACTCACCCAGAAGGGAGCGGGGATGAGCACCTCGTCACCAGGTCCGGCCAGTGCCATGATGGCGTTCATGATGCTCTGCTTGGCACCGGTGCTCACCACGATCTGGTCCGCAGTGTATGCCAGGCCGTTGTCGCGTTCGAATTTGTGGGCGATGGCCTGCCGTAGGTCGGGGTGGCCGTTCACCGGCGGGTACTTGTGCCAGGGCCCGCGGATAGCTTCGGCTGCGGCTTCCAGAGCGAAGGCCGGCGGGTCGTGGTCGGGCTCACCCAGGCTCAGGTCGATGATGTCGTGGCCTTCGGCACGCAGCTCACGGCTGCGGCGGGCCATCATCAGGGTGGCCGATTCGGCCATGGCGGTCACAGCGGGGGATAGACGCATGCTTGCATGGGCGTGGAACACGGGTTCGTTCACCGGGAACCACGCGGCCGCAAAGCTATCCATGTGGGCCGGAACAGCTTGGGGCACGTGTGCATGTGTGCCACGAAGCACGAACTTCGTCCCGCAGCACCTCTGCCATGAACGACCCGCTGATCCTCATCCTGGTGGCCATCCTCCCTTCCGTGGTGGTCTTCCTTACTGCCTTTCATTTGATCAAACGGCTGACCGATGACCGTGCCTCCGAGCGCCGGACCGAGCGCATGACCGACCTGAAAAAGGACGACCACAAGCACACGCTGCCTTTACGGCTGCAGGCCTACGAACGGCTCACCCTATTTCTGGAGCGTATCCAACCCGGTCCGCTGGTGCTGCGCTTGCACAAGAACAACACGACCTCGCGCATGCTGCACAGCACATTGGTGGAAACCATCCGGGAGGAGTTCGAGCACAACGTGACCCAGCAGATCTATGTGAGCGACCAGGCTTGGGAAAAGGTGCGGCAGGCCAAGGAGGAAACCATTCGGCTGGTGAACCTGAGCTACGAACAAACCGGCGACGACCGCCCTGGCACCGACCTGAGCCGGAAGGTTTTCGAGAACACGGCCCGGCTGTCGCACACCCCCTCGGCGGAGGCCCTGTTGGTCATTCGGAACGAGGTGCGCCGCCTGTTCTGAAGATCCAAAGCAGTTCCTGTGCTGCCTGGTGGGGCGACCGCTCGCCCGAGTGTACGGCCTTTTCCAGTGCGGGCATCGCCGCCAGCACCCGGCTGTCCTCGTGGAAGAGGTCCAGCAATTCGCCGGAGATCAGTTGGTGCATCCAGTATACATCCTGCTCCTGGCGGCGGAGCCTGGTCGTCCCACTGGCCTCATCCATAGCGCGTAAGGTCTCCAAGTGCTCAGCCAATTCACTGATGCCGCGCCCGGTGTGTGCATCGGTCAGGAGCACATCGGGCCGCCTGCCACTTGGGCGTATGGGCATCAAGGAGATGGCGTTACGCGAGTCTCGCGCCGCGGCCTCAGCCCTGTCGCCAGCGCTGTCCGCCTTGGTGAACACCACCAGGTCAGCGGCTTCCATGATGCCGCGCTTGATGCCCTGCAATTCATCCCCCGCACCGGCGATCATCAGCAGCACATTCAAGTCGCTCAGTTGGTCCACCTCCAATTCGCTCTGCCCCACGCCCACGGTCTCGATCAAAATGCGGTCGTAGCCCGCCGCTTCGCACAGCAGGATGGTCTCCCTTGTGCGGCGGGCCACACCACCCAGCGTGCCGCCGGTGGGGCTGGGGCGGATAAAGGCGGCCTCCGCGTTCGCAAGGCGTTCCATCCGTGTCTTGTCACCCAGGATGCTGCCATGACCGCGGCCACTGCTGGGATCCACGGCGAGAACGGCCACGCGCTTCCCGGCATCGATCAGCTGCATGCCCAGTGCATCGATCAATGTGCTCTTGCCCACGCCCGGGATGCCCGTGATGCCGATGCGTTGCGCATGACCGGTGTGCGGCAGGCAGCGCTCCAGGAGTTCACGTGCGGCGGTACGGTCGGCTGGGCGTCCACTTTCCACAAGGGTGATCGCACGGGCCAAAGCCACACGGTCCTTGTGCAGCAGGCCCAAGAACAACTCGTCGTTCGCCATGTGCGAAGGTCAGTATCCTTTCCGGTAGTTCTCCACCCATTCGGGATCGCCCACATCGCGCAGCAGTCGGAAGGCGTTCTCGCCGCGTGCCATGCCGGTGAGATAAAGGATGCCGTAGTCGCTTAGAAGCAGCATCTGCCGCGCCGATGGTGCCGCACGGTTCTCCGACCAGCCCAAGCCCGGATGCTGGCCGTCGCGGGGGTGGAAGGGATACTCCCAGAATCGCAGTTTCCACAGATCATCGAACACCCCGCAGTTGCGCACACCCGCAGTGCTGTCCTCTGGATCCATGCACGATCGTACATCGTAACGGAGGAAAAAATTCTCCCCATCTGGATTGGCCTTGCTTGGCACGATACCCTGTGCCTGTAATACGAATTGCTCGCGCGAGATGGATTCCGCCGAGAGCAGTTGAAGACCATGCTCCTTCACCAGAAAGAGGCTGTACAATTCACTGTTTTGTCCGGTCGCGAGGCTCACCCCGAAGGTCCATGAAGGTGGGGGTGTGGGATCCTGTTCCGGCCGCCCACTACCGGTGGAAATAACAGCCGCAAGAAGGAGGAGACAGGCACGCATGGCCCCAAGATACCGGGTGGCATCCTTCCTCACGAAGGAACTCCAGTCATTGAAGCACTTCGGCAGGGGCCGGAGGGAACAATGCCATGCGATGGTATGCACGATCCCAACCGAGCGAGTAGGAAAACCAGCGTGAGCGATCTCCCGATGGGGGCATTCAGTCCGCCGTAGTGGCGTTCAACCGCTGTAGTTGTTGGTAAGCCTCCGGGTTGGTCTCAGCCCAGGCGGCCTTTTCAGTGGGATCGGCATCCGGCCCCGGAAAGTCGGTGATGAGGATCGGACCGTTGGCCCCATGCACTACAAGGACCCGCTGCGGGCTGGGGCCATCAAGTACGGTGTATCCCACGAAGGGTACCTGCGCGATGTGCAATGCCAGGGCCAGTTCGTGCAGATCATTGATGCGTGTGGTGGAGACCTTCGCCTGTACGGGAGGCAGGTCCAGTTTGGTCTCCTGCCCCGGGTCCCAATCGGCGACAGTGGTGATCGCCAGCTTCGCTTCGTGTGGGTTCAGTGCCTGCCCGAAATGCAACATCACCGTTTGTGCGCTGAGGGTACCTCCAAGGAGTGTGATCAGCAGGGTGAGCGCGAAGGAACGGGTGGAGCGCAGAGGGCGTAGGGAGGGTACCATGAGGATGAGGGTTGATGGTATTCGGACGGAAGTTACTGTGATCGTTCTCGAATTGAGTGGAATGATCCGAAGGTCCGCACCGTTCTGATGGCAAAACCCTGTGTGTGCACGATCGCAGACGCGTTCCTGGTGGGATCAAGGTGCGTCATTCCTTCACGAAGCGACCTGTCGCCAGGGGCGCGTCATCGTGACCGATCAGACGCACCATGTAGACTCCCGGCTCGAAACCGCCCAATTCGATGCCCACGGTCTGCGGCCCCTTGGTCATGCCATGGGGACGCTGGCCCAAGAGCCGGCCCCTGGCGTCGAAGAGCATCACGGTATACCTGCCATCCACGGTCACGTCCAGATCCAGTTGCACCCGGTCGCGTGCAGGGTTGGGCCGAAGGGTCATCGGGCCATGGGCACGCCGGTAGTGCGCGTTCACGATGTGGGTGAGGCTCGTGCTCCCATCGATGTCGGTCTGCTTCAGGCGGTAGTAGTTGTTGCCCTGCAGAGGTGCCACGTCCATGAATTCGTAGTCGCGGTATCCCAGCGATGTGCCGGCGGCCTGCACCTGGCCGATGGCAGTGAAGTTCAGATCGTCCCCGGCACGTTCGATCGTGAAGCTTTCCGTGCCATTCTCCACCTGTGTTGCCCAGGTCACGGCTACCTGATCCGTGCGGGTCTCGGCTTTCAGTTCCACAAGTTCCACAGGTAGCACGGTGCAGTCCAGCGAGCAGCCGTTGGTCAGGTTCCACTCCAGGGTGAAGTGCTGGCCGGTGATGTCGTAGTTGTCGATGTACATGATGTAGATCTCGCCGGCGAGCACATCCATGGGTGCGGTGAAGCCATCCACATCCGTGCCTGATGATCCCTCGCTGAGATCGGTCGCGCTGGCATTGAGACCAGTGAGGTAGGCCGACGCATCGGGATAACCTGGTACGGCGGGTGGCCATGCCCAGGAGCAACGGATGGGCTGGCCCACGGGCGGGCACACGATCTGGGTCAGCGGTCCCCATATGGCGTAGTCGTAGTCGATGTTCGCCGTTGGGATGATGGTGAATTCGATGGTGCCCGAGGCCGACGGGGAGAAATAGTACCAGGTGCCCTGGCGTTCATTGCCGCTGAGGCATCCCCGATTGCTGGAATTCAGATCGGCGGTGCAGCCGGTGTAGTTCGTGGTATTGGCGAAACTCTGGTCGCCACAGATGGTGATCCCTCCAGCGCAATCCTCCTGCGGTGTGGGGAAGACGTCCTGCCCGGTGACACAGATGTTGAAGGTGCCTAGCTGGCCGCTGTTGCCGAAGAAACGGATGTAGTAGGTGGTAAAAGCGGTCAACGGGGCGCATCGGCGGTCGATCCGGGGCATGTTGCCCGGGCCGCTTGTATTGTCGCATTGCACGGCGACCAGGGCATCGCAGGTGCCGGAGTACAGTTGCATCACCCCGTTGGTCATCGTACCGGCCTGGGTGTCGATCAACACATTACCGCTCATGGGGGTGGTGAACTGGAACCACACATCGATGGTGTTGGTGTTGCTCACGGTGCCACCACAGGTAGGGCTGGGCGTGTTGGCTGAGTGGGTGGCGTCCGCGTTGCTGAAGGTCTGCATGATGCAGCTGGTGGTCACCGGCAGGGTGATGGCACCGTCGCACTCATCGAAGGGCGGTGGGGTCCAGATGCAGATGCGGCCATCCATCGCGTTGTTGGTGTTGTGGCGCTGCACCCGGATCATGTAGTCCTGTCCTACCACGGTAGCGAACACCATCTGAGCGTTCACCCCATTGCCGCCACTGTTCACACAGGCCACCTGGGTCAGCGCTCCGCAGGCCCCGGTGAAGACGTGTACGATGGGGCGATGATTGTCGTCGGGGTCATAGGTCAAGGCGGTCATCGTGCCTGTTGCCGTGAACCAGCCCCAGGCGTCATCGTTGTTGCTGCCGTTGCAGTTGGCAGGGTTCATCGTGGCTGTGAACGAAGTGGGCTTGTCGAAGTCCTGGAACACACAGCTACTGTTCACCGCGTATTCATTGCCCGCGTTATAGCCGCAGGCATTCGTGGCGGTCTGGGCCACGACCGCCGTGCCCATGACAAGCGTGATCGTCGCGGACCCGATGCGGGACATGATGTGGCTGATCGTGAGTTCCATGGGATGGCTCCGTGCAGGCTTTCGAAAGCGTGGGTGTCAGGGGGTATCGAGTATCAGATCCAGCAGCATGAACCCGCTGCTCTCGGCCGCAAGGGCCACACCGTCGAAAGTGAATTCCACCATGGTGGTGATCCGCATGATGTCCGTGTCACGATCGTGGCTGAGGTCCGCGTCGGGATCGATGTCCACCAGGGCCGCCATAAGGGGCTTGGGCGACTGGCCGGGTACGATGGGCTGAACGTGCGCCAGGTACACATGTGGTTCCTGGCCTCCTTCCTGGGCGAGGACCCCGGAACCAAAAACTGGGAGCGCGAGCAACAACAAAAGGAGTGTGCGCATGATCTCGTTGCTATTGGAGCCTGCACCATGTGTTGGAGCAAGGCGCCATTGCAACGGCACGATCCGACGAATGGTTACCAGCGACCCATCACCACGGATCACTGACCGATGGGCACGGAATGGGGCGAGGTGGCTGGTGGACCCTGATTCAGGGGGTGGGCATGTACATCGGTGCGCCCGGCCCGATGGGCAGTTCCAACAGCACCCATATGATCAAAAGGATGCTCCAGCCGATGAGGAACACAATGGAATAGGGGAGCATCGTGCTGATCACCGTGCCGATGCCGGCCTTCTTGTCATAGCGGGCGATGAAGGCCACGATCAGTGCGAAGTAGCTCATCATCGGGCTGATGATATTGGTGACGCTGTCGCCTACGCGGTAGGCCATTTGCGTGAACTCGGGCGAATAGCCCAGCAGCATGAACATCGGGATGAACACTGGCGCCATGATGGCCCACTTGGCGCTGGCACTCCCCATGACCAGATTGATGGCGGCGGCCACAAGAATGAAGGCGAGCATCAGGGGGATGGGACCGAGGTTCAGGGCCTGCAATCCAGCGGCTCCCTTGATGGCCATGATCAGTCCCAGATTGGTCCAGTTGAAATAGGCCACGAACTGGGCGGCGAAGAACACCAGCACGATGTATGAACCGAGCGTTTCCATGGCCTTGCTCATACCCTTCACCACATCGTTGTCATTCTTGAAGGTGCCTGCTCCGATGCCGTAGGCGATGCCCGCCAAAGCTGCACTGATGAAGATCATGGCCACGATGCCACTCATAAAGGGGGAGTGCAGCACCTCGAAGGTCTTGGGGTCGCGCAGGAATCCTTGATCCGGTAGCAGACCCCAAAGCACCCAGCCGGTGAAGAGCAGTACGGCGATACCCGCATACAGCAATCCTTTCTTCTCCTGCGGTGTGGCCTTGCGCACCTCTTCAGGTTTCTCTTCACCATCATACACACCCAGGCGTGGAACCACGATCCGCTCTGTTACCCAGGTGCCCAATCCAGCGATGAGGAAGGTGCTGACGAACATGAAGTAATAGTTGCATGCGGGATTCACCATGTAGGTGGGATCGATGATGCGTGCCGCCTCCTGGCTTAGTCCGGCCAGCAATGGATCGATCGTACCCAGCAGCAGGTTGGCGCTGTATCCTCCTGAAACCCCTGCGAAGGCTGCGGCCAGTCCTGCCAAAGGATGGCGACCTGCGGCCAGGAAGATCACGGCGGCCAGTGGCACCAGCAGTACGTAGCCCACTTCGCTGGCGGTGTTGCTCAGCACGCCGCTGAAGACGATGACGAAGGTGAGCAGCTTCTTTGGCGAGGCCAGCACCACGGCGCGCAACGCGGCGGCGATCAGCCCGCTGCCCTCCGCGATGCCGATGCCCAGCAAAGCCACCAGCACGGTGCCCAACGGGGCGAAGCCGGTGAAGTTGGTCACCATCTTCGTCAGTATCATATGCAGACCCTCGGCACTCACCAGGTTGAAGGGAAGTACCTCCTGGCCAGTGCCAGGGTGTGTCACGGCCAGATCGAACTGGGCCGCCACCCAGCTCAACAATACCACCAGCAAGGCAAAGCCTGCGAATAGCGTGGCGGGGTGTGGCAGCAGGTTGCCCACCCGCTCCACAAAGGAGAGGAAGCGATCCACCGCCGACTTCTTGCGGGCTACAGGTTCCATGGGCCGTGCAGGTCGCGCGGACCGATGTCGATCCGCAGCGCGCAAAGAAAAGAGAAATCGGCCGTGAGAATCAGTGGCGGGCCCCGACGTGTGCGGTGGGCTGGCCAATCGCTCCGGGATAGACCTTGAGCGCCTCGCGCAAACACTCCACCGCCAGACGCAACTGGTCCTGACCCAGTACGTAAGCCAGACGCACTTGCTTCCTTCCGTTCGCCGGGTCGGCATAGAAGCCGCTGCACGGGGCCATCATCACGGTATTTCCCGCATGGCTGAAGGTTTCAAGCAACCACTGGCAGAAGGTATCGGCGTCATCGATCGGCAACTCGGCCACACAGTAGAAGGCCCCCTTGGGTTTTGGACACGCCACACCGGGGATGGAGTTCAGTCCGTCCACGAGTATATCACGGCGCTGTACGTACTCGCGCACCACGGCATCGAAGTAGGACATGGGGGTGCGCAGCGCGGCCTCGCCGGCGATCTGCCCGAAGGTGGGCGGGCTCAGCCGCGCCTGGGCGAACTTCAGCACCGTGGCGTAGAGTTCCTTGTTGCGGGTGACGAATGCACCCACGCGCGCACCGCACATGCTGTAGCGTTTGCTCACGCTATCCACCAGCACCACGTGTTCCTCAAGACCGGGCAGGGTCATCGCGCTGATGAACTCCGCACCGTCGTAGCAAAATTCACGATATACCTCGTCGGCGAATAGGAAGAGGTCGTGCTTCAGCACCAGTTCACGCAGGGTCTCGAGTTCCTCCCGGCTGTACAGCCGCCCGGTGGGATTGCCGGGATTGCAGATCAGGATGCCCTTCGTGCGGGGGGTGATCAGATCCACGAAGTCGGTACTTTTTGACAGGGAGAAACCATCCGCGATCCGCGTGCGCAGCGGTACCACCTTCACACCGGCGGCGATCGCGAAGCTGTTGTAGTTGGCATAGTAGGGTTCGGGGATGATCAACTCGTCGCCGGGCTCGAAGCATGCCATCATGCCGAAAAGCAGGGCCTCACTGCCGCCGTTGGTAACGATGATCTGTTCATGGTCCACTTCCACACCATGCTGGCGGTATTGATCGGCCAGGCCTCTCCTGTAGCTTTCAAAACCGGCCGAGTGGCTGTACTCGATCACCGTGCGGTCCATCTCGCGGATGGCGTCGAGCGCCACCTGTGGTGTGGCGATGTCCGGCTGCCCGATGTTGAGATGGATCACATGGGTGCCTCGTTGTTTCGCAGCTTCGGCATATGGGACGAGCTTGCGGATGGGCGAGGCCGGCATCTGGTGGCCCTTGCTGGAGATCGAAGGCATGGCTGGTGGTTGGAGGGGCGAAGATCGTGGATCGCCGATCGACGTGCGATGACCGATCAACGGGCATCAACATCACGAAAAAAGAAGAACCCCCACCTTCCCAGGCAGGGGTTCCCCGAATGCGGTATGCGAAATGGATCAGTTGTTCACCGGGGCCATGGGGCTCTGCTCCTTCATGGGTGAAGCGGGCGTATCGGCATGGCTGGCCTCCACGGTGCCCTTGATGCGAACGATCTTCTCCGGTGTATTGGTGGCGTTGCTGCTGATGGTGACACTCTTGTTGATCGGACCCACACGTTTGGTGTCGTACTTCACGGTGATGCTGGTCTTCTGGCCGGGCTTGATGGGCTCGGTCTCGCACTTCGGTACGGTGCATCCGCAGCTGCCCTTGCAATTGGTGAGGATCAGGGGCGCATCGCCGGTATTGGTCACGGTGAATTCGCAGGTGCCATTCGCCCCCTGGGAGATGCTGCCATAATCATGTACTTCCTTGTCCACAGAGATCATGGGGCCGGAGCCACCCACGGGCTTGGCGTCCTGGGCGATCACACCCATGGAGAGGGAGAGGGAAACGATGGAAAACAGGAGGTTCTTCATGGTGGTCGCGTTTGTCATCTTGATGCTGGGACCAAAGCTATGGCCTGCTTGGGTGGTGAATTGCCGATTTAACAAGAGATCAACGATCAGGCCCGGTTCAGCGGCGCTCCACAGGAGCCATTGGGCTCTGTGGCTTCTCGGGCGATGCTGGCGGATCATCCTCCACGGTGCCTTTGATCATCACCTGCAGGGTGCGGGTGTTGGTGGCGTTGCTGTTGATGGTCACCGTCTTGTTGATCGGCCCCACACGTTGGGTATCGTACTGCACGGCGATCTCGCTCTTCGCCCCCGGCTTGATGGGGTTGGTGTCACACTTCGGTACCGTGCATCCGCAGCTGCCCTGGCAGTTGGTCAGGATAAGTGGCTGGTCGCCCGTATTGGTAACGATGAAGACACCGCGGCCATCCGCTCCTTTGCGGATGGTGCCATAGTCGTAGGTCATCTTATCCACCTCGATCATGGGTCCGGTACCACCCACGGGCTTGGCATTGGGTTGGGCGTGTACCGTGGAAGCCAGCAGGCATAGAACAGCAAGGAGTGTATTCTTGATCATGGGTGAACGTGTTGTGCCTTCTATAACGTCGAAGTTATAGGCACCGGTTGCCCGGCTGCTGCGCCTTAACAGCACTTTAACAGGCCCATCCCCCTTTGGCTTCGCGGCTACCTTTGCCGCTTCTGCCCATCCCATGGACAACAACGAGATCCCCAAACGCTTCGAGCCCGCTGCGAGCGAAGGCAAATGGTACACCCACTGGTTGGAAAAGGGGTATTTCCGAAGTGTGCCCGATGGTCGTGAGCCGTACACGGTGGTGATCCCCCCGCCCAATGTGACAGGTGTGCTGCATATGGGGCACATGCTCAACAACACCATACAGGATGTGCTCGTGCGCCGTGCGCGCATGCTGGGTAAGAATGCCTGCTGGGTACCAGGCACGGACCACGCTTCCATCGCCACGGAAGCAAAGGTGGTGCGCATGCTGCAGGAGCAGGGGATCAAGAAGGGTGAGCTCGGCAGGGAGAAGTTCCTGGAGCATGCCTTCGCATGGAAGGAGAAGTACGGCGGTGTGATCCTGGAGCAGTTGAAGAAGCTCGGTGCGAGCTGCGATTGGGACCGCACGCGTTTCACCATGGAGCCCGGACTCAGCGATGCCGTCATAGATGTGTTCATCGATCTGCATAAAAAAGGTCTGGTGTACCGTGGCCTCCGCATGGTCAACTGGGATCCGGTCGCCCTTACCGCCGTAAGCGATGAAGAGGTCATCCACAAGGAGGTGAACTCCAGGCTCTACCACGTACGCTACAAGGTTGAAGGAACGGCGGATGAGTGGGTGACGATCGCCACTACGCGTCCGGAGACCATCCTCGGCGATACGGCTGTTGCGGTGCACCCCGATGACGAGCGCTACGCCCACCTCAAGGGCAGGTACGTGGAAGTACCGCTGATCGGACGCCGCATCCCGATCATCTTCGACGCGTACGTGGAGCGTGAGTTCGGGACCGGTGCATTAAAGGTGACGCCTGCGCACGACATCAACGACTGGGAGATCGGCCAGCGCCATGGCCTGGAGGTGGTGGATACGCTGAACCCGGACGGCACGCTCAGCCCGGCAGCCCAACGCTATGTGGGTGAGGATCGCTTCGTGGTGCGCAAGAAGATCGCGAAGGAGTTGGAGGAGAGGGGGCACCTGGTGAAGGTGGAGGATATCAAGAACAAGGTGGGCTACAGCGAACGCACCGATGCCGTGATCGAACCGCGCCTTTCCCTGCAGTGGTTCGTGAAGATGAGCGAACTGGCCACGCCCGCTTTGGAAGTGGTGTTGGACGGTCGTGTGAAACTGCACCCGAAGAAGTTCGAGAACACCTACCGCCACTGGATGGAGAACGTGCGCGATTGGTGCATCAGCCGCCAGTTGTGGTGGGGGCAGCGTGTGCCGGCGTGGTACAACAATGACGGTGATGTGGCCGTGTGCAGGACGGAGGCGGAGGCCATCGTACAGTTCAAGGAAGCAGGACAGAGTACCAACGGGATCCGCCAGGATGATGACGTGGTGGACACCTGGTTCAGCAGCTGGCTGTGGCCCATCAGCGTGTTCGACGGCTTCAAGGATCCGGACAACGCCGACATCAAATACTACTACCCTACCAACGATCTCGTCACCGCGCCGGAGATCCTCTTCTTCTGGGTGGCACGCATGATCATGGCCGGGCTGGAGTACCGCGGAGAGGTGCCATTCACGAATGTGTACCTCACGGGCATCGTGCGCGACAAGCAGGGCCGCAAGATGAGCAAGAGCCTGGGCAACAGTCCCGATCCGCTGGAACTCATCGCCAGGTATGGTGCGGATGGTGTGCGTACCGGCATGCTCTTCTCTTCACCGGCAGGCAACGATCTGCCCTTCGATGAAAGTCTCTGTGAGCAGGGCCGCAACTTTTCCAACAAGATCTGGAACGCCTTCAGGTTGGTGAAGGGCTGGCAGGTGGCTGAAGGCGGCGGTGTCACGCCGAGCGCAGCCGAGGCGAATGCCGCCGCCGTGGCCTGGATGCGCAGCCGCGTGCAACGTACCACCGCCGAGCTCGATGGCCTCTACGATCAGTTCCGCATCAGCGAAGCGCTCATGGTCACCTACAAGCTGATCTGGGACGACCTGTGCAGCTGGTACCTGGAAGCGATCAAGCCTGCGTATGTCGATGGCGCGTCCCAGCCGATCGATGCCGCTACCTACGAAGCCACCATCGTGCTCTTCGAGGACGTACTGAAGTTGCTGCATCCTTATATGCCTTTCCTTACCGAGGAATTGTGGCACCACCTGCGTGAGCGCAAGGATGGTGGGGACATCATCGTAGCTGAATGGCCGGGTGGGGGCATGGGCGATGCGGAACTTGAGGCCGACGTACAGCACGCCTTTGACCTTGTGAGTGCCGTGCGCAACGTGCGGAATGAACGCGGGTTGAGTCCCAAAGAGGCGCTGGATGTGCAGGTGCGCGGAACGTCGCCAATGCGTGACGGCATTGCCGCGCTCGTACACAAGCTCGCGAATGTGGGCGCGATCCAGGAGGTGGAAAAGGTCGGCGAGGGTGGGGTCACCTTCCTGGTAGGCACCACGGAATACGCCATCGATCTGGGCAGCAACGTGGACCCAGCCGCCGAGGCGGGAAAGGCCAGGGAGGAGCTCACGTACCTGCGTGGCTTCCTTGCCAGTGTGGAGAAGAAGCTATCCAATGAACGCTTCGTAAGCGGCGCGCCAGCGCAGGTGCTTGAGAATGAACGGCGCAAGAAGGCCGATGCGGAAGCGAAGATCAAAGCGCTGGAGGAACGGATCGCGCAGTTGGCATAACTTGAAAAGAACCCGGTGTGCTTGCGACCATTATGATCATCGGTCAGGCTGAAACATCATGAAGTACCTGGATCGTTTTGTGTGGGTGCTCGCCGTGATCGTTTCTGCCGCGACCTTCGTTTCCTTCAGCCGTACCGATCTGTGGTGGATCCGGATCTTCGACTTTCCCCGGATGCAATTGCTTGTGTTGGGGGTCTGCACCCTGGTGTATCTGATCATCCGGTCCGACCTGCGGGGCCGTGGGATCAAGGTCATGTTGGGCATTCTCGCGGTGGCCATCGTCATCCAGGGCTGGTTCATTTTTCCTTATACCGCTTTGGCCGGCCAGCAGGTGAAGGCCGCAGGCGATAGGGATGGGGTGATCAGCGTGTTCGTTGCCAATGTGTTGCAGGAGAACCGCGAGGCGGCGGAACTTGAGCAGGACATCGCGCGGACCGATCCCGATCTCATCCTGGTCACCGAGGCGGATGCATGGTGGACCGAACGCTTGGGTCATTTGGAGAAGACCCATCCCCACACCGTGAAGCATCCGTTGGACAACACATACGGCATGAACCTTTATTCGCGCTTCCCCCTGCGCGGGTCGGAAGTACGGTTCCTGATCGATCCCGAGATCCCATCCATCCGCACCATGGTTGGCATGCCCAACGGCCAGGCGTTCCTGTTCTACGGCGTTCATCCCACCCCGCCCGGAGGCGAAGACCCTGGGGATGGGGAGCGACAGGACAGTGACGACCGCGATGCCGAACTGGTGGTGGTGGCGCGTGAAGTGGCGGACCACCAAGGACCCGTGATCGTTGCAGGCGATTTCAATGACGTCGCCTGGTCGCATACCACGCGCTTGTTCCAGCGCACCAGCAGGCTGCTGGATCCGCGCGTGGGCCGGGGCTTCTACAACAGCTACAATGCGAAGCTGCCGCTCTTGCGCTACCCCCTGGACCACCTGTTCAGTTCGGACCATTTCACACTGGTCCATTTGGAGCGCATGTCCTACTTCGGTTCGGACCACTTCCCGATCCTTGTGGTGCTCAACCTGGAACCCGAAGCTGCCCAGGAACAGGAGGCCCCACCACCCAGGGAAGGCGATGCGCAAGAGGTGCGCGAGATCATGGGGCGTGAAGCGGAGGGGGATTAGATCGGAGCTTCTCGGTATGGATAGGGTGCACCCGCCCTCCTGGCATGCATGGTGAAGTAGTCCATGGATCCATAAAGGATTTCACCCGCCATTACGGCAAGGTTCAAGGCTTTGGATAAGTGGTAGGCCGGGCTTCGCGGATCACACGGTGGTTCCGTCTACTGCTTGATAAAGCGTGCAGTACCGGCTGATGTGCGCAGCAGGTAGGTGCCAGGTGCGAGTGACCGTACGTCGAGTTGGATGCCTTGGTCGGCGGGCATACCCGGCACCTGTACGATCCGGCCATCCACCGCCAACACGGAGTAGTTGCGGTCCGTGTTTTCTGGCAACAGGACCTGCAATACATCCGTGGCCGGATTGGGGACCAAAAGGATACGTTGTGGTGCGCCCGATCCTTCATCCAGGGTCGTGCTGGTCTCCACCATATGCTCCGTGGTGTTGGTGATGATCGCCTCGTTGAAGTCGAAGTAGATCGCGGCCGTGTTCGGGATCACATCGCCAGGTAGCAGACCAGCTACCGGACGCAGGCGGAAGGCCACGTAGCCCTGGCTGCCCGCAAGGTCGGTGGTGCTGTCGGGCAGCAGGATGTCATCGAAGGTGAATACCAGTTCGCGGCCTTCACCGAATGATGGTATGAAGGTGTGCGAGGCGCCCAGGATGTCAAGCGACAACATATCGAGCTGCACATCGATCTCATCGCGGACCACCACGGTGAAGGCCGTATCGGTACCCGTATTTTGGAAACGTACGAGATAGTCGATCCAAGTGTCCTGCGCCAGAAAGTATTGCGTGGTGCTGCCACTTGCATTGGCCCATCCCTGCTTGTCGTTGGGGTCGTAGCTGCCGGTGATGGTCACATCCACCGTAGCTGTGTTGTTGGTAAGATCCTCCTCGAAGGTGGTGTTGGTCACCGTCGCGGTGTAGGTCAACACCTCGCCGAGCAGGTCGATATCCGCAGGCACCATGGCATTGAAGTCATAGAGGACTTCCTCATAGGGGCCGAGTCCGGTGTGCGACCACTGGCCGTTCGCCGGATCTGGATCTTCGAGCAAGGCGTCGAAGGCCAGCGCGATCTCGAGCGCTCCGCTGGGATAGATCGTGTGGTTCTTCACCCGCAGGAACACACCCGCAGGGAATCCGGGGCGTGCGAGCTTGGGGATCAAAGTGAGGCTTACGTCGTGAGGCACCGTGCTGCTAACCGCGAAGTCGATCACAGCGGCAGGGTCCAGCGCGGTGAGCGTGAATTCCACAGGATCGGTCGCAGGGCAGAGTTGCACCATGTCCTGGAGCGACTGTGCGATGGTGTGGCTGCCCAAGGCCATGCTGCGTTGATATTGACCCTCGGGGCCAGTGATGGCGTACTGCTCATCCGGTCCGATGGAGAGCACGCGGCCCGGCAGGAACACATCACCGGCGTTCACGGTGCAGTTCTGGTCCGCATCATGGAACACCATACCACTCACCGATCCACAGGGAGGGGTCAGGGAAGGGATCGCGATCGGGGCCACGCCCGCGCAATAGAACGCCCACGGATCGCCCGCCTGGAACAACTGCACGATGTAGGTACCTGCGGCCAGTCCGTTCACCAGGCAGGGCCCTTGTCCGCAATCCACTGTTTGCGTACCACCCGGTCCATCGAGGTACATCCCGTACGTGTCACCCGGCAGGGTCAGATCTAGGAGGAAGGAACCATTGGCCTCGTTGCCGCAGGCCGGTGAGATGAACTGTGGCTCAATGATGTATGCCTCTACGAACGGAATGAATTCCGTGATCGTGCCGGTACAGCCATTGGCCGAGGTTCCGGTGATGGTGTATTCACCTGGCGAGTTGACACTGAATTGATAGCCATTGCCCGGGTCGAACACCGGCGGCCAGCCATCGTCCGGCGTGATCGTCCACGTGAAGGGGCCATTCACTTGCTGGGGATGGGGTGTCACCCAGATGTGCCCGGTGCCTCCACAGGCGAGGCTTGAGGAGAACATCACGAAGGTGTTCAGGGCCTGCACCGTGGCCGAGCCTTCGACGCTATCCCCCTGGCCATCCGTTACGGTCACGGTATAGGTGCCGGCTGGCAGGCCGTTGATCGTGGCGGTGCTGGCACCGGTCTCCCAGGTGAAGTTGTATGGCGGCAGCCCGCCGAACGCCACCGCGGTGACCTGGCCGTTGGCCAACTGGCAGGTGGCGTGCTGCACATTGAAGGTGACCTGCACGGCGAGCACGTGCAACGGAAGGAGGACGATGGTGCAAAGGGTAAGGATCCGGTTCATCGGCGTCAAGGTATGCGTGGATGACGTTCCTGTTCCGCAAGGGTTGTGTGGGCCGGTGTCGCACGCTCTACATTCGTCCCATCGACCGCGACCTCACATACGCCGCCATCGACATCGGCTCCAACGCGGTCCGGCTGCTGGTGGGCGAGGTGCTCGAACGCGAGGACCACCCTGTGGTGAAGAAGCAGACCCTGGTGCGTGTGCCCATCCGTCTGGGCGAAGATGTGTTCGATGGTGGCCGCATCAGCAATGCCAAACGCGACTACCTGATCAAGACCTTGAAGGCTTTCCGCCTGCTCACCGAGGTCTATGGGGTGAAGTACATGCGCTGCTGCGCCACCAGCGCCATGCGCGAAGCCACGAACAAGGCGGACGTGATGTTGCGTGTGGAAATGGATAGCGGTGTGCACATCGAAACGATCAACGGCCGTCTGGAAGCGGACCTGATCGTGAGCACGTTCTGGACGCAGGACCTGCTGAAGGACCGCAGCTACCTCTATATCGATGTGGGCGGCGGCAGCACCGAACTCACCTGGCTGGAGCAGGGGCGGCGTGCGAAAAGCGCCAGTTTCAAGATCGGCACGGTGCGCATGTTGAAGGACAAGGTGAAGCCCTATAGCTGGGATGATATGCGCACCTTTCTGGAGGAGCTGCGCGAAGAGCATGGTGCGACGATGGCGATCGGCACCGGTGGCAACATCAACCGCATCTTCAAGGAGAACGGCAATGCCTTTGGCGAGCCGATGCACCGCAAGGATATCCAGCGGCACCGCGACCGCATCGCATCCTATTCTTTCGACGACCGGGTCAAGCTACTCCGCCTGCGCCCCGATCGTGCCGACGTGATCGTTCCCGCCGCGGACATCTTCATGCGCGTGTTGGAACAGTCGGGGATCGAAGAGATCATCGTGCCCAAGGTGGGCCTGGCGGACGGTATCATCTACGACCTCTACATGCGTCACCGGGGAATGAAGAAGTACAAGGAGATGGTGGAGGTGTAGCTGGTTTGGACCGTCGGACGTCAGTTGTCTGTTGTCAGTTGTCAGGCCGGTAGCGTCCAACGAGATCCCCATACTGGTTTACTTGCCGCTTCATTGTACACGGACAACCGACAACAGACAACTGAGAACGGCAACTGGACTTTCCCCATGCGCCTCCCATCCATCCTGTTCCTGCTGGCGGTCCCCCTGGCGCTGCACGCCGACGACAGCACGCGCTGGTCCATCGGTGGCCGGCTGCATGGCGGTCTGCTGGCGCCACACCACCAGAGCATGTGGATCATGGTGCAGCGCCATGCATGGGCCGCAGAGGTGCATGCGGAGCGGCCCTTCAGTGGCGCACGTCCATGGCACGGCAACTATGCGGGTCCGCGTTGGGGCCTGAGCGCGTTGTGGATGGAGACAGGAAGTGATGCGTTGGGTCCGGCCTTCCGTGTCCTGCCGTATCTGGTGCTGCCCATCTTGCCAGGTGATGCTTGGCAGTTGGAAACACGCATCGGCTGGGGCCTCGGCCTGGTGCGCGACCCCTTCCACCGGGTGGACAACTACAAGCAACACGCGATCGGTGGCCGGCTGAACCTGGCGTTGCACATGGGTGCCTCGCTCACCCGACGTATCGGCCGCCACACCATTGATGCGGGCCTCGCCTTGGACCACCTGAGCAACGGCGCCATGAAGCGCCCGAATCTGGGGATCAACGTCTTCTCATTGAATACCGGCTACAGCTATCGGCTGGGACAACAGAGCCCGCGCCCGGCATCGATCGACACCAACTGGTACGCAGCGCGCGACATCGTATTCGTCATGGCCAACATCGGCTGGAACGAGGTCTTCCCGGTGAACAGTGGCAGGCGGCCGGTATTCTCACTGTCGGCATCAGGCTATCGAAGAGTGAGTGCGAAAAGTGCTGTCGGTGCAGGCCTGGACTTCTTCCATAAAGCCTCGCTGCGCTTGGCCGATCCGGTGCTTGCGGACAGCGAAGCACTGGAGCTGATCCAGGCCGGTGTGCATGTGGGCTGGAACCTGATGCTCGGCGACATGGCGCTCACTTTCGAGACCGGCACCTACCTGCATACCCCCACCACGGAGCGCGCCCCGGTCTATACCCGTGTGGGCATGCGACAGCAACTTACCCCCAGGGTCTTCGCCAACCTTTCCCTCAAGTCCCACTTCTTCGTGGCCGACCATTTCGAGCTGGGCCTGGGCTATCGTTTCAAATGAAGTTCCATTCCGCCATAGTGATCTCTGTAGCGTTGTTGCTACCCGGGTGTGCGCGGGAAAACATGGACGACTGCTTCACCAGCATGGGTCCGCAGCGGGTGGAAACGCGCGTGGTGTCCGCGTTCCACAGCATTCGCCTACAGGGCCGCGTGGATCTTCTGATCACCCAGGACACGGTGGCCGCACCATCGGTCACGGTGGAGGCCGGGCGCAACCTGATGCCACATCTCATCACCGAAGTGGTGGGAGAAGAGTTGCGCGTGGACAATACCATCAAATGCAACTGGGTCCGCTCGCTGAAGGAACTGCCGGTCGTGCATGTCACACTGCCGCGATTGGAGAAGCTCACCTATGGCGGAACAGGTGACGTGCACGCCACAACGCCGATCCGATTGGATGTCTTCCGGATGGAGCAGCACGAAGGGCAGGGCACCGTGCGTCTGGAGCTTGATGTGGACACCTGCTACATCGGGTTGCACGCAGGCGTGGGGAACATCATCATAACGGGCGCCACGCATACCGCTCATCTTTACACTTCCAACTTCGGCCACGTCGATGCGCGGGCCCTTGATGCGCAACTGGTGCTGCTCAACAACTCCGGTAGTGGCGATATCCATTGTGTGGCACGCGACGCGCTGTACGCCATCCTCACCAACGCCGGTGATGTGTATTACAGCGGGGGTCCGCCGGTGGTGGAGTCTACGGTGACGGGTACGGGCAGGTTGATCGGGGTGGAGTGATCACATCGCGGTTGCGGTGGGCGTGGAATGATGAACGGTGTCATGGCCTTTGCAACGGAGCGCCTCCTGTCCCCACATCCACGACCTTCGCCAGGCCATGAGTATGAAGGCGATCAAGCGCAAAGCTGCGGAGCACCTGGGCTACGGTCTGCCCAAACAGCACGCCTACGACCTGTTGATGACTGAATTCCCAGATGCCAGGCCGAAGAAGGTGGCGGAGATCCTGCGGTACATGCCTACGCAGCAGGCGCGCGAACGCTTCCGAGATATGCACCTGGCCTTGCTCGGACTCATCGCCGTGTCGGCTTTGCTGCGCGTGTTGCCTTCAGTGCTACAGGATACCATACGGTGGGATATGGCAACGGCCTACCTCAGCCTGGTGCCGATCGCATCGCTGCTGTTGGGCTATAGCATCTACCGCTGGCAAGGCCAGGTATTCGAGTGGGTAGGATGGGGCAACATACTGGGCGCATTCGGTCTGCTCGGCACGCTCAGGGACCTGGATCTGCAACACGCCGATCTCGGGGCGCTGTTGATGAAGGTGCTCGCCATCGCCATTGGTGCGGTATCGCTTTATCTGGCGCGCAAGGTGTTCGCGAAGCCGAAGGTGGAGAAGGACCAGCTGGGGGGGCCGGTGCGGGTGGTGTTCCCGGAGGAGGGTGCGATCTAGCGGATACGCAGGACGTTGCAGATGCGCACATGTTGCGTCATCTACAACAGCATCCCCCAGTACCCCAGCAGCCCGATCACCGGCAAGCACAGTAGCTCATTCCCCAGCAGTGATCGACGTGCGATGCTTTCGCGGTAGCGCAACACCACCAGCGTGCCCGCCAGCACGATCAGCAACCACGGCAGCCAGACCAGCGCTGGATGCGTGTAGCCCAGGCCGAAGTAGAACACGCCTTCCTGCATCAGCAGCACACCGATCAAGGCGATCAGGGTGGTGTTGGCAAGTCCGGATAGCACGGGTATGGTCAATGAGCCACTGTTCCTACCACGTAGCCTGGTCAAACCGCGTGCGATGAGCTGCACCAAGTTGGTGGTGCCCATGATCAACGCCAATACAGCCACGCCGAGCAATGCCCAGAACAACCAGCGCTGGTGAAAGGGCGTGAGGTAGTTCTTCAGTCTATCATATTCCGGGCGCGGACCGAAAAGCGAGGCCATCACCACGCTGTGATCGCCCTTGGCCAGTTCCTCTTTCAGGTCGAAGGTGACGCGTTCGCTGAAGTCGTGGTAGAAGTAGAGATGCGCCTTCAGCTCGGCAGGATCGAACAACACGCTGTACAATGTGCCTTCGCCCAACTTGGATCGGCATGCGGTCATGGTGGAGAGCACGTTCTCCGCGCCTTCCCATGATGTGCCGTTCCCGTTCATTAGCAACTGCCGGCCGGCATGGAGGCGCGCGATCGGAATGGTGCTGGGATCGCTGCACGTGCTCATACGCCAGTTGCCCAGCGCGAACCACGGGTCGTTGCCGGTGAACAGCGTGTCCGGCTCCAACACCAGGTAGCCGCCATTCGCATCACAGAAGAAAAGCTGGCCCACTGCGGGGCCGGTGTTCACGGTGCGCAGGTAGGTTTCCACTTCCAGCACGGTGGCGCACGTGCTCATGATGTGGCGGATGGCATCGGCTGTCTCCACAGCGGGCATGCCTGCGCGCCGCTTCACCGGGCCGTGGTCCACGATCAGGATATCGAACACCAGCCCGGCCTCGTTCATCCCCAGTTGGTCGGACATGGTGCGTGTAGGGTGGCCGTTGTAGTTCGCGAAGTAGATGGTGCCGTATGTGCGACTCCGGGTCAGGCCCGGAGTGACAAAGCCCTGCTCGAAACGCACGTTGGCGTTGATGCTCCACGAATCCTCGTTGCAGCCGATGAAGGTGCGGCCGTTGTGGGTGGTGGTGAATGCGGTGCAGGCGGAGGCGGAAAGGTGGAGCAGCAGGGCAGGGGACAGTAGGGCGCGCATACCGGGTCAATGATCTTCAGCCAATAGGTAACGCCGGGTCGCCAATTTTCTGGTCATCATTCCTTGCCTGGCTTCGGCAGGTCGAAGTACGCATTCACCGATGCGTCGAGCCGCTCCCGGATCATGGCGAAGGAAGCTTCCGTAGGCTCCAGATCGGTGAAGGTGCCGATAACACGGCTGCGCTTGTAAAGAACGAAGGTGTTCGCAACGTCCGGGTCGATGTGGTTGAGATGGACTTCGGAAGCGGTGTCGGCGAGCGAAGGGACGAAGGTCAGTGCCACATGTTCCAAGCCCAGCGATGCGCCCAGTTGCGCCAGCTCCGCTTCGCGTGTCGCATGATCGTATCCCTTCTCGTTGCCAAGAATGAAGTAGACCTTCAGGAGATCCTCTCGCAGCCGACTCTCCACTTCCAGGAACTGCAGCCATTTGGCGATCGCAGTCTGGTCCGGCCGGTTGCCCACGAAGAAGAGAATGCCGTTGTACCACCCGTACTTGCAGATGGGACAGGTCTGTTTCCCCTTGTCCGGACCCCAGGCATGGTTGGGGATGAAGGAGTGGACATCCTCGCCCACGTTCGGACCGGACCGCGCCTCGGTAGTGGACCGGCCCGGATGACCCGGGATGTTCAGACCCAGGATGATGTCGCGCTCACCGACCAGTAGGTCTCCTTTCTTCACCAGCCGTAACACACCACTTCCGCAGCGCTTTTCCAGTTTCTGTCTGCGCTTCGCGGTCAGGATCGGGTCGTCGTCGAACACGAAGTCGTCGATGTAATAATCGTTGATGTCGTTGGGTTCCTTGATGGTGGCGTGGATGTGCGCGGGCTCATCACGTGTGGGATAGGTGCCCGGTCGCACCGTGTGGATGGCGTAGCGGCCACTGCTGTCCGTGCGCACCCAACCACGCATGAAGCCGTGGGTCTGGCCCAGTTCGTTGGGGGGCATATTGCGGGGCTGCATCGCGTCGGTGGGGTACCGCCCTTGCGTGTTCGTGTGGTAGTAGTAGAGCAGCACGTCCGGTGCAGGCGTCCGGCCGTCCGGCTGCAGCACCGTGCCTGTGAGCAGGAGCTTCTCTCCCTCCTGCGCCCATCCCGGGCTCGTATCCGTGGCGCTGATGAATTTCGGTATGCCGTAGTAGGTGAACGCGCTGTTCTCGAATGGCCCGCCGACGGATCGCGTGCTGGGATCGGCGTCAGCGGGCCTCTTCACCTGGCCTGTGCACGCGTTCCAAGTAATGCACAATAGGAAGAGTGCCGCACTGGTTCTAAGAGTGGAGGTGAAATCCATGTGGTCGATCTGATAGGGTTGTTGTGGCGCCTTCTGCGGCGGAACTGACCGTACGAAGAGGGAATGCGGAGGCCTCCAATTCGTAACACGGTCAAAGCAACAGTGCAGGGATGGTACGCGTAGGCCGTGACGTACACCGGTTCATCCAGGCGGGACGGTTCGTGAACCGGCCACTTCGAGATCACCCTTCCTTCACCCAGGACATTCCCCGTACTCCGCCACGCTCATCGCGCACTGTGATGCGGTACATCCCGGCAGGCAGATGGTCTGTCCCGATCACCGGTCGTTCCTCCGCTGTGCGCTGCTCAAGCACCATGCGGCCCATGGCATCGAAGAGGGAGATGAGATGTGGGCCGGGAGGAAGGGAGAGGGTGAAGTGCGCGGTGCCGGGGTTGGGGTAGAGTGGGGAAGGGGATGATGCATTCAAGGCATCGAGGCCCACTGTGAATTGACAAGGCTCCCAACCAGCGGGTCCGGTGTAGGAGTTGGTGAGAATTTCATCGGAATAGCACTTGAGACCGATGGTATTGAAGTCAGTGCCGAGGGACAACTCGGGCTGTAGGTAGACCATATCGAAGCCCACGCGTTCGCGGAGTGTATCGGGCCCCCAGTCTGGGACATCCACCACCAGCCAGCGCATCCATTCTTCTCCAAGCAGGAAGCGCCCGGTATCCAGAACTGTGACATGGTCACCCTCCCATAGACCGTGTAGTCGCCAATGGTCACCTGGCAGTGCACCGAACCACATCAAGGTGTCAATGGGTTGAAGCAAGCCCGGCCATATGTGCACAACGTCGTCCGCGTATCGTGTGTAAAGCGGGGGCAATTCCAACACGAAAGGCTGGCCGAACATCCAGGACGGGTTTACAGCGTGGATCGTGTGGTCTATCCGCTGGAACGGAACGCCATCAATGAGCGTGTCGCCCGTGTAATGTGCATAGGTGATGCCCCATGCCTGCTGCGATCCAAAGTAGAATTCCCACTCGGCGCCCGGTGGGCACCAACTCTGGCCCATTGCGCCACCAAAGGCCAACAACGCAAGTGTGCATATGATCACCCTCATGACTTGATCCATTGATGGTGGTGCACCGTGCCGTTCCTGTTCACTACGCGCACCGTGTACATGCCTGAGGGTAATCTTTCCGTACCGATCACCGGCCGTTCCTCCGCTGTACGCTGTTCCAGCACCATGCGCCCCGTGGCATCGAAAAGACTGATCGTGTGCGGGCCGGGCTGGAGGGAGAGGGTGAAGTGTGTGGTGCCGGGGTTGGGGTGGAGCTGTGAGGGATCCGCAGACCGTTGGTTGTGAACGCTCAGGATGGAAGCACAACCAAACGACCATGTCGGGTTGTTCCACTGGATGTCATTGTCCTGATAGCATCGAAGCCCACTGATCGGTTGATCCAAAATAAACTGGCTGACGGCATTGATGAAAGTGGTCCGGAACCCGAGGCGCTCTGTCAAGGTGTCGATCGGCTGTGGCGAAGGAACGTCCAAACCGACCACGACCTGGCGAAGGTCCAACCCGTCGATCGTGGTCGAAAGGGTGTCCAGCACGATGAAGTCCGCAACGGTGCCGTAGGACCATGGCACCGACCAGCGGTCACCCGGTACTGCGTTGAACCAGTATAGCGTGTCGAATTCCTGTTCGCTCGCGTTCCAGATCTGGACCACGTCGTTGGTGCCTGACGTGAAATGGGTGTCGAAATAGTACTCGGTCCAATAACTCTGCGTGGGGTAGCTGTATGCGTTCACACGAACTTCGAGACGTTGTGCAGGAAGGCCGGCGAGCAGGGTGTCGGCGGTGTAGTCCACACGCGCATGGCCGATCACCCCACCCAGGACGTCGTTGTAGCCGAAGGTCCAGGTCGCTCCCGGCGGGCACCAGCTTTGGGCGGAGGCCAGCGATGTGAACAGCACGAGAGGGAGAAGCAGCAAGCGCATGGTGATCGAATTTAAGGCTATGACATGCTGAATTGCCAGTGTGCTGCCCCATTCGAACTCAACTTCTATGGCTACGGGAACAGGGATCGGCAAGCGACCTCACCCTGACACTGCCCGCGAAGTTGTCCGCGAGGACCGCAGCCGCTTGGGCATCTTGGGCAGTTTGTCGGCATACAGGGTCTCAAAGCGGAAGCACATCTCCCAGTCGTCCCAGTAAACATCCACATTACGGTGCAGCTTGAACTTCCTTAAACGTGTAACGTCCAGGTACTGGCTGTTCATTGGGTTCTGACCAGCCGCACTGAGGAAAGGGTGGAAATCGATCTCGCTCAGGTGCCCATCGGTGAACGCGAAGCGTATCGTGTAGTCACCGAGGTAGGTGGCCTTCTTGATGCGGATGTCGTCGGGGATGGTCATTGCCAATCACATTCACTGGGCCGATCTTGCCATACATCAAGCGAACAACGACTTGTCCAACCCGCTTTGCCGGATGATGGACATCAACGTGCCGACTCGGAGCTCCTTGTGATCGGGCACCGGTACCGTGATCGTGGAACCCGGCACCTGTTTCTGCATGATCATGTGGCTGCCTCGCTGGCGGACCTGTTCGAAACCATGCTGCCGAAGGATGGCACAGACTTCCCGGCCACTGAGCGTGCGCATTAGAAAGCCACTTTCACACGGGTCACCAGCACTTCCTCGTGCATCCGTTCCAGCAACTCGTTGGGAGAAGCCGTCTCGAAGAACAACTCTAAGGCCTCGATGAGGTTGGCACGGGCCTCTTCAACGGTATCGCCCTGGCTGGCCACATCCACCTCGGGACAGAGGGCCACATACCCATCGCCCTCGCGTTCGATGATGGCAGTGAGTTCTCGTGTGGTCTTCATGGCTGTGGGTGTGTTGACCAAAGGTAGGACCTGTATGAGATCTCCGCCAGAGATGGCCTCTCAATCGCACACTCCGTATCCGGCTTTGACGCAGATGCCCTTTTCGAAGTAGAGGAGAAGCTTGTTGCACCCATCGAAGAGCACGCCATTCGAGTACAAGTAAGCTATCATAGTGTCGTTCCTAAGGTTTCCGGCGTATTCGACCGGGAAGTGCTCCGGACCAAGTAGCTGTTCGATCTGGTCCAGACTCTTTCCAATACAGACACGGCTCGCGATGATGTCCGGGACCATGTATCCGGCTCGGTGGGCGGGGTAAAGACCCGCATAGCTATAGTTGGCGTCGGTCGAACTTTTCCAGACCTCGGTATCGAAACCGGGGTGGTGGAAGTAGCGAAGCGGGAAGTGGAGCCAGCATAACAGGAAGAGGACCACGCCGGCAATGACCTTGTTCCGGGCACCGCGACGCTGTTGCACGATGGTCCATGGAACGAACCAAAGCAGGTTGCAAAGGGCCACGGTGCCGATGGCGAGCAACTCGCCGTCGTGCGGTGGCGCTTCGATGTTACTCGCCAATGCGAGGAAGATCCCGAGGAACGTGCAACACAAGGCGATGGATCCAAGGAGCGCGAATTGCCAGAGATGTCGCTTTTGCACAGTCGTTTGAACGGAGGAACGTCTGGGTTATTTCGGGAACTTCCGCCAGGGATGGAAGCGGCAGCTTGCCGATGGCCGGGCCATGCGGCACCGAGCAGCGAGGAGGCCCGACGATAGGAGGGACCCCGGAGCGCCGGTGACGCTGGACCGGACAAGGCAACTACAGCGAACAGCCCGTCCGGCGGCCCCATTCACCAACGACCAGTCGCCATTCACCCGGCCACAAGGGAATGTAAAATGTAGAATGTAGACCTGCCTGCCGGTATGCAGGACCGCAGAATGTAGAACGGCACCCACGCGCAGCCAGCCGCCCGCCATTCACGCCCCACCGGTAACTTCGCCTCCATGTCCACAGCCTTCGTCCAAGCTCCTCCCTACCAACCCAAGCACAAGATCAGGGTGGTGACGGCCGCGTCCCTCTTCGACGGTCACGATGCCGCGATCAACATTATGCGGCGCATCATCCAGAGCACCGGCGCCGAGGTGATCCACCTGGGGCACGACCGCAGCGTGGAGGATGTGGTGAACACCGCGATCCAGGAAGACGCGCACGCCATTGCGATGACGAGCTACCAGGGCGGGCACACCGAATACTTCAAGTACATGCACGACCTGCTGAAGGAGAAGGGCGCAGGGCACATCAAGATCTTCGGCGGGGGAGGAGGGACGATCCTGCCCGAGGAGATCAAGGAGCTGCACGACTACGGCATCACGCGCTTGTACCACCCGGATGA
>JBGTES010000087.1:0-22498 GCA_041747675.1 Flavobacteriales bacterium
GAGTCCCTCGTGCCCGGTGGCGGAGAGCATGCCCAACGAGGTGGAGCAGAAAGTGGCCGGTGTGCCAGGCGTGAGCAGCGCCAAATTGGAGATCACCTTCGAACCGCCCTGGGACCGGAGTATGATGAGCGAGGCGGCGCAGTTGGAATTGGGATTCATGTGAAGGCGTAGCCTATTCAGATACATTGGGGAATGCACCTGTAGCGTCGACCCCATCACCGTTCGCCAACCCTATACCATAGGCCGAGGAGCAACTGGCTCCTGAAACCAGTATGCGCGCCAAGGCCAGGTTGGACGGTCCTGGAGAGGCTGCCCAAGTAGTCCGTTCGTTTGAAGTGCCCTACTTGCAGCCCGGCGCGCAGCCCGAGCCGCCGATAGAGGTCGGCATCAACCCCAAAGGTGAAGGCAAGACCGTGCGCCAGTCCGTTCGTTGACACATCGACCTGACTTTGCGCAAAGCCATCATCAACCCATTGAACTGCGTTCTCCCTGTAAAAAGATGCTACGTACCGGGCTTGCAGAAAGAGATCGCCCTTGCCATGCCTTCCAAAAGGATGGTAAGTGAACCCAGCCTTCAGGTACTCACCCTTCAAG
Source organism: Flavobacteriales bacterium (assembly GCA_041747675.1). Taxonomy (GTDB): domain Bacteria; phylum Bacteroidota; class Bacteroidia; order Flavobacteriales_F; family PHOS-HE28; genus PHOS-HE28. The sequence goes on from JBGTES010000087.1 coordinate 595, forward strand.
TGATAATCATCGATCCCATCCAGGTCCTTTGTACAACAACGTGAGTTCGTGGATACTAATCCGCCACTCAGCGTAACGCCAAGTACACCTGACAGGTCCAAGTCCAGCATTAGTTCCGGTGTACCTGTTCGCCAAGGGGCCAAGTTGACCCCCAGCCTCCCGCCTTGCTGCGCGGCCACCTCTGTGCTGATCAGCACGAAGGCAAATATGGACAGACCGGTTTTGAACCACATGTAGAACTAAGGTATAGGTATTGAACGCTTGGCATCTCCGCAATAGATCATGAATACTGTCGGCACCTTTCCCGGCTCCGATCCCGACCTTTGCACCGCCATGTCCGAGATCATCAACAAAGTCGCCTCCAGCGGCATCATCACCCTCGATCTGGAGGAGATGTACCCGCAAGGTGAGCGTATCGTCTTCGACCTGAAGCCATTGCTGTGGCAGGAGATCGCGCTGAAAGAGGATGAGCTGCGCACCTTCTGCAAAGAGCACGATTGGTCGCAGTACCAAGGCAAGTTCGTTTCGGTGCATTGCAGTGCCGATGCCATCGTACCTACCTGGGCCTACATGCTTGTGGGAACACACCTGCAGCCGCACGCGGCCTTCATCTCCCAAGGCGATGCCGAGCAACTGGAGCGCGCCATATTCACCCGCTTCGTGGAGCAACTGGACGTGACTCCATACGGCGATGCGCGTGTGGTGGTGAAGGGTTGCAGCAAACTGCCGGTGCCATTGAACGCGTACGTGGAGCTGAGCGCGAAGCTGCTACCGGTAGTGAAGAGCCTGATGTTCGGGGAGCCATGCAGTACGGTGCCACTGTACAAGCGGCCCAAAGGGTAGTCGCTACCTTCGGGCGGATGCGCCTGCCGATCCTCTTCACTGCGCTGGTTGCCACGGCTTCACTCAGCGCACAGCCGCACCGGCCACACCAGGAGAGCCGCCACGGCTGGTACCTCTCCCCGCATGGCACCATCCGCATCCTGGTGATCTTCGCTGAGATCGAGTGGGACGTGACGCCCGAACGCGACCCGCAACCGCATGCGGCGGACCACTGGCCCAAGGGCGAACTGCCGCGTTGGAAGGACGAGCTCTTCGATCCGCACCCCCTGCCCGTGCCGCGCACCGAGGTATCGCGCTACTACCACGACATTTCATTGGGCAACTACACCGTGCTGGGCGACTACATGGACCGCCTGGTGACTTTGCGCCAGAGCGAGCATCCCTCGATCACCGCGCACCACGGCATCAACCGGCCCGTGGTGGCCGAGGCCAACAAGCTCGGTGCGCTGCGTACGCGCCACGGTCTTACAGTGGCAGACTTCGACCGTTGGCAGCGCGGCGGCAAGGCAGGCCAGCCGAAGGTGGAGGGACCCGATGATCCGCACAGCTACGACCACGTGATGGTGATCCTGCGCAACAGCACCCTCACCCACGGCCAGGGCAGCGTGGATCCCGGCAGCCCGGGCCAGCTCTTTGGCCATGAGAGCGATTCACAAAGCCGCTTCGGCGCGATGTACGGACTGCCCTTCGAGATCCTGAAGCACGAGTTCAACCACCTGCTGCTGGGCGGAAATAATTTTCACAGTGGCGGGGGGAACGCGGCCAGTTTCCAGAGCTACTTCCCCTTCCTGCAAGGCGGCTGGAGCATGATGGGTGCCGCCAGCAGCAGCCTGCTCACCTGCACGGCCTGGGACCGCGACCGGCTGGGCTGGAAGCCTGAAGGCGCCACGCACCGCATCCGTGCACGCGACATCGCAGGTAGTGAGGTGGATGCCGACCTGGACCCCATCGCCGGTGATACCGGCCTGTTCGTCCTGCGCGATTTCGTCACCACCGGCGATGCATTGCGCATCCGTATGCCCTTCATCCCCGAGGACCAGCACCAGCAGTGGTTGTGGGTCGAGAACCACCAGGGCCACCAGCGTAACGGCAGCCCCACCGACCGCTTCCACTGGGAGGACAACGCCTGTGTGGATGCGATAGAACCTGGCCTTTTCATGGTGATGCAGGTGGACCGGGAACGAAGCGCAGGCACCAACATCTTCGATGGCCATGCCGATTACCTGCGCCCACTACCGGCCAATGGAAACTACGATCTGCGTCTGCGCGGCGACACCGTGCGTGACGCGTGCCCCTTTGGTAATACCACCACACCCTACATCCTGGACGATCGCCTTGCGAACCCCTTGACCGGAAACCATGAACAGGAGCTGCCCATACACGACAGGGATGGAGACGGCGTGGCTCAACGCAACGAACATTGGGTGCCATATGTGCGTGTGCACCGCGGCAACGTGGCGGACCGTGCGGTCTTCTTCGGGCGGCCCGAGCATGCCTTCCGCATGGATGGGACGCGCAAGCTTGGCATGGGCACCAATCCCTCCAGCGCCAACATGTTCACCCTGGTGAACGCCGGCAGCAACGACACCCACCGCCGCGGCGTGCCCAATGTGCGCACCATCCATCTCAACGGCATCAGTGTGGAACTGCTGGACATGGCCGCGAACGGCGATGCCACGGTGCACATTCGCATGAACGATACGTTATTGGAGGAGGATGTGCGCTGGTGCGGGGACAGCATCGTGCTGCCACCGCTGCGTGGCCACGAAGGGAATGCCTTGGTGCTGGCGCCAGGCCGTACGCTGCTACTTGACCGCTCCGGCACACCCACGCGCATCAACATGCCAGAGACCAGCAGCGGAAATGTCTGGTTCAACGACCCCACCAGCTTCACCGTGAGTGCCGGGGCCAGCGTGGTGATCGGTGAGCGCGCTACACTGGAACTGCGCAATGGCAGCACCCTGCACCTCATGCCCGGAAGCCGCATCACCATGCGGGCGAAGTCGCGTCTACGGGTGGACGATAGCTCCCGGCTGGTGCTGCACGGCGATTCCCAACTGGATGCACCCGCCAAATGCATCAACAAGCTGCGGAAAAAAGGCCGCATTGTGCGACCTTGAGAACCTGTTCACCGATCCTCAATAGGCCCGCACGTTCCGGCCCTGCATGTAGTTGATGAAGGCCCGGTTCACCACGCGGTTGCCACCCGGGGTGGGGTAGTCGCCGGTGAAGTACCAATCGCCGGTATGGCCCGGACAGGCGGCATGCAGCCCCTCGATGCTTTGGAACACCAGCTTCACTTCGGCGCGACTATCCTCCGGGGTGAGCAGTTCGGCGATCTTGTCGCTGATCCGCTCCGGAGTGAAGGGGCGATAGATCTCCTTCACCACATTCTCCTGCTCGGTCAGCGGCCGTCCCACCATGGCCAGCGCACGGTCGTACACGTCGTCTATGATGTTCTCCTGCTTGGTCTCCTTCAGCAAGGCGATCGCAGCACGGAATGCGGCCAGGTCGCCCATCTTCGCCATGTCGATGCCATAACAATCCGGGTAGCGGATCTGCGGTGCGCTGCTCACCACCACGATGCGCTTGGGGCCGAGGCGATCGAGCATTTTGAGAATGCTCTGCTTCAGGGTGGTGCCCCGTACGATACTGTCGTCGATCACCACCAGGTTGTCCACCCCGGCGCGCACCGAGCCGTAGGTGATGTCGTACACGTGGGCCACCAGATCGTCACGGTCATCGTCGGCGGTGATGAAGGTGCGCAGCTTGGCGTCCTTGATGGCCACCTTTTCCAGGCGGGGACGAAGCGCGAGAATGGCGCGTAGCCGTGCCGGGTCGGGGTTGGCACCCAACTCCAGAATGCGGCGCTCCTTCACACGGTCCAGTTCATCCTCCATTTCCTTCAGCATGCCATAGCAGGCCACCTCGGCGGTGTTCGGGATGAAGCTGAAGACGGTGTGCTCCAGATCGTGGTCCACGGCCTCCAGGATCGCCGGACATACCGAACGGCCCAGGGCGATGCGCTCCCGGTACACATCCTGGTCGCTGCCCCGGCTGAAGTAGATGCGTTCGAAGCTGCATGAGCGCTTGGGGAGCGGATCGCGCACCAACTCCTCGCTGAAGGTACCGTCCTTGCGCACGATGAGCGCATGACCGGGCGTGATCTCGCGCACCGCATCGGTGGGCAGGTTGAATGCGGTCTGGATGGCGGGCCTTTCGCTGGCCACCACCACCACTTCGTCATCTGCGTACCAGAAGGCCGGTCGGATGCCTGAGGGATCGCGCAGCACGAAGGCGGCGCCATGGCCGATGAGACCCGCCAGCGCATATCCCCCGTCGAAGTCGGCGGCGCTGTTGGCGAGGATGCCACGCACATCGAGCTTCTCGCTGATCACGTTGGTGATCTGCCGCTCGTTGTAGCCCAGCTGCCGGTGCATGCCCGCGATGCGGTCGTTCTCCACGTCGAGAAAGTGCCCGATCTTCTCCAGCACCGTCATGGTGTCACTGCGCTCCTTGGGATGCTGGCCGATGGATACGAGCAGGTCGAAGAGCTCGTCCACGTTGGTCATGTTGAAGTTGCCGGCCACCACCAGATTGCGCGTCATCCAGTTGTTCAGCCGGCGGCGTGGATGGCAGTTCTCCAGGCTGTCGCGGCCGAAGGTGGCGTAGCGCAGGTGGCCAAGCAGCACCTCGCCCAGGAAGGGCACCTGATCACGCAGCGCGGCGGTGTTGTCAACCAAGCCGGGGTTCGCTGCGATGGCATCGGCATGACCGCGGTACACGGCGCCGAAGATCTTCTGGATGGCCTGTTTGTCGGTGCTCCGTTCGCGGTCGATGTAGTTCAGTCCCGGCCGGGGGTCGATCTTGATGGAGGCGATGCCAGCACCGTCCTGTCCCCGGTTGTGCTGCTTCTCCATCAGGAGGTACAGCTTGTTAAGACCGTAGAGCGGGGTGCCGTAACGTGCGCGGTAGTGATCCAGGGGTTTGCGCAGGCGGATAAGCGCTATGCCACATTCATGCTTGATCGCGTCGCTCATGCTCCCGGTGCGGGGAAGGTACCCCGGCGCCCTCCGGCCCGGCAAAGGTAGGCAGTGGCCCCGGCCCTCTCCGAGCAACCCCCACCGGGGTACAGTGGTCATGGAAGAGTAAATTGGTACTCCCATCGCCCTCAACGGTGCGCCCGATCGCCCTCCTTCTCCTGCTTGGCCTGCCTTTCCTGGGCTTCGGCCATGCCCCGGCCACCTCCTTCACGGAGAACCGTGGGCAGTGGCCCGCACAGGTGCTGTATCGTGCCATGCTGACCAATGCGGCGCTGTTCGTGGAAGCCGATGGATTCACCTTCGTGCAGTACAGCGGGCTGGATCTGCACCGCCACGCACAGCCCGATGATGGCACGCCTGCCGCCCGTCCTGTGGCCCACGCCTACCGGGTGCATTTCGAAGATGGCATGGCGCTGAGTCACACAGGGGGGGAAGAGCGCCCGCATTATGAGAATCACTACATCGGCAATGTTCCCTCCCAATGGGGCACGGGCTGCGCTGTATTTGGCGAAGTGCTGCTGGAAAATGTTTGGCCTGGGATCGACATCCGATTGGATGGACGGCATGGGTTGAAGTACGACGTACTGGTGGCCCCTGGCGCCGACCCGGATCTGGTGGTATTCCGCTATGAGGGGCAGGATGGCCTGGCCGTGGTGGACCATGCGTTGCACATCACCCTGGCCACCGGCCTGGTGGTGGAGGATGCCCCGGTGGTGTATCAGCCCCGGCCATTCGGCGATCGCCTGCATGTACCTGCCAGCTATCACGTGCAGGGCGAAGAACTCACCTTCCGTCTTCCAAAGGGCCACGACCCCGCACTGCCGCTTACCATCGACCCGGTGCTCACCTTCAGCAGTTTCAGTGGCAGCACGGCGGACAACTTCGGATTCACGGCCACCTACGATGAGGAGGGCCACCTCTACGGAGGCGGGATCGTGTTCGGGGCCGGATATCCCAGCACACTTGGAGCCTTCGATCCTACATTCAACGGCGGCACGATCGACGTGGGCGTGAGCAAGTGGACCCCGAACGGCGATGCGCTGGTGTGGAGCACGTACATCGGCGGCAGCGGCAATGAGGCCCCACACAGTTTGGTGGTGAACGCACAGAACGAGCTGTATGTGATGGGCAGCACCGGCTCGGCCAATTTCCCGGTGACACCCGGATGCATGCAAGCCACCTTCGCCGGTGGTCCCCCATTGATCATCCCCGGCGGGGGGTACGGCTTCACCTACCCGGACGGGTCTGATGTGTTCCTCACCCACCTCAATGCCGCCGGCACTGCGCTGGTAGGTTCCACCTACATCGGTGGCGGCCTGAACGACGGGGTGAACACCTCCCCGCTCTACTACAACTACGGGGATCCCTTCCGCGGCGAGGTGGCGCTGGACCCCGACGGCAATCCCGTGGTGGCCACCTGCACGGCCAGCCCGAACATGCCCATTTCCCCAGGAGCGCCACAGCCCAGCCATGGCGGTGGACAGTTGGACGCTTACTTCTGCCGCCTGGACCCCACGCTATCCACCCTGCTCTGGGGCACCTACCATGGTGGCTCGAATGCCGATGCCGGATATGGCCTTCAGTTCTCCAGCACCGGCGAGATCTATGCGACAGGCGGCACCAACAGCGCCAACATGCCACTGGCGGGCACGCCTTTGAACCCCACCGCACAAGGCGGCATCGATGGCTATGTGGTGCGCTATGCCCCGGGGGGTACGCCCATGCTTTCGGCCACCTACATCGGCACCCCGGCATACGACCAGTGCTATTTCGTGCAGCTCGATTCGCAGGACGATGTGTACGTGGTGGGACAGACGCGCGGCAACTATCCGGTGACCCCTGGCAAGTACGCCAACCCCAACAGCAGCCAGTTCATCCACAAGATCTCCCTGAACCTCTCCACCTCGATCTGGAGCACGCGCATCGGCAATGGCAGCGGCTCGGAGGATATCTCGCCCTCGGCATTCCTCGTGGCCAACTGCGGGCAGATCTACTTCAGCGGCTGGGGAGGCAACACCAACAACATCGGAACTCCCACCAACAGCAACACCAACGGTCTGCCCATCACACCAGGCGCGTTCCAGACCACCACCGATGGCAGCGACTTCTACCTGATGGTGCTGGAGCCAGATGCTGAGGGGCTCAATTATGCCACCTACTTCGGGGGAAGCTCCAGCGAGCATGTGGACGGCGGCACCAGCCGCTTCGACAAGAACGGCAAGGTGTACCAGGCGGTGTGCGCCGCATGTGGCTCGGGCAGCTTCCCCACCACGGCGGGTGCGTGGAGCACGAATGCTGGCCACCCCAATTGCAACCTCGGCGTGTTCAAATTCGATCTGTTCATTCCGCAGGCGGAGATCGACATCGATGGCGATGACCAGATCTGTTTCCCGGCCTCGGTGCAGTTCATCAACAACAGCACGGGGGGCAACAGCTACTTCTGGGACTTCGGCGATGGCAATACGAGCACCGAATTCGCTCCCGCCCACACCTACACAGAGGCCGGGGTCTTCATCGTGTCCATGACGATGACCGACCAGTACGGCTGCGCGCAACCCGCCACCACCGAGCTGGAGATCACAAGCCTGCCGCCGCCCGTGGCCGCCATAGAGCCGGTACCCCCGATCTGCCCCGGTGGCAGCCTGCAACTTTTCGGCACGGAGGCGGAAGCCTGGCAGTGGTCGCCGCCGGAGATCTTCGAGGACGCCTTCGTGCAGAACCCCCTGGCCACCGTGGATAGCGCCATGACCATCCAACTGGTGGTGACCGGCGAATGCGGCAGCGATACGGCCTGGGTCGATGTGGTATTCATACCCACCACGGGATCTTCACAGCCCGACGTGGACATGTGCCTTGGCGTTGGCGTGACATTGACCACCATGGGCGCAGGCACCTTCGCTTGGTCGCCCACCACCGGCCTGTCGGACCCCTTCGCGCCTGCGCCCATCGCCAATCCCTTGGACACCACCACGTACGTGGTCACCATCACCACCCCGGAAGGCTGCGTGGTGATCGATTCCGTTACCGTGAACGTATTGCACAACCCACCTCTGGCCACTTTGCAGGATACGGCCATCTGCCTGGGCAGTTCGACACAACTCTTCGGGCCGGTCGCCGACCAGTGGGCGTGGCAGTCCGCACCAGGCATCTCCGACCTTGGCGTGCAGAACCCTGTGGTGGCCCCCACCGAGCCAACGCTTTACGTGGTGACGGCATACAACCTCTGTGGATCCACCATGGACAGCGCCTTTGTGGATGTGTTGTATGTGACGGCCACAGCCTGGCCCGATACGGTGATATGCCCGGGCGCACCTGTACCGCTCCTGGCTACTGGCGGCACGCAATACAGTTGGAGTCCCGCCACAGGCTTGAGCGATCCGAACATCGCCGATCCCATTGCCACCACCTTCGACCCGATCACCTATACCGTTACGGTCACGGATGCGATCGGGTGTACCGGTACGGCCAGCCTCACCATCGGTCTGATCCCCACCCCGCCGCTTTGGGCCACAGGTGATGCGGTGATCGACCTGGGTGAGCAGGTATGGATCGAAGCTTTCGGCGATGGATCCTTCGCCTGGACACCACCCCTCTGGCTGGATTGCGACACCTGTTCCGGGACCTTCGTCGCGCCACAACAGACCACCACCTACACCGTCACCCTTACCGCCCCCAACGGCTGCACCAATACCGCCGCCATCACCATCATCCTGAACGGCACCCTCTTCGTTCCCAACACCTTCACGCCGAACGGTGATGGGGTCAATGACTTCTTCTTCGCGTTCGGCACCGAGATCGAGTCGTTCCGCATGCTGATCTTCGACCGTTGGGGTATCGAGTTCTTCCAGACCGAAAGCCTGGATGGCCGCTGGGACGGCACCCATCAGGGCCGCGATGCGCCCATTGACACCTATGTGTGGCGCATCGACCTCACAGAGCTTTCCGGAGTGCGTCGCACCGTGTTCGGCCATGTGAACTTGATCCGATGACGCGGATCACTTCGGAAGGAATGGCTGCGCCTCCAGCGCCATCCACTCCAATGCGGCGCCACTCAACAGCATCTCCTTCTGCGCTTCCTCCCACGGCATGCTTCTGATGAGTTGGCCCGGCTCCAATTCGCCGAGCGGGAAGGGATAGTCGGTGCCCAGCGCCACGCGATCCGCACCCAGCAGGTCCACCACATACTGTAGCATCGCAGGGTCGTGCACCAGTGCATCGATCCAGAAGCGCCCCAGGTATTCGCGGGGGTTCACCGGATTGTCCACAGCACAAAGGTCCGGACGCACATGGAAACCGTGTTCGATGCGGCCCAGGGTGGCCGGGAAGGAGCCGCCCCCATGGGCGAAGGCCACACGCAGATCAGGCAGGCGCTCCAGCAGCCCGCTGAAGATCATGGAGGTGATGGCCACGGTGGTCTCGGCGGGCATGCCCACCAGCCAGGGCATCCAATACTTGTCCAGGCGCTCGGCCCCCAGCATGTCCCAAGGGTGTACGAACACGGCCATGCCCAGCTCGGCGCAGGCGGCGAAGAATTGGAACAGACGGGGCTCGCCGAGGTTGGTGCCGTTGATGTGTGTGCCGATCTGCACGCCGACCAGGCCGATGCGCTTGCAGCGTTCCAATTCCTTGATGGCCAGTGCGACATCCTGCATGGGCACCGTGCCCAGGCCGATGAATCGCGCGGGCCACCGTTGCACGATGCCCGCGATATGGTCGTTGAGGAACATCGACAGGTCCAACGTGTCGTGCGGCTTCGCCCAATAACTGAACATCACCGGCACGGTGCTGAGCACCTGCACATGCACGTGGTGGTGATCGCATTCGGTAATGCGCACCTGTGGATCCCAACAGTTGGCCTGCACCTCACGGAAGAACTTGTCGTCCTTCATCATGCGGGCGCACCCGGGCCTGTGGTGGTCCAGATGGACGAAGCCGCGATATCCGTACTTCGCACCGAAGTCCGGGATGTTCTCCGGCAGGATGTGCGTGTGGATGTCGACAGTGAGCAGCTCGGCCATGCGCGCGGCTTAGAGCCTGTTTATGATCTCTTGCATGATGGACCCCGTGACTATATATTGATCAGGGTTTGCCGGAGAAATTTTCGCGTAGCGGGTGTCTACGGGAACATTTTCCGGTGAAGCATGAGTGAGAAAGAGGCCGGGGGGCGCATGTGAAGCGATCATAAGCAGGCTCTTACACGAAGCGGGGATCGGTCTCCATCACATGCCCGCACTTGTCGCAGGTGCGCAATTCGGCATTGCCGTAGAAATCACGGAAGCGCGGCAGGAAATCCTTCTCGATGTTGTGCAGCACGAAGCGGTACTCATGCAGCAGGTTGTTGCACTTCTCGCAGTACCACTGCAGGCCATCCTCCAGCTCGCGATCATCGCGCTTCACCTCGATCACCAGGCCCACGGTGTTCGCCGGGCGGCGCGGCTGGTGCGGCACACGGGCAGGCAGCAGGAACATCTCGCCCTCCTTGATGGGGATCGTCACCGCCCTGCCATCCTCCTGGATGCCCACCTCGATATCACCCTCCAGCTGGTAGAAGAGTTCCTCGGTCTCGTTCCAGTGGTAGTCCTTGCGCGCATTGGGACCCCCGACCGCCATCACGATGTAGTCGCCAGCCTCGGTGTACAGGTTCTTGTTGCCCACAGGGGGCTTCAACAGGTCGCGGTTCGTGTCGATCCAGCCGCGCAGGTCGAAGGGTTTGCGGATGCTCATGGCCCAGGTCTTTCGTTGCCGCTAAAGGTAGCGACCCGGGGCGGTGCGGGCTCAGGGCTTGTTCGTGCGGCCGGCCATCAGCAGCAGGGCACCGTTGGTACGCATCATGTCCATGGTGTACTGCTGGTCCTGCGCGAAGGTCTTGGTGCGCTTGTCCCAGCGAACAATGGCGAAGGGAAAGTCCAGCGCATCAGTATCGGCGCCATCATATTTCTCGGCTTTGAGCATGCTCACCTCCATGTCAAGCGGTTCGAAGACGAGTTCGCCCTTGGGCAATTCCGCACGCGTATCCACGATGATGCGCTTTGGCACGAACCCTTCGCGCTGAAAGACGATGCCATACTGATCACCCACCTCCAGCCCCACGTTGAATTTGCCAGTCTTGTCGGTGACCTGCTCGGCAAGGAGCTCGTTCTCACGGAACACCTGGATCTGGCACCCTGCGAGTTTCTTCTCTCCATCGGTGATGCGGCCGTTCACCGGGAGCACATGGCCCGCCGGTGTGTCGGAAGTGTCCTTGCTTGAACGGTCCTGCGCCTGTGCGCCGGCGGCCAGGATCAGCGAAACGACCAATGCCAGGGGAAGGCGCGGAAGGTGCATGGCGGGAATTTGGGGGCTTATACCCCCGGGTCGCAAGCAAGGTTCGCACCCCTGTATTGACCGTGGGCGGGAGCCATCGACACCCCGCGCGCTTCGATCCAATTCACCTACCGCTGAACGACAAGGCGCATCGTGACGGCCCGCCCGTCGGAGATCAGCTGCACCGTGTACACAGCGGGTACGAGTCCTTCGGCGAAGGTCACTGGGAGTACGGCGCCGTGGCCCATGCGAAGCTGATCCGCGTGCACCAGACGGCCGCCCATATCGAATACACGCAGGGCCACATCGGTCTCAGGACCATCGTGTAGAAGAGTGAGCACACCATGTGTCGGATTGGGGAACAAGGCCCAATCCTGTCCGGACAAAGCCTCCACTCCGGTGCAGATATCCACGATCACATTGACATAAGCGGTACTGATCGAAGCGCAATAGCCTGCCGAGGTGACCTCCCCGATGGTGTTGCCCGGGACCGCACCCACCAAGGCACCGTGGTGCGAAACGCCCCACACTCTGTACGCACCCATAGGCAGGCCGTTGAAGTCGAGGGAGACGCCGGAGAGTTGGGTGATGATGACATCATCCGCATCGGTCAGGATGTAGGTGTATGCCTGCGTGGAAAGCGAACTGTTCAAGAAGGCGATCACGTCGGCCTGGCTATCCTGGCAGACGTACAGTAGCGTGTCCATCTCGGTGGTGGACACATCGCCCGCATCACAGAAAATGGAAGGTATCGCAGCGGTGAGGCAAATGGTGAATGGCCCTCCTGTACCGAACTGCAGGTTGGTGTAGATGCGCACCACATAGTCCGCGCCGGGAGTCACCGTCACTTCCAACGGGGCATTGGGCTGTACCTCGCAGGCCACTTCGGTGCCCCCGCAGGCGTTGAACACCACGATGCCCCAATCGGTCATGCCCCCGGGATCCAGATCGATGTTCACCGACGTATTCTGCCCCGCGTTGAAGGTGTACCACACATCGGAATAACCCACGGTGCTGAAGTCGCAGCCGGGGTTCCCCGGCCCTGGCGCGGCGTGCGTATTGTCACCGGGCAACGGCACACAGTCCAATTCGATGAGCAGGGCCGTGGGATCCGCGCAAAGATCATTGGCCGGGGTACAGTCCAGCACGGACACTGGTGCCCCGGCCACATCAAGCGCACCACAGATCTGCCCGCCGCCCTGGATCAGCAAGGCATGGATGTCATACCCCGTGGTGACCCCCAATTCCACCAACCCTGGATCGATGGTGAGGGGATCGATGACCAGCGTATGAATGATGTACTCCCCTGCCTGGGATACCGTGAACACGGGGCCGAATGACAGGCCTACGATCACCAGGTCCGGGCCAAGGGAAAGCGCATAGGCTACTCCGTAGCCATCGGGGACCGCGGCATCACCTTGTGCAGTGGCGGAGATCACTGCCGTGCCGTTCTGCAGACACACTTGTTCCTCATCGGCCTCCAGCGTGCCGGCATAGGCATCGCAGAAGGGCGGCTGGCAGTCCTCCACGCTGAACATCACCCCCGCCATATCCAGGCTCGCACAGACAGTTCCACCTCCCTGGGTCAGCAACGCGTTCACATCGTAAGCCGATGTCACTCCCATTTCCACGAAGGACAGGTCAAGCGTATCGGGATCGTACACCAGTGTATGTATGGTGTGTATGCCAAGGCTCTCCGCGATGAATTCCGGTACGGTGTTCATCCCAATGATCGTCAGCTCCGCACCGAACGTGAGCACGTACACCGTCTCAAAGCCGTCGGGCACCACGCTGTTGCCGTCTGGGAATGCCATGAGCGGACTCGTACCCGCCACCACGCATGCCACACCGCCACCGCTGAGCGTGCCGGCATCGGCTTCGCACGGATCTTCACAAAGTGTGACATTGTATGTCGCGCCCACCATATCAAGACTGCCGCAGATCGCTCCACCACCCTGGATCAGCAAGGCGTCCACATCAAAGGCCGTGGTAACACCCAGTTCAACGGTCGAGAGATCGAACGTGGCGGGATCGTATACCAGCGGATGGGTCGCAAAGCCCCCGGTCTGGGTCACGGTGAAGAATGGGAAAAGATCGATATCAATGATCACCAACGCTGGTCCGCTGGTGAGTACGAACACCATTTCATAGCCAGGAGGGATCACACCCGAGCCCTGCGAATTGACATGGAGGAAGGCCACACCGTCCAGTAGACAAGGTTCCGGTTCCGAGGTGGAGATGGAGCCCGCATTGGCCTCACACGGTTCGCCACACAAGGTCACGTTGAATGCCGCACCCACCACGTCCATGGCCGCGCATACCTCACCACCGCCTTGTATCATCTGTGATGCAAGGTCGTAGGCGGTGGTCTCCCCGATCACCACCTCGAAGAGATCCAATGTGTTAGGGTCGTATACCAGGGTATGGATGGTGTAGAGCCCGATACTATTCACACCGAAGAAGGGATCTGTTTGTGCGTTGATGATCGCCAACTCCTCACCCTGGGTGAGCACATACAAGATCTGCTGACCATCAGGCACCACTGCATCATCACCTGCGGTGGCCAGCAGGATCGCCACGCCATCCACCAGACAAGGGTTGGCATCCAGCGGCGTGAGTATGCCCGCATCCGCCTCACAGCTACCCAGACCAGCCGCAGGGGCGAACCGATACTCCGCGGGCAACACAGCCGCGATCGCATGGGCATGCAAGATCCCCAAGGCGAGCAAGGCGATGAAGGCCAAGAGCATGCGAGGTAGCTTGGACACCGGCATAGGAGGACCTGCCAAGATCACGTGGAAGTTGTTCGTAAGCGAGAGTCAGGACCCAATGGTCCCAGGAGGGGGGAGCAACAGGGCGAAACTAATCCATGATCCCCATACGATCGGTACAATGGAAAAGAGGCGGGGCCGTCACCGGCCCCGCCCCATTCCAAAAGCGTTTCCGTGCGATCGATCACTGCACCACGATGCGCTGCTCGTAGCTGGCATCGTTGGTGGAGAAACGCACGATGTAACTACCCAGAGAGAGCTTGCCACTCAGGGCCATGTAGGTCAGTTCGCCCTGCACCATCCACCGGCTCTCGTTGTGCACCAGGCGCCCGGTCACATCGATCACCTCCATCGCCACCTGGGCATCGAGGCCGCCGTAACGCACGGTGAAGTCGCCTGTGTTGGGGTTGGGGAACACCGACCAGGACACTGCACCCTGCCCGGACACACCGCTGCTCGTCTCGATGATCACCGTGTAGTCCTCCACCTCGCCATAGCTGGCCAGACCGCAGGGGGTGTCGTTGAAGTTGTTGGTGTACGCACTGCCATCATGCGTATCGTGCAGGCGGATGCGCATTCGCGTGGGTCCCACGGTGGATCCCATCGGGATGGTCACATTCCCGGTGTAGATGTCCACGGAGGCGATCTCCGAAACGTACACGAGTTCACCGGGATCGAGGAAATCCTCATCGTGGTTCAGGTCGATCCATACCAGCACCTGGTTGGTGTTGTACGAAGTGTTGGCCCCGTTGCGTGCCACATCGACCGCGATCGGGTAGGTCTGGCCGATCACTGCGGTACCTGAGACCGCGGTGAAATCCGAATAGGCCGGTGCGGTGGGCGACACGTTCGGCGAATCGTGGTCTATGCCTGCGAAGGTGACATTGATGATGCGCTCCTCCAGGCCCAGGCCGGTGCCATCGGCGCCCGCATTGCAATAGCCACCGCCACCACCGGAGGTGACGTTGATGGTATAATCCTCCACCTGGCCGTAGCTGCTGAGGCCGCACGGGATCGCGTTGATGTTGTTGGGGTACCCAGATCCGTCGTGCGTGTCGGTAAGACGCACACGCATGCGGGTGGAGCCGGCCAAGGCACCCGCCGGCACAGCAATGCTGCCACTGTGTGTAGGCCCGGCACCGATCGGCGAGACCCACATCAGTTCACTTACCTCGAACACCTCATTCTGGTCCCAGTCGATCCAGACATAGATCTGGTCCTCTGGGTAACCTTCCTCGATGGTGACCGAGATGGGGTAGTTGGCCCCGGCCTCCACAGCGCCCACCACGTTGGTGAAGTCCTCATAACCTGCGGTGCTGGTGGAGTTGTTGTTGATCCCCGCGAAGGTGACGTTGCCGATCTTCTCGAAGTCGGTGCTGGTGGCCCCTGCCGGGCAGTAGCCGGGTGGCGGTGGCGCACAGGCCGTGGCGCTTACGCTGATGGTGTAGGCTCCATCCGGCGTATCAGGAGGGTCGGTCAACACCGGGATCCAGTAGGTACCCGCCGGTAGTTCGGCGAAGGACACCGTGCAGTCCGTAAAGGTGCCGGTAAGCACACCGCCCAGCGGATCGGGACACTGGTTGACAATGTTGATCAGGAAATTCGCAAAGATCGATCCGGGTACGCAGTAGTTCACCGTCACGTTGGTGCATTCGGTGGTGGTGAATGCCTGCCACACCACCAGGAACGCGGTAGGCTCCAGCACGGTGGCGTCACTGTTGTCCCCGGTGAAGGTCACCGTGGCGCCTGCTGCCAGCGCCTGGGGCACGGCACCGGTGCAATCGCCGTCGGGCGGTGCGCAGCTCGTGGCACTCACGCTGATGGAGTAATTTCCATTTGGTGTATCAGGCGGATCGACCAGCACGGGGATCCAGTAGGTGCCCGCAGGCAATGCGGCGAAGGACACTGTGCAGTCCGTGAAGGTGCCGGTGAGCACACCGCCAAGCGGGTCCGGGCACTGGGTGACAATGTTGATCAGGAAGTTCGCAAAGACCGATCCGGGTACGCAGTAGTTCACCGTCACGTTGGTGCACTCGGTAGTGGTGAAGGCCTCCCACACCACCACGAAGGGGGTGGGTTCCAGCACGGTGGCGCCGGTGTTGTTGCCCGAGTAGTTCACCGTGGCGCCCGGTGCCAGGTTCTGCGGCACGGCGCCGGTGCAATCGTCATTGGGTGGCCCACCGCCACTGTTCGCGTAATTCACGGTATGGTCCCCCAGCGGGGATCCCTGGGCGAAGTCGCCGGATTTGGCGGCACTCAGGGTGGTGAGTGAGCCTCCCACCGACAGGTTCTGTGGGGCCACAGCATTCACCGGTGCACCGGTACTGGGTCCCATGGAGGGTACGTCCGGTTGCTGCATGGTGCGCACGCTTTGCCGCAAGAGTTCGGCCTTGGACAAATTCTGGGACGGCCCGATGGATTGTGCCTGGAGCGCGCCAGCGAACAGCAGGCTCACACCCCAGGTCAGGACAGGGTAAGGTTTCTTCATGGTAGCTTGGATAGGGTAGGGTTCTGTGTAAGTGACCGCAAGATGGTCACAAAAGCCCATAGTTCCATGGAATGGGCAGGTTTCCCCCATGGAATTATGAACACGACCGTTGACCTTACTTGCAAAGAGTGTCATGTCCAACACCTCTCCAAGCGCCTTCCGTCCTAACCCGCAGCCCTCTTTTACCTTTGGGCACATGGATATTCGTTTGGAAGGCCGGCATGCCCTGGTATGTGGCAGCACACAAGGCATCGGACGGGCCATCGCGCTGGAACTGGCCCGCCTGGGGGCCCGCATCACCCTGCTGGCACGCAATGCCACCGCGGTGCAGGCCGTACTGAGGGAACTCTCCACCGAGGCCGGCCAGGTGCATGACAGTATCGTGGTGGACATGTCCGACACCGTCGCACTTCACACTGCGTTGCATGCGCGACCGGCACAGGACAAGGTGCATATCCTGGTGAACAACACCGGTGGCCCGCCGCCCGGCCTGGCGCACGAAGCGGATCCGCAGGATTTCGTGGATGCCTTCCGCCTGCACCTGCTCAGTTACCAGACCCTGGTGCGCGCCGTGGTGCCCGGCATGAAGAAGGCCCGCCATGGGCGCATCATCAACATCATCAGCACCAGCGTGAAACAGCCGCTGCCCAACCTGGGGGTGAGCAACACCATCCGCGGGGCGGTGGCCAGCTGGGCGAAGACCCTGGCCAACGAGTTGGGTCCGCACGGCATCACGGTGAACAATGTGTTGCCCGGCGCCACCGAGACCGATCGCCTGGCGGCGATCGTGCGCGGCAAGGCGGCGCGGGGTGCCATGAGTGAGAGCGAAGCGGCCGAGGAAATGATGGCCGAGATCCCCCTGCGGCGTTTCGCCTCTCCTGCGGAGATCGCCTATGCGGTGGCCTTCCTCGCCGGCCCCTCGGGCGCCTACATCAACGGCATCAACCTCCCGGTGGATGGTGGCCGCACCGCCTGCCTGTGATCAGCGGCGCGCCACACGCAAGGGAATGGTGTAGCGCACCGGCACCGGTATTCCGCCCTGACTGCCCGGCACGAAGATGGGCAACGCGGTGAGCACGCGTTCCACCTCCTGTTCGATCTCGCGATCCACGCGCGGGGCGCATACCAGCTTCGTAACGCGGCCTTCGGTATCGATCTCGAAGAAGACCATGGTGCGCACCTCGCCGCGCAGGCCCTCCGGCACTTGGAAACGGCGTGCGAGATGATCCTGGATCCGCTGCTCGGTGCATTCATCCAAAGTTTTCGGGTGGCGCTTCAGGCAGTCCCTGAAGTAAGGCCGCACACCCACCAGCTCCCACGGAAATGGGCCCGCCGTGGCCCCATCATCTTCGCCGCGCAGCGAATCCAGCGGGGTGAGTTCCGGGCCGTCATCACTGGTGGGGCCATCGTCCGGGGCGGGATCCGGTGTCGGCTCGGCTGGCTCATCAGGTTCGCCTGGCTCAACCACGGAGCTGGTCGCTGCACGCTTCTTCCGCGGCGCGGCGGACTCCTTCTTCTTCTCGATCACCACCACGCGCGGACCGTCCCAGGGATCCTCCACGGGCAGTTCATGTGGCGGCTCGGCCTGCACCCGCTTGGCACCGCCCCACTCCAGGGCGGCCAGGGTGATGGACAATGCGGTGAGCAGTCCGATGGTGAAACGGCCGCCTGCGCCCTTGCGCCTTTGGTACCAGGGATGGGCTGTGCGTTCCATGGTCTAGTGCTTTACCATGGAACCGGGCCAACGCGTGGATCATTGCGGCCCCTCGTCGATCAGGCGGAAGCCTTTGCCGTGTACATTAATGATCTGCAACGACGGGTCGTCCCGCAGATACTTGCGCAGCTTGGCGATGTACACATCCATGCTGCGCCCGCTGAAGTAACTGTCGTTCCCCCAGATCTCCGTCAGCGCGTAGGCACGCTCCAGCACATCGTTGCGGTGCAGGCACAGAAGGCGTAATAATTCCGATTCTTTGGTGGTGAGGCGGCGTTCGCCCACGGGGGTGCGCAGCTGCTGCCTGCGCGGATCGAACATGCTGGCGCCGATCTGGAACTGGTCAGGCTCCTCGGCCTGGGGCGGTATGCCGCGTGCACGCCGCAGCACGGCACCCACCCGCAGCAGGAATTCCTCCATGCTGAAAGGCTTGGTGATATAGTCATCGGCGCCGTGTTCGAAGCCGCGGATGGTATCCTGCTTCATGCTCTTGGCGGTGAGGAATACGATCGGTGTGCGATCATCCTCCTTGCGGATCTGCGCCGCCAGCGTGAAACCATCCTTGATGGGCATCATCACATCCAGCACCAGCAGGTCGAACTTCCCCTGCTTGTAAGCCTTCCAGCCCTGCTCGCCATCGGTCCGCAGTTCCACCGCGTAGCCCTTGGCGCGCAGGTAATCGGCGAGGAGGCCCCCCAGGTTGGGGTCATCTTCCACCAGCAACAGTTGGATCGGACGTGACATGTTCAAAGGGTAGGAAGATGTGGAAGGTACTGCCGCGCCCCGGAACGCTTTCCAGGCGGATCTTGCCCCGGTGGCGTTCCACCACGCTGCGCACGTAGCTCAACCCCAGGCCGAAGCCTTTCGCGTTGTGGATGTTGCCCGTGGGCACGCGGTACAGGCGGTCGAAGATCTTGCCGTGCTCGGTGGCGTGGATGCCGATGCCATTGTCGCTCACGCTGATGGTGATCCCCTCATCGTCGCTGCGCGTGGTGATGCGGATCCGCGGCACCTCCTCGGTGTACTTCACCGCGTTGTCGATCAGGTTGTAGAGCAGATTGGTCAGGTGGATGCGATCCCCGTGCAGGTGGTGGATCTCGGCACCCAGGTCGGTCTCGATGGTACCATCGCGACGCCGCACCTGCATGTCGCCCGTGCGCGCCACATCGCGGATCAAGGCGTGCAGGTCCAGCTCCACCTTCTTCAGCACCATGCGGCCGCTGTCCAGCACGGCGCTCTGCAGCACATTCTCCACCAATGCGCCCAGCCGTTTGGTCTCATTGCGGATCATGCTGGTGTAGTTGCGCACCTGCTCCTCGGTCTTCGGCATGGAGGGGTCGGCCAATGCCTCGCACGCCAGGCCGATGGTGCTGATGGGTGTCTTCAGTTCGTGCGTCATATTGTTCACCAGATCGTTGCGTATGTCGCCCATGCGCTTCTGGTGCAGGATGGTACGCAGGGTCCAGGCGAAGGAGGCCAGGATGCCCAGGATGAGCAGCGCGGAGAACGCCAGCATGGGCAGCACGCCGCGCATGATCGCACCGGGCCGGTCGGCGATCAGCACATGCAGGTCATGCGGCGCGCTGGCGATATCATGACGGAAGAGGCGCACGCGATGTGGCGATGCGGCAAGCGAGGCTGTATCCAGATCCTGCCCCAGGGGCAGGTAGGCCACCCCGCCCTGCGCGTTGAACACACCGTGTTGGAAGGCACCTGTCACCTGCGCGGCGGCGAGTTCCACACGGAGCAACGAATCGAGCAATTGCGGATCGAGGCGGGCGCGGATATCCTTCACCATCTCGGTGGCGAGGATGCCGCGCACCATGTCGGCCACCAGCACCTCATGCTCCTTGCGGTCCAGCGGGTGACCGTCCGATGCCCGGTCCCCGATGGCGCTGTGCAGCGGTTGCCCATGCACCACCATGCTGCTGCGCGTGCTGTCAGTGGCGGACGCGCGGCGCAGGGTATCCAGGCGCAGCATCAGGCGGCGGCCGATGGGATGCCGGCGCAGGTCCTCCATCTTCTCCAGGCGCTCCAGCCGTTCGCTCACGTGCAACAGGGCCTGGTCCACCCCCTGGTTGAACTGCGCCTCGCGCAGGGCGATGGTGCTGCGCGACCACGACATCTGGATGGCGATGAGCCCGCCGAGCGCCACCGTGATGACCGCGAACAGCCCGATCATCCTGCGCTTCTCCACGTGAGCGAAGCTATTCCCGGCGCATGCCTCAAAGACCTGGTTAACAAAGATCAACGTTCGTTCGCGTGGCCTTAACAGGCACCCCCCTTCTGGGGCCGTAGGTTCGCATCGTGTAACCACGGCGCCTGCACAGGCGTCATAGCTACAGGGTTCAGGCAATAGGGTGCTGGTACTCCGGAACGGTTTCGTTCAGGTACCGCGCAACAAGGGTGACGAAGGGTCCTGCAAGGGGCCCTTCGGCATGTTCAGCCCCTCCGTATGCGGAACACCAGCCATAGCAGCGCCAGCACCGCCACCAGCAAACCTCCGAACTCGCGCACCACTTCAATGTGCGGTTCCTCCGCCTTCATGCTGCCGGTGATCGTGGGCATGCCCAGGTTTATCCAATCCACCACGCCCGGCACCATGCTCAGCATCCACAGGGTGAGCAGGGCCGTCCACGCGATCACCGGCCAGCGTGGCAGGCGGCCCCATGCGGCCAGCGCGAAGAACACCGCCACCATGCCGTAGGCCAGCACCCATACCAGGGGGTCGGGGTCGTTCCATTGCAGCGCGGCAAAGGCGGCGAAGAGGAGGGCGAGAAGGAGGTGGAGGTATTTCATGTGTGTTCTCTTATTCGCTTCGCCCAGTGTGAGTCACGTGCGTTCTCGTAAGTGCGTGGCGGGGCTCCTTCGCTTCGCCTGCCTCGCGGCAGGCAGGCTCGGAGTGACCGCCAATTAGGTCGATCGACCGACAACCAACAACGGACAACCATCAACCAACCTCAAAACTCCACCCGGTAACTCAAGTTCGGTATCAAGCCCAGTTGGTACTTGATCACCACTTCACCTTTCCGCTGGTCGAAGTAACGGAAAGCCTCGTTCTGTGCATTGGTGGCGTTCTGCAGGTCCAGCGCCCACTGGCCGGTGCGGGCCTTGCGATCCTTCTTCAGGTACACGCGCAGATCCGCGCGGAAGAAGTCCGCCTGCTGTGCGGAGAAGGGCGCATCTGAAAAGCCCACCACCGGGAAGCCGTTCAATTGCACCACGTTGATCGGCGTGTAGCGCTGGCCACCCATGGCATAGAGGCGGGCACTCACCCCCCAGGTGCGCACGCGGTCCTCCTTCTTCTTCTCGAATTCCTTCCCGCCCATGGCGTTCGCGATCCAACCCGCATCCCAGCGGGTGGGGAACTCCGTTCCATCGTACGTGGTGTACCGGCTCTCGAACCCGCTCACGTTCGCCTGGTAGAAATAGCCGCTGGCGAAGTTGTGCGTCACCGACAATTCCACACCGCGGTTGCTGCCGGAACCCTCCTGCAGTAACGGCAGGAAGGCCGGATCATCCCAGGTGTTCAGCAGGCTCACATGGTACGGTGTGTTGAACATGGGCATGGACACCGGCACATCGCTGATCCGTTGCAGATAGCCTTCCAGCCGGAAAGCGAGTTGTTCGTTCACCGCATGGTCGTAGCCCAGGGTGATGTCTTCCGAGACCATCAGGCCCTGCACATCGGCACCGGCGAATTGTATGATCGCCTGCGTGAGGGGTAGCTGCGCGCGCCGCC
>JBGTES010000088.1:0-21268 GCA_041747675.1 Flavobacteriales bacterium
GCACGGCTACAGTGGACCTGTGTGGTGAGTGTTCCGGCGGCAATACTGGCATACCGCCCAACAGCACGTGCCTGGATTGCAACGGCGACATCAATGGCACGGCCAGCGTGGATCAGTGCGGTGAGTGCTCCGGCGGCAATACGGGCATCCCGCCCAACAGCACGTGCCTGGACTGCAATGGCGACATCAATGGCACGGCTACAGTGGACCTGTGTGGTGAGTGCTCCGGCGGCAATACTGGCATACCGCCCAACAGCACGTGCCTGGATTGCAACGGCGACATCAATGGCACGGCCATCATCGATAACTGCGGCGATTGCGTGGGCGGCAACACCGGTGAGGTGGCTTGCGTGGCGGACTGCAACGGTGACTTCGGCGGCACGGCTTTCATCGACAACTGCGGCGATTGTGTGGGTGGCAACACCGGTATGACCCCATGCGCGAACGATTGTAATGGTGACCCGGGTGGCAGTGCCACGATCGACCTGTGTGGAGAGTGCTCCGGCGGCAATACGGGCATCCCGCCCAACAGCACCTGCACGGACTGCCTCGGTGAGGTGAATGGCGATGCGCAGCCCGGCACAACATGCGATGATGAAGACCCGGACACTATCAATGACATCTGGACCAACGACTGCCAGTGTGTGGGCATCCCGGCTGATTGCGTGCATGACCTGGTGATCGACTTCAAGACCGACGCCAATGGTGCGGATATCGGCTGGGAGATCCTGCCTCTGGCCGGTGGCCCGGCAGTTTGTAGCGGTACCGGATTGCCCAGCGACCAGGAAAGCGTTCTGGAGAGTTGCTGTCTGCCCGATGGTTGCTACCGCCTGGTGGTGACCGACAGCGGTGGGGATGGCATTGTTGGAGGCGGTTATGTGCTGCGGACCCTGGGTGGTGAGCGCATCATCGACAATAGCAACAATGGCGGCTTCGGAAGTGAAAGTTCCCTCGCCCCGGGTGAAGGATTCTGCCTGCCCATGGGCAGCGATCGACCAATACAGACCAGTTGCGACCGGTTCTGGTGGGAGAGCGGCAACTACCTGGTGGCCACTGAGAACCAGGCCGTGAGTGAACAGTGGCAGGTGGGTGACCAGACCGATGATGGTTACGAATTCTGGTTCTTCGACCCGAACGGGGCCAACGATTACAGCTTCCGCAAGTTCCGCAGCCACGCCACGAGTGATGGTTTCGGAAATGTTGGAGCCACCCGTGCCTGCCACATCCAATTGAACAACTGGGCCGTTGCCAACCACCTACAGGATGGCGTATTGTACAATGTGCGCATCCGGGGTGTGGTCAATGGGGTCTTCACCGAGAACTATGGACCAGCATGCCGGGTGGTGTTAGATCCTGCCCAGGCGGCCTGTCCCCCCACGGGCCTCAACGACATCGTGGGAAACCCGAACTTCAGTTGTGGGGTGACGAGGACCTTTGGTGGCCCCAACAGTGCGCAGAACCGCATCACCGCGCGCCCCGTGGCGAATGCCAACCAATACGAGTTCGAGTTCAGCAATGCCGGGGAAGGTTATCTCTTCAACCGTTTCTCGAACAACGTTCAGCGCCATCTCAACTGGCCTGCCACCGCAGGTCCGGCATTGAACCCAGGTAGCACGTATCAGGTGAGGGTCCGTGCCCGTATCGGCACTGAATTCTGTGCTTGGGGTTGGGTGTGCGATGTGACGATCGGACAGGGTGTGGCCCCGGGTGACCAGAACCTGGCGATGGAAGGTGGAGCGTCCGTTAGTGTATGGCCCAACCCGAACCGTGGCGACCAGCTCTGGCTGACCTTGAATGAGATCCAGGGTGATGTGGCAGCGGTCGCAGTGGACTTGTACGACCTGACCGGTAAGCGGATCATCGCTCGCGTGATCCCGACACAGGGCGACCACCTGTCCACCGTGATCGACCTTGGGGGTGGGCTGGCAGGCGGGGTGTATATCCTGAGCATTACCGCAGGAGACCACCAACATGTGGAGCGCGTGGTGATCCAGCCTTGATCACGAGAAGTCCACGACCTTTAAGCGAGGCCACCTTCGGGTGGCCTCGCTCGTTTTTGGCTATCCACCATGGTGAGGACGAGAAATTCTCCTGCGTGGTATGGATCTGGGCTCATTTATACCCAGTTCTGGGTATTGTGGCCGTACTTCCCCGGGGCCACCTTTGGCCCATGGGAATGATCATCGCAGCCATCAAGTGGGAACTGAAGCCCTCACGCAAGACGGAAACCATCCGCCGGATCGCGTTCTACTTCGCCATTCTTCCACCGATCCTGGTCATCATCTCCCTGTTCATCGGTTGATGGACAAAGTCTTTCGGCGGGCAAAGTACCGGAGCGACTACACTGAGCCCGCCTCCGCACGAAGCCCTGGCTGGTCCGGGGCTTCGTTGCGTGGGGCCATTCCACACGAAAAGCCCCGGTGCGGGGCTTTCATGTGATCGGGCGGCGACCGTTCAGTAGTAGATAAGACGCCGCACCTTGGCTACGTACTTGGCCAGGCGTATCACCTGTTTGGTATAGCCGAATTCGTTGTCATACCAGGCATATAGTACCACGTTCATGCCGTCAGTGCTCACGATGGTGGCGTTGCTGTCGAACACGCTGCAGCATGTGTCCCCGATGATGTCGCTGCTCACCAATTCAGGGTCGATGTGATAATGCAACTGGTTCACCAGCTCTCCATTCAGTGCGGCGTCACGCATCAGGTCATTCACCTCCTCAAGGGTTACTTTCCGGCTCAGGGTGAGACTCATTATGGCCAGGGAGCCATTGGGCGTTGGTACCCGCACCGCGTTGGCGGTCAGCTTGTCCTTAAGGCTGGGGATCGCCTTGGTGACAGCACTTCCGGCACCCGTACTGGTGATCACCATGTTGATAGCGGCGCTACGTCCCCGGCGGGGTTTCTTGTGGTAATTGTCCAGCAGATTCTGGTCATTGGTGTAGGCATGCACCGTTTCAATGTGCCCCTTCACAATACCCACCTTGGTCTCCATTACCTGAAGCACGGGACAGATGGCATTGGTGGTACAGCTGGCCGCGCTCACCAGACGATCGTTCTCCAGATCCACATCATGCTGATTGATGCCGTACACCACATTGGGCATATCCTTACCTGGTGCTGTAAGGATCACCTTGTGTACTCCCTTCGCCTTCAGGTGACGCTCCAGATCCGCGCGCTTGGTGAAGGCCCCGGTATTGTCCAGGATGAGCGCATCGTGGATGCCATAGGCCGTGTAATCGATATCCTCCGGGTTGGCGGCGGCGATCAGCTGCACCAACTGACCATTGATCCACAATGCCTTACGTTCCAGGTCTTCCTTCACGGAACCTTTGAAGGCGCCGTGAACACTGTCATTTCGCAACAGGGCAGCACGTTTTACGATCTCCTCATCCGTAAGGGTGCGTGTGACGATGGCGCGCAGACGGAGCTGCTGACCCTTGCCGGCTTGTTTCACCAGTTCGCGGGCGGCTATGCGGCCAATTCTGCCAAAGCCATAAAGCACCACGTCGCGTGGAACGAAGTTGTGTTTTTCCTCACCGACGAACCCGGAAAGTGTCGTATTGAGGAAATCAGTGGCGGAAGTTGGTTTCGGGGCCGCGGTGAGGAACTCGTGGGTAAGGCGGCCGATGTCCAACTTGGAAGGTGCCAGATCCAGGGTCAACAGTGTTCGGGCCAGTTCGGCACTCGTGTAAATGTCGATCGGTTTCTTCACCACCAATTCGGCATAGTCGAACAGGTTGAGCACCTCGGAGATGCCCACATCGGTCAGGTGGTTGCGGAAAAAGACCAGTTCCACACCCTTGCCGTACATCAGCTGGCCTACGGAATTGGTCAGATCAACGGCCGCGCGTTCGCGGTCCACATAATCCTTCAGGCCGGCTTCGTAACCGGTCTTCGCTTCGACGGTCTCCATGGAATGTTCGATGGTGGGATAGGTTTTGGGGTATAGCGAACACGCCCCGTGTTGCGGGGCGCGTTCAAGGTCATTCTCAGCCGAGGTATGCCTTCAGGAGCTTGCTCCGGCTGGTATGTCGCAACCGGCGTATGGCCTTTTCCTTGATCTGACGCACACGCTCACGCGTGAGGTCGAATTTGGCACCGATCTCCTCGAGGGTGAGGCCATGGTTGATGCCGATGCCGAAGAAGAGCTTCACCACATCACGCTCGCGCTCGGTAAGGGTGCTCAAAGCCCGGTCGATCTCCTTGGCCAATGATTCGTTCAGCAGCAGGCGATCGGCCGGGGCACTATCGTTGTTGGGCAACACATCCAGCAGGCTGTTGCTTTCACCCTCCACGAAAGGGGCGTCCATGCTGATGTGCCGGCCGCTTACTTTCATCGTATCCGCCACCTTCTCGGGGGGCAGGTCCAGACTGATGGCCAGTTCCTCAGCGCTGGGAGGGCGCTCGAACTCCTGTTCCAACTTGGCGAAGGCCTTGTTGATCTTGTTGAGCGATCCGACCTGGTTCAGCGGCAGCCGCACGATGCGGCTCTGCTCCGCCAGTGCCTGAAGGATGCTCTGGCGGATCCACCACACGGCGTAACTGATGAACTTGAAGCCCCGTGTCTCGTCAAAGCGCTGGGCGGCTTTGATGAGACCCAGATTTCCTTCGTTGATCAGATCGGGCAGACTCAGGCCCTGGTTCTGATACTGCTTGGCCACACTGACCACGAAGCGCAGATTGGCCTTTACGAGTTTCTCGAGGGCCAGATTGTCACCTTCCTTGATGCGCCGGGCGAGTTCCACCTCCTGGTCCGCGGTGATCAGCCCTTCCTTGCCGATCTCCTGCAGGTATTTGTCCAGCGATTGACTCTCGCGATTGGTGATCGACTTGGTGATCTTGAGTTGACGCATCCTTGATGCCACGGTGATCTGGGATTAAGAGGTGGGTGTTGGCGAGACGACTACCCTGAGGTCAAGGGTGACTCCAGGCTGCGAAGGTACGGCCCCGAACGGCTACGGGACAAGGGCGGCCTCGCATGGGGTCGCAAGATGCCTTCCTGCGCGGGTCACAGCCCCAGGCCATAATATGCGCGCACCCCGTTCGGATAGACCCCTTCCACCAACACACCACCCTTCTTTCCACCGAGCACCCGTTGCACGTCCTCGGGTTTTTTGATGGGATCCTGATCGATCCGGGTGATGATGAAACCTTCACGGATACCGCTGGTGCGGAATTTCCCACTACTTACGGCCACCACTTTCACCCCGTGGTCCAGATTCAGGGCCTTTAGGTCCTCCGCCGAAGCGGCGGCCAGATCGGCACCCAGCGCGCTGAGCGTCGGGGCCCGGCGGTTGGTGGCCACGGTGGTGGTGCCCTCACGTCCGCGCAGGGTCATGTCCAGTACATTCTCGCGGCCTTGGCGCAGTATGGTCACCGGCACCCGGTCCCCTGGGCGGAAGCGGCCCACCTGCTCCTGCAACTGGGGCACGTTGTCCACCGGGATGCTGCCCACCTTCACGATCACATCACCGGTCTTCATGCCTGCGGCCTGTGCGGCACCACCCTCGGTGATACCATTGACATACACCCCGCGCGGACGGTCCAGCCCGGTTTCCGCAGCCAGTTTTTGGTCCATGTCCCGGATGCTCACACCGATGTAGGCGCGCTGCACGGTACCGAACTCAAGCAGATCACCGGTCACCTTGCTCACGATGTTCACGGGCACGGCGAAAGAGTAGCCGGCATAAGCGCCGGTCGTGCTGGCGATGGCCGTGTTGATCCCGATGAGTTCGCCAGCGGTGTTCACCAGCGCTCCGCCGCTATTCCCTGGGTTCACCGCCGCATCGGTCTGGATGAAGGATTCGATGGGGAAGATGTCCCGGTTGGGGTCATACTGTAGCAGGTTGATATTGCGTGCCTTGGCACTCACGATGCCTGCGGTGACGGTGCTGGTGAGGTTCATGGGGTTGCCCACTGCCAACACCCATTGTCCCACACGCACATCGTCGGAATTGCCAAAAGCGATGGCGTCCAGTCCGCTTTCCTCGATCTTCAACAGGGCGATGTCCGTGCTGGGGTCACGCCCGATCACCACAGCGTCGTAGCCGCGCCGGTCGTTCAGATGGACCCGGATGCGGTCGGCGCCGTCCACCACATGATTATTGGTAACGATGAATCCGTCATCACTGATGATCACACCCGAACCAGCACCCTGGCGGGGCTGCTGGGTGGGTGGGCGGTACCCCCAGAAGAAATCGGAAAAGGGATCGCGCACGTTCACCATGGTCTCGGTGGTCACATGCACCACGGCATTCACTGTATTCCCCGCAGCTTCCACCAGGTCCGGCATGGATACCGTGGTGATCGTGCCGGAGGGCAGCCCCACCCTGTGAACAGCGGAATTCTGCGGTGAATGCATATCGGTAAGGATCTGCTCCTGGCGTGAAGGGATCATCTCATTAAGTCCCAAGGCCAACAGGCCACCCGCCAGAGCCATGCCGATGTATCCAAGTGCGCGCTTCATGTTCCGTTCGTTTTGCTGCTTTGGCCGATCAAACCTTGTGCCTGGCATGCTCCGTGAACGATCTGTCAGGGCCTTTGTATCGTGCCACCCCGTTAAAAGATGTTGATCGCTGGTATGCTGTTCCGATGGGCGATCTTCGCAGCATGGGCATGAGGATCGATTTCTCCAAATGGGAAGGCACGGGGAATGATTTCATCGTGCTTGACGACCGCAATGGGATCTTCCCCGGGGATGATGCCGGTCTTGTGGGCCGGTTGTGCCACCGGCACTTTGGCATCGGGTCCGATGGCATCCTGCTGATCCAGCGACCGGAGCTGGCGGGAACTGCCTACCACGTGGACTTCCTGAACCCCGACGGTAGTCGCAGTTTCTGTGGCAATGGGAGCCGTTGTGGTTTCGCATTCTGGCGTGGGTTGATGGGGGATGATCCGATCGCTGAAGATGGTGCACATGCCGCCGCGGTGTTCACTGCGATCGATGGTGCGCACGATGCACGAATGGCAGGGGAGAGCGTGGTGGCGATCACCATGAGCGTTCCCGGAGCGATCGAGCGGATCGCGGATGATGTGGATCTCGTTGACACGGGCTCACCGCATCTGTTGGTTTGGGTCGGGGACCCCGGGTCGGTGGATATCCTGGTCACAGCGAGACACCATCGTAACGGGCCGCGATTCGCGAAGCACGGTGTGAATGTGAATTTCCTGACCGTGGCGGACGGTCGTGTCCGAATGCGCACATACGAGCGCGGGGTGGAAGATGAGACGCTGAGTTGTGGCACGGGGGTCACCGCAGCGGCCCTGGGTGCTGTGGCCAGAGGTCTGTTACCGCCGGGCGAGGTGTGCGTGGATACCCGTGGCGGCCAGCTCCGCGTAGTGGTGCCCGTTAGCGCTGATCCGGCCGGTCCGGTCTCGTTGGTGGGCCCGGTGCGTGAAGTCTTCACCGGTTCCATGACCTTGTGAACGTATGCGCCGGATCGTCCTCTTCATAGCAGTTCTCGCGCTGTTGTTGGCCGGTGCATTCACAGTGCGCTACGCATGGCGGTATCTCTTGGGGCCGTCCACTTCCTTCCCGGAGGAAAGCCGGGTGCTGTACGTGCCCACCGGCAGCGACTTCAATGATGTGGTGGACAGCCTGATCGTTCTTGATGCCATCCGGAATGAACGCAGCTTCCGATGGCTTTGTGCGCGGAAGAACTACGTGGAGCGCGTTCATCCAGGACGATATCGGATCGCGCGGGGCATGGGGATGAATGAGTTGGTGAACATGCTTCGATCCGGGGAACAAGAGCCGGTCCGCGTCACCTTCAACAACATCTCAAGACTTCCGGATCTTGCCCAGCGCCTCGCCGAAAAGTTGGAACCAAGTGCAGAGGATTTCATGCGGGCATTCGACGACGCGGGGACTCAAGCAGAACTCGGTCTGGATCGGGGGACAATGATCGGCTTGTTCCTGCCTGACA
Source organism: Flavobacteriales bacterium (assembly GCA_041747675.1). Taxonomy (GTDB): domain Bacteria; phylum Bacteroidota; class Bacteroidia; order Flavobacteriales_F; family PHOS-HE28; genus PHOS-HE28. The sequence goes on from JBGTES010000088.1 coordinate 7,928, forward strand.
CCTATGAGTTCTGGTGGAACATGACCCCGGAGGGCTTCATCGCACGCATGAAGCGCGAGCATGAGGTGTACTGGAACGAGGCACGCCGTGCAAAAGCACACGATCGGGGCCTCATGCCCATGCAGGTTTCCACGCTGGCATCCATCGTGCAGGCCGAGACCATGCGCATGGAGGATGCACCGCGGATCGCCGGGGTCTACCTCAACCGCCTGCGCATCGGCATGCCACTACAGGCCGATCCCACGCTGAAGTTCGCCCTGGGCATGGATTCCGTGCGACGGATACTGGCCCGGGACAAGGAGGTGGACTCCCCCTACAATACCTACAGGTACACCGGTCTGCCACCGGGTCCGATCAACATGCCGGAACGCCGGTTCCTCGATGCCGTGCTGGACGCCGAGCGACATGACCACCTCTATTTCTGCGCACGTGCGGACCTCAGCGGATGGAGCGAGTTCTCACGCACATACGATCAGCACCTGATCTACGCGCGCAAGTACCAGCGCGCGCTCAACGAGCGGCGCATCTATCGCTGACCACGTCCCGGGCAATGACCGCCTATCTGCGGGAGGGTCTATTTTCGCGGCCTCGAAAGCATCCTCATGACCAAGATCAAGTTTGGAACGGACGGTTGGCGCGCCATCATCGCGCAGGAGTTCACTGTGGACAATGTGGCGCGTGTGAGCGTAGCTGTGGCCGAGTGGGTGAAGAAGCACTTCCCTGAGGACCCCTGCATCGTGGTGGGCCATGATTGCCGTTTCGCAGGAGAACTCTTCGCGGATACCTGCACCAAGGTGTTCGTATCGAAGGGAATAAAGGTGCATCTGGCGAAGGGCTTCGTGAGTACACCGATGATATCGCTTGGTGCCAGGCGGCTCGATGCGGCCATTGGTGTGATCATCACTGCGAGTCACAATCCGCCATCCTATAACGGATACAAACTGAAGGGCCGCCATGGTGGACCGCTTGTGCCAGAGGAGGTGCAGCAGGTGGAGGACATGATCCCCGAACGGCACGGTGTCGATCTGCCGGGCATCGACCTGGCCAAAGCCGAAACGGATGGGCTGCTGAGTTTCGTGGACCTCGAGGGCATGTATGTGGAAGAGGTGGAGAAGAACTTCGACCTGGCGGCCATCCGTGGCTCGGGAATGAAACTGGCTTTCGATGCGATGTATGGATCCGGCCAGAATGTGATCCCACGTATCCTGCCTGAGGCCACCCTGTTGCACTGCGACCACAACCCCTCGTTCCGCGGGCAGGCCCCGGAGCCTATCCACAAGAACCTGCTTGAATTCTCCGAGTTATGTCGCACTTCGGACATCGATTCAGGCCTTGCCATCGACGGTGATGCGGACCGTATCGGACTTTACAATGACAGAGGCGAGTTCATAGACTCACACCACATCATCCTGCTGCTCATCCATTACCTGGTGAAGTACAAAGGCTTTACGGGGAAGGTGGTGGTGGCCTTCAGTGCCACGCCGAAGGTGCGCCGCATGTGCGAACATTATGGACTTGAATACCAGGTCACCAAGATCGGATTCAAGTGGATCGCCGGGATCATGATCACCGAGGATGTACTGCTGGGCGGAGAGGAGAGCGGCGGCATCGCCATCAAGGGCCACATCCCCGAACGTGACGGCATCTGGATGGGCCTTACCATCTGGGAGTTCATGGCCAAGAGTGGCAAGACGCTGGATGGCTTGATCGATGAGGTGTATGCCATCGTGGGGCCCTTCGCCTATGAGCGTGCCGACCTGCACATCAGCGAAAGCCTCAAGCAGGAAGTGTTACAGGCTTGCGCTGAGGGTCGCTACAAGCGCTTCGGTCCTCTGGAGGTGCGAAGTGTAGAGGACATCGATGGCCACAAGTTCCACTTCGATGATGAGCAATGGCTGATGATACGAGCCAGTGGTACCGAGCCTGTGCTGCGATGCTATGCCGGCTCGGGAACGCTGGAAGGTGCTGCGGCCATATTGAAGGCCTGCAAGGAGACGATCGGGGCTTGAACCCGCCAGTGGCACTTTATTGCTTGAGGAAGCGCGACCGCGACAGGGGCATGCCCTGTGCATCCACAAGCACCAGCACGTAAGAACCGGCGGACAACTGCTTCAATGGGCCGCCTGTGATCACTCCGGGACCGGCAGGGGCATCGATCAGCAAACGGCCAAGGGCATCATGTACGCGTGCGCGGGTGGCAGTGAACCCCTGGGTGGTCCAGATGAGCACTTCCTCCACCGGATTTGGGAAGATCAACGTCTGATTGTCGCCGTTGCGTTGAATGGCGACGGTGTGCGAATGGCTGAAACTGCCATCCAGGTCGACCATCCTAAGGCGGTAATAACTCACACCATCGGGGGCATCCTTGTCCAGTAGGTCGTACTGGAGGAGGCTCATGCTGTATCCTGCGGCCGCTACCATGCCCACATCCGTGAAGTGATCCAGATCATGACCCCGTTCCACAACGAAATGGTCGCTATTGGATTCTGAAGCAGTAGCCCATTCGATCAGATTGCCGCTGGACATCGCCTCGCCCTGGAGGTACACCAGTTCCACAGGTAGTATGCCTATATCGCCATGACCGGAAGCGTATCCATAGTGCCATTTCGAGAAGCGCTGCCCATCGATCGCCGACCGGTGGATCGGGTACTCCACACGTACCCGCCACTTGTAGCGCCGAAAGCCCGGGACCTTATAGATGACCGTGGTGAGTTCCGTTCCGTTGAGACCCAGATCCGTGTAGCCGGGAAGCTGGCCGGTGAAGCCCATGCTGTTGGTGATCGGTACGCCCGAGTATGGCTGGCCCTCATGCACCACTTCCCAAATGAGGCGCCCAGGTTTGCGTTGCATGTGGCTGCGGGCCACGAAACCCAATCCGAAGAAGTCCGTGTTGGTGAAATCCTGGCTGTTGGTGCTCAAGGGGTTCACAAGGTCGGCCAGGTATTGCCTGGCCAAACGGGAAACACCTTTGTATGCGTTGCCAGGGTAGAAATAGACAGCTCCCTCCTCAGCCAGTGTATTAGTGCCGTAAGGAGCCCCGGCCAGGAGGTCGGAGAAGCCATCGCCGTTCACGTCCCCACCGCCTGCCACGCTCAGTCCCAGGCGCCGGCCTACGACATTGGATTCATGGATCGACCAAAGCTGGGCCACAAAGATCCCTGTAACGGATCCGCCGTACGTGTATATGCGACCCTCTTCTGCCTGACCACTGGAGAAGTAAGGCGCACCCACAATGATGTCCGCGTATCCGTTGCCATCGATATCGCCTGCCTCGGCTACGGATAGACCGAAGCGTGCGTTGGGTATGTTCGGCAGAATGGAGGTCGCCACGGCGGCCCCGATACCTGCGGCCGACCCATGGTATACCACCACCCTTCCGTTGTTGCTGTTCCACCCATCGGCACCGATCACCACATCGAAGAAGCCGTCGCCGTTCACATCCCCTGCACCGGCCACACTTACACCAAAGCGCGCACCTGCCTGGTTCAGTTCCCGGGCCGCTGCCGGCATCGGATCAAGGCCGAATTCGGATCCGTGGTGTACCCAGATCCCACCTTCCCCGGCCTGGCCATTGGAATAGTTGGGTGCCCCGATGATGATGTCCGAGTAACCGTCGCCATTCACGTCGCCAGCCGTTGCCAGTGCGGAACCGTAGAGGCTACCGGGTTGAGGTGAGGCCAGCACCACATCGGGAATGGGCTGCAACCCGGCCGGTGTTCCCATGTGAAGATGGACCGATTCGCTACCCGGGATACCGATCAGCACGTCCGCATGACCATCGTTGTTCACGTCGCCGGCGGTGCTTACCACGCCACCGTATTGGGATCCGGGCGTGCCATTGAGTGTAAGTGCAGGAGCAGCCGACAATCCTGCCGGACCTCCCATGTAGATGTATGCCCGGCCGGTCCCTGCGGCATCGGGTGCGCCCACCACCACATCGGCGTATCCGTCGCCATTCACATCACCTGCCGTGGCGACAGAGGCTCCGAAACGCCCCCCGGCCACGGGGCCTGAAAGTGTCACATCAGGGGTGGTACTCAATCCTGTGGCACTGCCGTAGTATACATGAGCAACGCCGTTGCCTTCGGCATCCGGTGCCCCCACCACTGCATCACTGAATCCATCGCCATTCACATCTCCTGCATTGGCCACGCTCCAACCCAGATGTGCACCGGCATCCGCGGACCAATCCACCCGGGGTGGCTGGGCGGGGAAGGTGTTGGTCAGTTGCAGGAAGTATCCTCCACCGTGCACTATACGCAACAAGGCATTGTTGCCCAGGCCGCCGTTGTGCATTGGCATACTCATTAGGAAATCGCTGAAGCCGTCGCCGTTCACATCGCCCGCGCAACCAACATGATGTCCCATCCGGCAGGCGTTGCTCTGGCCGTTATATTGTATCAAAGGGGTTGAATTGACCCCTGCGGGGCCTCCGAGGAAAAGGTAGGATGCACCTACGGGGCTGCCCGAAACCACGAGTTTGACCGCTCCCACAAGTACATCCGCGTAGCCATCGCCATTCACATCACCTGCTGTGGAGACGCTGAAGCCGAACCATGAATTGATCTGGTTGATCTGAAGCACCGTGGCGGGGGTGGTATTGATGCCTGCGGCCGATCCATGGAATACGAATGCGCTTCCCTCCTCGAAGGGGCCGCCGATATCATCCCGGTAATCACCGATGATGATGTCCGAATATCCATCGCCATTGACGTCACCAGCCCCAGCGACAGCCCAGCCCACGTGTTTGTTACCAATAGTGGGGATCGTATTGAAGATCTGGCCCCATGCGGGGTTCAGTCCCGCGCCGAAGGGAGTAGTGCTGCCCACTCCGCCATTGCCGCCATAGTAGATCATGATGGCGCCGTCGTTGCAACTGGGGCAGTGAAGGTCGTATCCATAGGCCCCCACCACGATGTCATCGAATCCATCGCCATTGATGTCCCCTGCGCCCGAGACCGCCGAGCCAAAGCGGGCCGCGGCCTGGTTGGGTATCAACCTGTACGTGAATGCATTCATGGGACCGGTGCCCGGAAATCCGGTGGGACTTCCCAGGAAGACATATACCGCCCCTGCGTTGGCTGAATACAAGGAGGCGCCGGCCACGATATCCGAGTAACCATCGCCATTCAGATCTCCTGCCCCGGATACCTTGAACCCCATGTATGCCCCGCCTGTATTTGATTCCAGGATGCGGTCCGGAACAGTGCTGACGCCAGTAGGACTTCCGTAGTAGACATAAACGGCTCCTTCGTTGGCTTGGACGTTGGTATAAGTGTTCGCTCCAACGATCAGGTCACTGTAACCATCTCCGTTGATGTCTCCGGCATGCGCGACCGAGATGCCGAGGCGCGTATCCACCCTGTTGGACTCCAGGACCGTGGGTGTGTTGATCACTCCATTGGCGCTGCCATAGTACACATACGCCGCACCTTCCATATTTTCTCCAAGTGAGGCGAAGGGAGCGCCGACCACGATGTCCCCATAACCATCTCCATTAAGGTCACCAGCACTGCACATGGAATAACCGAATTCCGCCAGTGTGAGGCCTGCGGGCGCGTTGATCTGTAGGTTGAAGGTGGCGAGAATGGGGTCGATGGTGACCGGGTAGGTGGCCAGCCGGTCATCTACGACCAATGTGACCAATTGGTCGCAGGGATCCACTTCCATCCAGGAATCGAGCACCTTGCCACAGGCGTCCCAAACCTTCAGATCCTGGTAGGCATGGCGCACTTCTCCAAAAGCATCCTTGAATACCATGCCGCTACCTCCGTCCGCTTCGCCGATCAGGTCACTTTCCCAATGAAGCACCAATTGAAAAGGGTCATCGCCAGCCATGCGTTGCTCCACCAGGAAATTCTGCCGCATGCCATCCTCGCCGTGCAGGTACTGGATATCCAGATCACGGCCGGTCCATACCAGTTCTGCACCACCATGACAGGGGGACCAGGCTTCCCAACCCTTGAGGCCTGTGTCATCACGACCGTAAGCGACCATGCTCAGGAATGTGCCCCAAGCCGGGGAGTTCGCCGGGCCTTCCACCAGGATCCCATGCGCGTCGATCGTGGAACGCAGATCATGCGCATCATTCACTGCCTTGTAGACCTCGCGGTCGTGTGCGCGATGGATGTTGAGGCGATGCTCCCGCATCCAGGCCGCCATGCCCTCGTCCATGGTCACTTCCTCCACCACGGCAGGTACCCTTTCCTGGGCCCATGCAGGCAGAGAAAGGAAGAAAAAGAGAAAGGGTAATGTAGATCTGGTCATCAGCACGGTTCCCGGAGCTAAACCGTTGGCTTTGAACAAAGGTAGTCTATCCAGCACCTCGGATCCCGACCATGAGAGATAGGGGGCGGATACCTTTGGGTCATGCTTGAAAGGCCGATGAGGCACGCATTACGTCGGTGGAACAGGATCTCCGCATCGCTCATTCTTTTGATTCTTGGTCCACCTGTGTCCGTTGGTGCGCAGGCTCGACCGGCCGATAGTTTGACGCAAGCTTCGTGTAACCGTTGCCTTTGGGTCACGGGTGGTATCACCGCAGGCGTGATGGCCGGCACCTTGGTGGCCCTGGACCGGGCCTGGTACGCAGGCTATGAGCGGTCTCCCATGCACACCTTCGATGATGGACGGGAATGGCTGGGCATGGACAAGGCGGGCCATGCGTTCAGTGCATACACACTGGGTGCGTGGGGCCACCGATCCACGGTGCGATGCGGCACCGAGGGACGCACCGCGCTTTGGACGGGCGGAATGTTGGGTATGGCCTTTCTTACCGGGGTGGAGTTGCTGGATGGCACCTCGGCGGAATGGGGTTTCAGTTGGTGGGACATGGCGGCCAACGCTGCGGGCACTGGCCTTTATGTAGGGCAGGAGTTGCTCTGGGAAGAACAACGCTTGATCCTGAAATTCTCCGCCCACCACACCGACCTGGCGGCTATGCGCCCCTCCCTGTTGGGGGAAGGATCCATCGAACGCTACCTGAAGGACTACAACGGCCAGACCATCTGGCTCAGTGGCAACTTGAAGGCCTTCCTTCCTGAGAGCCGTATACCCGCATGGCTCAATGTTGCTGTGGGCCATGGGGCCTATGGCATGATCACCGCCACGGCACCCGCTTCTGATGCACCTGCCTATTACCAGATGGAGCGATACCGCCGCATTTTTCTCTCACCGGATATTGATCTCACACGCATCAGCACCCGGAGCAAAGTGCTGCGTACGGCCCTGTTCGTACTGAACAGTGTGAAAGTGCCTCTGCCCGCCTTGGAGTACCGTGGAAAGGGCCGTTGGTTGGCACATGGCCTTTACTTCTGATCGAAGGGGAAGTCACCGCTGTCCATCAGCAGTTTCAGCTTCAGCACGGCTGCCACGGTGAGGCTGTCCCGCATCTCACCACGCATCACCATTCGGAATAGTTCGAGGAAAGGCAGCCTGCGGACCTCCAGTTGCTCGGTGCTGTCCGGTTGGGCCGGGTGGAAAGTAAGGTCCTGCGCTACATATATGATAGCCTCCTCGTCACTGGCCGAGTTGCTCAGGTCCATGCGAAGAAGCTCTGACCACTGACCGGCGATGATCCCCACCTCCTCGCGCAATTCGCGTTGGGCACTCTCCAGTGGTGGTCTGTCACGCGGCCCACCTCCTTCGGGGATCTCCCAACTGTATGCCTTGATCGGGTAGCGATACTGCCCTACGATCCAAGTGTTCCCATCCTCATCCAGCGGGATCACGCCTACCGCCAGGTTCCGAAAATGGACCACGCCATACATGCCCGGTTCCCCGCCCGGGTCGATCACTTCGTGGTGGCTCACCGAGATCCATGGGGTCGCGTAACGTTCCTCCTTGCTCAGGGTCTTCCACGGTCCGCGCTCTTCCATGGGTATCATCGGCCTTGTTGTGGTAGTTTGAAACGGATGCTCACCTGGGCCGTGCTGCGCACGCGTTCACCGTCCTTGGTTCCCGGAAGCCAGGGCGTGCGCTGCACCAGGCGCATGGCCTCGGCCACGCAGCCCCCACCAAGTTCCTCCAAAGCATGTAGATTACTCACCGCACCGGAGACCTCCACGGTGAACTCCAGTTTCACATCGCCCTCGATACTGCGGCGGTACGCTTCCTCGGGGTAGCGCATATTGGACGCCATATGCTGCGCCAGGCCGTTGAGGCCGCCCGGCACCAGGGGGATCACCTGCGAATCCAACTGGCGTGGTGTAAATACTTCGAGTCCTAGTTGTGCTGGCAGTTCGAAGATGGGAGAGTCCCGCTCCGGGCGGTTCTTCAACCAGCGCTTGTACTTCGCAGGGTCGAAAGGAACGGCCAGATAGTGTTCCGCACCGCCCCGGTCCTCCACGGCAGTAGAGGGCTTCCAGCGTACCAGGGAGATCAGCCGCAGCGCCTCCGCATCGCAGGCGGGGTGCAGCGGCCGCAGCACCTGGATGCCCGTCACCGTACCATCAGCACGCACACCCACGGCCACCACGGTCTCGCCCTTCACCTTGGCGGACAATGCCTCCTCCGGGAAGATCAGTTCCTGCTCGAACAGGAATTGGACCGACGCCATTCCGCCGTAGGGGAGGGAGTGCTCCTGACGCTGTTGTGCGATCGCCAGTGTGTGGAGCGTCAGAACGGTAAGCAGGATCGGAGTGCGTGGCATGGGCCTGGATTATGCCCCGTAAATTTGCGACATGTCCGCGGTATCGTACCGATCAGGTGATCATGTGGCCTTCCTCGATGAGGTGGGTGGAGGTATCGTACTGCGGATCACACGGCCGGGGCATGCACTGGTGCGTGGCGATGATGGCTTCGAATTGGAGCACCGGACCGACCGCCTGGTACCGCGCTTGACAGACAATGGCGGTGTATTACACCGGCTCACCGACCACCAACTGGGTATGGTGGCCGCCAATGACACGCTGTCGGACAAGCGGCGCAAGTCCCCACCTGCGCGCCCTGGGAAAACGCCACGGCGCACCCTGGACAACAGCGTGGCCGAGGTGGACCTGCATCTGCATGAGATCGTGGAGGATGAAACGAGGCTGAGCGATGGGGAGAAGCTGGAGTATCAGATACGCTATTTCGAACGCGCGCTGGAGGCTGCGATCCGCGATGGCAAACGCAAACTCGTCGTCATCCATGGTGTGGGCGAAGGAAAGCTCCGTGAGGAAGTGCGGCGCATCCTTCAGTTCTATGATGCGGTGCGCTTCCATGATGCCGATCCGCGGCGTTATGGGGCAGGCGCCACTGAGGTGGAGATCTTGCGTCAGTAGGTTGAATGTTGAATGTTGAATGTTGAATGTTGAAGGTTGTAGGTTGAAGGTTGGACCAACTTGCAACATTCAACCTGCAACTTGCAACGAAGTTCCTTGACATCCTGTGCATCGCTTCGCCGCCTTCCGCCACCAGGCGGGGGGAGGAAAGTCCGGGCAGCGTAGGGCACCGTGCTTCCTAACGGGAAGGGGCGACACCGGGAACGGTGGCGTTACGGAAAGTGCCGCAGAAAGGGAGACCGCCCGCCGAACGGCGGGTAAGGGTGAAAAGGTGGGGTAAGAGCCCACCAGCACCGGTGGCGACATCGGTGGCTTGGTAAACCCCACGGGCTGAAAGACCATGTAGACCGGGGCAGGAGCGGCCCGCTCCGTCCCGCCGTAAGGCGGGGACCCGGTGGGTAGGTCGATAGAGGTCGTGCGCGAGTGCGATCCCAGATAGATGGCGAAGATCCCGTCCTCGGGCGGGATACAGGATCCGGCTTACAGATGCACAGGCCTTTTTGAAGGGTCCTCTTCACGCACAGATGTGCTGCTGAAGGGGGCCCTTCGCATTTCACATACGTACGCAAGCGACGCGGCCCGCCCTTTGGTAGGCCCGCCCCGATAACTTTGGCACCATGCCCCACCGGCTCCTCCTTCTGCTGACGCTGCTCCTGCCCGCCACCGTCCTGTATGCACAGGAAGAGGTGACGATCCACGGCAAGGTCATCACATCGGCGCATGACCGTGCATACTACGACCTGATGATCGTGAACAAGCGCACGCGCTCGGGCACCTTCGGCAACAGCGATGGTTCATTCACCGTGCGTGCGCTGCGCACCGATACGCTGCTGATCGGTTCCATCGGCCACCGCACCAAGGCCATCACCATGGCGGACAGCGCGCACAAGGAGGTCTATCGGATCACCGTGCGCATGGAGCCGATCCAGGTGCAGCTCGCCGAGGTGGAGATCCTGCCCGAACGCACCCTGAAGGAGATACAGAGGGACATCGACAAACTCGGCTACCGGGCCAGCGACTACCGCATGAGCCAGGTGGATGCGCTGCAGAGCCCGATCACCTTCCTCTATCAGGAGTTCAGCAAGCGCGAACGCAGCAAACGCATGGTGGCCTACCTGGAGAACGAGGACCGCAAGCGGGAGCTGCTGCGCGAATTGTTGCACAAGTACGTGGCCTATGAGATCATCAACCTCCATGATGAGGCTTTCGACGACTTCATCGATTTCTGCAATGTGCCCGACGAGGTGATCCGGGGTCTCACACAGTACGAGTTCCTCCTGTATGTGAAGCACAAGTACCGCCTGTATTCCAGTCTGGGGCCTACACGCCGCTACTGACATGCGGTCCGGACTGGTGTGGAGGGTGGGTGGGTCGGGCCATTGCGCCGCGCGATCACTGATCGCCCTTGCAGCGTTCCTCACCAGCATTGGATCGCACTCCCAGCCGGACACCCTCATCGGGCATATCCAGCTTGATGAAGTGGTGATCTCAGCGCAAGCCAGTGGATTCAGTGTGGACGCATTCGTGAAGCAGGTGCGTGAGGACACGTCCTTCCACAAGGCTTTTCTCAATACACGCTACCATCCGCACACCATGCGCAGCGCCCTGGTGGTACGCAACAAGGGCGAACGCGAGATGGCCTCGCTCTACCGGGAAAGCCGCCTACTGCGCGAAGGCCCCAAGGCACGGCAGGTGATCGATGTGGAGCGGACTTCCGGCAGGCTGCGCACGCGCAAGGGCGAGTTCCGCTATCTCACGGCCGAGATGTATGACGATGTATTCTTCCCGAAGGGCAGCTTCACGGCGGACAACAGCGTGGCGGCGCGCAAGCTGGAAGTGGTGCGTGGCAGCCGCTTGGACAAGTACAAGAGTGAGTTGAAGAAGTTCATGTTCGATCCCGGCAGTGAGATCGCCACTGTGCCATTCATTGGAAGCAAGCTGGCACTCTTCGAACCCCACATGGCACCGTTGTATGACTTTCGCATCTGGAGCGACATGCGCAACGGCCACGCCTGCTGGGTCTTCAGCGCGGATGCAAAGCCCGAGTACCGCGATGGCAGGACCGTGATCAAGTCCATGGACACCTGGTTCGATCAGGACAGTGGCGAAGTGATCGCACGGCAGTACCGCATCACGAACAGTTCCCTGATCCTCGACTTCGACATCACCATCAAAGTGGAGAACCAGCACATCAATGGTGCGCTGGTGCCCATGCGGGTGGACTACGATGGGGATTGGAACATCCCCCTGAAGAAGCGTGAGCTGGTGAAGTTCTGGCTGGTGTATAGCGATTGGCAGGTGGTGGAGTGAAGGACGCATCGCAGGCCGCCGCAGGCTGGTCGCGGCTGGGAAGACATGCGTGCAGCGGCACGTGCTATATTCGGGTGCTGTTGGCCATGCCCGCAGCAGTGCCACATGATCGATCAACCCGATGGATGCACTGGAGGAATGTCGAAAAACCTGTCAAAACCTTCGCTTTACCACCCGCAATAGTGGATAGTGCGACGATCGCGCAGAACAGCCATAGCGGAAATAGCCGAAGATCTTCGCCAACCGTACGTTGGCGGTAATGCGGTCATAAAATGAAACATCACTTCGGAGATTTATTGGACAGGACTAACGATTATTGGACAATAGTTCCCAATATAGAGCGTTTTGCCTACGTAGCGGACAAGGAAATCACCAACAAGGAACTCGTAAAGGTTTTAACTATTGGTAAAGAACAGCATCATTGGAAGCAAGTTTTTGAATGCTCCAACCTTGAAGAACTGACGTTACATGCTCCAAGTACAGAACAGGTTCAGGCACTAAAGGATTTGCCACAAAAATTGAGAAGGATTCGAATAACTTTTCTTAGGACCAAAGACATTGAATTTATTGGTGAGTTAAAAAATTTAGAAGAAGTCATCTTTGAATATGTTTCAGGCTTTTCAGACCTTTCACCACTTCGAAGGCTTATCAGACTCAAGTCTTTGCATCTTGAAAATCTTAGACGAGTATCCAATTTCGAGGGACTTGAAGGAATAAATAGTTTGAGGTATCTGCATATTGACCGCACATTGGACTGGAATCAGCCAATTGACAATTTTAACTTCTTACAAGGACTACCAAATCTAGAAGTACTTTCATTAAGATTTGTCATTAATCGAACACATTTTCCAGCTTTTATTCCCATCTTAAGCCTGAAGAAGCTGCGAAAATTAAGAATAGGTCGGTCGACATTCAGTACTAAAGAATATGCATTTCTTCAAGCCGCATTACCCAATGTAGAAGGTTGTAATTGGGCTTTGTGTTGGGACTATAACGATAATTACGAGTTTCTAGGAAAAGGAGCTGGACGAATTGGCAAGAAGAACCCAAATGCAAAAGTTCGTTGTAACGAATTTGAGGCATTGTTCAACGACTTTAAAAGGGAGGCGGTGGAAATAATCAAACGACAGAAGATTTGAGTAGACCGCACTACCGCCAACATACTCTTGCCACAAGCCGCCCTCGTCCCATTGCCAACTCCCGTTTAAGCGATGAATACTTCGTCCAGGAACAAGATCACAAAAGGCGGCCTGCGGCAAGCGCAGGCCCGTTAGCGGCAACTTTATGACGGCAGTGCAAACATTTAACAAATATAGAATGAAACTGATTACGATTCTACTTTTCAGCATAATAACTATACTGACTTCGTGCCACGGACAAAATTCCTCACCTGTTTCTAATAGCATCAATAATCACCAAGACTCAAGCATAGAAATAGGTGAGATAGTTTCAGAACTTGATAAAACAATCTGGATTATTTTTCAAGACAAGAACAATCACTACTGGTTCGGAAGTGATGGACAAGGAGTTTATCGCTATGATGGTAAAACAATTCTTCACTATTCAACCAAAGACGGGTTGCTCAACAACAGAATTCGAGGAATTCAGGAAGACAAATCAGGTAATGTATTCATCACCAGTTTGGATGGTATCAATAAATTTGACGGGCAAAAATTTACTACATTACCTGTAACAGAAAGTAATGAATGGAAGCTGGACCCAAATGATTTGTGGTTCGCTGTTTTGGGCAAAACAGGAGAGAACGGGC
>JBGTES010000089.1:0-15484 GCA_041747675.1 Flavobacteriales bacterium
TCCCGCCATGCGACAACCGACAACCGACAACCGACAACCGCTACGCTTAGCCTTTAAGTTGGGCGGCCTTGCACTGATGAGCGCCGTGTTGATCACCGCCTGCCGCAAGGAAGAGCCAAGCCCCACCCTGCCCGGTGCCACAAGCGATGCCGCGCAGGTGAACCCCACACCCCGTATCAAAGCTTTCATTGAACGCGCCCTGGTAGGCGATGCCAAAAGCGGCGGTACCCTGAGCGTGGACAGCGCCGTGTGGTATGTGGAGGCGGCGTTGAATTACAGTTTGACACAGACATGGATCCAAGCGTCTGATGGGCGTTTGGACTCCGCGACGATCAGTATCCCCTTCTCTGTAGATCAAGTTTCCGGGACGGATGCAAGTACGGCCTATCTACAGCTTGCCGAAGCCTTGAACAGCTTCATCGTGGAGGGTGAAAGTCACCTTGCCTTGGTCGATGTATCCCCTGTTCTCCACGGCGCAGAGATCGAATTGCGCACTTACGTACATGTGGGTTCTGGATATGGCAAGTCAGTGAATGCGAACTATGGAGAGGATGACTATTTCGACGGATATGGCCCTCTATCGCATTGCGGCTGTGGGCCGAACCAAGGGGAACCTGGTCTATGTGCTGACAAGCAGATCCAAGCCCGGGTGAACTTCGCCTTGGTGCATCCGGCGAATAGCTACTGGACGAATGTGCAGTACAACCAATTGACCTCATGGAATACTCCCGCTGGGAGCATTTGGCACTGTGAGGGAACGATCTTCCAGCCATGTGACGCGTGTTTCACACCTTCAATGCTTTCGCAATACACTCAAGGAGCATGGGATGTCATATGGCTGTATGTACCTACCGGGAAAGAGCCAATACGCACCACGGTACAAGGAAGTGGATTTGTAGAGCCACCAGAGGGCCATATTCAATTTCATGAGGTAGTAACTAGATATGGGATAAATGTGCCTCTTGATCAATGAGGTACATTAATTCTCTGACCTGCGCATGCGCGCTTTGGGTGCCCCTCTATGGACAGCAAACTTGGACCTTCGAGGGAACCGGTGAGCACCCAGGGCTCCAAGCGGTCATTACCGATGTGGTAGAGACCGCCGCTTCGGGTTTCCTGATGGGCACCAGTGTGCATGCGAACAATAGCCCACCAGGCCAATGGCAGGGGCATCTGCTCCAGCTGGATGCGCAAGGCCAAATGGTGGCAACAAGGAAGCTCTGGGATGACCCCGGATTCGTATTCTCGATCACCTCGATCCATGAGGATGAGAGCACTGGTGGTTGGTTGATCTTCGGGCATTTGCGGGATGATGTTCAAACCCCCGGCATCGGAACCTACCGATGTGATGCTGATCTGACACCGCTCGATTCGAGCCATCATTTCTTCCCGGACCTGGTCCATGTCTCCCTCACCAATGTAACCAGGGATACGGATGGTTCCTATCTGGTCATGACCGCCGGACGTGGAAGCTCCCAATTTCCTGACAGGATGATCTTGATGCGCTTCAACCCGCTGGGGCAACTGGTCGATGAACACACGATCGTGTTGACCATTCCACCTCCACCGTACGCTCCACCATTCATCCTACCCAGACATGCCATTCCCATGGATGACGGCACCTTCCTGGTGGCAGGTGCTGGCGATCTCCAGGAGTTCCCGCCTTCTGAAAGGAGTTCCTTCCTTCATTTCGATCATTCGTTCGCGCATCTGGGGACATTCTATCCTCCCCATGCCGATGGCACCACAGACCCATGGGGGATCTCTGAGGGATGGAAGGTGATCAACGACCACCAATACATGAATCGGCAGGCCAATGGTGATCTGATCGTCAGCGGCCGCAGGGGGTCTCTGAGCAATGGTTATCACGCGGCGATCAACCGGATCTCGGCAGAAGGCGAATGGATCTCAGCTTTCCTACCCGAAAGCCCGGCGTACTATGATCACCCCTTCTTCCTGAACTCCTCCTGGGAGCGGGAGGATGGCCGCATCCTCTTCGGGATGATGGAGGACTTCTACGCGCCGGTGGGATGGCTGACGCGCAACCCCACCAAGATCCATGTGTGGGAGTTGGATCCAATGCTGAACCCCTTATGCAGCCTGGAGGTGGCCAATGGGGATGAACTGGACGTCCACTACTATCCACAACGCATCAAGGCGACCTCGGATGGCGGCTTCATCGTGGTGGGCGGCCGCATGTTGCTGAGCGAACCCAACCCCACACTGGACTACTGGGCCATCAAGCTCGGCCCCGACGATTGCCTGGCCATTGGTGTGGAGGAACACACGGCCCTTTCCGCCCACCTCTATCCCAACCCCGGCAACGAGGGCTTCACCGTGTTGCTGAACGGCCCGGTGGTACATGTTGGTGCACTGCACCTGCATGATGCACAGGGCAGGCTGGTGGGCACCACGCCGGTGCAACAGAGCACCGCCCGCTTCGGTGCGCAGGGCCTGGCGCCAGGGGTGTACCTCTATCGCATCACCGATGCGGAAGGCCAGCCGCGTGGCAGCGGGAAGTGGGTGAAGGAGTGAGCGACGGTCCCTATAGAGCGGACTTACTTGTTTCGGGCGCATCCCGATTTTAGAAGCGTGCGAAGGTGCAAGAGTGCGAGGGTTCATGAGGCTCTCGCACTATTGCACTCTCGCACCATCAGAACGCGAGTCCTTAAATCAATTCCAGAACAACAGAGCATGTCCAGAACGCCTGTGCGGGGCGCCTGTGAACAGGACACCCCGCGCAGGGTTCGGCGGATGTACCGGAGCGCCGCTATTCCTTGAAGCCGGTGAGGATGGCCACGCAGCCCACGTGTATCATGTCACTCTTGCCGCGGGTGGGCACCCACACCACCACCTTCATCTGCGTGGTGCTGGCGGCCTTCAGATCGAAGTGTTTCTTGGGCTCGTCGGCAAGGCTTTCGAACACCGTCTTGTTGTTGGTGTCCACCAGTTTCCAATTCACCTCACCCAGGATCGGGTGTACACAGACCATCACGCGGTATTCCTGGCCGGAGTAAAAGGTGAGGTTCACTTCGGCTTCTTCGCCGGGGGCGAGCTGCGCGCCATTGAAGGTCTCGTTGAACTTGTAGGGGGCCAGCTCGGGCACGCACTTGTTCTTGGCGAAGCTGCGGCACTGGGCCTGCGCGGAAGCGGACAGCAGCAGGAAGGCACCGGCCAGGGCGGCGATCGCGAGGGGGTTCCGTCGGTTGATCATGGCGCCGGTCAGTTGATGTAGTTGTTGCGGATGGCCGCGGCCTTCTCGCTTATGGAAGTCAATTGCTCGTCCGTGAGTGTGGCCATGGGCGCATCACCGCCGATGACCGTCACACCGTTCTCCTCGGTCACGCTGCTGCCGCCCGTTGCCAGGTCCACGCCCGCATACAGGCTTTCCAGCGACTTCAGGTCTTCGCGCACGGCATCCAGGGCCGGGTCCTCGCCTTCATAGGTACCGAGCAATCCCATCAGGTCGCCCAGGCTGAGTTTCTGCTCGGCCACGCGCTGATACAGTTCGGGGCTCTTGCTGCCGGCAGCCACCTGGGTGGCGATGTACAGCCCCTCGACCCAGCCGCCGGCGATCATCAACGCGCTGATGTGCTCGCGGTCGTTCTCCTTCAGGTAGCCATCCACATCCCAGTAGGTCTCGCTGATGATGTTCAGCAGGGAATCCCGGTTCTGCATGTTCTTCTCCATGCGCTCCATGGTGCCGTCGTCGAAGGCGCCGCTCACCCCCAGGCGGTCGGCGAGTTTCTTGGCGCAGGAGGTGTAGAACATGCTCTCCTGGGTCTGGTTGAAGACGCTGGCGTAGCTGAGGTCGGCGCCGTAGACGCCCAGGTTGAGGGCCTGCTTGCTGGCGGCGGTGTAGCGGTCCACGTTCTTCACATCGTTGAGGATCCGCCCGTTGTACTCGGCGCCGGCCTTCTTCAGCAGGGCGGCCGTTTCCATGGGCGAAGGGATGTTGTAGAAGATGTTCTTGGTCTTCCGCATACGGGTCTCCTGAACGGAGTCGCCCTGCCCGTCGTCGGTGCTGAGGGTGTCCTTGGGCGGCGTGTCGCCACCGCAGGCTGCCAGCAGCACGGCAGCGGCCATGGTCCATGGCCAGTTTCTCTTGTGCATCGGGTCCATCGGGTCGGGGGGAAAGTGGCTCAAAGATGCCCTTGGCGCAAGGCGCGCTCAGTGCGCCTCCAGCCAGTTTTTCCCCATGTTCATGTCAACAACGAGCGGTACATCCAGCATCAGGGCTCCTTCCATCAGCTCACGGACGATGGTTTGTACGGCGACGGCCTCTTCGAGTTGCGTGTCGAAGACCAGTTCGTCGTGCACCTGCAGCAACAGGTGGCTGCGGAGCCGCTCCTGCCGGAAACGCGCGTGGATACGCACCATGGCCAGCTTGATGATGTCCGCCGCCGTGCCCTGCATGGGTGCGTTGATGGCGATGCGCTCCGCCTGGGCGCGCACGGTCTGGTTGGCGCTGTTGATGTCCGGCAGGTAGCGCCGCCGCTCCAGCAGGGTCTTCACGTAGCCATGCTTCCGGGCGAATTCGATCTGCTCGTCCATGTATCCGCGCACACCGGGGAACTGCGCGAAGTAGTCATCGATGATCTGTTTGGCCTCAGCGCGTGGGATGCCCAGGTTCTGGCTGAGTCCGAAGGCACCCTGCCCGTACGCGATGCCGAAGTTCACGGCCTTGGCACGGCCGCGCTGCTCGCGGGTCACTTCGGCGATATCCACGTGGAAGACCTTGGCGGCGGTGGCCGCGTGGATGTCCAGTCCATGCCGGAAGGCTTCCTGTAGGTTGTGGTCGCCGCTCATATGGGCGATCACACGCAACTCGATCTGGCTGTAGTCGGCGCTGAGCAGCTGGTGGTCTGCGTCACGCGGCACGAAGGCTTTCCGGATGGCACGGCCCTTCTCGGTGCGGATGGGGATGTTCTGCAGGTTGGGCTCGTCGCTGCTGAGGCGCCCGGTGGCGGCAACGGCCTGCCGGTAGTTGGTATGGACGCGGCCGGTGCGCGGGTCCACCATCGTGGGCAGGGTGTCCACATAGGTGCTTTTCAACTTGCGCAACATGCGGTACTCCAGGATCAGCGGCACCACGGGGTGGGCGTCCTTCAAATCGGCGAGCACATCCTCGCTGGTCTGGTACTGCCCGGTGCGGGTTTTCCGCGGCTTGTCCCCACCGATCTTCAATGTTTCGAATAGCACGTCGCCGAGCTGTTTGGGCGAGTCGATGTTGAAGTCGATCGCGCCACACGCCACCTTCACCGCGTCCTGTAGCGTCAGGATATCGTCACCCAGTTCCTTGCTAAAGATCTTGAGCGCGTCCACATCCAGGCGGATGCCCTCCATTTCCATGTCGGCGAGCACACGCACCAGCGGCATCTCCATGTCGCGGAATAGTTGCTCCAGGCCGTCCTCCTTCAGCCGGGGTGCGAAGGCCTCGTATAGGCGCCACGTGATATCGGCATCCTCGGCGGCGTACTCGGCCACCTGCTCCACCGGCACCTCGCGCATGCTCTTCTGGTTCTTCCCCTTGGGACCGATCAACTCTGTGATGCTCACCGGCCGGTAACCCAGTACGGTCTCGGACATGTAGTCCATGCCATGGCGCAACTCGGGCTGCAGCAGGTAGTGCGCCAGCATGGTGTCGAACATCGGACCGGCCAGGTGTACGCCGTAGTTCTCCAGCACGATCAGGTCATACTTGACATTCTGCCCCACCTTTTCGATCCGCGCATCCTCCAGCACGGCCTTGAAACGTGCCACCACGGCTTCGGCTTCTCCGCGATCCGCGGGCACAGGCACATACCATGCGGTGTGCGTCTTCCAGCTGAAGGACAGGCCCACGAGTTCCGCATGTCGCTCGTCGATGCTGGTGGTCTCGGTGTCGAAGCAGAAGCGTTCCAACGCCGATAGCTGCTTTGCCAAAACCTCCTGTTCCTCCGGCGTGGCCGCGATCCGGTACTCATGCGCCGTGGTATGGATGGTCGCCAACTGGGTCAAATGGGGTGCGGCGTCACCTGCATCGGCGGTGCTGGCTTCCCCGAACATGTCCATCTGGTCCGCGTTCTGCGCGCGTTTGGCCGGAGCGGCAGGTGCCTGCAACTGGGCCTCTTCACCCAGCACGGTCTTCAGGAGGTTCCGAAACTCCAGCTCGCTGAACACGTCCAGGATCTTGTCCTTGTCGGGCGGGTCGAGGGTGAGAGCGGTGTGGTCGATCTCCACCGGCGCGTCCACGATGATGGTGGCGAGTTTCTTTGAGAAGAGACCTTGTTCGGCGTGCTCCCTGATCTTCTCTCCCAGCTTTCCCTTGATCTCGCTGGCACGCGCGATCGTCGCCTCCAGGCTTCCGAATTCCTGCACCAGCTTCATCGCGGTCTTCTCGCCCACGCCGGGGATGCCGGGGATGTTGTCCACCGCATCACCCATCAAACCCAGGATGTCGCGCACCTGATCGGTGTTCTGCAATCCCCAGCGCGCGCAGATCTCCTTCGGCCCGAGGACTTCCGGAGGTGCACCGGCACGGCCAGGTTTGTACATCAAGGTCTTGTCCGTCACCAGTTGCCCGAAGTCCTTGTCCGGCGTGACCATGTACGTGGTGTAGCTGCTCGCCTCGGCCTGCCTGGCCAGGGTGCCGATCACGTCGTCCGCTTCGTAGCCATCACTTTCGAGGATGGGGATGTTGAAGGCTTCGATGATCCGCCGGATGTAGGGGATGTTGCTGCGGATGTCATCGGGCATCTCCTGCCGGTTGGCCTTGTACGCAACGTGTTCGATATGCCTGTCGGTGGGCGCTGCGGTGTCGAAGACCACGGCGATGTGCGTGGGTCTCTCGCGCTTGATCAGGTCCAGCAGTGTGAGTGTGAAGCCGAATGCCGCGCTGGTGTTCAGGCGTTGGCTGTTGACGCGGGGAGCCTTGATGAAGCTGAAGTAGGCCCGGTAGATCAGAGCGTAGGCGTCGAGCAGAAATAGTCGTTTGTCGCCATTGGAAGCAGGCGGCGTGGCCGGTGACAGGCCGTTGTCGGTCTCGGACATGGGGGCAAGTTAGCCTTGCGGGCAGACGGCCGGACAGGTTCAACGCTCCGTCCAAACCACCTCCAGCACGGTGTGTCCCACGGCATTCAGTGTCACGGGATCGATGATCTCCATGTTGTCATCGTGGGTGTGCCAATAGGGACCGAAGGCGCGTGTGTCGGGGTCGTACTGGATGATGTCGATGCTGGGGATGCGCAGCAGCTTGTTAATGGGTACATGGTCGTCTGTACCCACGAAGTATTTCGTTTCGTTGATGAAACGGTCGCCGTAGCCCAGTGTGGCTGCGGTCTTCCACACCTTGTGCACGATGGCCGAGGCATACTGCATGCTGATGGCTTCGCGGTAGAACAGGGCATCGCGCGCGCCCACCATGTCCAGCAGGATGCCGAAGCGTGCGGCATATCCCGGCACATGCGGGTTCTTGGCGAAGTACTGCGCCCCCAGCGCCCAGGTGTCCGCGCTGCCATTGTCCATGCCCATCGATCCGCTGGGCTGGCCGTAGTCTTCCACGTCGGTGAAGAGGATGTCCACGCCGGGCCCATGTTCCTTGCCACCCAGATGGCGGGCGATCTCCAGCAGTACGGCCACACCGCTCGCGCCGTCGTTGGCACCGTCGATGGGTTCATTCTTCCTATCGCTGTCCTTGTCGGCGAAGGGTCGCGTGTCGTAATGGGCGAATAGCAGGATGCGCTCCCTGGCTTCGGGGTTGAAGCTTCCGATGATGTTGCGCAGAGGCATCTTCTGGCCGGTGTATACCGTGACGGTACCGGTCTGCTCGATCACCCCGGCCCCATAGCCCTGCAACCGCTGCACCAGCCAGTCGGCGCAGGCGCGGTGTGCGGCAGTACCCGGAACGCGCGGCCCGAAGTCCACCTGCTTCTGCACAAAGGCGTAGGCACTGTCGGCGTTGAAATGCGGTGTGGATGGCAGGGCCGGGAGCGCGGGGCGCGGAGGAGCATCAGGGATCCCCGTATCCGTTCTGCATCCGGACCACAACAGGCCCGCGAGGGTGGCCAGGACGATCGAGCTCCGCCTCATGCGCGTTCCCATGTGGTGCCTTCCTTGGTGTCTACCAGCAGAATGCCCAAAGCGGCCAGTTGGTCGCGGATGCCGTCGCTGGTGGCGAAATCCTTGCGGGCCTTGGCCTCGGCACGTCGGCGGATGAACTCCTGCACCAGCCCATTCATCGCAGTGTCATCCCCGGCCGCAGCTTCCTCGCGCTGTAGTCCGAGCACGTCGAAGACCATCGCGTTGTACAGCGTCTTCAAGCGGTCTATCGCCGGTCGGGTGATCGCCACCTTTCCATCGCGCACCGCGTTGATGATGCGCACACCCTCGAACAACTCGGCGATCATCACCGGGGTGTTCAAGTCGTCGTTCATGGCCTCCATGCAGCGTTGCTCCAGCGCAGCGATGTCGGCATCATCCGTGGTGCCAGGCTTCAACTTCTCCAGCGCTTCCACGGCCGCCATCAGGCGCTCAAGGCCTTTCTCCGCCGCCTGCATCGCCGCGTTGCTGAAGTCCAGCGTGCTGGCATAGTGGCTCTGTAGCATGAAGAAGCGCACCGTCATGGCGCTGTAGCCGCGCTCCAACAGTTGGTGGTTCCCACTCAGCAGTTCCTCCGGTGTGAAGCCATTGCCTTCGCTCTTGGCCATCTTGCGACCGTTCACCGTGAGCATGTTGCCGTGCATCCAGTAGCGCACGGGTGCTTCGCCGTCGGCGGCCACACTCTGCGCGATCTCGCATTCGTGATGCGGGAATTTCAGGTCCATGCCACCACCGTGGATGTCGAAGGTGCGCCCCAGGTACTTGGTGCTCATGGCACTGCACTCCAGGTGCCAGCCCGGGAAACCCTCGCCCCAGGGGCTGGGCCACTTCATCAGGTGGCTGGCATCGGCTTTCTTCCAGAGCGCGAAATCAAGCGGGCTGCGCTTTTCGTCCATACCCTCCGTGTCGCGTGTGTTGGCGATCAAGTCGTCGATCTTCCGCCCGCTGAGTTCGCCGTACGCATGTTTATCCGCATACCTGGGCACATCGAAATACACGCTGCCATTCACCTCGTAGGCATATCCGCTGGCGATGATGCGTTTGATCATCTCGATCTGTTCAATGAGGTGCCCTGTGGCGGTGGGCTCGATGCTCGGCGGCAGGATGTTGAACAGGCGCATCACCTCGCGGAAGCCGTTGGTGTATTTCTGCACCACCTCCATCGGCTCCAACTGCTCGAGTCGCGCGCGTTTGGATATCTTGTCCTCACCCTCGTCCACATCACCCGTCAGGTGTCCCACGTCGGTGATGTTCCGCACGTAGCGCACCTTGTAGCCGATGTGGGTGAGCCAGCGGTAAAGGATGTCGAACGTGAGGAAGCTCCGCACATTACCAAGATGTACATCGCTATACACAGTGGGCCCGCATACGTAAAGACCCACATGCGGTGGGTTCAGGGGCTTGAATTCCTCCTTCTTCCGGGTGAGGGTGTTGGTCAGGTGGAAGACACCTTTCTGCGGCTCTGGCATGGGATCGATGGATGCCCTGCGGGGCGAATGACCGCGAAGGTAGTGGAGTGCCGCAGCACGGAAGGGGACTTGCGTGAAAAGGGGGAGTGGTGTGGTTGAAAAGCGCCCCTGCACATTTCCACCTTCCGCCCTATTTCGCCTGTTTCAGATAGCGGTACAGCTCGCTCTCTGTGGAGAGGATCACGCTGCTCTGCTCATCGAGCGACTTCTCCAACACATCCAGGCTCTTCAGGAAAGTGTAGAGCTCCCGGCTGGCGGCGGTACGGTCATACGCACGGGCATAGATGGCCGTGGCCGAACTATCCGCACGACCCCGGATGCGTTGGGCTTCCATGATCGCCTCGGACTGGATGCGTGCCAGGTCGCGCTCCTTGTCGCCCTCGATCTTGCGTGCCTCACCCTGTCCTTCACTTCGGAAGCGGTCCGCGATGCGGTTGCGCTCGCTGGTCATGCGGTCGTAGACCCGGTCGCGCACCTCCTGTGCGTAGTTCATGCGCTTGAAGCGGAAGTCCAGGATGCGGATCCCCAGGTCGCTGGTGCGTTGGTTGGCCCTTTCCAGTACCTGTGCCTCGATCTTTCCGCGGCCCACCTTGATGTCCTCCAGCACCTCGATCTCCTCCATGTAGTCCTCCACGATCTCGGGGTCGCGGTTGGTGCTGCGCACGATCTCCAGCAGGTCATGCCCAGCCACCGCGTTGCGCGTCTCCCCGTCGAGGATATCGTCCAGGCGGCTTTGCCCGCTGCGCTCATCGCGCAGGCGGATGAAGAATTGCAACGGGTCGGTGATCTGCCAGCGTGCATAAGTGTCCACCAGGATGAAGGTCTTGTCCTTGGTGGGCACCTGGTTCACGTCGCCATCCCATTCCAAAAAGCGTTTGTCGAAGAACTGCACCCTCTGGATGAAGGGTACCTTGAAGTTCATGCCCGGTTCGGTGCGCGGTTTTCCCACGGGTTTGCCGAACTGAGTAACGATCGCCTGCTGGGTCTCATCAAGGATGAAGACGCCGCTCCAGGAAACAGCGATCAAGGCCACGGCCAGCACAAGGATGATGATGTTGCGGTAACCCATGGTCAGTTGGCCTTTTTGATGCCATCGATGTTCAGCAAGGGCAGCACATTGTTGCTCCTCTCGTCCACGATGATCTTATTGCCCACCTTGGGCAGAATGCGCTCGAGGGTCTCGAGGTAGAGCCGGCGTCGTGTGACCTCCGGGGATTTGATGAATTCGGAATACACCGCAACGAATCGGTCGGACTCACCGGTGGCGCCATTCACGCGGTTCAGAGCGTAGGCCTCGGCCAGTTGAATGGTCTCGGCAGCTTCACCACGGGCCCGGGGGATCACCCGGTTGTACTCGCTCTCGGCCTGGTTGATCAATGTGTTGCGCTCCTGCTGGGCCTGGTTCACCGCGTTGAAGGACGGCTTCACCCGTTCGGGCGGGTTCACATCCTGGAGCACCACCTGGTCCACCCGGATCCCGTTCTGGTACTCATCGCACATTACCTGCAGTAGTTCCTCCACCCGGCTGGCAGCGTCCTGACGGCCCACGGTGAGCACCTCATTCACGGTCCGGTTCCCCACCACCTTGCGCATGGCGGCCTCGCACATGTCGCGAAAGGTCTTCTCCGCATTGCGCACCTTGAACAGGTACTGGTAGCTGTCCACGATGCGGTACTGCACCACCCACTCCACATCGGCCAGGTTCAGGTCGCCGGTGAGCATGCTGCTCTCGTCACCATAGGAATCACTGGCATACTGGGAGCGCACCCCGGCGGATTGGGTGCGGAAGCCGAATTCGTGCTTCAATTGCCGCTGCACCGGAGTCTTGTACAATGTTTCCAACCAGAATGGCAGAACGAAATTCAGGCCTGGCTGAAGGGTGCGATCGTATTTACCCAGATAGAGCACCACGCCCTCCTCCTCCGGGCCTATGGTCTTTATGGAAGTAAGCGCTGCGAGCAGTACCAGTCCGATAAGCACCACGCGCTTCAGATTGCCAGTGAGCTTGTCGATCAATTGGCGGATGCGTTCCTCAAGTTCTTCCATGGATGACTGGATCGGGTATCATCGCACGCATCCGGGCGTGCAATATGATGATGTTGATGAAGGGAACGCCGCGGATCCGCGAAGTCCCTTCCTTTCGGTACCAAGGTAGGATTAATGGCCGGGCCTACTGCCTGTCCTCGTCGGTGATCACCGCATCTCCGGCGTAGCGGCCGCCCTTGTACACCTGGATGCGGCTCAGCAGACCGTCGGCATCGTAGGTGTATCGCTTGCCATCCCACAAGCGGCCGTTCTTGAACTCACCCTGCTGGGAGAGGCGAAGTTGCCGGTCATAGAGCGTATTCCAGCCGTTCTCGCGGAAGGGCACCGCATTGGGCCGCTCCTCGCGGGTCACCGCCGGTGCCAGTGGGGCCGAGGCATCGGGCTTCACCTCCTCCGCCTTGGGCACGCTGCGGATGTAACGGCTGTTGGCTTCGTTGATGACCCCGCCATTGAATTCGGCCACCTGGAGCAACTGGCCATCGGCTGTATAGCGCTTCAGTGTGCCCTCCTCCCGGCCCTCGCGGATATGCACCGACACTGCGAGCTTGCCATTCTCGTGGAAGTACTCCTGTTCTCCGTCGCGTTGGCCATGGTCATTGAATACGAAGTCCTGGGCCAGCCTGCCGTTGGGATGGTATCGCTGGAACTTTCCCGTGTTCCGGTCCAGGTCCCAGTTGCCGCTCTCCTCCACCTTGCCATTGGGATAGTGGATGGTGTATCCCCCGCGTGGCCGTCCCATCTGGTAGGTGATCTCGCTCATCACATTGCCATTGGGCCAGAAGCGGCGCCACACACCACTGCGTTTGCTGTTGGTGTAGCGACCTTCCTCCACCACAGCGCCATCCGGGTATCCGGGTTTCTCCGTTTCGGGGGCCACCACCCGCCACCATCCCTGTTTGCGTCCCATCTCATCCACCCGGTTCAGGGTGTCCTGAGGCATTGGGCCGGCCTGGGCATAAGTGGTATGAGCGAAAAGGATGAACAGCAGAGGCAGGATCTGTCGGCACATGGTCATCGTGGGCTTCGCGTCCGCGAAACGGTGTTGAGGCTATGAAGGTTGCATGCCGGGGATTGAAGGTCGCGATCCTCGAACCCACCAACCTGCGACAAGTAAGGCTCGCGCATGGGGCTCAAGCCTTCAGCTCGCGCTTCAAATTCAAGAACATATCGTCGACCATTCCAGCCAGGTCGTACTGCGGTTTCCAGCCCCAGTCGGTTCGCGCGGAGCTGTCGTCGATGCTGCGCGGCCAGCTATTGGCGATGGCCTGGCGGTGGTCCGGGGCATAGTCCAAGGCGAAGTCGGGGAGGTGCCTTTTCACTTCCGTGGCGATCTGCTCCGGCGCGAAACTGAACCCGGCCAGATTGTAGCTCGTGCGCTCGACCACACTGTCGGCCGGTGCTTCCATTAGTTCGATCGTGGCCCGGATGGCGTCGGGCATGTACATCATGGGCAGGGTGGTGCCACGGTCCAGAAAGCTGGTGTACTTCCCGTTCTTGATCGCTTCGTGGAAGATGTGTACGGCGTAGTCCGTGGTGCCCCCACCGGGCGCGCTCTTCCATCCGATCAACCCCGGATAGCGGATACTGCGCACATCCACCCCGTAGCGCTTGTGGTAGTAGTGGCACCAGCCCTCGCCAGCCAGCTTGCTGATGCCGTATACCGTGGTGGGCTCGGCGATGGTGTGCTGTGGTGTATCGTCCAGGGGTGTGGTGGGCCCGAACACCGCGATACTGCTGGGCCAGAAAACCTTCTTCAACACTCCTTCGCGCGCCAGTTCAAGCACGATGAAGAGGCTCTCCATGTTGAGCTTCCAGGCGAAGGCGGGATCCTTCTCGGCAGTGGCACTGAGCAATGCGGCCAGCAGGTACACCTCCGTGATGCCGTACTTCTCGATGATGCGCTCGATGCCCCGGCGATCCATGGCGTCCACCATGGCGAAAGGGCCGTCCTGTTTGACCTGGGGTTCCTTGATGTCTGAAGCCACCACATTCTCATCACCGAAGCGGGCACGGAGACCTTCCACGAGTTCAGTTCCGATCTGACCCGAAGAACCGATGACGAGGATGCGTTTGTTGGACATGCGAAGCACGGATGAGGCGCCAAATGTAACGACCGCCCAGTGCGCCGGATGGCCCGTAAGCCGCGTGGCATCGGCTATCTTCGCAGCCATGCAAGCCCAGCACCTGCGCAACAAGTATGGTCCCGACGAGCTTCTTGCCCGCCTGGAGTCCGAGGGCTTTGCGCGCACTACACTGAGTTTCTACCGCTACGTGCGGATCGCCGACCCCGCTACCCTTCGGAACGACCTCTACGCCGAGTGGGAAGCGTTGGGTGTGCTGGGCCGGATCTACCTCGCGCAAGAAGGCATCAACGCGCAGGTTTCAGTGCCAACGAACAACTTTGAAGCCTTCCGCAAGGCGATCGATGCCCGTCCGGAATTCACCGGAGTGCCCTTCAAGATCGCCGTGGACGATGACGGCAAGAGCTTCCTGAAGCTGACCCTGAAAGTGCGGCACAAGCTGGTGGCCGATGGGCTCCACGACGAAGTGTTCGATGTAAGCAACGTGGGCAAGCACCTCGATGCGGAGTCCTTCAACCGGCTTATGGAACAAGGCGCCACCGTGGTGGACATGCGCAACAACTACGAGTGCCTGATCGGGCACTTCGAGGGTGCACTGCTGCCTGAGGCCGAGACCTTCCGTGGCGCCGTGGAAGAGATGTTGGAAAAGCTGGAGGACAAGAAGGACGAGCCTGTGCTGCTCTATTGCACCGGCGGCATCCGCTGCGAAAAGGCCAGTGCCTGGTTCCGCCACCATGGCTTCAGCAAGGTGGGCCAACTGCACGGTGGCATCATCGATTACGCCCGGCAGGTGCGTGCCCAGGAACTACCCAGCAAGTACAAGGGCCAGAACTTCGTCTTCGATGGCCGCCTGGCCGAGCGCATCACCGACGATGTGGTGAGCAGCTGCTTCCAGTGCGGACAGCCCAGCGACCGGATCACCAACTGCCAGCAACACACCTGCAACGTGCTGCTGGTGCAATGCGAAAGTTGCGCTGCCAAGTACGCCGATTGCTGCACGCCGAGTTGCCGGGAGATCCACCTGCTGCCTGAGGAGGTGCAGCGCGAATGGCGCAAAGGGAAACCCTCAGTGAGTGCCAAGATGAAAGCGATCCGGGATCCGGAGGCGTTGCGGAGGAGGATCGTGGAGGAGGAAGCCATACTGGCCACGGGCTCCGAGCTTCGGGCTGCGGGCTTGTCCGAGGACATGCCCGCAGCCCGCAGCCCGGAGCTAGCGACCCAATGATATTCGTCAACACGAGGATCATCTACCCGCAGTAAGATCGCGGCAACCACCAACCGCTCAACCTTCAACACCCAACCGGCCATGCCGATCTATCATACACTGGGCAAGATCCCCCACAAGCGCCACACCGTCTTCAAGAACGGCAAGGACCGCTTCTTCTACGAGCAGCTCTTCGGTACCATCGGCTTCGATGGCATGAGCAGCCTGCTTTACCACACCCATCGTCCCACACAGGTGAAGGAGCTGCGCAAGCCGAAGGACGTCAGTCCCAAGATCGCCATCGAGAAGAACATGCGCTCGCTGCGGCTGCACGGCTTCAAGACCAAGCCCGAGAAGGACCACCTGGCCGCGCGCAAGACCATCCTGGTGAACAGCGATTGCGCCATCGTACTCGCTGCGCCGCAAGCGAAGAGCGTGGATTACTTCTACAAGAACGCCGACTGCGATGAGATGATCTTCATCCACAAGGGCAGCGGCACCCTGCGCACCTTCCTGGGCAACATCGACTTCAAGTACGGCGACTACCTGATGATCCCCCGCGGGATGATCTACACCATGGAGTTCAAGGACAGCGACAACCGCCT
>JBGTES010000090.1:0-96937 GCA_041747675.1 Flavobacteriales bacterium
CCATGCCGAGGTCGAGAAGAACTGTGAGGAACATTTGCGTGTGGTTTTTGGGGATGTGCGTTGTCAGTGGTGATGTGGTTCCTCCACGGCCGCACCGATGTACATGGCGGACAGGAAGGTGAACACATAAGCTTGGATGAAGGCCACAAGCAGCTCGAGCATGCTCATGAAGATGGTGAAGGCCAGCGAGCCCACGGCCACGCCGTAGCCGGCGCCGGTGCTCGATTCGCCGAAGACGAAGATCAGGCTGAAGAAGCTGAGCACGATGATGTGCCCGGCCGTGATGTTGGCGAAGAGACGGATCATCAAAACGAAGGGCTTAAGGAACATGCCCAAGATCTCCACAGGGGTGAGGATCGCCAGCACCCAGCCAGGTACACCGGGCATGGCGAAGATGTGTTGCCAATAGTGCTTATTGCCACTGAAGCTCACGATCAGGAAGGTGATGGTGGCCAGCACGAGGGTCACCGCGATGTTGCCAGTGAGGTTCGCGCCACCGGGGAAAAAGGGCACCAGGCCCATCAGGTTGTTCAGGAAGATGAAGAAGAAGGCCGTGAGCAGGTAGGGCATGTAGCGCTCATACTTGTGCCCGATGGCGCTCTTGGCCACATCGTCGCGCACGAAGAGGATGATGGGTTCGAGCACGTTCTGCAAGCCTTTGGGCGCCTGCCCTGCGCGCCGGCCGTAGGTCTTGGCCACGCTGATGAAGATCCACAACAGAATGCCCAGGCTGATGAACAGGCTTATCACGTTCTTGGTGATGCTGATGTCCCAGATATTGCCCGTGGCGGCCTTGTCGATGGTGCCTGCAGCGTCCACTGCCACCACCCGACCATCGTGGAGTGCGTAGCCATCGTAGGCGGCATGTCCGTGGTCGAAGCGTGCGCTGCTGAAGACCTGGAGGCCACGTTCGGTATCGAAGAGGATCACCGGCAGGGGCAGGGTGGTGTGGCCCCAGAGGTGCCAGCCATGCTCATCGCCGATGTGGCCCATGATAAGGGATCCCGCGTTGAATTTTCCGTCGTCCTGCCCACCACCGGCAAGGGCCACATGACTTCCGAAGAATGCGACAAGGATCAGGAAAGCTGCGCGGATCAAGGCTTTTGGGCGTATCGCACAAGGGGTGTACCCCCCTCAATGCGGCCGCAAAGGTAGACATCCATGCCAATTGCCCAATGCTTGTGGATCAACGCTTCCCGGTCTCCTTGAAGAGGTAGAGCATGGCCCCGGCCACGCCAAGCAGGCTCAGGCCGATCGTGAGCACCGGGGTCTTCCAAGGGATGCGTTGGTCCAACCATTGTCCCGCGAAGGTGAAGGCGAGGATGATGCCGGCCATTACCAGGCCCAGATGTACATAGCGCAGGTAGCCTGCGTAACTCTTCCGTATACGGCCAAGGTCATCCCCTTTCCGGCCGCCTTCCGTGGAGGTCATGTTCCGGGTCCATTGCGCAGCGCATCGGTCAAACGAATGGCGCTGAATACCAGGAATGCGAGATAAAGCCCTGCGAAGAGCAGTCCGGTGGTGAAGAATGCGTCCCCAGTGGAGCGCATCAGAATGGGGACAAGCAGCGCGAGAGAGACCACGAGCTTGATGACCAAACTGGCCATGAAGCGCCGTACGAAGCCTTTGGGGTCAGTGGCGAGTCCCTGCACCTGCCAGATGTGCAAAGCCCCGGTGATCAGAATGAAGTAGGCGAGGATGGCAAAATGAACCGCCTCGATCGGCCTGTCCATGAAATGCAGGAGGAACCAGACGGCCAGGGTGCAAAAGGCCCCGAAGAGCAGCAGTGGGATCATGGAGGACCAGCGTTGCTGGGCCATTATGTGAAGTGGATCGGGATCGGCTCAGCGGGCGGCCTGGGTGGGCTGCTCACTGCGTGAGGCATCGGTGGGACGTGATGGGGCCATCTCCTTCACCACGCCACCGCCCATGCTGCAGTTGCCGGTGAATACCGCCCCAGGTTCGATCGCGAGCTTTTTGGTATTGATGTCTCCCTGCAATTTCGCAGTAGCTTTCAGGCTCAGCAGATCCTGGCAATTGATCTTGCCGATCACGGTTCCTTCGACGTCGGAACTCTGGCACACTACTTCACCTTCGATCGTGCCGGTCTGGCCCACGATCACCCGGCCCTTGGCGTTCACAATGCCCTTCACCCGGCCATCGATCCGGATATTGCTGTCGGAACGGATCTCGCCTTCGATGGAGGTGCCCTCCATGATGCTGTTGATCTTCCCGGGGCTGACAGGTTCTGCGGGCTTGTTCATGGTTGGTGGCGCAGGTTTTTCGCTTCGGAACATGGTCCCGTGGCTTTATGGTTCGGTCGAGCGACCCGGCAAAGATAACGGTGCGATGCGCATATCCTATTGACCGTCAAGCCCATCCCTTACGGGTGGGCGGACAGCAGCACCAAGGGCATGACCCAGGCGCCTTGGGCCGAGGTGAACCGCACCGCATAGCGCCCAGGGGAGAGGTCCCGCAAGTCCAACGGGGCACCACAAGACCAATTCTGGCGGATCACCACCACACGCCCTGACCCATCGGTCACGAACACCTCGAGAAGCTGGTCGCAGGGATGCCCAAGCAGCCATACCAGGCCGGATGTCGGATTGGGGGCAAGTCGTGGTATGTTCCGCAGCCATTCCGGAATGCCTGTGGCGGGGTGGATCACGAAGCCGAATTCTGCCATGCAAAAGTTGGCGTCGGTCACCACCACAGAGTACTCGCCAGGGACCAGGTCTGTGATCATGTCGACGTTGACCTGGCCTGTGCTCCAGGTCCAGGCATAGGGTGGAACCCCTCCGTTCAGCACTAAAAAGGCAGTACCGTCATCGACCTCGGATGGGGTGGTGGCGATATCGGCGGTCAACGCCGGGGGTTCGATGATCGAATAGGGGAAGGATGCCGTGCAGCCATTGTCATCGGTGATCATCATCTCGTGATCGCCAGCCGGGAGCGCATGTGGATCGGGAAAACCCCAATCAAGATCATAGGGGGGCGTACCCCCGAGGACCATGGCGACCGCGCTTCCTGTAGCCGTTCCATGGCATATTACATCAGTGGTCTGGACGAATGCGAACAAGGATTGCGGTTCGTTGAGAAAGACCCCCCCAAAGACCTCACAACCAAACGCGTCGATACCGTTGAAGGAGTATGCACCCGTTCCCAGGCCCGTCAATTCTGTCCCAGTGTCACCGGTATTCCACATGATGGATTGAGGCATCCCGGTGGAAAGCGAGACCGTGATCGATCCGTCACCCGCACCGAAGCATGAGGGTCCGCTGGACGAGATGCTCACTTGCGTGCCGGGTGCCATGGTCACCTCCAATGGGGGTGAGACCAGCAGGAATCCCATCGAGGTGGTGGTGCTGACCTGGTAGGTTCCGGGCTGGCTCACCGAGATCGTCTGTGACTGGGCGCCGGTGTTCCACAAGTAACTCTCGAAACCCGGGCCGGCATCCAACAGCAGAGAACCGCCGGGACAGATCACGGGCAGGTTGTTGTCGTACGTGATGTTCACGGCCAATGGGCTTTGGTCGGCACCTTCCACAAGGATGAGGTGTTGGTCCACAAGCAGGTTGAAATACACATCACGGGTCCCGCTGTTCCACTCCAGCACCAGGGAGTCGATCACCGTGTTCTGCCCGAGTCCGAACATCAGGCGCTGGGCACTCTGGCCCATCAGGTCGGAGCCACAGAGGCTGAACCGCACCGACCCCATACCCCCCGCATAGCATTTCACCCAGGTGCCCACGCCATCGCGGTTGGCGAACACACCTTGGAGCCTGACCGTGAGCCAGTGATTGGTCCCTGTGGTATTGTTGTACAACTTGGCCGGGTGCGGCATCCGGTTATTGGTCATGAAGTCGGGGTAGCCATCGCGGTCCAGGTCGCCCATGACGCACACATACGTTTCTGTGAGATCCCCTTCCAAGCCCACCTGCGGATTGCTGGCCACGAAACCCGTGCCCTCCTGATTGATGAAGAACTGGTTCCCGATCGGGGCCTGGACCGGACTGGTCAGGCACATCAGCAGGTCCTGCCAGCCGTTGTTATCATGATCGATCCAAAGCCCGCCCCAGCCCACTTCGGCAAGGTCGACTCCCATCTGTGGTCCCACACTGGTGAAGGTGCCGTCTCCATTATTGCGCATCAGGTGCTGACCAGAATAGGGGTTGGCCGAGATGTACACATCGAGATCACCGTCCTGGTCGAAGTCGCCCACCGTACCGGTCATGGAGTCTATCATGATATCCATGCCCGAGGACTCCGAAACGCTCGTGAAGGTCCCGTCACCGTTGTTGCGGAAAAGTTCATTCTGGTGGAATACCCGGTCTATCACAAGGAAAAGATCCTCCCAGCCATCGTTATCATAATCCATGAAGACCGGTTGGAAGATCGGTGCGGAGCCTATCAACACACCGGCTTGCTGGGTCACCTCGGTAAAAGTGCCGTCACCATTGTTCCGGTAGAGCATGCCCCGAAATTCCAAACCGGGATTGAAGCCTGTATAAAACTTGCTGATGTACAGATCCAGGTCCCCATCGTGGTCATAGTCGCAGAAGGCCGCTCCTTTATACAAATAGTTGGCTTGTTCAAGCCCGGCCTGGGCCGCGATGTTCGTGAACTGCCAGTCGCCATCATTGCGCCACAACTGCAATGGAGCATTCTCCTTGGTGATCAACAGGTCCGCATCCCCGTCGTTGTCGAAGTCAGCCCACAGCAACATATTGATATTCGCAGTAGGGCTGTTGGCTATGCTGAAGGGTGCCGCAATGAATTGACCATTGTCATTAAAAAAGAATAGGGGGTCACCAATGCCTGTGCTGATCGAGAGGTCGTCCCAACCATTCCGGTCGATGTCATGGAAACTCAGGGCCTTGCCGATCTCGGTGCCTGGGACCAGAATATCCATGCCCAACATTGCACTGACATTCACGAACTGGCCCATGGTCTGGAGTGAACACGCACCAACGACTATGGCTAACCTTGATCGCACGAACACGAGGGGACCTTCCTGGACCGGTTCCGTATGAAAGACGCAATAGGTCGGACGGGTTGCCCGGCTGCCTCGACGAATGGATGCCGGAACTCATTCCAGGGTCAATTCCCCCCCAAATAATTCGAGGCGAAGAAGGATGTGTATCCGTCCACGTCCTTGTGCTTGTACAACTGAGAGTAGTTGTCCGGGCTGATCGCAAAGGCCGGATAGCCCATGTCGTTGATCCCCAAGAGCAGGTCCTTATCGTTGTTGAAAAGCGTGTAAAATTCCATCGCCTTCACCTTAGACTCGAAGAAACTGACCAGAACCACCTGGTTCTCCGGGTCAAGGAAGTTGTTGGTGATCTCGATGCCGCTCTGCCGGACGAAGGCATTGTTGAAATCAGAAAGTTTGCTCTTGATCATGACCATGTCGTTTCCTTGGTTGGGCACGATCAGGGCAAAATAGTGCTTCCCCTGGGTAGGTTTGTAGTTTCCTGAAGCCCCCCTTGGCGGCACCGGCTGTGAGGGGCCCTGGTCCAGAATGGCCAAAAGGTCCTCGGCTGCCTTGGCCTCATCGGTACCGGGGAAAAGGGCCTTGATGTCTGCCAGCGCTCTGCGGAAACCGGCCGCATCACGCTGGCCCCCGATGGCCATGGCGCGCAGCATATGGTACTTGGGCAGGAAATGATTGCCGGGTTCATCCTGGATGACACGCTGGCTTTCGCCGATCACTTTGGCATAGGCATATTCGCGGTAGTCCTGATAGCTGCGTTTGTATGCGGCTTCCTCCTCAAGGCGGCGGGCCTCGTCGGCCTGTAGAATGTTCGGGTCACGGATCAGGCGCGCGAATTCCGAATCGGGGTATCGGTCCAGGATGATGTTGGCGAACTGTTGCGAGCCGGAACCATCCGGCGAGAAATAGTTCGATGCCTGCTCCTTCTCCAGGTAGATCCGGTAAAGCTGGTAGTAGCTCTCGGGGGTGTACCGGCATACGTCGAATCGGTTATACAGCATCTCGAAGCTCTCGATGGCATTGTCCGGGTCCTTGAGCTGTTCCTTATAGATCATACCACTTACGTACAGCGCTCCGCAGATCTTTTCATTGGAGGCTTCCATCGCTGCTGCGTCACGGGGCAGATCCTTCGTGTAGAAGGCCGGGTCCCGCCATGGCTCATTACCCTTCTCCTTGCCCGCCGAGCCATCATCATCCTTCACTTCATCCGGGAAGTCCGCCATGGCACTGCCGCTCTTGTCCTTGCGGCGCCAGTCGTCCTCCAGTTTACGGTTACCCCAGGTCTTGCGGAATTGGGTGGCCCCCCGGCCGACCTGCTGTGGGTCGTAGAAATACCACGTACCACGCCCCCCGGCCCCACCTCCACCGGGTGCCGTTGGTGCAGGCCTCGCCGCCGGTTGCTCATCCGCCCTTTCACGGGCTTCGGCCTCCATCCGTTGGCGGTCCTCCTCGTCGCGTTCGCGCTGGCGGATCATCATGCGGATGCGCTTTTCCAGTTCCTGCTCATCGAGTTGTGCCAGCATCTGCAGGCTATCCTCCACGGCGATGATGGCCAGTTGTTCCACCAGTTCGCCCAATACATTGGCGCGCGTGTCCACTTCCCGGAAGCGCAACTGCTGCTCGTCCATCAGTGTACGTGTGCTGTCGTAATACTTCTGCGCACTGGCGTATAACCGGTCGTCGAAGTAGAGATCGGCCAGCTTCAGCCAGGTCTTCGACTTCTGCTTGGTGTCGGTGGTGCTTACCTGTGCGCTGGTCTCCAGGTGCTCGATGGCCCCGGGCTTGTCGCGCTCCTTCAGGTCCAGGTCCGCCAGCGCATAATGGATCATGTCGAAGTGGTCCACGTGCTTTTCATCACGCAGCATGCGCTCCAACTTCTGCCGCAGCATCTTGCTGTTGCCCCTGCTGAAGGCGAAGGCCTGGAAGATCTGCGCATGGAAGGCGATCTCGTACGGGGGGCTCATACGCGTGATCGCGGTGTACTGCTTGATCGCCTTTTCCTCTTCGCCCTTCTTCTCATATAGCTGGGCCAGCACGAAGGACCAGCGCACTCGTTCCCGCTTGCGCTTCACCACGGATACGGCATGCTCCAGATGCATGATGGCATCGTCCAGTTTGCCCCGCTTCAGGTCCAGGTCGGCCTGCACGGCACTTAGTTCGGCATGATCGAAACCCTTGGGCAGCTTTTTTTCATTACGCACTTTGTCCAGGGCACTCTGCGCCTTTGCATACTGTTCCAGCTGGATGGCGGTCCGCGCCTGCCATACATGGCTGGGCATCTGCTTGTTCTCACCCTTGAACCGCCGTGAGATATAGCCGAACACACGGTCGGCTTCGTAGTAGTTGCCTTTGTAGAAATGGCTCTTGCCGATCACGAACCAGGCATCATCGATCCAGGTGTTCTTCTCATCCCCACCGATGTCCATGCTGTGGCGCTCGATCACCAGGGAGCATTTCTCAATGCATTTTTCCAGATCGGGAGTGGCGCTGTGGGCCTGGGCTTCGGTGCCATACACGAACAGCGGCAGCACATGATCGAAGTCGTCCAGGTGGTTATCCTCGATGCCGGTGATCAACTCGTTGAGCTTCTCATTGGCATTGAACCAGCCATTGTCCCGCGCGGTAAGTCGGTGAAAGGTGCGGTTAAGGAAGGCGTCCTTCTGTTGGGAGCAACCAGGGACCAGCAGCAGCAAGCCAAGCAGGGGCCATAGGGACGGCCGGTATGAGCGGGGCAGGGACATGAATACGCGCGTGGATAACTGCGAAAGGGCGAAGTTATTTCATTGGGCGCCACAGCGCCATGGCAGGGACTGAAGGCGCCCATACATCGACGCTTCTCCACGGTGCGTGCCGCATCCCGGTCATTCCGCACCTTTGCCCCATGGCCTCTTCCAATGGTCCCGCAGGTGGCCGGTCCGCCCGCCAGGACCGCCAACGCCGCCGGTCGTTGCTGCGCAAGCTGCGCAGCACATACCGGTTGGTGCTGATCGACGACCGCACCTTCGCTGAACGATTCAGTGTCCGCCTGAACCGGCTCAATGTGATCCTCATCGTATTCGGGGCCTTTCTGCTCTATGGCGCCTTGATCACAGCCCTGATCGTGCTCACGCCCCTCAAGGGGTATATCCCCGGCTATTCAGACCAGGACATTCGATCTGAAGCCTATTCCAGCGCAATCCTGGCCGACTCGTTGGAGCGGGAGCTGGGTGTTCGCGACCTCTATATCAACAACTTGCGCCATGTGCTCAGCGGCGAGCTACCTGTGGACAGCGCTGCGCTGTTCAGGCCTACAGAAATGAAGCCGGGTGAGGCCGACCTGGCCCCAGGGCGGGCAGATAGTCTGTTGCGTTCCAGGCTGGCCCGCGAAGAGGCATACAGTCTATCCGATGGAAGGGTGGGAGGCGATCGCCATGAACTGGCCGGTATCTTCTTCTTTCCACCGCTGCGGGGCATCGTTACCAGCACATTCGACCGGGCCGAGGACCACTACGGAATTGATATCGTAGGCCAGGCGGATGCTGCGGTAAAAGCCTGCCTGGAAGGAACGGTGACCCTGGCGAGCTGGACGACGGACGCCGGCCATGTGATCCAGATCCAGCACCGGAATGACCTGATGAGTGTGTACAAACACAACAGTGTGCTCCTGAAGAAGGTGGGTGATCGCGTGAAGGCCGGGGAGGCCATCGCCATCGTGGGCAACAGTGGCGAACTCACCACGGGGCCGCATCTGCACTTCGAACTTTGGCAGGGTGGTGAAGCGGTGGACCCGCAGGCATTCATGGCCTTTCAGTGAAGTGGAGTGGTGGACCAGAAGCACACAGGACCACTCTTCTTGAAGCTCTCTCAACCAGCCACTCCGAGCACATCAAAGCGGACCCTTACCACTACCTTGACGTGACCCTCAGATCCGCCATAGCCAGGCCCCTTGCCCGCTGGACCACCCGCGCCGTGCTGCAACGCGCCATGGACCCTGTGGTCACGCAACTGAACGTCTTGCGGAAATTGGTGCGGCGGGGTGGGAACACGGCCTTTGGGCGCGACCATCGCCTGCACGAGGTGCATGATCATATTTCACTTGCTCAAGCCATTCCGCTGTGCGACTACGAGGGCTTCACCCCCTACATCGAAAGGATCATCGCCGGTGAGCAGGACGTGTTGTGGCCGGGGCGGCCGTTGTACCTGTGCAAGACCAGCGGCACCACCAGCGGCGCCAAATACATCCCCATCACACAGGAAAGTCTGTCGAACCACATCGGCAGCGCCCGCCGTGCATTGCTCGCTTACATCGCGTACAGTGGGAACGCTGGTTTCGTGGATGGGAAAATGATCTTCCTGCAAGGCAGCCCGGTGCTCGACAAGCAAGGGGTGGTCCCCACCGGCCGCCTCAGCGGCATCGTGGCCAACCATGTGCCCCGCTATCTGCTGAAGAACCGCCTGCCCAGCTACGCCACCAACACCATTCCCGATTGGGAGACGAAGGTGGAGGCCATCGTGAGCGAGACCATGCGCGAGGACATGCGCCTTATCAGTGGGATCCCCGCCTGGGTGCAGATGTACTTCGAGAGGTTGCTGGCACGCACCGGAAAGGCCACGGTGAAGGAGGTCTTCCCCAACTTTTCGCTCTTTGTATACGGAGGGGTCAACTATGCGCCCTACCGCGCCCGCATGGAGGCGCTCATAGGCGGCAGTGTGCCCAGCGTGGAACTCTTCCCGGCCAGCGAAGGCTTTATCGCCTACCAGGACCTGGACCACGAGGATGGGCTGTTGATGGTGGTCGATAATGGCATCTACTACGGGTTCCTGCCTGTGACCCCAACCTCCAACAGCTCTCAACCTGCAACCTCCAACCGCCCCTTGTCCATTGCCGAGGTGGAACTGAACACGCAGTACGCGCTGGTGCTTTACACCAATGCCGGGCTGTGGGGCTACGAGATCGGTGATACCATCAAATTCGTGTCGCTGCGGCCGCCGCGCATCAAGGTCACGGGCCGCACCAAGCACTTCACCAGCGCCTTCGGGGAACACGTGATCGCGGAGGAGGTGGAGGGCGCCTTGAAGGACGCGATCGCCGCGGTACCCTGTGAGGTAAGCGAATTCACAGTGGCGCCGCAACTCGCACCAACGCAGGGGCTGCCGCATCACGAGTGGTACATCGAATTCGCGGCGCTCCCTGCGGATCTGGCCGGTTTCGCGGCGGTGATGGACGCATCCCTGCAGCGCCGCAACCCCTACTACAAGGATCTGATCACCGGCAAGGTCCTGCGCCCGCTGGTGATCACCACTGTGCCACGCGGAGGTTTCGCTGTATGGATGAAGTCGCGCGGCATGAACGATGCGCAAAGCAAGGTGCCGCGCCTGGCGAACGACCGGCGGTATGTGGAAGGCTTGACGACCGGATGACCTATCTTATTCCACCCGCCTGAAGTGCAGTTCGGTTCCGGAGGGGTGGGTGAGTTTCAGGTCGTTACCCTTGAAGGTGTAGCCCAGTCCGCCGAGCCGCAGGGCGTGCGACATCGCCTGTTCAACTTCGGTGGCATGATCGGTGCAAAGCACCTTGGTCGTCAGGAGTGGCCCGAAGCGCAAGGTGCCGTCATGCACTTCGAACGGCCCGTGCAGCGTGTTGCAACCCGTCCCACCCAGCATGCGCCCTTCCGCCGCGAAAAACTCCAACCGAGCTCCTTCGCGCAGATCACCTTGTCGTACCTGCAGGTCATCGATGCGTACCAGCATCCACACATCATGCAGGCGTGACGGTGGCAGATAGAAGCCGCAGCCGTTCACCTCGCGCGTGTCGTTGATATCGGATGCCTGAACGTGTACAGTGTATGGGAACTCCTCACCGCTCATGGGATCGGTGCAGGGAAGCTCCTGGAGGGTCACACGCAGTTCGCCGCGCTCGGTCCGGGCATTGTAATGAACTTGGTTGGCCTCGGCTGCGTGCGAGGGCATCACCG
Organism: Flavobacteriales bacterium; assembly: GCA_041747675.1. Classification (GTDB taxonomy): domain Bacteria; phylum Bacteroidota; class Bacteroidia; order Flavobacteriales_F; family PHOS-HE28; genus PHOS-HE28. The sequence goes on from JBGTES010000090.1 coordinate 10,949, forward strand.
GTGTCGTGAACCAGCCTTGCCCATCCTCCAGCGTGCGGAATCCCATGGCACCTTCGTGGTTGATCTGCAATATCCACTCGGGTTCGTGGCCGGTGGCGTGGAAGTGGATGCCGTCGAGGATCAGGCGTTGGCGAAATGTGGATCGTGGGTCCTGCTCCGGAACAGGCGACGTGGCTGCATCGCGGGCATCAGGCGTGTATCGCTCCATCAGGTACACATAGGGTTCCAGGTGGTGGTTGATGAAGATCCGCTCCTTGTCCTGCGGAAAACGTTGGTGATAAGCACTGTCGGGCAACAGTGTGATGATGGTGCCCGTGCGCACATAAAGATTGGTCTCGGCGAAGGGCGGTGTGATCAGCTGTGGCAGCTCGCGCCGCACGAAGTTCCCTGCTGACGTTCCCAGGAACCTGCGATAGTTGCGCTGCGCCTTTCGCGTGGGTCTGTCCAACTTGTTGTAGACGTACTTCGCCGCCACGCGCTGTTTCAAGGGTAGGGAGGCGATACCTTCTTTGGCGTTTGAAAAAGGATTCACGGAATTGAAGTCGTTCACCGTCTGGATGCTCATGGGCACCTCGGGCACCCAGTCCAGCGCGTTGATGGTGTTGAAAGCCCAACCGCGCGTATGGTGCTCATAGTGATGCGCGAAGTAGGTGTTGCCCGGTTTGGGTGCCGCATTGGCGTATGTCTTGAAACGGATGTCCGCTGGGATCCGGCCTTCCCGCTGCAACTGCCACACATGTGCGGTGAACAGGTAGCACAGCGCGCCGCCCTGGCTGTGCCCGGTGATCAGGATATCCCGCGTGCCGACAGCGTAGAGCGAATCGATACGCGGCAGGATGTCGCGCTGGAGGAAGGCCATACCCACCATCCAGCCCACATGCACGGCCGCACGCGGGTCGTCTGCCAGATGGTATTTGAATGTATGACCCTCCTCCAATGTGATCTCTCCGCGGGCGGCTACCATGGCCGCATATCCGTTCTCCAGCCAACTGACCATTTCGGCGGTGGTGCCCCGCAGGCTGATCACCGCAGTGCCATGCGCATCGGTATGAAGTTCCCACATGTTCTCCAGGCCCATCACCGGCGAGCGATACACCCTTGAGAAACGTTTGCTGCGCGGCACATCCATCCCTGCGAAGGGCTTATCCACGAAGCTGGCGAAGACCTTCAGCATCTCCAGGTTCTCGGCCGCGGAATAGCCGGGTTGGAGTTGTGCATGGCACAACGTCTTGGCAGTTAGCAAAAAGAAAAGAATGGTAAGGCGCATGTTCGGGACTTCGGGAACACAAAGGAACATATGCGACCGTGCTCCGTTCGCCAACTTTGCGGCCATGGCGCACATGGGTCCCGACCTGTATGAAGCGGCCCGCCTGCTGCGCGAGGGGCACATTGTGGCCATTCCCACTGAAACGGTCTATGGTCTCGCCGCGAACGTCTTCAATGAGGAGGCCGTGCTGAAGGTCTTCGCCGTCAAGCAGCGCCCCAGCTTCGACCCACTGATCGTACACATCGGCGATCTTGGTGATGTGTCACTTGTAGTACGCGAACTGCCGCCAGGTGCCGAAGCCCTGATGAGATCTTTCTGGCCCGGCCCGCTCACTTTGGTGCTGCCCAAGCGTCCCGAGGTGCCCGACCTCGTAACCAGCGGACTGGATACCGTTGGGATCCGCATGCCCGCTCATCCGCTCACCCGCGAACTGTTGGGCATATTGGACTTTCCCCTGGCCGCGCCGAGTGCCAACCCCTTCGGTTTCGTCAGCCCCACCACGGCACAGCATGTGGCGGACCAACTGGGCGGGCAGGTGCCCTACATCCTCGATGGTGGGCCCTGCACGGTGGGCATTGAATCGACCATCGTGGGTTGGGATGGCAGCCGCTGGCAACTGTATCGTCCCGGTGGCGTCGCATTGGAAGCCATCGAGGAGGTGATCGGGCGCGTGGAGCCTGGCGTGAAGCATGTGCTGCCTGTGGCGCCCGGCATGTTGAGGAGCCACTACGCGCCAGGCAAACCGGTGCATGTGGGCGATGTAACAGATCTACTGGAACAGTTCGCAGGTGAGATGATCGGTGTGATCGCTTTCCGCGACCATCACCCGGCCCACCGCTGCGAAGTGCTTTCCGAGCGGGGTGATCTCGCCGAGGCCGCCCATCATTTGTTCGCGGCCCTGCGCAGACTTGATGCTTCAGATGTAACGGTGATCCTGGCGGAACGCTTCCCGCAGGAGGGGCTCGGGCGTGCGATCAACGACCGGCTGGGCAAGGCGGCCGCAGCAATCTGAACGGACCTACGTGCCGCCGCAAAAGATGAAGTACCTGGGGTTGGGGATGTTCGGCGCGGAAAGCCATGTCGTATCTTTTCGGTCCATACCAACCCCTTCGGCCATGAGCACCACCCTCAACTCCAAGGAACTGACGTTGGTCTATAACAGCACCACCTCCGAAGGACGCAAGGCACTGGCCTATGCCTATTCCCTTGCGCCCAAGGTGAATAAGCAGGATGTGAGCGAGGTGAAGCTCAGCACCACCTTCGTGCGACAGGTCCTCAAGCAGTTGAATCTTCGGCCCAAGGACCTCCTGAATCGGGCGCATCCATACTACCAACAACATCTGCGTGGCCGCGACCTGGATGCCGAAGGCTGGCTGAAGGTGGTGGCGCACAATCCCGACCTGCTCAAAGCGCCCATCGCCCTGCAGGGCGACAATGCCGTACTGTGCGAACCTGCCTCGCTGATCTATACGCTCGCCGAGGCACAGCGCAAGGCGGTCTAGTCTCCCGACGTTCCCTTCCGAAGCGCGATCTTTGCCCGCTTCAGACCTGTTCGTCATGTGTTCCATTGGTCATGGTCACATGGGCACAAGGCGCATGAACACATGACCAGGCGCATCGCCATTCTCGGCTCCACCGGCTCCATCGGCACCCAGGCTTTGGAGGTGGTACGTGCGCATCCGGCGCATTTCCAGGTGGAACTCCTCAGCTGTGGCAATAATGTGGACCTGCTCATCCGGCAGGCGTTGGAATTCAAACCCAACGCGGTGGTGATCGGTGATCCCGCCGAACTGAAGGCCGTGAAGGACGCGCTCTTCCCACAGGGCATCAAGGTTTTCGCCGGACCTGAGGCCTTGGAACAGGCCGTAGCCATGGAGGGCATCGATCTGGTGCTTACCGCATTGGTGGGTTATGCCGGTCTGCGCCCCACCCTGGCGGCCATCGCGGCAGGCAAGCACATCGCCCTGGCCAACAAGGAGACACTTGTGGTGGCCGGTGAACTTGTGACCAGGGCCGCGCAGGAGAAGGGGGTGAACATCTACCCGGTGGACAGTGAGCACAGCGCCATCTTCCAGTGCCTGGCCGGCGAGTGGCACAACCCCATTGAAAAGATCGTGCTCACCGCCAGTGGTGGACCTTTCCGGGGGAAAACCCGGGTGGAACTGGCCACCGTGACCAAGGCACAAGCGTTGAAGCACCCCAACTGGGACATGGGCGCGAAGATCACCATCGACAGCGCCAGCCTGATGAACAAGGGCCTGGAGGCCATCGAGGCCAAGTGGCTCTTCAACCTGAAGCGCGAGCAGATCGAGATCGTGGTGCATCCGCAGAGCATCATCCACAGCATCGTGCAGTTCCGCGATGGAAGCATGAAGGCACAGATGGGCATGCCGGATATGAAACTGCCGATCCAATACGCACTGGCCTATCCGGAGCGCCTATCCAACACCTGGCCGCGTTTTGACTTCACGGCATACCCGGCGCTGACCTTTGAGCAGCCCGATCTGGCCACCTTCCGCAACCTGGCACTGGCGCTTGAGGCCATGGACAGGGGCGGCAATGCACCCTGCGTACTCAATGCCGCGAACGAGGTGGCCGTGGAACTGTTCTTGAAAGACCGCATCGGATTCCTGGAAATGAGCGATCTGCTGGAACATTGCCTGGAAACTGTCCCCTTTATGATCGATCCCACCCTGGCCGACCTGGAGGCCACTGATACCGAGGCCCGCCGCGTGGCCCGCGAAAGAAAGACCCCTGCATGGAATTCCTGACCAAAGCCGCCCAGCTCATCATGAGCCTGTCCATACTCGTGGTGCTCCACGAGCTGGGCCATTTCATTCCCGCACGTTGGTTCAAGACCCGGGTGGAAAAATTCTACCTCTTCTTCGACTGGAAATTCTCCTTGTGGAAGAAGAAGATCGGCGACACCGAATTCGGCATCGGCTGGATCCCTTTGGGGGGCTATGTGAAGATCAGTGGCATGGTGGACGAGAGCATGGACACTGAGCAGATGAAACAACCACCCCAGCCGTGGGAGTTCCGCAGCAAGCCGGCCTGGCAACGCCTTATCATCATGGTGGGCGGTGTCACCGTGAACCTTTTGCTGGGCTTCGCCATCTACATCGCCATTCTATTCGTTTGGGGCCGTGACTACCTGCCGTTGGAGGAAGTGCGCTATGGAGTGCATCCCAGCGAGACGATGAAGGAGGAAGGCCTCCGCGAAGGCGACCGGATCGTGCGCATGGGCGACCGTGTCCCAAAGACCTTGGAGGAGGTCTCGCGCGGGATCTTGATCGATGAGGAGCGCACGCTGGTGGTGGAGCGGGATGGTGCGCTCGTAACGGTGACCCTGGCCCCGGATGTGGAGCAGCGCATCCTTCAACGGAACGAAAGGATCCTCTTTGCGCCGCGTGTCCCCTTCGTGGTGGATACCGTGATGGCCGACGGTGCCGCAGCTGCCGCAGGTGTGCGCAAGGGCGATCAGGTACTGGCCGTAGATGGTGAGGATGCCAGGTACTTTGGCGATTTCCGCGCCGCCATCCAGGAGCGCAGGGGGCAGGAAGTGGTGGTCACCGTGGAGCGTGCGGGCGATCGGCTGGATCTGTTGATGAAAGTGAATGATGAAGGATTGGTGGGCATCGGGAACCAGCTACCATCGGCTTATTTCAACCTGGCCCATGAACGCTTCGGATTGATGGCATCCATCCCGGCAGGCATCCGGTTCGGTTGGGAGACCCTGGGCAACTACGTCAGTTCCATGAAACTGCTTTTCAGCAGCGAAGGCGCCAAGCAGGTGGGTGGTTTCGGCACACTGGGAAGTCTCTTCAGCCCCACTTGGGATTGGCAGCGGTTCTGGGAGATGACCGCCTTCCTGAGCATCATCCTGGCCTTCATGAACATCCTGCCCATCCCGGCGCTGGATGGTGGCCATGTGGTCTTCCTGCTGTACGAGATGGTCACCGGCCGCACCCCCAATCAGCGCGTGCTCGAGGTCGCTCAGATGGTCGGCATCTTCCTGCTGCTGGGCCTGCTGCTCTACGCCAACGGCAACGATATCTTCAAAGCCATCACTGGAAAATTCTGACGCCGAATACCAAGGACCGCACCCGGCACGCAGGCCCCCCATGCGACAGTTGAACCCCTCGTTCCTGCCCGAGAGCAACAAGCAACTGGTGAAGTTCGGCTTCATCGGCGTGCTGGCCGTGATCACCGATCTCGCGGCCTACTGGGTGTTCCTCAATACCCTGCCGGAGAACCTGATGCCCGGCACACTGGGCAACGAGGCGCTTTCCAAGACCTTGTCCTTCCTCTGTGGCCTGATGGTGACCTACCACCTGAACAAGCGCTGGACCTGGCGTCGCCGCGACCGCAATGACAGGCGACTGGCCAAGTTCCTGCTCACCTACGGTATTTCACTCGTGCTCAACGTGGGCATCAATTCGGGTCTGCTACACATCCTGCATGAGGGGACCTGGTTCACAGAGGTGCCCAACAAGTATCTGGTGGCCTTCCTTGGTGCCACCGGCTTCTGTTCCACCTTCAACTTCCTGGGGCAGAAATTCTGGATCTTCCGCCTGAAGGAGGTGCCGGGATCCGACTGAACGAACCCCTGTGCCGCGCCCTGCGTAGGAGGCCCCACAAGCCCCTTCCATGCCGCATGTGATCGTGATCGAGGACGACGCCCTGGTGCGTAAGCTGCTGGAAAAGCGCCTGCTGGAGGCCGGATGGGAGGTGACCACCCGGCGCGATGGCCGCGACCTCCTGCCCCTGCTTGCCGGGCGGCCCGCCGATCTGATCCTGCTGGATCTGGGCCTGCCGTATGTGGATGGACTTGCCATCGTGGAGGAGATCCGCGCACAAGGATGCGACACTCCAGTGATGGTGCTCACCGCCTATGAGTTGCCGCACCTGCATGCCACCGTACGCAGCACCGGCGCGAACGACCTGATGCTGAAGCCCTACGATCAGGAGGAGCTCATCATGCGCATGCGGCGGCTGATGGCCGCCTAGGCAAGAGGGCCTTGCGCCTCAGGTGCAGCCTCCATCTTCCACCATTCTTTTCAAAGGGCCTTACATTCGCTTCATGTGGTACATGACCGGCTTCCGTACGTTGATGCAGGTCATGATGCTGGAAGCTTTGATGGCGATCCCGATCCGGTGCGGCACACACACGATGTCCTGATCCTGGGTTTTGGCATCGCAGGTTCGGTGCTCGCCGAGACACTTTCACAGCGCGGCCTGCATGTGCATGTCTTCGATCGGAAACTGCCGGGCAACGCCTCCATGGCCGCCGCCGGTATCGTGAACCCCGTGGTGCTGAAGCGCGATGTGCCCAGCTGGCGCGCAGGGGAACTGCTTTCTATCGCTGAGCGTTTCTACACCGCGCTGGGAGAACGCCTCGGCAGGAATGTCTGGCATCCCATCGAATTGGTGAAGCTGTTCGCCACGGATCGTGATGCCGTTCAATGGGAGCGTGCTTGTTCCGACCCGGCCACCGCACCCTTCATCGATCGCCGCGCCCAGCCCTCGGCGGAAGCTGCTCCCGTGCACGCCACGCATGGGCACGGCACTGTGCATCGCGCCGCCTGGCTGGATGTCTCGGCGATGCTGGATGCACAGCGAAGCGAGCTGATGCGACAAGGAAGGTTCACCGAAGGAGAAATTGGTGAAGCGGAGATCATCCCGGCGGACGATGGTGTGCGCATAGGGTCCTACAGTGCACGCTGGCTGGTGCGCTGCACGGGAGCTTTCGCGGCCTTGCCCGGCATGGTGCCCGTGAAAGGTGAGGGCATCACTGTGCGCCTTCCGGGTATGCCACATGATCGCCTGTTGCACAGAGGCGTATTCGTTCTGCCAGCAGCAGATGGATCGCACCGCATAGGAGCAACCTTCAGATGGGATAATGTATGGGATGGTCCCACGGAGGAGGCGGAGAGATGGTTGTTGGAGCGGCTCGGAAAAATGACCTCCACGCATCCCGATGTGGTGGAACGATGGAGCGGCGTGCGTCCCACGTCAGCGGACCGCCGGCCGATCATGGGCCGGATCTCCGCCCATGAAGCGGTGTTCAATGGTCTGGGTTCACGCGGTGTACTCCTGGCCCCCTGGTGTGCCGCACATCTTGCCGATCATCTATTGATGGATCGACCCATCGACCCGGAGGTGGATCGATCACGGCCCCTGTGATCCCAACGGCGCGTTCGTGTTCCACATCATGGGCGAAGCGCGAGCTTTGTTGCGCACCTGGCAACCTCATGCATCGCTCCCTACCAGTCGTTATCGGTGTTTGCATTCTGATCCTCTTGCTTTTGTCTTTGGGATCTTGCCAATTGTGGCGGTCCGCGCAGACCAAGGCAGCCCCCGAGATCGACCCGCGTTGGGCGCGTATGGACAGCCTGATCGGTCAGGGACTCTACGCTTCGGCTGCCGGGCTTTCAGACAGCATAAAGCAGGAGGCCATCACGCGGCAGGACTGGCGCACCGAGTTCCGCGCGTGGATGAACACGGCACGGTTGCGCCAGGCAGTGGGTGATGGAATGGGGGATATCCTGGGCGAAATGGAGCAGCGACTGCTTCAGCTATCCGACACCAGCCGGCCGCCCTATACGGAGAAGGAGATCGCCGGGGGGGTGCTGCGAGACGAGGACCACGGTCATGTACCCCTGCGACAGTTGCTTCACTCCGCTTTGGGACAGGGCTATTGGGAGCACTACCAACAGCAGCGCTGGCGTGTGCTTGACCGGACCCCCACCGATGCCGACAGTGATCCCGCCCTGTTGGACACCTGGGACCAGGGCATGTACATGCGGCAGATCATCCGCCATTTCCGCGCGTCCCTCGCACCGGCCGACACGCTCGCATGGATCCCGGCCGCTGAATTGGGTGAATTGCTCACGGATCAGGCGGTGATCCGCGAGCCGGGCCAGACCCCGGGCATGCCTTTCGGGCGAAGCGGCTCCATGGAGGAACCCATGTTGCTGGACCTGCTGGTACGCCGCGCGCTGGCGGTGTTGGTGAATAGTGAGACCCGCCTGTCCGCACCGAATGATCGCTACCGCATGGATGATCCGGCGCTGTTCAAGCTCTTCGAATACTTCGCCCATCGGCCCATTCAGCATCCGGACACCATCGCCAGGGAGTTGAACGCCCTGCGAGCCATGCAGGCGCTGGAGCGCGCCCATTTACAGGATGACGAGCCCGAAGCCCTCACGTACGCCACGCTGGAAAGGCTGGCCTTCATCCGCACGATAGGCACCATGCCGAACAAGGACAGTCTGTATGTCGCCGCGCTGGAGTTGTTGCGGCAGCGTGTGGAGCGGGTGCCTGCCTGGAGTGAGGCCACGGTCCACCTGGCGCGCTGGCACGCCGAACGCAGCGAACGATACCAGCCGCTACTGGGTGATGAGTGGAAGGGTGAACGCCGCCGTGCCCTCGAACTTTGTGAGGAAGCCATCACGCGGCATCCGGGATCTTTTGGTGCACGCAACGCGGAGGCCTTGAAGGCACGGCTGCTGGAACCCCGCCTCAGCCTGCGTGCGGAACGGGCCATAGTGCCGGGAGCGCCTTTCCATGCGCTTCTGGGATACGCCAACCTGCAACGCGTACACCTGCGTGTGGTGAAAGATCCCTCCGGCCCCATGGATGACGAATTCCACGACCCGGAACGCGAACGAAAACTCCTTCAAGCCAACCCCATCGCCACCTTGATCGTGGAACCACCTGATGATGGCGATCTTAATATGCATCACGTCGAGGTGCCGATGGCCGGCTTGCCTCTAGGTCGATACGTGCTACTACTTTCCGATGGTGATCGGTTCCGACATGGAGTGGACCGCCTGGCCTATGCCACTTTCCAGGTCACGGGCCTTGCGTGCGCAGATCGTACGCAGGGGGTGGAGGCCGATCTGGTGGTGTTGGATCGGGTGACCGGCGCACCCAGGAAGGAGGCCAAGGCCACGGCGTACATCCGTGAACATCGATCGGCCACCGAACGCTACACTGCGATCGGGAACCACACCACGGATGCCGATGGATTTGTAAGAGCCCAACTACAAGGGCATCAGGGAATGGTACGCTGGACGGTCACCGACGGTGCGGATACCTATACCTCTGGTGGCCGTTGGATCCATCCGTATCAGGATGGCCAAACAAGTGATAGCATCCGTACTTTCCTCTTCACCGACCGCGCGATCTACCGGCCGGGGCAGACCATCCACTTCAAAGGCATCGTCTCCGTAGCACGTGGTGGTACCACCCTCGTCAAGTCGGGCCATGCTACGTCGTTGCGCGTGTTCGACGTGAACGGCCGTGTGACCGATTCGATGGAGGTGGTCACCGATGCCTTCGGATCGTTCCATGGCACTACTACGGCACCCCCTGGCCTGACGGGCATGATCCGCATCGAAGAAAAGCATGGAAGCCAATGGGTGCGTGTGGAGGAATACAAGCGACCCACCTTCGAGGTCCACTTCGACACCACGGCCGTGGATGCACGCCTCGGTGCATTGGTGGAACTTCGGGGAAGCGCCACCACCTATTCGGGTTCATCCTTGGATGGCGCAACTGTACGCTGGACCGTTCGGCGCACGGCACGCATCCCCTGGTGGTCGGGAGGCTTTCGTGGGTTCCCGGGTTTGGGCAGGCCGGAGGAGATCGCCACCGGCACCTCAACCACCGATGCCCGGGGACGTTTCGCACTATCCTTCACCGCATGGCCTGATGCGAACATCGCGACACGGCATGATCCACTTTACCAATTCACTGTGGAAGCCGAGGTGACCGGGCAGGGTGGTGAGACACAGGCTGGAACTACCGCGATCAACGTAGGGCAGCGGTCATTCGAAGTGGATCTGATGGGTCTCGATGCAATGGACCGCAGCAAGGTGGAAGGCTTGCCGCTGGCCATCCGCGATCTTGCTGGACGCCCAATGGACCGCACCGTCACCGTTCGCATCGAGAAACTCGTGACCCCGCGCGGCACACCACGCCCCAGGCGTATTTGGGACCGACCTGATCGTTTGTTGGCTGGCCAGGTGCGCGATCCCCGTGATCACGATCCTATAGATGGCGATGTGGAGGAAGTGAAGTTGGATCTTCCGGAATGGCACACGGACAGTGGCCTGGTGCACCTGCCGGGCATCCGCGGCTGGGATGTTGGGAGCTACCGCATCACAATGCGTGTGGCAGATGCGCCGGGCGATACCCTGGAGGTGCGACAGCACTTCACGGTCTACGACCCCACGGTGGAACGCAGTGGTTTCGTGCATGAGGCGATCAGCATACGCCCGGTGAAGATGCGGGTCCAGCCCGGCGATGAAGCAGAACTGTTGGTGGGCACCGCAGCGCCCTACGCCAGGATCCTCATGGAAGTGGAACGTGGCGGGACGATCGTGGCCACGCGTTGGTTCACCCTGCGCAATGAACAACAACTGGTGCGTCTGCCTGTGATGGAAAGCGATCGGGGCGGTTTCGCGGTACACTTCATCGCTGTATCAGCGGGCCGCGAAACGAACATCACACATGCCGTGGAGGTGCCCTGGGATGACAAGGAGTTGCGCGTGGAGTGGATGAGTTTCCGGGACCGCACGCTGCCAGGTGCGCAGGAGGAATGGCGCATGCGCATCACCGGTGCGCAGCGCGAGAAAGTTTCGGCCCAGTTGCTCGCCACCCTCTACGATGCTTCATTGGATCATTTCGTGCCGCACGGCTTCAACATGTTCCAATGGCCCAGCTACCAGGTACGAAAAGGCTGGCAGCGCGTGGAGCCTGTTGGCGCACGCGTCGGCATCGCCATGCAACGGGCGGATGATCTGCCGCGCGACACGGTGCGCGTCTGGCCGGAGATCGATGTGCGCTGGTCGCTAAGTGACAATTGGTATGGCTACTACATTCAAGGGATTAGGAGCGGTGTAGCGGCCAGCGGGGTGCAGGAAATGGCCGGGGACCGTGTAGCGGAAACGGCGGTGAACGAGGAGTCCACCGGCGAAGCGTTAGCTGATATTCTGGCCGTGGGTTCCGAAGTGAAGCAGAGCGCAGACTTGTTACCGCCGCCCTTGCGCAGCGACTTCCGCGAAACGGCCTTCTTCTTCCCCGACCTGCTCACTGATCCCAGTGGCGATGTGGTCTTGCGCTTCACCATGCCCGAGGCGCTCACACGCTGGCGCTTGCTGGGGCTGGCGCATACATCCGACCTGAAGCTGGCACACCTGGAGCGCGAGGTGGTCACGCGCAAGACCTTGATGGTGATGCCGAACCTTCCGCGTTTCTTGCGCGAGGGGGACCGCATCATCCTTACTGCACGTATCGATGTATTGGAAGGAGAGGCCTTGAGTGGTACCGCGCGCCTGCACCTGATCGACCCGCACACCGGCAAGAGCGTTGAAGGGATCTCAGGACCAGTCCAGGATGATAAGCCATTCACTGCAGGGCCCGGGGCCAGTGCCGTGGTCCACTGGGAAGTGGTGGTGCTGCCGGGGATCGATGCGATGGCCGTCCGCATCGAGGCCAGGACCGATGGCCATGCGGATGGCGAGGAGCGCACCCTGCCCGTACTCAGCGATCGGGTGCTGCTCACTGCGAGCTTGCCCATGGCCTTGCGCGGACCGGGCACCCGCATGTTCAAGTTGCCTGCTCTCCTGAATTCCGGCACGTCATCCAGCGTGGGGCATCAGAGTCTGCAACTGGAGTTCACGGCCAACCCTGCCTGGTACGCCGTGCAGGCATTGCCCTACCTGATGGAGTTCCCGCATGCCTGTGCGGAACAGATCTTCGGGCGCTTCTATGCCAACACCCTCGCAGCGCATGTTTCGCGTGAGCGGCCAGCGATACGCGAAGTGTTCGAGGCATGGCGGCACGCAGCGGAGGCAGGCGGTCCGGACGCCTTCCTGAGTGCACTGGAAAAGAACCCGGAACTGAAGGGGATCGTGCTGGAGGAGACACCGTGGGTGTTGCAGGCACGCGACGAAAGCGAGCGCAAGCGGCGCATCGCATTGTTGTTCGACCTGCAGCGCATGGCCACAGAACAGGGCATCGCCTTGGGGAAGTTGCGGGACATGCAGTTGAATGAAGGATCCTGGCCGTGGTTCAGCGGCATGGGAGGATCGCGCTGGGTAACACAGCACATCGTGGCGGGCTTCGGTCACCTGGAGCGCTTGGGTGCCGCCGACCTGCGCCCGGATGGCGAGACCCAGAGGATGTTGCAACGGGCCGTTCGCTGGCTGGATGTGGAGTTGGAACGCGAACACAAGGAGCGCCAGAACAGGTTGAGCGCTGATGAGCGGGCACGGTACCGCCCCGGATATGGGGAACTGTTCCTGCTCTATGCCCGCGGTTTTTTCCCGCGCTGGCCGGGGAGTGCCAATGCACAGACCGCCATGCGATATCTGCGCGAACGGCTGGCCGCCGAATGGACCAACTACGGCTTGCAGGAACAAGCGATGATCGCGTTGGTGCTGCACCGCGCCGACGCGTATGGAACGCCCAAAAGCATCCTTGCATCATTGAAGGAGCGTGCCACTGTGGATGAGGAGCTGGGCATGTATTGGAAAGGCTTCCGTCCGGGTTATCAATGGAACGAGTTCCCCACCGAGACGCACGCCCTCTTGATCGAAGCCTTCCACGAGGTAGGCGTTGATGCGGAAGCGGTCGAAGGACTGCGGCAACACCTGCTTACTCTGAAGCGCACCACCGATTGGGGCACCACCAAGGCCACGGCCACAGCAGTACATGCCCTGCTGCTCACAGGGCCCGACCTTCTGGCGGAAAAGGAAGCGGCTGTGATCGAAGTGGGTGGTGAACGCGCTGGGATGGAGGATGCCGAAGCGGGCACAGGTTACATCTCGAAGCGCTGGCCGGCCGGATCCATCACGCCAGCAATGGGCACCGTGCGCATCAGCACCAGCGATACAGGCACCGTATGGGGCGCGCTGCACTGGCAGTATTTCGAACGCATGGATCAGGTGGAGGCACACGGTGGTCCATTCGAATTGAAACACGCTTTGGTACTGCGCGAACGCGACGAGAGTGGCACCCGGCTGATACCCTTGGACGCAGCGCGGCCCCTGATCCCTGGTGATCGTGTTACGGTGCGGATGGTGCTTACCACGGACCGCTGGCTGGACCATGTGCACCTGAAGGACCTGCGCGCCGCCGGTCTGGAGCCGGTGGGAACGCTCAGTGGGGCGCATTGGCAGGGGGGACTTTCCTACTACCAGAGCATCCGAGACGCAGCCATGCACTTCTTCTTCGACCGCCTGGCGCCAGGTGAACACGTGTTCGAATACGATCTGCGCGTCACGCACGCTGGTGACATGAGCAATGGTGTGGCCACTGTGCAATGCATGTATGCACCCGAGTACGGGGCCAACAGCGAAGGTGTGCGACTGAAAGTGCTGCACAGCGCGCCCTGACCCGCATAACTTCGCGGCCATGCGAATCCCTGTCATCCTCCCCGCATGCCTTGTACTTCTCGCCTGCGGCGACGGCAAGCGCGAAGCTGCCCAGCACCTGGCGGAGTTGGAAGCTGAAGCCGCTGCCAAGTCACAAGAGTATCTGCTGGACCTTCAGGCCTATGACCTGCCACTTGTGGTGTCCCTGCCCGAGGTAAGCACGCCCGGCGCGGACTCCACCTACGCCAAGGCCAAATGGAACGAGGAATTCGGCCACCTGCGGGTCTCGGCCGGACCGCGCTTCGCGATCACCATTACCGAGGACGTGGGCGACATCGCCCGGCTAAAAGCCGATCTGGAGCGTGACATGCTGCGGCGCCATACCATTCTGGAGGATTCCTCAGACAAGTTGGTGTACCGGCAACAGTTCCCCGACGATGACCTGGTCTTCATCCATTTCTACCAGATGATCACGGCTAATGGGCGGAGCTTCGTGGTGGAGAGCGCCAGTGACGGCCGCTTCAGCGAATCCGACGTGGCCTTCATGGCCGCTTCCGTGCGCCCCAATATCCCGCTTTGACATGATCTCCAGGTCCTTGTCCGTGCTCGCGGTCGCGGCTCTCCTCGCTGCGTTGCCCGCCCTTGCCCAGCAGGACGATGCCTGGCTCCGCAAGGTGAATTCCTACTGGGATGCACAGGACACCAAGTTCCGCGACCCCGCGCGAACCCCTTTGCTACCGGCGGACCAGGGAACCTTCAACATGTTGGATCGTTACATGCCGGATGAGCGCTATCGGGTCACATGCAAGTTCATCCCCAGGCAGGGTGAGGATTTCGGCATGCCCAGCACTGGTAGCAAGCGTCCCATTTACCGCAGCATGGGGGTGCTCACCTTTATGATCGACAGCACTTCATACAAGCTCACCGTGTACCAGAACCGTGATGCCGCCAAGGACGCCCGCTACGCCAACCACCTTTTCGTTCCCTTCACGGACCTCACCAACGGAGAGACCACTTACGGCGGCGGGCGGTACATCGACCTGATCGGACCTTTGGACGGTACGGTGGTGTTGGACTTCAACCTGGCTTACAACCCTTTATGTGCATACGGAGGCAGCTACAACTGCCCCATTCCACCGAAGGAGAACCACCTGAACGTTGCGATCAAGGCGGGCGTCAAGGCGTGGGATCATTGACAAACACCTCCATCTGTCGATACCTTGCACGTATTCGTCGACGCTTTCTGCAACTTGCTCAAGACCTCGACGTATAGGTTATCCACCAAGCTCGGAAAAGCGGCCCCCAAGCCTTATCCTTGCCCTTCATTTTCGCCCCAGTAGCCATGCGATCGATCCACATCCTTTTCGCCGCTGTCCTCACGCTTCCCGGTCTGGCCGGCACCATCGTCATCGAGGGCAACTACCAGGGCCGCAACCTCTTCATCCAGAACCCCTTCTCCGAGGCCGGGGTGGGCTTTTGCGTGTTCGACGTGACGGTGAATGGTCAGATCGCCACCGACGAGATCAATTCCAGTGCTTTCGAGATCGATATGAACAACTTCGGCCTGAAGATGGGCGACCCCGTGGTGGTGAATATCCGCCACAAGGATGGCTGCACACCGGTGGTGCTCAATCCCGAAGTGCTCCGTCCGCGCAGCACCTTCGATATCGTGAAGCAAAACGTCTCCGATGACGGAACCTACACCTGGACCGCCACGAACGAGACGGGGGAGTTACCCTATATCGTGGAACAGAAACGCTGGAACAAGTGGGTGAAGACGGGCGAGGTAATGGGAAAGGGCAAGCCCGGGGAGCATACGTACAGCTTCAAGGTGACGCCCCACAGCGGAGAGAACACCTTCCGCGTGAAGCAGGTGGACATGACACGCCGGGCACGCATCAGCGAAAGTGTGACCTTCACCGACGGCGGTGTGGCCGCGGTGACCTGGGGCCCGCCAAAGCCCAAGGAGGAGATCGTTTTCAGTGGCAATACGATGTTCGAGATCTACGATGAGTACGGTAACATCGTGAAGCGGGGCACCGCCGACCGTGTGGAGGTGGCCAGCCTGAAGCGCGGCACCTACTATGTGAACTACGACAACAAGACCGGCGAGACCTTCATCAAGCGCTGATCGATCGCCGAGTAACTTTTTGGAAGCCCTCCCGCTGCGGAGGGCTTTCTACTTGGACCCCATGTGCGCCACAGACCCGACCTTCGCGGTATGTTGATCCGTGTAGAACACATCGGCATCGCCGTGAAGGACCTGGAGGCCGCCGAGGCGATCTACACCAAGCTTCTGGGCGAAGGGCCATACAAACGCGAAGCGGTGCAAAGCGAAGGGGTGATCACCTCCTTTTTCAAGACCGGCCCCAACAAGATCGAATTGCTGGAAAGCACGGATGCGCAAGGACCCATTGCCAGGGCGATCGAAAAACGTGGGGAGGGCATCCACCACATCGCCTTTGAGGTGGCCGATATCCGCGCCGAGATGGCACGCTTGAAAGCCGAAGGATTCACACTGCTGAGCGAAGAGCCCAAACCCGGCGCCGACAACAAGATGGTGTGCTTCATACATCCCAAGGGCACAGGTGGCGTATTGGTGGAACTGTGTCAGGAACGCGAGCAGGTGGGGTCTGGGGCATAGGCGATCGGTGCCTCCTGCATCCCATCACAGCCCGAGCCGCCATACCAGTCCGAGCACATCCTCCTTGTCAAGGTCCAGATGTTCGGCTTGCAGGCCCGCCTTACGGGCGCCCACCACATGCTGGATGGAATCATCGATGAAAAGCGTGCGGGCCGGGTCGGCGCCATGTTGCCCGAGCACATTAAGGAAGATGTCCACATCCGGCTTGCGCATGCCCAATTCGCAGCTATAGTAAGCACCATGGAACAGAGACCTGAAGTTGGCGATACCATGATCGCGGTTTACGATCGCCTCGAATGCAGGTACATGGATGGCGTTGGTATTGCTCAACAACAGCACAGGCAGGCGCTCACTCAGTCGCCGGACCAGCGCGATCCTTTCCGCGGGGATGGTGCCCAGCATCATGTTCCAGCAATGATCGATCGCCGCGTCCGTCAATTGTACCCGAAGAAGCACGCGCACCGCATCGCGAAAGCCCGCAGGTGAGAGCTCGCCAGTCTCGAAGCGATCGAACACATCGGTCTGTCGCGCCTTGGAGAAGGAACGTTCGAAGTCGGGCACGCCATGGGCAGCGAAGGCACGCGCGGTGGCCAGGTGATCCACATCAATGAGCACGCCACCGAGGTCCAGCACCAGGGTGTCGATCCGCTCTTGCACGGGCCTCAGGGCAGTTTCAGAAAATGCACTCGGCCCTGCGCATCCACCGCACGGAGCATCAGCAGTCCACTGTGATGTGGACCCCAGAGCATGTGGGGTCGCAGGGTCGCGCGTTCCAGCAGGCGCCCTGTCGCATCGAGCACTTCCAGCAGCACGGGCCTATCCCCGGTCCATTCCACCTGACGTTCGCGCGGCAAGAGGGTGCCGGCGGATGCCTCAACGTTGTATCCGGTGCTGAGGCATCCGGGATAGGCGTGTGTGCCCAGTGCTGCGTAGACCTCCTCCTCCACGCGGTACCAGGCGCTGTTGATGCCGAGCGCGTAATTGTTGCCGGGGGTATATCCGTTGGTGAGGAACACCAGTCCGAGACCGGTGACGGGGTCCAGGTATAGGTCGCTGATAAGTCCGTAGGCTTCGCCTGCATGACCCAGCATGGGGATGCCGGGCAGTATCACATCGCCACCCATCGTGGCCGTGATGCGGTGCACACCCAGTCCCCATGAGCGGAACAGGCCGAAGTAGTTGTTGCCGTTGCCTTGGCCCCAGGTCCATTCGTTGGCGGCCATGGTGGCCCAGGTGGCGGGCTGGAGTATGGTGATACCATCCACCGTGCCTTCGCCGTGCATGAGCTTCAGCACCTGTGCCAGTTCCAGCGCGCTGCATCGCAGGCCACCCTGGGGTGCGAAATACAGGCCGTTGCTTCCAATGGTGTAACCGCTCAGGTCGGGTGCCGGTGGCATCACCCCACCGAAATTGTCGGCCTGGGCGATGCTGTTGCGGTAGAGTACGGCCAGATCGCCGATCTCATCCAGGTCCTGGATGTTGAACGAACCCGCGATACCCATGGGAAGCAGGATGTGCTCACGCATGTACTGGTCGAAGCGCTGGCCGCTGTTCGCCTCGATCAGGGTGCCGATGATACCGTAGTTCGCGTTACTGTACATGAAATAGGTGCCGGGCGCTTCGGTGCGCCACATGTTACTTGTGTACCATGTGCCGCCGGGCATTACGAGTTGTTGGATCGGTGGTGGGGGCGTACCGGCATAGGTGGCGCTGAGGAAATTCGCGTAACCTGTTCCGTCCTGCAGACTGCTGCGGTGGCTCAGCAGCATGCGATAGGTGACCGGTGTATCGGGATAGGTCGGGTTTCGGAAACTGAAGCCCAGAGCGATGCTTACGTCATCGTCCAGCCCGAAAGCGCCCTGTTCATGCAACCTCATCAGGCCCATTGCTGTGACAAGCTTGCTGATGGAGGCGATGCGGTAGCGTGTATCATCGTTCACCGGGGTGAGCGGGATGAGGTTGCGGTAGCCGTAGTGGACCACATGGCTCACTTGATCGCCGCAGGTGGCCACCACGCTCATGCCCACCAATCCGCGTTGTGTGGCGATGGCCGTGAGATCCTGATGAAGGGTTTGGGCCGGCGCGTATGCAGATACCAACAAGGTGGCCCACAGGAAGCATGTTCGGATCATGCTGCCAAATTACGCCGTGGTGTGGGGCACACGCTGTCACGTGTTGCCCATCGCCACCAACCATCCGCCAAACCACCATGGCCACCACGAGCGCAGCGAACGCCGGTGCTCCAGTACCTTCGCCGCGCGACCGGGCCCATAGCTCAGCGGTCAGAGCAGGGGACTCATAATCCCTTGGTCGCAGGTTCAAATCCTGCTGGGCCCACCCACCACGCCATGTCCCCGCCCGCGGGGATCCGGCCTGCAACGTCGAGGAGCAACGAAAATGCGCGGAAAGGTCATCGTCACCGGCGGTGCCGGATTCATCGGATCCCACACCGTGGTGGAATTGGCGGCGGCTGGATACACGCCGGTGATCGTGGATGACCTGCGGAACAGCGAGGAGCGCGCCGTGGATGGCATCGCCGCGATCATCGGCCAGCGGCCCGTGCTGCATCGTGTGGATTGTTTGGATGGCCCAGCCATGGAAACGGTGTTCGCGGCGGAAGGACCCGTGCATGGTGTGATCCACTTCGCAGCGGACAAGGCCGTGGGCGAGAGCGTGCGCGAGCCTTTGAAGTACTACCGCAACAACATCGGCTCGCTGGTGACCCTGTTGGAGGTGATGGCCGCACATGAGGTGCGCCACATCGTGTTCAGCAGTAGTTGCACGGTATATGGTCAGCCCGATCGATTGCCCGTCACTGAGGCCGCACCGGACCGCGCGGCCAATTCCCCTTATGGTTTCACCAAGGTGGCCTGTGAGCAGATGCTCCGGGACAAATGCACGGCGGATGCCTCGCTTCGGGCGGTGTTATTGCGCTACTTCAACCCCGTTGGTGCCCATCCCACCGGCCACATCGGCGAGCTCCCACTGGGCGTGCCCAACAACCTGATCCCATTCGTCACACAGACCGCCGCCGGTATCAGAAACCAGCTCACCGTGTTCGGCGATGATTACGCGACCCCCGATGGCAGTTGCGTGCGCGACTACATCCATGTGGTGGATCTGGCGCGGGCCCATGTGCGCGCGTTGCACTGGATGACCGGACACACACCGCCGCTCTGCGAAGTGTTCAATGTGGGTACCGGGCAGGGCAATAGCGTGCTGGAGGTGATCCGGCTGTTCCAGGAAGTGAATGGTGTAGAGCTCCCCTGGAGCATCGGACCGCGCCGGCCGGGCGATGTGGAAAGCGTGTATGCCGATACGACCAGGTGCCGCGAGGTGTTGGGCTGGACCGCCAAGCTGGGTCTGCGCGATGCCCTGCGCGATGCCTGGCACTGGCAGCAACAACTGGGCACTTGACCGGATCTTAGAAGGCCAGGCCAGCAACAACGCAGGCGTGTGTGCAGGCGAAGCCCAGTGCCGCACCGGTGTATACCTGCGCGTGCGTATGGCCTCCATCCACGATGCGCGCGGTGCCCAATGCGCCGGCGATGATGATGAGGAAGGCGATCAGCGGAAGGATCGGCAGGGTGTGCAAGGCCGCGAGTGCCGAGATGGTCCCGAGCAGGCCACCCACGCCCACCATGTGTGCACTGATGCGCCAGCGGATGGAGATGATCGTGGTGATCGCCAATGCCAGCAGGGCCCCGCTGAAAAGCGGCAACAAACCATGGTGCAGGGCCGAACGTCGCAGCAGGTAGTAGGCCATCACATAGTAGATCAGGGTCACCACGTAGGGGGTGAAGCGCTGCCGGTGGTCAGGCATCCGCAGGTCGTCGATCACCCCGGCGCGCAAGAGCAGAAGCGTGCTGGTGAGCGGGAAGGCGATCGTCATCACAGCGACCATCACCAAAGTGATCAGCAGCGCCTGGCCGCCGAGGAAGTAGCCCAGGTGCGGGTCAACGCGCAGGGCCAGCCACAGCATGATCAGTGGCATGAACAGCGGATGCAGCCCGATGGATATCCAGTATGCGGCTTTCTTCATGGCACCCGCCCGAACGGTGGACCCTCCTTGACCGTGTGGAAACCTGTCGGACGCTACAACTCCTTCCTCAAACGTGCCACAGGCAGTCCGAGTTGTTCACGGTATTTGGCCACGGTGCGGCGTGCGATGTTGTAGCCTTTCTCCTGCAACAGTGCGGTAAGCTGGTCGTCAGTGAGCGGTTTGCGCTTGTCCTCCGCTTCGATGGCGTCCTTCAGGATCTTCTTCACCTCGCGCGTGCTCACCTCCTCGCCACTGTCGGTGCTGAGGCTTTCACTGAAGAAGAACTTCAGCAGGTAGGTGCCGTGGTTGGTCTGCACATACTTGCTGTTGGCCACCCGGCTGATGGTGCTGATGTCAAGGCCCACACGCTCTGCGATGTCCTTCAGGATCATCGGCTTCATTTTGGTCTCATCGCCGGTGAGGAAAAAATCGCGCTGGTGCATCATGATGGCCTCCATGGTCACGAGCAGGGTGTTCTGCCGTTGCTTGATGGCATCGATGAACCACTTTGCGCTGTCGAGCTTCTGCTTGATGAACTGGAGCGCCTCGCGCTGGCTCTTGTCCTTCTTGTTCCGCTGGTACTCCTTGATCATGTCGCGGTACTGCCTGCTGATGCGCAGTTCCGGGGCGTTGCGGCCGTTGAGGGTGAGTTCCAGCTGTCCGTCCACCGCCATCACCATGAAATCGGGCACGATCTCGTGCACCGGCTTGGAAGTGTCACGCGAGGTATTGCCCGGCTTGGGATTCAGGCGCACAATAAGATCGATCGCCCCCTTCAGCGCCTCCTCATCGATCTCGAGCCGGTCCATGATGCGTTCGTAGTGCTTCTTGCTGAAGGCCTCGAAGAACTTGTCGAGCATCTGTTCGGCGATGCGCTGTTCAAGGCTGTGGGGCATCTGGCGCACCTGGATCAGCAGGCATTCGCGCAGGTCGCGTGCGCCCACCCCAAGCGGGTCCAGGCTTTGCACCTCTGCCAGGGCCTTCTCCAATTCGCCTTTTTCGCAGATCACATTCTGTGTGAATGCCAGGTCGTTCACGATGGCATCCAGATCCCGGCGCAGGTAGCCATCCTCGTCGAGGTTGCCGATCAGGTGTTCCGAGAGCATGCGGATGCGCTCATCGGTCCGGCGCAGGCTCAACTGCGAGCGCAGCATGTCCTGGAAGGTGGTGCCTCCGGCCAGGGGGATCTCCCGTTCCTCATCGTCGGGGCCGGTATTGCGGATACTCAGCTTGTAGTCCGGGGTGTCGTCGTCCTGGAAGTAGTCGCTCAGGTCGAAATCCTCACGCTCATCGGTCTCGCTGCGTTCCTCTTCCACGCGCTCTTCACCCTCGGTGGTGGATTGCTCCTCGGTGGGGCCGGCCTCTTCGTCCACCTCATCACCCTCCTCCAGGGCGGGGTTCTCCTCGATCTCCTGCTTGATCCGCTGCTCCAACTCCACGGTGGGCACCTGCAGCAGCTTCATCAATTGGATCTGCTGGGGGCTCAGCTTCTGCTGGAGCTTCTGGAAAAGACCTTGTTTGAGCATATGTCCTGGTAAGCAACGCCTGGCGCCCTTTGCGGTGCGCGGGGCACAAAAATACCAGCGGGGAGAGTGCGGCGGGAGGTTCTGCGCCGGTATCGGTCCTTTCCGCACCGATCTTCGCGCACATGACCGACCCCGGACGAGGTAGGCGCATACGGCGGATCATGCTCCGTATCCTTGGGGTATTGGCCGTGCTGCTGGTCGCAGCGGCTGGTGTGGGTGCCTGGTGGTGGGCGGACCGTGGCGAGGACTGGCTCGAACGCAACGTACGCGAGCGCATCGGTCGCATGATCGACGAGGCCAGTGTGCCGGGTTATACATTCCGGATGGATGCCCTGTTGGTGGATACACGCACCGGGCATCTACGTGCGAACAACGTTGTACTCGATTTTGATGAGGTGCTGCTGGACAGCCTGCGGAGCGGGGAGTTCCGCTACCTCTTCGCAGCGCGTGCGGGCAGCATCGAGTTGCGCGGACTTTCCTTCTGGCGCCTGCTGGTATGGCGCGAGTTCCGCGTAGAGGCCTTCGAGATGCGGGAACCTGAGCTGTACTACCTCGTTGGCGGAGAGCGGGTGGCACTGTCCGCCCCCTTCACGCGGTTGCAACCGGGCGGTGGAAGGGCCATCTCGTTGGTGCGGGCGGATACGCTGATCGTGCGCGGTGCTGCTGCGAAGGTGGAGGACCTCAGCGGTTCGCTGCCTGTCATGGACCTCAGTGGCCTGGCGGTCGCCGGGTATGCCGTGCGCATCACCATGGACCAGCGGCGCAGTGGAGTGCGGCTCACGATCGGCGATACCGAACTGGGCTTCGACAGTCTGCGCACCCAGCTGCCCGATGGGGACCGATTCCACATCGGCCACACGAGCCTCTCCCGCCATGGCATGCGCGGACTGATGCGCGACATCAGGCTGATACCCGCTCCGGTGGACACCACCGATCGCACCCAGCCGCGAAAGCCGGTGATCGACCTGGCGGTGGACAGCATCACCTTGCAAGGGCTCGACATCGACCGGCTGATCGCACAGCAGGCCCTGCACATTGGCGAACTTGTGGTGCGTGGAATGCGGCTGAAGGTCGTCCTGGACAAGACCCTGCCCCCTGGGGAACCCATCACACGAGCACTGCCAGCCGCGTCCCTGCTGGCTATTCCCTTCGCCATACGTATCGATACCCTCACCCTTTTGCGTGCTTCTGGCACCTACCATGAGCGTGACCCAGATACGCGCCGGTGGGGCCGCGTACCCTTCCGGCAGATCGAGGGGCGCTTCACCCACATCACCAATTTCGGCCCGGCCATCGTGGAGCATCCCAAGATCGAGGGTGGCTTCAGTTTGCTGCTCTTCGACAGTGCCCGGGTGAGCGGCCGATACACTGCCGAGCTCGATGGAAGCGACCGCTTCACGGTGATGGCCACGGTCACAGACCTGCCTCTGGAGAACCTCAACAGCGCCACGCGGCCGCTGCTGCGCATCCAGGTGAACGGTGGGCGGCTGCACCGGATGGACCTGCGCATGGAAGGCGACGACCGCCGGGCACGTGGCGATCTTGCGCTGAACTACACCGACCTGCTGGTGCGCGTGGAACCCGGCACTCCGCGTGAATTGCGGCATAGCATGTTCGGAAGTGTGCTGGAGACCATGCTGAAGGAGGCCTATGGCGGGGGTCTCAGCGCGGACCGGGAACGGAACTTCTCCATCGACCGCGACCAGAACAAGGCGATCATCACCTACCTCTGGCATGCCACGCGCGAGGGCCTTGCCCGCAACCTGGCGCCCGAGGCCTGGGAGCGGATGCGCAGCATGCTGCGTACGGATGCCGAACAGCGGCGCGAACAGCGTTCGTTGCGGAAGCAGCGGCGGGAGGAGCGCCAGGAACAGCGCTGATGATCGCCGGAAGGTGACGGCGGCTCATTCGGATCCATCGTTCAGACGATGCCCCGAGCCACCCCGTAGGTATTATTCATCTTCGCTGACCGCAAAGACCCCCCTGCCGTGCACCATTCAACATCCATACTGCTGGTAGCCCTGATCCCCTTCGCAGCTTCGGCACAAAGCCTTGTTGTGAATTTTGAGGATGCGACCACGGAGAGTTTCCCGATCGCTACTGTACGCAGCATCAGCTTCGACAGTGGCGATATGCAGCTCAACCTGCTTGCTGGAACGACCCTGGCCTGGCCCATCGTGGATATCTGGTCCTATGCCTTCAGCCCACTAACGACATCGGTGGGCGATGGTGCCGTGGCGGGTATGCTGGAGATCTTTCCCAATCCGGCCTCCGAACAGGTCATCATCCGGTTCGGCGGTCTGCCCGGGGTCCATTATACGGTGGACATCTTCGACGCCAGCGGTCGCCTTGTCGCCAGGCTCTTCGACGGCGAAGCAACGGCCGGCACCACGCAAGTGATGCTCGACCCCCGCGCGCAGGGTATGGCCACATCAGGCCTGTACGTCTGTCGTGTCACTTCCGCCGATGGCGTGCGCACATCACCCATCATGATCCAATGATGATGCCCAGCATGAACAACCTCCGCACCATCGGCATTCCGCTGGCCGTCGCATTCACCCTGCAGGCCCAGGCCCAGATCGAGCACCGCGTGAACCTCACCGATGGCAGTGTGATCGCCCATCCGGTGAACACCATCGACAGCATCACCTTCAACACCGATGGGGTGCCATACATGGAGATCCATTTCACGGATGCCAGCACCGTCGAGGTGGAATTGGCAGAGGTGGATACAGTTTCCTTCGGGACCATGAGCACATGGACCTTCACCGATCCACGCGACGACAATGAGTACACCGCGGTAATGATCGGTGACCAGTGCTGGATGGCCGAGAACCTGCGCTACCTGCCGGGCGTGGTGGGTCCTGCTTCCGGCCATGCGACCGTGCCCTTGTACTACGTGCACGGCTACAATGGCACCAATGCGAGCACGGCCATGACCACCCCCAACTACCAGACCTACGGCGTGCTGTACAACTGGCCTGCCGCCATGCAGGGTGCCGCGAGCAGCTCCTCCAACCCCAGCGGGGTTCAGGGCGCGTGTCCGCCTGGTTGGCACCTGCCCAGTGATGAGGAAGTGAAGCAACTGGAGATGTTCCTCGGCTTGACCCAGGCGCAGGCCAACAACACCGGTTACCGGGGGACCAACCAAGGCAGTCGTCTGGCTGGCAATGCCCCGCTGTGGGATCCGGGGGCGCTTACCGATCATGCCCTCTTCGGCAACACCGGCTTCGATGCACTGCCCGGTTCGGTGCGTTCGCTGGGGGCTTTCGGCAACACCCTGGGAGAGCAGTTCGCCCTATGGACCGCCACGGACAATGGCCCCACTAACGCGTGGTACCGTGGCCTGCACTACACGCAGACCGGTGTGCTGCGCACCAGCATCCAGCGCGAATATGGCATGTCCGTGCGCTGTGTGTGTGATCAATGACCTCCTTCAACGGAACTTTCTCCAACAGAACATCCCCCTCGAAAATGACCACGATCAGTACGCTGCTCGCGCTGCTATCCTGCAGCACCATCGCCCTGGGCGCTACCGCCCAAGGCACATACAGCAACACGCTCCCCACCATGCAGGGCTATGGCCTCACGAGTTGGACCGCCTTCACTTTCCCGGCCACACCGGCCACCAACGGCGAGGCGGAGCTCTCCTTCCAATGGCTGGGTTGCTACCAAGCGGGCTTCAGTGGTACGGGCATCGCGATCGAGCTGCGTATCGGGCCCAGCCTCTACATCCCGGTCCACACCGAGACCGGCATCACCGTATCCTGCTCCTTTCTGAGCCGTATTGTGACCATTACCGAGAGTCAGCTTTCCCTGGCCATGGACTACGGGGGCGGCACAAGTGTGCAGGGTCGGTTGCGCTTGACCGATGCCTGCCCCGCCGGTGTGGGCTGTTCCTTCTACAATGATCCCGTGGTCCAGAATTTCACCCTGGCCTACACCGTGCAGTCGGCCGGTTTCAGTTCCCCGGATGCTTCCATCTGCCCCGGAGGCGTGGTGCAGTTCAACGATGCCAGCCTCAACGTACCCACCAGTTATGCCTGGTCCTTCCCCGGAGGTATGCCGGATACGAGCAACATCGCCAACCCCGTGGTACAATACACAACGCCCGGAGCTTATCCGGTGACCCTTGAAGTGACCACCGCGGATGGCCCAAGCTCGATCACGCACCCGGCCTTCGTGACCGTGCACCCCTTGCCCGATGCGTTCGCCGGTCTGGACCAGACGATCTGCGCAGGAGCCACGGCACAGTTGCAGGCCAGTGGTGGCGCCAGCTACCAATGGATACCAGCCAGCGGCCTTTCCGATGCCACCATCGCCAACCCGGTCGCGACCCTCACCAACTCCACGACCTACACCGTGATCGTCACCTCAGCCCAAGGCTGTGAAGCTTCGGACGCGGTGCAGATCACCGTGACACCGCTGCCAGAGATAGAGGTACAGGCTGCAAGCACCACGATCTGCGGAACGGATACCTTGAGCGTAACGGTCAGCGGTGCCACACTCTACACCTGGTCGCCGAACCTTTTCATCAGCAGCAACACCGGGGCTGCGGTGGAGGTATGGCCACCCGCTTCCTTCGCGTGGACGGTGACGGGAACGGACCTGAACGGCTGCGTGGGGGTCGATACGCTGGAGGTGACCGTTGTTCCCGTGCCGCCCACGCCCTTGATCACCTGGGCGGACATGGTCCTTTCCTCCACACCTTCCGAGGAGTACCAATGGTACCTGGATGGAGTGCCTATTCCGGATGCGACCGCACAGGACCACACACCGCTTGTGAACGGGAACTACACCGTGGTGACCACCGATGAGAACGGCTGTAGCGCCACCAGTGATCCCTACTTCTTCGGAAGCACCCAGGTTCTGGATCCATGGCATACGAAGCCTGCGATCTTCCCGCAACCAGTGTCCGACGTGCTGATCGTGGTCGGTGTGCCGCACGGCTCATTCTATCGACTTCTTGATGGCCAGGGACGGCTTGTGCAGGAAGGCAGGATGCAAGGCCAAAGAGCCGAGATCGATGTGCGTAGCTCGGCGCCTGGCATGTATGTGTTTCACCTGCTTTCACCGGATGGCAGCCACAGCGAACACCGCGTCATTAAACAATGATGGATGACCCTGTTCAGGTGATCGTAGCGATCAAAGGAACACGGGTCTGCAGCACTGCCCGAAATCGGGTGGAGCGTCATCGCCCAGAATGATCGACGTGGATGCTGTCGGCTCACTCGTTCATGACCGCACCACCGCATAGCTGAACTTCGCGACACACCGACGACCGGCATCAAAGATCTCCGCCCTGTGCAACGCACCCTTCTCCTGGCCGGTCCGCTGCTTCTGGTGTTCGCCTGTGGCGGCAATGGCGGCGATCGTGGGGTCACGCTGCGCGGTGAGGAGGACCCGCCACGCTTCAAGGCCGAGATGGATTCCGCACAGGAATACATGCGTGCCGGCAAGGTGGATAAAGCCGAAGCGCTGGGCCGGTCCATCTATGAACGCACGCTTGCCGAGCCTACCTTGTTGAGCCAGCGGATCACCATGTTGTCCTTGCTGGGGCACATCATGCAGCGCCGCATGATGACCGACTCCGCCCATGCCCTGTTCCAGGAGGGCCTCCATTTGGCGCGGTCCATCGCTGACACGGCCGCCATCGGCACCATGTGGCTGAATGTGGGTGTGGTGCTGGAGGAGAAGGGTGATTATGAAGGAGCGTTGGAAGCCCAGTTGAACGCTTTGCGCTGGAAGGAACTGGTGGGTGAGGATCGGGTGTTGGCACGTGTGCTGCACAATCTGAGCGTGCTCCATTGGCGGCAGGACAGCATCGAGCAGGCCATGCGCTTGATCGAACGCAGCATCGCCATCAAGCGCATCCACGGCATGCGCGATCTGCCCCTGAGCCTTAACGGCATGGGGCTCCTGCTGATGGAACTCGGCAGGCTTGATACGGCCCTTGTTGTCCTGAAGGAGAGCCTCGCCCTCGAGGACAGCATCAACCTTGGCGCCGAACGCCAGATCCAGGTGTTGAACATCGGACTGGTCTTTGAACGAATGGGCCAGCTGGACAGTGCTGCTCTCTACTACACGGAGGGTCACCAGATAGCGGAGGCGAACAACGACCCCTACGTGATGATCCGCTCGCTCTTCGGCTCAGGCGATGTGCTGCGCGCGAAGGGCCGATATGCGGAAGCGTTGTCATTGCTGGACAGCAGCCTTGCGCTGGCCGGCCGGGTCGGTTCCCTGGAGGACATGAAGGAAGCGCACATCTCCCTGGTGGTGCTGCACGAACACCTGGGCCACGCGCAAGCTGCCCTGGACCATTTCCGGATGTATCACCACCTGAGTGATTCACTCATGAACGCGGAGACCGGTGCCGCCATGGAAGAGTTGCGCCTGCGCTACGACACCGAAAAGAAGGACCGCGAGAACCAGGACCTGCGTGCCACGGCGGAACTTGCCGCACTGCGCGCCGCACGCGATCGGTGGATCGCTGTGGGCATGGGCCTGGTGGCGATCAGCCTGACCGTGTTCGGTTGGGCCATGGCCCAACGCAACAAGCAGCGCGCGCGGCAACGCGAGGCGGAACTGGAGCAACAAGCACTTCGGCTACAGATGGATCCGCACTTCCTGTTCAATGCGCTCAATACCATTCCGGGCTTGTATGCCAGCGGCGATCCGGCAGTGGCCAACGACCATGTGGGCCACCTCTCCAAATTCCTGCGCATGGTATTGGAGACCAGCCGGCGACGCACCATTCCGCTGGCCCAGGAGATCGAACTGGTGGAACACTACCTGCGCATATGCGCCAACCGCCGGCCGGACAAGTTCACGTGGGAAGTTCAGGTGATGCCCTACGTCAGGCCCGAACGACTGGCGGTGCCACCCATGCTCATCCAACCCGTGGTGGAGAACGCCTTGGAGCACGGCTTCCACGGCCTGGCGAAGGGGCATCTGAGGGTTTTGGTGGACCTGGCGGGAAGTGTGCTACACGTGGAGGTGGCGGACAATGGCATCGGTCACAAGGCAGCGGAGCAGCGCCCTTCGCGGCGCAACGGCCGCTCCATGGGCATCGACCTCGTGCGGCAGCGGATCGTGCTTTTCGATGAACTGGCTAACTTCAGCGATGCCGTGCAGGTGCATGATGGATCTTCCGGGGACCCATCGCGTCCGGGCACAACGGTCACCCTGCGTTTCAGGCCACAACATTTGACCGAACATGATGAGGCTCGCGATCGTGGATGATGAGGCACCGGCCCGCGCCAACCTGCGCGCCGCCCTGGCTGGTATTCCGCTGGAGGTGGAGGTGATCGGCGAGGCCCAAAGCGTTGCAGAGGCCATCGTGCTCATCAACAACGCCAGGCCCGATGTGGTGCTGCTCGACATCTGGCTGGATGATGGCACCGGCTTCGATGTGCTCGACCAGGTGGATCATGACATGACCCGCGTGGTCTTCGTCACCGCCTTCGATCACCATGCGGTGAATGCCTTCAAGCACGGCGCCCTGCATTACCTGCTGAAACCCGTGGTGCGCGCCGATCTGCAGGAGGCCCTGGAACGTGCCGCGGCCGCACCGGTGTACACCACCGAACATGTGGACCATGCCCGCCGCGCCCTGCTGGACCGCATCATCATCCCCACGGCCGAAGGCTTCCACGTGCTTACGCCGCATGAGATAGAGCGTTGCGAGAGCGATGGCAACTACACGCGGTTCCACCTGCTGAACGGCGATCGCGTGATGGCATCACGCACCTTGAAGGAGTACGAGAACCAATTGGTGCCCTTCGGATTTATGCGGGTCCATCTGTCACACCTGGTGAACATGGCGCAGGTGCGGATGTACCTGCACCGCGATGGCGGGACCCTGGTGCTAGCGAACGGACAGGAGGTACCGGTGAGCCATCGCCGACGGAACGAAGTGGTGGAAGCTCTTGGCCGGAAAGCCGCCAAAGGTGGGCCTTCCTCCCTATGAGCGTGCCTGTTCTGCCGGCTTCCTTCTGGCCAACGCTCCCTGATCGCTCGTGGAGAGTCAGGGTCACTGGCATTCGCTGATGCACCTGAACCACCAAAGTGTGGAACCCCTGTCCCGATCCCTCCCAAGGGAGCGTGGTGCGGCCGCCTCGTTATTCAGACCAACACCTGCCGGGTATGGGGGATCGAGCCTGGCCGGTTAAATGCTTGGTTTTGGGATATCCACCAATTGACCCAGTTGCCATGAGAATGACCACGACCCTGCTGCTATGTCTGGTGCTTGCCATCGCGGTCCGTGCACAGACCACCCACAACCTATTCGTAACGGACTTCGAATTCACTCCTGCTGTGATCGATGCGGTGCAGGGTGATTCGCTCCGCATCCTGCCGATCGACCCCGGACACACTTTCACGCAGGTGAGCGAGGAGACATGGAACGCCAATGGGAATACCCCTTCCGGGCAGTTCCAGTTCGAATTCCTGCAGGACACGGTCACGGTCGAGTTGACAGGGTCCGGCATCATCTATTATGTGTGTTCCCCCCATGCGAGCACGGGTATGAAAGGGATCGTGAATGTGGAATTGGCCGCCAACATCGCCGATCATAGTCCGCTCCGCCCTTCCATCTTCTATCCCAACCCCGCATCGGAGGTGATCTGGATGCGCGATGCGTCTTCCGATGCGATGCACGTGGACATCGTGGATGTGGTGGGCCGCGAGTCCGTGCGGATGCAGGTGCTCGGTACTTCGCCGCTCTATGTGGGTGACCTGCCCGCCGGTTTGTACCTGTTACGGGTGATGGACCGCGGCGGCAACGAACTGCAACGCCAGCAGTTGGTGGTGGCGCGCTGAGGTCATATGGATCGGAGCCTTGAAGGTTGTTACCACTTCCTCAGGCTCCACTCTCTAAAACATATTGGGCCCTTTGGCTGGGCCGGGAACACCGGTGCCTGAGCGCTTGCTTCCCGTGGTGGATCGCTTCTTGGCCAGGTGATCCGAGGGGTTGATCTTGCTCTAAAACGCCATGGGCATGCGAGGGCATATCGCTGGTATTCTGGTCTTCCTTTTCATCCCCTCCACGATCACTGGACAGCGGGTGGTCCCATTGGACACGGGAGAGACCATCATGGCGCTAGGCGTATTTGCCCTGACCGATTATCAGGGTTTCCTGGTCGTAGGCGGATCATTCCATCAGTTCCTCGGACATGAGCGGGTGAACCTACAGGCCTGGGATGGAACAGAGCACCACGATCTGCCCGGTGCCTTCGCAACGCTGGCGAACCGGGTGAGGGCCATGGTGGTGTATGAAGGCGATCTTATCGTGGCGGGCACCGAACCAGCCTTCGGGCACGTGGCCCGGTGGGATGGGACAACATGGAACGCGTTGGCGTCGGGTCTGTCGGCACCGGTATTCTCCCTGGCCGTGCACAATGGTATGTTACATGCCGCTGGGGAAAGCGGGAATGTATGGCGATGGCAGAGTGGTGTATGGGAACAGTTGGGAAGTGGGTTGGGAGCCCCGGTCCTCGCCCTTTGTGTCCATGGAGACGTGTTGTATGCGGGCGGTGAATTCACAGCCACGAGCAGTGGCATCACCGGGCTGCACCATATCGCCCAATATGATGGTGACGGCTGGACCCCTGTTGGTCCCGGCCTGAATGGTGTGGTACACGCGATGCAGAGCGATGCCGAGGGTCTTCTGATCGGGGGTGATATGACCGCGACCGCCGACCAATCCCTGGCGCTGGCACATTGGACCGTGTTCAACGGGACGGGCTATCTGTCGAAGCCCTCGGTAAAAGGAGGAGGGCCTGTTACGGGATTCTACCGGATATCCGATGGAAGGTTGCTGGTAGGTGGTTCCCAGCACACGCTGGTCATGAAGGAAGATGAGGTGGTGGGCAGCTTCCGGTTTTCCCGTATGCACGCCGCTCAGGAGTATGCGGGGAGCACTGTTCTCGCAGGGCGTGGCTCCATGGCGCTGGCCCATACCTGGACCAATGGGATCGGCCGGATGATCGAAGGCACGATCGTGGCCGACCTCGAGCTTAATTCCATCCGCGCCATGGTCAGTCCCTTCCCAGGCGCCTTCACCGACCATTGGTCGAACGAGCCTGGTTTCGAGGTGCCCCAGGGAGAAGACACACACTCCATCTACACCACGATACCATGGATCATCGGGTTGGCCGATGGTAGTCCTGTGGGTTTCACGCCGGCCACCTTCCAATCACAGGGTACATGGCCGCGCTACCCGTGGGCAGGACCCAATGCGGATGCGGTAGATGACGGTTTCTACGAACGCTATCACCGCGTGTGGAAGTTGGATCGCGCCATGGTGCAGAACCACATCGCCCTTTGGCAGGACCCCGGTTATGAAATGCCGGAGCCCATTGCCAGCTGGCCGGGCAATGGCGATGTTTCCAACGGGGAGCCAGCGCTGCTCGCCCCATTCATGGATGTGAACGGGGACGGCATCTATGATCCCTGGTCCGGGGACTATCCCATCATCCGCGGCGACCAAGCGGTGTATGCCATTATGCATGCGGAGTGGGTGTCGCAATGGGGCGGCATGGCGCATCCTGAGGTGGATATCCATGCGATGTACCACGTGTATCATCCTTTCAACCAGCCCGCGTTGGATGGCGTGGTCTTCGTGAACTACCGGTACGTCAACCGTTCATCGCAGACCTATGAGCAGGTGCGCTTCGCGCAGTACATCGATGCGGATATCGGGTGCTTTCAGGATGATCTTGCGGGCTGTGATTCCACACGTAATGTCATCTATGCTTACAATGGCTTCGATTTCGATGCCGACTGTTCCACTCAAACGGGTTATGGCCCAACGCCGCCGGCCCAAGGGGCGGTCTTCTTGAATGAGCCATTGCGCTCGCACAGTGTGATAACGACCAGTTTTGTGCCTACTGGATCGGCACTTATGGACCTCATGTTCGGCACCATCAATGGGCAGCCGTTCGACCTGGGAGGCTCCACCACAAATTATATGTTCCCTGGCGGGGATCACATGGACCAATTCAACCCAGCTCTCATCGACCGGATCTCCATCGGCGCCACCGGCCCTTTCACCCTGGCTCCCCAGGATACCTTGTGCATCGATCTGGCCTTTGTCTACGCACGCGCAGGCAGCGGAGGAGCGCTTGCGAGTCGTGATGCTCTGCTGACCCGTGTGGATTCCGTTCGCGCCTTCTACATGTCACATGCCCTGGCATGTGCGGAAGAGCCGATCATGGTGGGGATCGCGCATCCACACGATATCATGCCAGATGTACGGCTCTTCCCCAATCCTGCCACGCACGCCTTCCAAGTCGTCGCAGGTAAGCCGATCCAACGCGTCGCTGTACTGGACATGCAAGGGCGCCTGGTCCGTGCGGTCCACACCTTCGGCGAACGGGTGTTCGTCCCCTCCGGTGATATGGCGCGCGGCACCTATGTGGTGCAGGTCTTCTTCACGAACGGAAGCCGTGCATTGCGTGTAGTGTTGGAGTAGCGAACTACCCGTAGCCGCTTCAAGCGCCGTTTTCATCAGATCACGCCTTCCGGTCCATACTCTTGCTCATAGTGTGATCCGCAAAGCGATGCGCCATCTTTGAGCACCTAAACCACTCCATGAAGAAGCACCTCCCTATTGCCGCCATTCTATTCCTGGGTCTCACGGCCTGTGGCAACGACAGTGAACAGCACAATGAAGCACCACCACCCGCCGCCACGGAAACGGACAAGGGCACCAAGGTCCGGGTTGGTGGAGATGGTGTGAACGTGGAGACCGACAAGGTGAATATCGACATCTCCACGGACAGCGGTTCGGTGGAGATCGGTGATTGATCGGGCGACACGTCAGCTAGATAGAGGCCCGCGACAGCTGTCGCGGGCCTTCT
Organism: Flavobacteriales bacterium; assembly: GCA_041747675.1. GTDB lineage: Bacteria > Bacteroidota > Bacteroidia > Flavobacteriales_F > PHOS-HE28 > PHOS-HE28. Next base: position 44,675 of record JBGTES010000090.1, read on the forward strand.
CATGTTCCAGTGCGGTCGAGGCGGCAAGGTCACCCCTTCGCTGCCTCCACCATCGCCTTTACCGTCTTCGGTGCGCTGCCGATGAACACCTGCTTGCCTATCACGATGGTGGGGCGTTTGAGGAAGGTGTATTCTTCGAGAATGTACTTCCGAAAGTCCATCTCGGTCAGCTTCATCTCGTTCAGGCCCATGCTGCGGTACTTCCTGGCGATCTTGCTGAATAGGGCCTCGTAGCTACCTGCCAGTTTCTTCAGTTCATCGAGTTGGGCTGCGGTGATGGGCTGGGTCTTGATCTCCTGCAATTCAAATTGATTGATGTTGGGGATCTGGCCCAGGATGCGCTGGCATGTGCCGCAGTTGGCGAGGTGGTAGATCTTCATGGGGGAGGAGGATGATGGGAAGGAGTAACGGAGCGGCGGCGGTCATTGTTCAGCTGCCGCTCCGTTGTGACCATTGCCAGGTCTTGAACTCCATGCCCGCCATGCGCACATGGAACGTGAGGAAGAATGCTGCTCCCATACCGTAGATGACGAACGCAGGGCGCACGAGCACAGCGCGCAGGCTGTCGTTGATGGGCCAGGCATGGAACTGGCCGAGGTTGTGCAGCACGGCGAAGACGCTCACCACGGCCGCAGCTTTCAGCATGGAGTGGGCCATTTGAGCATGGTAGAGCTTGGGTGTGTTCCCGCTTCTGAAGGGTATGTGGTGCACCTGGTCCGCGCGACCGTAGTACAGCAGCGAGAGGAACTGCCAGCGGTCATTGGGCGCGCCCTGCACGGGGCGCAGCGCGTAGTGGCGGCAATACCACCAATGGCCATAGATCAGCAGGGCGGATACCAGCAGGTTGGCGAGCAGCAGCGGCCCGAAACTGAAGCCCAGGATGCTGGTCAGGGGGTTCATTTCACCGGCCTCGCCGCCGGGTTGGCTCATGAACAGGTGCGTGCTCCACATGTCGCCTGCGCGGGTAATGAGGAATGCGACAGCCCAAGGCCAGAAGCGGGGCGGGTTGATCATCCTGGCAGCTTCTTGTTCTTCAACTTCCCGACAATCCTGCCTTTCCTCAAAGCGATTGCGTACGACAGCACCTCGTTCAGTAGTGCCACTGGCGCATCCTGCGTGGGATCCACCCGGAAGATCTTCATGCGTTTGCGGTCGCCTTGCACCAGTGCGGGGTGATCCATGATGGCGCCATCCACGAAGCCGATGTAGGGTGTACCGGTCGATGAAGCGCACCACAGGTAGCAGAACATCCTGCCAGCAAGGTCGAAGAAGGGCATGCCATAGCGCCACTTCTCTTCAAGCCCGGGGTGCTTCTTCTTGATATGGTCGCGCAGCCAGATCAAGGTGCTGCGTGCGGGTTCCTGCTGCTTCTGGAAATAGGTGTCGATGGCCGGGAAGTGCATGGTGCAAAGGAATGCTATGGATGAATTTGACTGCCTGGCGAGTGTGACCGCCAGCACCTCACCGGTCTAGAGATCAGCTGTCCTTTGACGACATGGGAAGGAATCTCACGCGGCCTAAGGTTTCACCCGGCCGAGGTCGAGGAACACCTCCTTGAGATGGTCGAAATCGGCATCCGTGGTCAAAAGCGTGGCTTTGGTCACTGCTGCGGTGGCTGCGATCCACAGGTCGTTCTTGCCCATGTTTCGGGAGCTTAGCCCCAAGGTGTAGCCCGCAAGCTTGCCCTGGCTGAACGCATCGATGCGCGCATAGGAGGTCATCAGCGGATCGTCGGCGTGGTTAATGTCGATGATCACGTAGCGCCTAAGCAACTTCTCGAGCTTCTCCTTCTTCTGCGCACCCCACCCGTTCTGCTCAGCAAGCGAAAGCAGTTCGCCCATGGTCACTGTTGAGATCATGACCAAGGCATCATCGGCCCCGAGCTTGTGTTCGGCCTGAAGGCGCTGCCACAGCGGATGGTCCTTCAGCGCGGCAAGGACCACGTTCGTATCCAGCACATAGCGCCTCATGCGGTCAGTTGGCTCAGCAGCACATCGAAGTCCTCATCACCGGGCCATTGGCCCACCACACTTTTCGCTTTGTTGCGCCCACCCTTTTCGCGCAGTTGCCGTTCGATCTGCTGTTCGGTGTGCTCGCCCTTGCGCTGCTTCGCGAAGTAGCGCTCACCTTGTTCCGCCGGATGCAACTGTTGCACTTCGATGGTGCGGCGCCCGCCCGGCTTGAAGTGGACCATGCCGATGACCGTGGCCTCCTTCGTCCAGAACTGTGCGACCTCGGTCCGGTCCAGATCGTCGGACAGGAACCCATCCATGGTGCCATCGGGACCCTTGATCCTGATGCGTGAGCTGCTGTGTTGCAACAGGTCCACGGTCCCCTGCAGCACGATCCGCTCCGGTTCGGGAAGTGTGTCCTCCAGTTCGGCGATGCGCTTCAGGGAGATGCGTTCAATAACGAGGCCTTTCGTGCTCCCTTCGTTGCTGATGCGGAACGCCTCTTCGGCTCCACGGAACACTTTCTTGAAGGCCTTCAATTGGTTGAGCAGCGGCTTGTCAAGGAACTCCTTGCTGCCCTCCTCGTCCAGCGCATCATTGAAGGTGTTCATGAACAGCGACATGGGCGTCTGTTCCTTGAGCTTCAGCTGCTCTTCATGGCGAAAGGCATCGAACTGGATCCCGGTGAGCGTTTCGCCCAGGGTCTGGCATTCCACCATCAAACGGGTACTGCCCTTTTTCACACCAACGAGGTCGATGCGTAAGGCATCATCCAGGCGCGCCTGCTTCCGGCCGGCGGTGATGCTCACGCCCCGCAGCCGCAACTGGAGCGCTCCCTCGGCCACCTTCGAGATGATGTCCGCAAGCTGCGCCAATCGCCGAAGGTCGATCCTGCCGTTGCCTTCGATCGGCTTGTCTATTTTGATCTCGTACTTCATGAAGGCTCCACGATAGCTAGGACGAAAACTGCGGCGATCTTCATCAGTCGAAGTTAGTATTCCCCGTTCATACCACTACCAGTAGGTCGATCCCACTTCGACTGCGCTCTGCATGGGTCGACCTGCCTGCCGGTATGCGCTACAGGTGCGGATAAGGACCCTTGTGCGCAGCCGCCAACCCGCAACCGATCATGCGAGCATTGCAGAGATGAACTGAAGGATGAACCCGACAGTGAGCAGCGAAGCACCAAGGACCAACGCCTTGCGGCGGGCATCGCGGTCGGCCACCAGACGATGCACCAAGGGCTGCGCCAATCGGCGTTCCAGAAAAGCAAGGATTCGCTTGTAGAAGAGGAGGAAGATGAAATACACGACCATTGCAAGGCCGATGACCATGAAATAGTATCGCATACTGAGGACAGGTTCACCGCCGCGGGACGCGGTGAGGCCTTCGTACACCCCGAAAAGGCCTGCCGCGAGGCCATAGATCATCATGCTTCCGAACACGATGATGATCGGTATCCGCGATACGAAGCGTGTCATTCCTGCCTCCAGTCGCTTCATGGTTTCTTCGCCCAATAGTTCAGGTGCGGCGCACCAGAACGAAAGGAACTGCAGTACCATGCCGATCATGTTGAGCCATTTCATGCGATCAAGAGGTGATACTGTTCAGAACTCCGCACTCTTCGGCGTCCGCGGGAACGGGATCATCCGCCGTACGGTGGATTCCCCACGCCCTAGAACTCGGCTGACTTTGGTGTCCTTGGAAATGGAATGACGTCACGGATATTGGACATCCCCGTTACGAACAGCACGAACCTTTCCAGGCCCAGCCCGAAACCCGCGTGCGGCACGGTGCCGAAGCGGCGTGTGTCGAGGTACCACCAGAGTTCTTCGGCAGGCACCCCCATCTCCTTCATGCGTGCCTCCAGCACTTCCAGTCGCTCCTCGCGTTGGCTGCCGCCGATGATCTCCCCGATGCCGGGGAAGAGCACGTCCATGGCGGCCACGGTGGTGCCTTTGTCGCTGTAGCCGAAATCGCCTGGCGCGTTGGTGCGCATATAAAAAGCCTTGATCTTGCCGGGGTAGCCCGTGACGATCACCGGCTTCTTGAAGTGCTTCTCCACCAGGTAGCGCTCGTGCTCGCTCTGTAGGTCGATGCCCCATTCCACCGGGAATTGGAACTGCTTCTTCTGGTGCGGTTTGCTCCGGAGGAGGATCTCGATCGCGTCGCTGTAGGTGATGCGCTCGAAGGGATTCTCAAGCACAAAGTTCAGGCGATCGATGAGTCCCATCTCGGCGCGCTGTGCCTGTGGCTTCGTGGCCTCCTCTTCCTTCAGTCTTGCATCCAGGAATTGCAGGTCATCCATGCTGTGCTTCAGCACGCGGGCGATGAGGTGCTTACACAATCCCTCAGCAAGATCCATGTCGCCATGCAGGTCCATAAAGGCGCACTCGGGCTCGATCATCCAGAACTCGGCCAGGTGGCGCGCGGTGTTGCTGTTCTCTGCGCGGAAGGTGGGCCCGAAGGTGTAGACCTTGCCCAGTGCAAGAGCTGCGAGTTCGGCCTGCAGTTGACCGCTGACGGTCAGGCGGCTTTCGGCACCGAAGAAGTCCTCCTTGAAGTCCACTTCACCGGCTTCGTTCAGCGGCGGGTTCTTTGGGTCCAGTGTGCTCACACGGAACAACTCCCCAGCCCCCTCCGCATCACTCGCCGTGATGATCGGTGCGTGGAAGTAGTTGTAGCCCTGCTGGTCGAAGTACTCGTGGATGCCGAAGCTCACGTGGTGGCGGATGCGGAAGATCGCACTGTAGGTGTTGGTGCGGAAGCGCAGGTGGGCGTTCTCGCGCAGGAACTCCAGGCTGTGCTTCTTGGGTTGGATGGGGTACTTCTCCGCATCGCTGTCGCCCAGCACTTCCACGGCGGTCACCTGCATCTCCACGCGCTGGCCGCTGCCCTTACTCTCCACGATCACGCCGGTACACTTCACGGCAGCGCTGGTGGTGAAGCGGGCACGAGTGGCCGCATCCACCTGCTCCTGATCGATCACGCACTGCAGGTTGCGGATGGTGCTGCCGTCGTTAAGCGCGATGAAGCGGTCGTTGCGGAAGGTGCGTACCCAGCCGGCCACGGTGACAGTGGTGCCGGTGAGGGTGGTGTCGTCGAGGACTTGCTTGATGGGGTGCATGGATCGGATGATCGGATGATCGGATGATCAGACAATGGGAATGCCTGCCTCCGACCCGGGATCAGCCCGCAAAGGAACGAAGGCGACGTGATGTGTAGGAGGGTGATAGAGTTGCGATCGCTCCTGTGGGACCGCTGGAAGCACAATACTTCGCGCTCAGCTACTCTTTGGCCACGCGTTCCACCGCGAGGGTCTCCCCACGATCATCGACCACCTTTAGCAGGTAGCTTCCAGCAGCCAGTTGTTGCATGGGGATCGTGACCGGTCCGGACCCTGTACCAAGGGCCTGGGTGATCACCGCCCGTCCCGAGGCGTCCAGCAGGATGATGTGCGCCGCCGCGACCTGCAAGGTCCCCAGGTCCACGAAGAGCAGAGCGGAGGTGGGGTTCGGGAAGATGCGCAGGATACCATGCGTACATGGCTGGGCCGTGGCCATGGGCAGTTCGGCAGTGGTGCCGTCCAGGTCCACTTGCAGCAGGCGGTAGTAGATCGGGGCCGGCAACATGGGATCATCATCCCTGAATTCATATGCGATGATCTGGTGGCTGTGCCCGGCAGCCTGCACATCGCCAACCTTCGTCCAGGTGAAAGTATCGCTGCTGCGCTGTACCACGAAGTGGCTGCTGTTCTCTTCGCTGGCGGTGGACCACCGCAGCCGCATTTTGCCATTGTCGCAGGCGGCTTCGAAGTGGGTCAATTCCACTGGCAACGGCACATTGTTATGTGTTCCGGAACCGTCAAGGTAACCCGGCATATAGCGCCATGGACCATATACCTGGCCGGTGATGGCGGTGACAGGATCGTACCGGACACGGGCGCGCACTTTGGTGGCGGTAATGCCTGCACCGCCTACGGGCTTGTCCACAAGCGCCTTCAGTTCAACGCCGGACACGGCACCGGCCACGAGCGCAGATTGTTGTGATGTGAAAGCAGTGCTGTTGTTGATCGAGTTGTTGCTTCCCGTGCTGAAGGCCTGTCCCTGGATGCGTGACTCCCACACCATGCGGGTTCTTGTCCGGCCCAGGAAGGGGCGGGTGAACAGACCGGCGCCGAATTGCGGTTCGGGTATGTTGCTGGCCTTGATCGGTGTGACCAGATCCGTTTCGTAGAGGCGCAAGTTCGCACGCGCCCATGAGATGCTTCCGTTTCCATTAAAGATGTGAATGCGCTGGTTCAAGGGTATTCCCGATATCACATCACTACAACCATCGCCATTGATATCTCCAGCGGAATCCACGAACTCGCCACCTTGAAATTGCAATTGATGGGTCCCAGAAAGTCCTGTAGGTCCGCCCAGGTATAAAAATGCCCCAAAGAAAGATCCGATCGCCACGTCACTGTACCCATCACAATTCACGTCACCAGCTCCGGCGACCGAGGCTCCGAAAAAGGACGCCCCATTTAGAATGGTGAGATCAGGGAGCACACTGATCCCTGTTGAGGAACCGTAGTGAATGTTGGCCAGGTAGCCAAATGAAGCGATCACCACGTCATCATACCCATCGCCATTCAGATCACCAGCCCCACAAAGTGTCGCGCCGAATCCCGGAACTGATCCATGTGTCTGGTATGCAGGGTCGCCATTGATGATCACACTTGGGGTGGGTGACAAGCCGGCCGGTCCCCCCAGGTACAGGTAAACATGTCCATCGTATTGCGGCGCGGAGGATGCTGCAACCAGTACATCGCTGTATCCATCGCCGTTCACATCACCGGCACCGGCTACGCCTTGTCCATAGTTCGAGCCAGGGATATGCGGGGAATCGTAAGGGGCGCTGGTCCACGCCGGTGTCGCGCCCAGCCCTGATGGACCGCCGAGGAACAAATATGCAATGCCCGCAGCTCCATTGTGGATGCGCGCTCCTATGACAACGTCACTGTAACCGTCCGCATTGACATCGCCTGCACTGGCCACACTGATGTCGCTGTTCTGTAGGCCAGTACTGAAGGTCCAGCTTGGCGTTGTAGCTGGTCCGGTCGCTGAACCATGAAAGACTTCGACCTCGTGCGGGCTGTTACGCCCAATGATGATGTCACTGAAGCCGTCACCATTCACATCCCCAGCCCCTGTCACGCAGTTCCCATATCCACCGGGAAGTGTTCTTGTCCACAACGGGGTGGCCAGTAAGCCGGTGGGTGACCCACTGTAGAGCCGCACCGTACCCCCGACGCTCATGCCAGCTATGACGTCACCATAGCCATCCCCATTGACATCACCCGCGCCCTTAGCTGACCATCCGAAATCCCCTGGCCCCGGATAGCTGTAGACAGACACCGCCAATGGCATCGCCGCAGAACCAAGGAAGAGCCTGGCGCGACCTTCGTTGTTCTGGCCATTGTCCCACTGCGGCACCCCCACCAGCACGTCGCTGAAACCATCGCCATTCACATCCCCGGCACTTGCGACGGCGGCGCCATTTCGAGCTCCTGCCTGGTTCAGTTCGTTCTGCCATTCCAAGGTCAATGCGGCGGTCGCATTCCCAAAGAAGGTGTAAGCTTTCCCTTCCTGCGCTTGTCCATTCGTATGCTCCGGAGCACCGACCACCAGGTCGCTGTATCCATCGCCATTCACATCGCCTGCACATGCAAGAGCTTTCCCGAGTTGTGCCTGGGCCGTCGGGCTGTCATAGGTCCACGCTGCCGCTGCCGCGACTCCTCCCGCTGAGCCGAGATGCACGATCACCCGCCCATCGTTGGCCAGCGTGCTCGCATAGAACGGAATACCGATAGCGACATCGGAATATCCATCGTTGTTCACATCCCCTGCGCTGGAGACCGCCCAGCCCGTCTGGGAGGACGCCTGGTTGCTCTCCATGGTCCGTGCGGCGGTCAAGGCAAGGCCGGTCGCGCTACCGTGGTAGACGAAGGCGCGGCCCTCGTTGGTCTGGCCATTGTCGAAGAGTGGTGCACCCACGATCAGGTCCGAGTAGCCATCACCGTTCACATCTCCTGCACTGGCCACACTGAAACCGTAGCGCGCAGCCGTCTGGTTGCCTTCCCCGATCCAGTCGGGAGTGGCGGACAGGCCCGTGGCGCTACCATGGTAAACGAACACGGCACCCTCGTTGACCTGGCCATTGGAATACTGGTAAGCGCCAACCACCACATCGCTGTATCCGTCACCGTTCACATCGCCCGCACAGTTCACCGAATAGCCGAACAGGGCATATGCCTGGTCGATCTCAGCGGTCCAGTCCGGCGTTGCCGATAGGCCGGTGGCGCTGCCATAGAATACGAATACACGCCCTTCGTCCGTCTGGCCATTATCGTAGTATGGGGCACCAACAATGATGTCACTGTAACCGTCGCCGTTCACATCGCCAGCGGTGGCCACGCTTGTGCCGATCCCGAGGTTCGCTCCCACCTGGTCCGTTTCGAAGGACCAGCTGATGGTGGGCGAAGGACCTGTGGCACTGCCAAAGTGGACCTGTGCGCGCCCTTCACCCACCTGGCCGTTGCTCCATACGGGTGTGCCTATGATCACGTCGCTGTAGCCGTCGCCGTTCACATCCCCCGCGCTCGCAAGGCTGGTGCCCATCTGGGCATTGGCCATATTGCTCTCGATGGCCCAAATGGTCGTATTGGCCAAGGGATCCACTACAATGGGATAATTGGCGTCATCGTCCTCCACTACAAGTACGACCAACCCCTCTTCCATGAATGCACTGGCGACAAGCGTGTCCCCATCCGCATCCCATACATGCAGATCGGAATAGGTAAGGTGCGCGATACCCGCGGCATCCACGAACTGGAAGTGGTCATCCGCTACGTGTTCGCAGGTCAGGTTCCCGCCAGGCTGCAACTCCACACGCAGTGGTCCCTTGCCGGGCGGACGTTCGTGTACGATGAAATTCTGGCGAAGACCCTGAGGCAGGTCCACATGTTCCACATCGAAAGTGCCATGCCTGGCTATGGTACCGTGATCGAAGTGATCGATCCGGGCACTGTCCACGGGTGTGAATCCTTCCACGTCCTTTCCTATGCGCACCACATGGAGCGATGCGATCCAGGAACGGGTCACCTCTTGTGCGCCGATGCTGAAACCCGATGGGCTTATCTGGGGCGTGAAACCGAACGCCGACCTGGTGGGTGGTCGCCGATCATCTGGTCCTGCTTCCGGGATCCGGGGGGTGGGCATACCCGGCAAATACGAGGGACTTGTTTTGTCACTGAACGATGTTGGAGTAGGCCTCAGGACCGGGTGATCCTCCGACCCTTGATCTAAGATCAGGGAAAGCGTAGCCAGCCCCAGAAGCACCATTGAACGATGGATGGCGTGTATCTGTACCATTGTATAGAATGCATGTCCCTCGCGAACAACACCGTTGAACGAGCGGAATTCATGCGAATGAAGCGAGGGTGCCGATGGGATTCCAAGTAAGAACCCGACATCCACCCATATAACTTTCGTTATCAGTGCCCCAAATTCAGATCCACCATAGGGCGGATGAGCGAAACGAAACGTTTCGGGGTCTTGCCCAGGAAATAAGAGAGGTCCTTCAACATGTGACTCTCGTCAAAATAGCCACAGGAAAGGGCAACATCCAGATCAAGTTTACCAGTGCGTTTCATTTCGCTGTACACGTGGTTGAAGCGTACCACCGAACAGAAGGCCTTGGGCGAAAGGCCGATCTCCTCCTTGAACCGACGTTGGAGCTGGCGTTCGGAAAGGCCTGCCAACTCGGCCAACTCGTTCACCAGCACCATGCATTTTCTTTCGCGGATGTAATGCTCCAGGCGCGCAACAGAAGATGGCGGATCGGGCGCCTTCCTGTTGACCAGGTCGATCAGGAAGATTTTGACGACATCGATCGACGACTGTGCATCGATCGTCGCGCGAACATTCGCATAGAGCGTGGCTGCAGCCGTGCCCAGCACCTGTTCTGGTGGTACCATCATCCCATTGAACCGGTCCATTGGACCACCGAAAAGCCGGTGGAATGCGCTTGGATAGAAGTTGACCATCAGGCAGCGTACGGGTCCATTGCTCGTAGCAACAATGCCTTTGCGTGGCGGTACATGGCCTGCGATCCCATCATGCCAATCCATGGGTTCGCCTTGGCCATCGAAGTAGTGTGGCTCACCTTCCGGGATCAATGCCAGCTTGATGTAGCTGTCCGGTGCCAGCTGCTCGGGTGGCAGCGGAGCCAGGAAGTGCATATGCGCCATGCGCTGCACGATGCCGAACAAGGGATCATTGACCGCGGGGATGTACTCGCCGTAGTTGGCGAGCATGGGTAGCCCTTCAGTCAGGCGTTCGGTGTCGGACATCAGATTGGCCGGTCAATGGTCTAGATACATTGTGCTCCACCATTGGTTTCGTTCCAATGTAGATCCTGAAGCACTATGGCGGTGGTAGTCATGGCCGATCTGGGTGAGCAATCAAGCATGGCCAAGGCAGGGAAACAAGTAAAAAGGCGACATGTGGAATGAGGAGTGCCACAGGCTTGCAGGGTAAGTGGCCCCTACCCATCTATTGCGGATGTGTCTGTCCCGGGACCGCGACCTCAGGGTGTTGGGTCATGGAGGGTCATTTGACCCAACACAGCCAGGCCAAGGCCACTGGGTGCCAATGGAATTGTGATAAACGGCGGAAACAATATGATGTGCGGAACGTTTCCGGTGTGTATTCGTTCCCTACATTTGCCGCGCAATGCAGGATCAGGACCGCGAACGACACATACTCGCCGAGGCCGGCAAGGTCTTCATGCGCCTCGGTATCCGCAGCGTGAACATGGACGATATCGCCCAGCACCTGCGCATCAGCAAGAAGACGCTCTACCAGTATGTGAAGGACAAGAATGAGCTGGTGCTGCGCACGGTAAGGCAGATCGGGGATCATCACCGGGAGTGCATCCTGGGGATCTGTACCCATGGCCACAATGCCATCGACGAAAGCTTCGAGATCACCCGCTGGGTCGCTTCGCAGGTGGGCCAGATACATCCTTCGGTACACTTCGACCTGCAGAAGTATCACCCCGAGGCCTGGGACCTTCTGGAAAGCACCGAGCGTGCGGATATCTACCGCTGCATCTCCGGGAATCTGAAAAAGGGGATCGCTGAAGGGCTGTATCGCGAGGACCTCGACATCGAGATCATCGCACGCATCTACATCTCGCGTTTCGATGTCACCTTCGATGGCAAGCTCTTCCCGGCCGATCAGTACCGTTTCGAGGACGTGATCTGGGAGTTGTTCCGCTACCACATCCGCGGTATCGCCAGCGACAAGGGGCGCAAATACCTGATCAAGAAAGTGCTGAAGGAACGTAACACCACGCCGGTCACCGCGGCGACCCGCAAATGAACATGCGTACACTGCTTATCTCCGGCCTGTGGGCCTTTGCCGCGTTGCCGGTGCTGGCCCAGGGGCCCGTAAGCCTGAGCCTGCAGCAGGCCGTGGACCTGGCCGCCGAGCAGAGTTACCAGGTGCGGAACAGCGCGTTGGAGGCCGAGAAGGCGCGCAAGCGGATCACCGAATTCATGGCCATCGGCCTGCCGCAGGTCACCGCATCGGGCGGGTTGATGAACTACATCGATGTGCCCACCCAGGTGGTGCCCAACTTCTTCGGCCCGGGCCCGGAAGTAGTGGCCGTGCAGTTCGGCCTGCCCTGGAGTGCCAACGGTGGTGTGCGACTGGACCAGCTGATCTTCGATGGCAGCTACCTCGTGGGCCTGCAGGCCGTCAAGGAGGCGCGCACAATGGCCGATGAGGAGCTGGAGCGCAGTGTCAAGGACGCACGCATCCAGGCCGCCAAAGCCTACTTCGCCGTACTTGCGGCCGACGAGGGCACGCGCCTGCTGGGCGAGACCGTACCTGTGCTGGAGAAGAGCCTGCGCGACAGCGAGGTGATGTGGGAGAACGGCTTCATGGAGGAGACCGACGTGGACCGTATCCGCATCGAGATGGCCAACGTGCGCGACCAGCTGCTGGTCTTCCAACGGCAGGGCGAACTGGCCCGCAACTTCCTCCGCTTCGTGCTGGGCATGAACATGGGCACGCCGTTGGAGCTGACCGATGATCTGGACAAGTTGATCCTGGACCCTGCGGAGATGGCCCTCGCCGGGGAGCCCTTCGACCGCGCGCGCCACATCGACCAGCGCATCGCCGAGACCAACATCCGCGCCGGCATGATGCAACTGAAGAACGCGCGGGTCGCCTACCTGCCCAGCCTGAGCGGCTACTTCAGCCATCAGCAACAGTGGAACGCCAACACCTTCGAACCGATCGCAGGTCCCATCCCCTGGTTCCCGGCCACACTGTGGGGCGTGCAGCTCAACGTGCCGATATTCAGCAGTGGCATGCGCGGCAGCAGGGTGGCACAGATGAAGCTGCTGGTGGAACAGGCCGAGGTGAACCGCGACCTCACCAGCCAGCGCCTGGAACTGGAGTATGCGCAGCGCCGCAACGATGTGCTCACCGCGGAGGAACTCTTCCGCAATGAGCGCGACCGCATGGACCTGACGCGCCGTGTCTTCGACCGCACCAGCCTGAAATTCACCGAAGGCATGGCCTCCAGCTTCGAGCTCAGCCAGGAACAGAACCAGTACATCACTGCGCAGCAGAGCTACATCCAGCGCGTGGTGGACCTGGTGAACGCCAGGGCAGAGCTACGTCGGGCACTCGATCGTTTCTAAGCCATGAAGACACAACGCAGAGACGCGGAGGCCTGCCTGCCTGCCGGCAGGCGCCAGGGACGCAGAGCAGTGCAGCTGGCATGTGGCATGGCAGAGACGCGGACAGACTGCCTGGCGGCAGCGAGTGCGGAGAGGTACAACAGAGGGTCCAACAGGACCGAAGACGATCACGAACATGGTCAATGACCGCACCGGAGTTCACATGAAACATTTCCTCCTTACCATCCTGATCATCGCCGTGCTGTCCGGCTGCGGCGAAAGTGCCGATATCGATGCGCAGGTACAGTTGAAGCGCACCGAGCGTGATTCGCTGAAGACCGAGCGCGAGAAGCTCAACGCCGCCATCACCGAGGTGGAGGCCTGGCTCGCCAAGAACGACCCCGATCAACAGCGCACCCTGCCCATGGTCACCACCTATGAATTGCAGCCGCAGGACTTCGCGCATTGGACCGAAGCGCATGGAAGTGTGCGCGCCGACCAGAATGCAATGGTCTATACCAGCACCGGAGGCGAAGTGCGCCGCATCCTGGTGCAGCAGGGCCAGACCGTACGAAAGGACCAGGCGATCGTTGACATCAATACCGACGCCTTGCGCCAGCAGATCCAGCAAGCCGAGTCGAATGTGGAGCTCGCCCGCACCGTGTTCGAGCGCCAGGCAAAACTCTGGGAGCAGAAGGTGGGCAGTGAAGTGCAGTTCCTGGAGGCCAGGAGCCGCAAGGAAGCCGGTGAGGCCCAGCTACAAGCCCTCAAGGACCAACTGCGCAGTGCCCAGGTGATCGCCCCATTCGATGGCGTGGTGGACGAGATCTTCCCCAACCTGGGCGACATGGCCAATCCGATGCAGCCGGTGGCCCGTGTGGTGGCGTTGGGAAAAGCGAGCATTGAAGTAGACCTCGCGGAGGATCTGCTCACCAAGGTGAATATGGGCGATCCCGTGGTGGTCATCATTCCCGAATCCGCGGATACCATCTCGGCGACCATCGACCAGATCGGCCAGTACATCAACCCGAACAACCGCAGCTTCAAAGTGAGCCTGCGCATGGAGAACGGCACCAAACTGCGCCCCAACCAACTGGCCAATGTGCGGATCCGCGACCTGGATGTGAAGGACGCGCTGGTGGTGCCCAGCCGCTTGGTGATGGAGAACAGCGCAGGCGACAGCTATGTATATGTGCTGGAAGAACAGGACGGCATCACACGCAGTCGCAAGGTGCCTGTGAAGGTACTGAGCACGCAGGGTGGCGAGCTGCTCATCGAGCGTGCGGAAGGCGGATTGAAAGGCGGCGAAATGCTGATCGACCAGGGATCGCGTCTGGTGGTGGACAAACAGGAGGTGCAGGTGTTAAGGGGTGCATGATGTGTATGGAGGTTAGGAAGGGGAAGAAGGGAAAGGAGGTAAGGGAGGTAAGGGAGGTGAAGAAGGTGAAGAAGGTGAAGGAGGTGATGAAGGAGAAGGCTTGACGATAGAGAATAAACAATTCATCAAAGCCATGAACACAACGAACGACCCGCTTCACAGGGACTGGAACATCGAGGGCTATTTCGAACCAGGTGGATCCGTCTCCGTGGTAATGGAGCCGGATGGACGCACAGTATCTGGTTTCAAGGACCTGTGGGTGTGGAAGCAGGGAATGGTGCTGACCAGCAGGATCCATAAGCTTACCCGAAAGTACCCCAAGGACGAAATGTTCGGGCTTACCTCGCAGTTGCGTCGTGCCGCCGTTTCGGTACCATCGAATGTCGCAGAGGGTTGGGCGCGCAACCGCATCGGGTTCTTCCAGATGGGTCTGACCTACGCGCGCGGCTCCGTGGCCGAGATCGAAACCCAACTCTTGATCGCGGTCGACCAGGAGTACATCACCATGGAGGAAGCACAACCGGTCATTGACCTCCTGAATGGACTCAGCGCTGCTTCGCTCAAGTTTCTTGTCAAGTTGGACGTGAAAAAAGGGAAGTGATCGAGGAGGAGAAGGAAGAGAAGATGGTGAAGGAGGAGAAGGAGGTAAGGGAGGAGAAGAAGGTGAAGGCCATCACCGATCACCATGCACTCTAACACACGGCGCGCGACCAATTAACACCAGACCCCCTCGCTTCCCTTACCCCCCTCACCTTCCTTACCTCCCTCACTGATCCCAATACCACCCAGACCGTTCTCCTCTCACACCATGTCAGACAACGGCAAAACCTACCAGGACAAACGCTTCGCGATCAGCTCGTGGGCCGTGGACAACCGTGCCACCGTGATGGTGCTGTCCATCCTTATCGCCCTGATCGGCTTCAACGCCTACAACACCATGCCGCGGGAAGCCTTCCCCGAAGTGGTGACGCCCGAGATCTACGTGAGCACCATCTACCCGGGCAATGCACCGGACGACATGGAGAAGCTCATCACCCGCCCGCTGGAGAAGGAGATCAAGACCATCACCGGCATCGACGAGGTCCTCTCCACCAGCGTGCAGGGCTTCAGCACCATCCACGTGAAGTTCGACTTCAACGTGACGCCCAGCGAGGCGTTGCGCAAGGTGAAGGACGCCGTGGACAAGGCCAAGGCCGACCCCGATTTCCCGACCGACCTGCCCGCCGAACCCAACGTCTTCGAGATGAACTTCTCGGAGATCATGCCCATCCTCAATATCAACCTCAGCGGCGACTACAGCATCGACCAACTGAACAAGTGGGCCGAGATGCTGGAGGACAAGATCGAGGACCTGCCGGAGGTGAGCAAGGTGGAGCTCCGCGGCGTGCCGAAGAAGGAGGTGCGCATCAGTCTCGACCTGCGCAAGATGGAAGCGCGTGAGATCTCCTTCGGTGATGTGGCCTCGGCGGTGCAGAGCGAGAACGTGAGCATCAGCGGCGGTGAGGTGCTGGTGGACGGCCTGCGTCGCACCGTGAGCGTGAACGGCGAGTTCACCGACATGGACCAGGTGCGCGGCATCATCGTGAAGCAGGAGAACCTGGACATCGTGCGCCTGGGCGAGATCGCCGACGTGGCCTTCACCTATGTGGAGCCCACAAGCTTCGCACGTGAATATGGACAGCCGGTGGTGATGGTGGATGTGATGAAGCGCAGTGGACGCAACCTGCTTGTGGCAGCGGACAGCATCAAGGCGCTCATCGGCCGCTTTGAACGCACCGTGTTCCCTGCCGATCTGCACGTGACGCTCACCGGCGACATGAGCGACCAGACACGGACCCAGGTGGACGAACTGGAGAACAGCATCATCTTCGGGATCCTGCTCGTGGTGGGTGTGCTCATGTTCTTCCTCGGCCTGCGCAACGCCATCTTCGTGGGCATCGCGATCCCCATGAGCATGCTGCTGAGCTTCATCGTGCTCAGCTCGATGGGCTACACATTGAACATGATGGTGCTCTTCAGCCTCGTGCTCGCATTGGGCATGCTGGTGGACAACGGCATCGTGGTGATCGAGAACACCCACCGCCTGATGAGCGAAGGGCAATCGCCCCTGCGTGCCGCCAAGAACGGCATCGGTGAAGTGGCCATGCCCATCATCGCCAGCACCGCCACCACCGTTGCGGTGTTCATTCCGCTCATCTTCTGGCCGGGCATCATGGGCGAGTTCATGAAGTACCTGCCCATCACGCTGATGGTGGTGCTCGGCTCGTCGCTCTTCGTGGGGCTCATCATCAACCCCATGCTGGCCTCGCGTTACATGCGGGTGGCGCAGGATGGCCCCACGCGCTTTCTCACCTTCGTTGTGGGCAGCTGGATGACCGGTATCGGATTACTCTTCAGCCTGATGGGCTTCATCGGCGAGGTCCGCTTCCTCTTCACCCTGGGCAACCTGATGCTCGCCTTCGGCCTGTTCGGATTCCTCAACCACTATGTCCTCTACCCGGCGGCGGTCCGCTTCCAAACGGTGACGATGCCGCGCCTGGAGGAGAAGTACCGTAATTTCCTCGCATGGGCATTACAAGGTCTTACACCAATCTTCATGTTTCTTGCTACGATAGGTCTGCTTATCATGTCCGGCGTGCTGGTCTGGCTCTTTCCACCCAAGACGCTCTTCTTCCCGGTGAACGAACCGCTTTACGTCAATGTGTTCATCGAGAAACCGATCGGTACGGACATCAACGAAACGGATGCCACCACCCGCTTGATCGAGGAGCGCGTGATCCAGGTGTTGAGCGATCCGCGTTACAACGAGCAGGTCACCGATACGCTCGCAGATGGCACGGTGCAGCAGCACACGGTGAACTTCATGGTCAGTTCATTGATCGCGCAGGTGGGCGAAGGCACCAGCGATCCCATGGCCGGTCCCAGCTTCGATGCCACACCGCACAAGGCGCGTGTGCAGGTCAGCTTCGTGAAGTCCTCGGAGCGTCGGGGTATCAATACGTTGGAAGTGATGGAAGCGATCCGCGATGCCGTGCGCGGTGTGCCCGGCGTTACCGTGGTGGTGGACAAGGATGCCGCTGGCCCGCCGGTGGGCAAACCGATCAACATCGAGATCAAGGGCGAGGATGTGAACGGACTGATCGCCGAGGGTGAACGCCTGCGCCAGTTCCTGATCGGGCAGCATATCGCCGGGGTGGAGGAGTTGAAGCTGGACATCGAACTGGGCAAGCCCGAGATGCCTGTGGACATCGATCGCAGCAAGGCGCGCCGCTACAATGTGAGCACCTATGCCATCGGCGATGCCATACGCACCGCGCTCTACGGCCGCGAGGTGAGCACCTACAAGGAAGGCGAGGACGACTACCCCGTGAACCTGCGGCTGATGGACCAGTACCGCTACGATCCGGAAGTGCTCACCAGCATGCGCATCACCTTCCGCGACCAGACCGATGGCAAGATCCGCCAGGTGCCCATCAGCGCCCTGGCCACCACCCGCTACACCAGCACCTACAGCGCCGTGAAACGCAAGAACCTGGACCGCATGGTGCAGGTGCAGAGCAACGTGCTTGGCGACTTCAACCCCGCCGAGGTCGTGGGCAAGGTGCAGCACGCCATGCTCGATTATCAGAAGGATCCCGCATACACTTACGAGTTCACCGGAGAGATGAAGGAGCAGGAGAAGCAGATGGCCTTCCTCAGCACCGCGTTGATGATCGCCGTGTTCATGGTCTTCCTCATCATCGTGGCGCAATTCAACAGCGCCGCCATACCGGGTATCATCGTCAGCTCGGTGGTCTTCAGCCTCATTGGTGTGTTCCTCGGTCTGGTGATCTTCCGCATGGAGTTCGTGATCATGATGACCATGGTGGGCATCATCTCCCTGGCGGGCATCGTGGTGAACAACAGCATCGTGCTCATCGACTTCATGATGTTGATGCAGAAACGGAGGAAGTCCGAGCTGGGCCTGAGCGATGATCAACGCCTGCCGATGCCCGAGGTCCTGCATGCGATCGAAGAGGCCGGTGCCCGCCGCCTGCGCCCCGTGTTGCTTACCGCCATCACCACCGTGCTGGGTCTGATGCCGCTGGCGATCGGACTCAACATCAACTTCTTCACGCTCTTCACCCACCTCGATCCGCAGGTCTTCATCGGTGGCGACAATGTGGTGTTCTGGGGGCCCATGAGCTGGACGGTGATCTTCGGGCTCATCTTCGCCACCTTCCTCACCCTGGTGATCGTGCCGGTGATGTTCCTGCTGCTCGTGAAGGTGCTTTACCGTTTCGTTCCCGTGGTGGATCTAAGGACCCCGCAACCCGTGTTGCACGGTGCAGATGGTCATGGGGCGGTGAAGTCTGTGGAGACGGGGGGGTGATCACCCCTTCACCGTGAACCTGCACGTCAGCCCCACGCAAAAACCCCTCGGCAGATCCGCCACCCCGAAGATGCTACGGCTGTGTCGGCCCTTATCGCCGAGCACCTTCACGAAGAGGTCCGAGGCACCGTCCACCACCAGGGGGGCATCGTCCCAGCCAGGTGCTGCGCGGTAGATGGCGTCAATGTGATCGAGCCCTTCCACACGGTCGAAGCCGACCTTCGCATTGATCTGTGCCAGCACGTTGAGGGCGCAGAGTTCCATGGCGGCGCGGCCGTCGGCGGTGATGAGCGATTCGCCCAGCACACCTTGGTAGAGGAACGCGCCATCGCGGATGGGGAACTGGATGGCCACGAAGGCGGTGTGCCCGCGCACGTTCACGGAGACGTAGTTGCCGCCGGGCGTGCTGGCTACAGGTAGGCTGAGGCCGAGGGTTTGTAGATCGGCGATGAGATCCATTCGGCGAAGCTACCGGTGGGCCATGTTCCGCCTCCGATCATTTCCATGGATGATGCGTTCGGCTACCATCTCCGGCTCTATCTGTAGATGGCCGCCGCGCATCCGCCATGCGCGGTTTGGATGAAGGGATCCTGAACCCTTCTACCTTTCGACCCATGCACGCCGGACATAAATTCACAGTGAGGCAGGTCCTGATGTGGACCCGCCGCGAGATCTTCGTTTTCCTTGTGATCGGTGCAGTACCCACGCTGGCGTATAAGCTTCTGGGTTGGGAACAGATGGTGCTGCCCTGGCTGCCCATAGCCCTGGTGGGCACGGCCGTGGCTTTTCTGGTGGGCTTCAAGAACAACGCCACCTACGACCGCCTGTGGGAGGCGCGCAAGATCTGGGGCGCAATTGTGAATGTGAGCCGCACCTGGGGCATCATGGCGCGTGACCTGCCCATGTGTTCCAAGGCCGATGAAGCCGCTGTGCGTGCTGTGCAACGCCGCCTGGTGCTGCGCCATGTGGCCTGGCTTACCGCGCTGCGCTACCAACTTCGAACCCCGCGCTACTGGGAGAACATGACCAAGCCGCACAACCGTGAGTTCCAACGCAACTTCACGGTGCCCGAGCATGCCGGTGATCTCAGCGAACGCCTGACGCCTTTGCTCGGTATAGAGGAACGCGATGCGGTGCTCGCCGCCGCCAATCCCGCCACGCAACTGCTCGCGGCCCAATCCACGGACATCCGGACCTTGCATGTGAATGGCATGCTCAGCGACTACCGCCATGTGGAACTCGCGCGTCTGCTTGGATCATTGTACGACGAGCAAGGCAAGTGCGAGCGGATCAAGAACTTCCCCTATCCACGCCAGTTCGCCACGGTGAACCTCTACTTCGTGTGGCTCTTCATCGCCCTGCTGCCCTTCGGCATGCTGCGCGAGTTCGCTACCCTGGGCGAACACCTTGTGTGGTTGACCATACCCTTCACCGCGCTGGTGGCCTGGGTGTTCCACACCATGGAGAAGATCGGCGAGGCCACGGAGAATCCTTTCGAGGGCAATGCCAACGACATCCCCATGGCCGCGCTGAGCCGCACCATTGAGATCGATCTGTTGCAGATGATCGGTGAGCCGCAGGTGCCCGAGCCGCTGCATCCGGTGAACGATATCCTGATGTGAGGGATCAGCCATGCACGGACGCCGGTCCGTGAGTGGATGACACACGTCAACCCCTCGCGGCGGCTCCCTGCTTCACCGCGATACACAACGTGGTATGTGGCACCACGCGCAGGCGCTCCTTCGCGATGCGTTCACCGCTCACCCGGCAGATCCCATAGGTGCCCGCGCGAATGCGTCCCAGAGCAAGGTTGAGTTCGTTGATGAACTTCCGCTGCCGGAAGACCAGCAGCATCAATTCCTCGCGGTCCAGCGCGACATTTCCTTCGTCGAACCCCTTGTTCCCCACATAGGTATCCTCCGTTCCATTGGATCCCGCGCGGGACAAGGATCCGAGCGCCATTTTGAGATCCTCCTCCGCAGCAGCGATCTTGCTACGAATGATCGATCCGAACTCCGCGAGCTCTTCGGCGGAGTAACGCGGTACGGCGGTGTAGTCCTGTGCCGGCGTGGAGTTGGGGGTAATGTGTCGCATTGCTGGGTCGTTTTTGTTTGGCTGCATAGAGCGCATCGCATGCCAAAGCGTTTCCATGGTACTTCAGCCCTGCAGGGTGTGTATCGAACGCCCCGACCTTTGGCGACAGGGGCATGTGGATGCACATTGGATCTCCTGCAGGCAGCATAGGCGCTGCGTTCCCATGCATGCGCGTTCATCCCCGCTATGGACAGGCTCCCGCTTGCCCGGGCAGGGATCTCCTGCGGCCTGCATTCCATCTGCGATTGTGGTCGCATGTAGGTCCATCCATGGTGGGGCCAGCGATCGTTCCCGCCCGGTAACTTCGCCCGGCCTGCATGAAACGCCTCCTCTTCCAACTCGCCGGTCCGCTGCTGGCCTTGCTGGTCTTCGCACTCATGCGGCACCACGGCGACCAAGCCGCGATCATGGCGGGACTCGTGGCATGGATGGCGACGTGGTGGATCACCGAGGCGGTGCCGATCCCGGTCACCTCCATCCTGCCCTTGCTGTTGTACCCGCTCTTCGGCATCGACGGCGTTCCGGCCACGGCAGCGCACTACGGCAAGGAGATCATCTTCCTCTTCCTCGGCGGCTTCATCATCGCGCTGGGGATCGAGCGCAGCGGATTGCACAGGCGCATCGCGCTGCACATCGTCTCACGGCTTGGAGGATCGCCATCGCGTTTGGTGCTGGGCATGATGGTGGCCTGTGCCATCCTCAGCATGTGGATCAACAGCACCGCCACCACATTGGTGATGCTGCCCATCGCGCTGAGCTTGATCGACGACGAGGACGCACCCATCGCTGTGCGCCAACGTTTGACCGTGCCCCTGCTGCTGGGCGTGGCCTACGGCGCCACCATCGGCGGCATGGCCACGCCTGTGGGCACTCCGCCCAACCTGGTCTTCCTGGAACTGTGGCGCCAGCTCTATCCGGAGAAGGAGAGCATCGGTTTCGGGCAGTGGATGAGTGTAGGCCTGCCCTTCGCGGCGATCTTCCTCGTGCTCGGCTGGTTGCTCATCACGCGGGTAGTGTTCAAGTTGGGTACGGAGATGCTGGGCGAAGCGCATACGGTCAAGCAAAGGCTGCAGGCCCTGGGACGTGCCACCGTGGACGAGAAGCGAGCCGGGATCGTGTTCGCCTCGGTGGCCCTGCTGTGGATGACCGGCGATGACCTCCGGCTGGGCGAGACCTTCCGCCTGCCTGGATGGCGCGGCCTCACCGGCTTTCTGGCCGTGAGCGATGCGGCGGTAGCGGTGGCTGGAGCCGTGTCGCTGTTCCTTATCCGGTCCGTAACCGTACGCGCCGGGGCATCTGTGGGACAAGGAGGTGCGCTCATGGACTGGACCTTCGCCGAGCAGCGCGTGCCTTGGGGCATCCTGCTGCTCATCGGCGGTGGTTTCGCACTGGCGGCCGGTGTGGACAAGGCGGGCCTGAGCAACATCATCGGTGAGAGCATGGTGGGCCTGGGCACATTACCCCTGCCGATCTTGATCGGTGTGGTCGCATTGATCGTTTGCCTCCTGAGCGAATTGGGCAGCAACACCGCCACCGCCAGTTTGGTGATCCCCATCCTGGCCGCCATGGCACAGCGCTGGGGCATGGATCCACAAAGCATCCTCTGGCCCGCTACGCTCGCGGCCAGCCTCGGCTTCATGTTGCCGGTGGCCAGCCCTATGCAAACGATCGTCTTCGGCACGGGCCGCATCCCCATGCAGCAGATGGTGAAGGCAGGGGTGTGGATGGATCTGATCGGAGTGCTTTTGCTGATGCTGTTCTTCGGATGGTGAACCCATAGCGTGCATTGGACCATGAGCACCCCCACCACCCAACGCACCCACCTGCTTGACGCCCTGCGCGGCTTCGCACTATTCGGGGTGGTGTGGAGCAACTACGCTTTCCTCTCGATCTGGATGTTCCTGTCATCGGAGGAGCGCCAAGCCTTGCCCGGGGCTGCGCTGGACGCTGTGTTGGGGCCGTTCCATGACATCCTCATCGACGGCAAGTTCTACTCGATCTTCTCGCTGCTATTCGGCATCGGCTTCGGCTTCTTCCTGGACAAGGGGGGGTCCGGACAGACGCGTTTCCTGCGCCGCATGTTCTTGCTCTTATTGATCGGTGTATCGCACCTGCGCTTCCTCTGGGCAGGCGACATCCTCTCGCTTTACGCGATCCTGGGTCTGCTGCTTCCGCTGTTCCGCAATGTCGGCGATCGCGCGTTGCTGATCATCGCGACCGTCCTGCTCCTGTCGCCCATCGCTGTGGATGCCGCACGGGTGCTGACCGATGACAACTTCTATCCGGCCGGTCCTGTTGCTGTGGCGCTTGACGCTGATACAGCGGAGAATGGCAGCAGATGGGAAGCATTGCGTGCGTTGGGAGATGGCGGATGGAAGGAGTTCACGGTGGCCTGTCAACGTACCTGGCTCTTCCGCATTTGGATCATCGTGGACAGCAACCGGCCGCAAAAGGTTCTTGCGCTCTTCCTCATTGGCTTGTGGATCGCGCGGCGCAAGCTCTTCGCCGATACCGCCAAGCACCGCTCATTGCTGAGGCGCGTCTGTATCGCAGGTATGGCCTTGGGCATTCCATTCTGCGTGCTCAACTGGTACAGCATCAATTACCTGCCGCAACTTCCCGAGGCACAAGGCATGGTGAACACGATATCGTACGCGCTCGGTGTGGTGCCCCTCGCACTCGCCTATGCGTCGGGTTTCGCGTTGCTGTGGTTCGATCCGCGCTGGCAGAAACGCTTCCAGCTGCTCGCGCCCATGGGCCGCATGGCGCTTACCAACTACCTCCTACAGACCGTTATCGGCATCCTCGTGTTCTATGGTATCGGCCTGGGTCTGGGTGGACGCGTGAGCATGGTGGGCTACGAGAGCATCGCGCTTGCCGTCTTCATCGTGCAGATCATCTGGAGCCACTGGTGGTTGGATCGCTTCCACTATGGCCCATTTGAGTGGGTGTGGCGATCGCTCACATACGGGAAGGTGATGCCCATGCGCAAGTGATCCCTATGGCGGTAAAGGCCCCTGCCAGGGAGCACATGGCACACGTTCCCAGCTGCACTTCAGGTGGGTGTTGTGCGCCACCTGCGTGCTGTCTCCTTTGGTGATGGTGAAGGCGCTGTACGAAGCGTGCAACCACTTGTCCAGGCAATCCTTGTCGATCGCACCACGGTATCGCACGGGTTCAGCGTGGTCCTTCAGCAGTTGTTGGTAGCGGCGGTCGTCCACGCGATCGCGATCCACCAGGATGTAGCTGCCCGGAGGCAGGCGCAGGAAACCCTGACCATTATCCATGGTGCGGATACTGTCCACCACGGGTCGTGTTGGGTCGTTCTTCGCCTGTCCACGTGCATCCACCGGGCCTGCTTCGCGCACGTACAGCACGGTGCTCCAAGGCTGGGGTGCGATGTGATCCTCCGGACGTGGCGGTACGCCCTTACAGTAGGCTTCGGTGTGGGTGGCTTCCAGATGAAGGACTCCGATGGACCGTTTATCGGGACCATTGACCTTTTTCGTCACGCATGAAGCGGTCAAGAGCATGATCATAACGCCGATCCCGGTTCCCATTTGTGTCATCTGTGTCATCTGCGCCATCTGCGGATATTCACACTTACACAGTCGCCACCACCTTCAGCTCTATCGCTATGGGCGTGGGCAGGCAGTTGATCTCCAGCGTGGTCCTGCATGGTGGGTCTTTCTGGAAATACTCCCTCCACAGCCGGTTGTACGTGGGGAAGTCGTCTTTCATGTTGGTGAGGTACACCGTCACATCCACGATCTTCTCCCAGCTGGTGCCGCTGTCCTCCAGTATCCACTTTACGTTTTGGAACACGCTGCGCACCTGCGTTTCGATGTCGTAGGAAACGATCCTGCCCTGCTCATCGAGTTCCACGCCCGGGATCTTCTTCGTGCCGCGTTCGCGTGGGCCCACACCGCTGAGGAACAACAGGTCGCCCACACGGCGTGCATGGGGGTAGTGGCCCACGGGTTCGGGGGCTTTGCTGGAGGAGATGCCGCTCATGTCCGCGAAGATCGGTATCACTACCTTCGATCGAACCATTGGGACCCGGACATGTCCAAAGGCCCAAAGCGACCCTGCATGCGCCTCTTCGTCATTTTGTTGATCCTGCATGCCTGTGCGATGGCCACGGCACAACCCACACTGCTGCCCTCCATCGGCGTGGGTGCATTGCCCGCCGACAGCGACCCCATCTGCACCCTGCCGTTCCAGACCCCGCCCGTCCAGAGCGTTGGCAGACCCGTAGGCGAACAGGCCGCCGATCTCACCCTCTATGATCTGGACGGCAATGCCTTCGATCTGGGCGTGGCACTTTCCCAAGGGAAACCCGTTTTGATGATCAGTTCGAGTTACACCTGTTATGTGTTCCGCAACAAGGTGGAGCGTATCAATGCGGTGGCCGCACAGTATGCGGATCAGCTCACCACCATCATCGTATATACCGTGGAGGCGCACCCCATCGTGGATATCAGCCCCTACTTCGGCGCGGTGAACACCGGCCAGGCGAACATGCAGGCGGGCGTTCTATACGAACAGCCGGACACCTACGGGGAGCGCAAGGCCATCGTGCAGGACATGCTTGAGAGCATGACCATCAATGTGCCGGTCTACCTCGATGGCCCGTGCAACAATTGGTGGGACTACTATGGCCCGCAGCCCAACAACGCCTACCTCATCGACCTGAACGGCACCATTCACACCCACCACGACTGGTTCGACAAGACACCCGAGAACATCGATTGCGACATCGCGGACCTGCTTGGCCTCAGTGCCCCCCCGGAATGTGCGGGCCAATCATACGGCGGACAGTTCGCGCTTCAGTGGGTGAGCAACGACACGGTCCACGGCCTGGGTGGCACCACGATCGCCGCGCACATGGAACTGTGGAACCCCACCAACGAGGATGTGCTGGTGCGTGTGGTGAAGCTGCAGAATGACCTTCCCGCAGGATGGGGCAGTTCGCTGTGCCTGGACGTTTGCTACCTCCCCGACATCGACACGGCCATCGTACCCATCGCGGCGGGCGACACCATGCAGTTCTACTATTACTTCTACACTACGCCTGGCAGCGCCACGGGCCACACACATATCGGCCTTCGCAATGAGTATGACCATGCCAACGGGTTCATGCGGCATGTTTGGGGTGTGGCCGAAGGCGGAGTTGGGATCAGCGACGCAATGCAGCTCGATCCACCAAACGCCCCCTACCCGAATCCATCTACCGGGCGGATATGGATACCTGGTGGACGGCAGGAGGATGTGATCAGGATCTTCGACATGACGGGCAGGATTATTCTGGAGCGATCCTGGCAAGCGGCCATCGATGTGAGTGGCTTGCCACCAGGGGCCTATCGCCTCGTGTTGGAACGCGAAGGCCGGGGTGTCACCGCGCATACCGTGGTGGTCCAGCGGTGAGGGCAGTATGCGAAGAAGCCCCGTCCCCGGGGCTTCCCTTCTATGCTGCGACTCGCTCAAGCAATATCTGTGGCCCCTCGCTCAGGTCCGGGCCGGCCCAGTTGTGCCAGTCCCTTTGCGTTTGTTGCGGCGAGCGGTCAAGTAAGTGATCCCGAGCCATGCGCTCATACACCAGCAGGCGATAGCGAGGATCAGGAAGGCGATCTCCATGTCTGTGGGGATCTTAGGTTGGACATTCCGGCACTGCTTATCGCAGGCGCAGCAGTACGGTGTTCAGGTAGGTGTCGCCGGATCGCACATCGATGCGGTAAAGACCGGGTTCCAGCTTCTCCTTTGGACGGAAGGTGAGATGGATCCGCGAAGCACGGGAGCCCGGTCCTGACAACAGTTCCACCGAGGCCATGGGCTCTCCTTCATGTGGATCGATGCTCATGGCGATCGACGGATCCTTGCCTTCGTAGGACCTGCCCTTGGGTGAGATGATCTTGAAGTTGGCCTGCTGGGCCAAGTGCTCGGGCAGGTCGAAGGCCATACGGATCTGGCGGGTGCGTTTGGCCACCACGGTCAGCTTCTCCTTCTTCCCGCGTAATGCGTCCACTTCGGCGTTGTTCACCATTTGCGCACCCTGTTGCTGTTGGTCGAAGCGTGCTGCGATGGCATCGCGGTCGGCCATGGCTTGCGCCAGCTGACCACGTAGGTCGCGCTCGCTGGATCGCAGCTCTGCCAGCTGGGTCATGAGTTGCTCACGCTGGGCTTGGGCCTCGGCAAGGTCTTTTTTCGCCTTGTCCGTGCTGCGGGCCCTTCCTTCCAACGCGCGGGCATGTTCCTGGGCCTGCTTTACTCGACGCTCCAGATCGGCGATGCGCGCATCGGCATCGGTGTTGCGCTTGCGTTCGTCATGCAGGCTTCCTTCCTGATCATTCAAGCGTTTCTCCAACTGCAGCTTGTCGCCCAACAGGCGCTCATTCTCCAACCGCTCTTTTTCCACCGCGGCTTTCACTTTATCACTTCCCCCGCCCACCATGAAGATGGTGGTGCCGATGACCCCTGCGGTGAGCAGGACCAGGGCGATGATCGTGGCGCGTTTCCGTGCGGTGCTTCCACCGCTGTTCTCTTGGGCTTTCATGTTCGTTCGTGTTCGTTGACGATGCAAAGCAGGCCCCCTGTGCTGAAGGCCACCCGTGAGCGGGATGAAAAAGGGGTGAAAGCTTCAACCGGCCTTTGGCAGCCGAACGGTGAAGCGGGCCCCGGCCCCGGGTGCCGACAACAGCACGATGCTTCCGCCGTGCAGCTCGGCGATGCGGCGCGCCAGTGACAGGCCGATGCCGTGGCCCTTGGCGCCACCGGTGTTGGTGGCCCGGTAGAAGGGTTCGAAGACACGTTCCTGTTCGGCAGGCCCGATACCTGCTCCATTGTTGGAGATCGCGATGAGTACCTCCACACCGTTTCTGTCCAACTTCACTCGCGCGATGTGGTCCGGTGAGTATTTGCAGGCATTCTCGATCAGATTCACCAACATGGAACGCAACAGGGTTTCATTGCCGCTCACCAGTAGATCGGCCTCCTCATCAAGTTGCCCGATGCTCACTTCCACCGTGTTGTGCTTTTCCGCCTTCAGTGTCTCTTGCCTGGCCTGCCATAGCACCTCGTCCATGCGCACAGGTGTGAAGGTGGCGGCCGTTGTGCTGTTCTCCGCCTGGGCCAGCAACAGCAAGCGGTCGGCCAGTCGGTTCAGCGCCTGCATGTCCTCCAACACGGAGCGCAAGGCAGGCTGGTATTCTTCCATCTCCCGGGGCTTCAACAGAAGCACTTCCAATTGCCCGCTGATAGTGGTGAGGGGTGTACGCATCTCGTGCGATGCGTTGGCTATGAAGTTCTTCTGCACTTGGAAAGCCTCCTCCAGCCTGGCGAGCAACTCGTTGAAGGTGTAAGCGACTTCGGCGATCTCGTCCTTGGTATCGCCGGTATGAATGCGCATGGCCAGGTCCTGTGCGTTGAAGCGGCGCAGTTCTGCGACCAGGCGTTGCAGGGGCACCAGAGCACGTTGGGCGTAGAGCCGCCCGGCCAGAAAGGTGATCAGCAATCCGGCTAGGAAGTTGGCCACCAGTACCTGGGCGAGGTTGCGCAGTTTGCTACGGCCAAAGATGTCGTTGCCGCTCACCACCACCACGAAGCGGTCGTACCGGTCGTTGAAGGGGAAGGCCAGACGTTCGCGTTGGCCGATGGTGGACCACTGCGTGCCTTCCAAGCGCACCAGGTCCAGCAATTCCGGGGGGGCCGGAGGCAGGCCCTCGTCACCCATACGGAACAGCAATTCTCCATTGTGGTCGAAGATGCGGATGGCCTCCTCGGGCAGGCGCACAGGGTTGTCACGCTCAATGCGCCGCAGCAGTTCCTCGGTCACTTCCTCCACCTGGATCAACAGGGTGGCCGCGTTGATGCCGCGATCGCGCAAGCGGCCTTCAAACTCCTGCATGCGGTATTTGGCCGAGAGCAGGTAGATGGAAGCCGACATTCCGCCCAGTACCAAGGATGCCAGTATCATGAACTGTAGCGTGAGACGCCCCCGGATGGTCATGTACGCGCGGTGAGAATGTAGCCCAGCCCCACACGGGTGTGGATGAGCTTGGGCTCGAAGTCGCGATCCACTTTCTTGCGCAGCAGTTTGACGTAGGCCTCCACCACGTTGGTGCCGGTATCGAAATCGATGTCCCATACCTTCTCACTGATCTGGGCACGGGAAAGCACACGATCGGCATTGCGCATGAGGTACTCCAGCAGCGCGAACTCCTTTGCGGTGAGTGTTATGCGCAGTCCTTCGCGCACGGCCTCCTTGCGCGCAAGGTCCAGCACCAGGCCGTGGTATTCCAGTTGATCGGCCTGCACATGCACCGCCGATCCACGGCGCAACAGGGAGCGCACCCGCGCAAGAAGCTCCTTGAACTCAAAGGGCTTCACCAGATAGTCATCAGCCCCGGCATCCAGGCCGCCCACCTTGTCATCAGTGGTACCCAATGCGGTGAGGATCAGGATGGGCATGGTGCCACCGCCTGCACGGATGGCCTTGCAGGTCTCCAGCCCATTCATGCCGGGCATCACTACATCCATCACCACAAGGTCCACAGGCTCCTGCAGGGCGAAGCGCTTGCCCATGGGGCCATCATAGGCGCTGAGCACCTCGTAGCCACTTTCTTCAAGTCCCTGTTTCAGGAACGCGGCCACCTTGGGTTCATCCTCCACCACCAGAATGCGCATGCTTTTGTCCGTTCACGAGCGTGTTGCGAAGATCGGCCATTGTTCCTTGGCGGCGAGCCGGTGACCCAAGAGTGGGTCACCGGCCGCCTAGGCGAAGTACATTGCATCCATCCCTGGAGCCATGCGGTCCCTTTCGCAGGAGGTGGGTCGCGTATGGTGCCGATCCGATCTTGCCTTCCCTGCTGGACAGTGCAAATCACCAGACCTGTTCCGGAAGGGACCTGACACCAACATGAAATTTCCATGAAAGGATCACCAACGCGAAGAAGCCCCGTCCCCGGGGCTCCTCCCAATTCGTCCGTGCGCCTGCCTGCCGGAGGCAGGCCGGATGCGAGGCTCACCGGCCCCGCTGGCTGAGCGGAGGCAACGCCCTCCCGGGCTTGCGTATGGTGAGCCGCGCGAAGACCTTCTGCTCGGAGGGCTCCTTCCTGATTCGCTGGCGGACGTATACGATCATGACTTCTGGAACGAAGCTCGCCTTCCTGTATGTCCGGGACGTTCTGGGAAAGTGAAGTGTTTTCGAATGGGTGCACGAGATATCCACAGCGTGAACAATCTCGGTGGAGCGCGGCATGGCGCCTGGTGCGATCAGTACACGAGTAACAACCAGCCGATAAAGAGCAAGGCCAGCGCAATGGCCAGGACCCGGTACAACGTGGGTATGCGTGCAGGTTTCTTACTTCCCATGGGCGCAGAAGGTAAGGCTACGATGCAAGAGGCCTTGTGTTCAACAATGTGCACAGCATGGCATTCGATCAATGCGGCATGGCATCGGACCATCCGCGCCGATCTTTGTGCCGAGCGTTGAATATCCCTCAACCATTCAACCACCCAACCCTCAACCTCTCCACCATGCGCTACCGCCGCCTCGGCACTTCAGGCCTCCAGGTCTCCGAACTCTCACTGGGAAGCTGGCTCACCTTCGGGAAACAGATCACCGATGCCACCGCGGAGAAATTGATGAAGAGCGCTTACGATGGTGGCATCAACTTCTTCGACAATGCCGAGATCTATGCACGCGGTGAGAGCGAGCGGGTGATGGGCAAGATCCTGAAGAAGACCAAATGGCCACGTGACACCTGGATCGTGAGCAGCAAGGCATACTTCGGCGCGGGTGGTAAACTGCCTACGCAGACCGGGCTGCACCGCAAGCATTTGGTGGAAGCCTGCAACGCCGCACTTCAACGCTTGCAGGTGGAATACCTGGACCTCTTTTTCTGCCACCGGCCGGACA
Source organism: Flavobacteriales bacterium (assembly GCA_041747675.1). GTDB lineage: Bacteria > Bacteroidota > Bacteroidia > Flavobacteriales_F > PHOS-HE28 > PHOS-HE28. Next base: position 75,128 of record JBGTES010000090.1, read on the forward strand.
AGCACACGCCGATCGAAGAGACGGTGTGGACAATGCACCAGTTGATCATGAGTGGCAAGGTGCTCTATTGGGGCACCAGCGAATGGAGCGCACCGGAGATCATGGAGGCGCACATGGTCGCAAGGCAGCATCACCTGATCGGACCCGTGATGGAGCAGCCCCAGTACAACATGTTCCACCGTAACAAGGTGGAGGTGGAGTACGGGCAGATATACAAGACCGTTGGGCTGGGCACCACCATCTGGAGTCCGCTGGCCAGTGGCATCCTCACCGGCAAACACCGCGACATCAAAGCCGCCAAGGGCACGCGCCTCACCATGGCAGGCCTCGATTGGCTGCGCGAACGCGAACTCACGCCCGCACGCCTGAAGACCGTGGAGAAGCTGAACAAGATCGCCGATGGTCTTGGCCTCTCGCTGCCGGTGATGGCCCTGGCCTGGTGCCTGAAGAACCCGCATGTGAGCACGGTGATCCTCGGCGCCAGCAAGGAGGCACAACTGAAGGAGAATCTTAAGGCTTCCGAAGCGCAGGACCTGTTGACACCTGCGGTGATGGAAAAGATCGAGAAGGTGTTGGGGAACGCTCCAGTGCGGCCGCAGTGGTGACAGGCACCCCGCCGGTCCCAACACTGCGATGCACGGAGTCGCCTTTGACAGGCACCACGGTCGTTCACCCGATCGAACCGGTCATTCACCCGCCTCCGACTTCCATTTGGCATTAGGCGGGTATAGCTTGTGGTCCATTAAAGCTGACCGACATGCTTACACGCGTGATCCTGCCAACGGCCTTTGCGGCTCTTTTCGCGAGTGCCGGTTCCGCCCAGACATTGGATTGGGCGAATGCCATCGGAGGGGATCCCTTCCAAACCCAGTTCGCTAATGCCACAGCGGTGGACAGCGAAGGCGCGGTGATCACCATCGGCAGATACGTGGGTAGTGCGGATCTCGATCCCGGCCCGGGCGAAGCCTTCGTTACGAGTAATGGAGACACCGATATCTTCATCCAGAAAGTGGATGCTTTCGGACAGTTCCTCTGGGGCAGGTCCATCGGCGGCACCAGCCAGGACTGGGGCCAGGGGATCACCATCGACAGCGGCAACAATGTGATCGTGACCGGCCGGGTGGCGGGAACGGTGGATCTCGATCCGGGTCCGGGCACCGATCTCTGGACCACGCCCAATACGGTCTTCGCCGTGTTCGTTGTAAAGCTCAGTGCAGAAGGAGGATACCAATGGGGGCGGATCTTCGGTGGGATCAACAACGACGCCGGATATGATGTGGCGGTGGATCACGAGGACAACATCATCACTGTGGGGGTCATCGGCGGGCCGGCCGACCTGGATCCCGGACCGGATGTGGCACAGGCCGGAGGCAACGGCATGCAGGACATCTTCGTGCAGAAGATGGACGCACAGGGCAACTTCCTTTGGGGGGCTGCCATGGGCGGGCCTGCCCATGATCTCGCATACGGGGTGGCCATCGACGCAGAGGGGCACATCTTCGTCACCGGTGAATTCCGCGGCACGGCCGACTTCGACCCCGGCCCTGGCACGGCATCGCGCACCAGTGGCGGGTTCGAGGACATCTTCGTGCTGAAGCTCAGTGCCGATGGAGCCCTGATCTGGGTCAACACCTTCGGATCATCAGGTCTTGAACATTCCAACGCGATCGCCGTGGGACCCGACGGCGGCCCCGTATTCACCGGCCGCATCACCAGTGTCACCGACTTCGACCCGGGACCCGATGTACACGAAGTGCAGGGCAGCCTGTTCGAGGACGGATTCATCTGCAAGCTCGATGGTGATGGAGCGCTGGAGTGGGCCTTCCTGCTGGCGTCGTTCATGGTGGAGGGCCACGCCATCGCGGTGGATGTGGAGAACAACGTATATGCCGCCGGGACCTTCTTCAGCGTACAGGGTATTCCACTGGACCTTGATCCTGGAACGGGATCGGCGCCGGTGTCCAGCCAGGGTGGCGGCGATGTGTGGGTGGCCAGTTATGGATCCGGAGGGGTGTATCGCTGGGGATTCAGCATCGGCAGCTTCCAGACCGACATTCCCCATGGGATCGCCGTCGGACCTACGGGCAAGGTGGTCGTGGTGGGCAGCTTCCTGCAGGACCTGGAAGTAGATCCCGGGCCGGGAAGTGTCACCCTGCCGGTCACCTGGGGTCCGGATGCGTTCATCGCGCAGTATCGGCAGGACTTTACCACCGGCATTCTCGCGGAACATCTCGCAAATGCCCCCGGGCTGTTCCCCAATCCGGCCAGCAGTATGGTGCGTATCCACTCGACCGGAAATGAGGCCGTGGAGCGCATGGAAGTTTCGGATGCGCAGGGCAGGGTGATGATGCGCTGGCACGGATCGCCACCACCGACATTCTCAGTGGACCAGTTGTCCCCCGGGATCCATTTCGTTCGTCTGCTGATCGGTGGCCAATGGCATGTGCTGCCGCTGGTGGTGATGCGATGAACAGATCAAGCCGTTCCATCACGATCTTGTGTCCATGTTTCGCGCGCTGTTCCTGTCGACCCTCACATGCGCCGCGATCGGTGCAGCGGGACAGACGGACAGTCTCATACGGGTCTTGAACGACCTGCCCGATGATAGTAACAAGGTCGCTGCCATGGGCCAGGCCGCGCGCGAGTTGATATTGCGTGATACGGATCGGTCCATATTGATCGGCGGTACGGGACTGGCACTGGCGCAACACCTCGGACTGCGATATCATCAAGCCACGGCGCACAACCTGCTGGGCGTCGGGCACAATTTGCAGGGTGATCGAAATGCCGCGCTTGAGCACTTTCTGGGTGCGCTGGAGATCTCGGAAAGCCTCGGGAAGAAAGCCTTGACGGCCAACGTACGATCAAACCTCGCCCGGCTATATCTGGATGATCGACGACTGGACCTTGCCGAAGCCGAGTACCGTCGTGCCATGCGGGAGTTCCGTGACCTGGATGAGCCCATCTGGGAGGCGGGCATGGTGCAAGGCCTCGCCGATGTGTACCGTCAGATGGACCGGCGGGACAGCGCCCAGATCCTATTCGGTAAAGCGGCGGACATGCTCGTTCAGCTACAAAGGCCCCTGCATGCGGCCCTTGCCCGGCACGACCAGGCCGTGCATACGGATGGCCCCGGCGAGGACTCGCTTTCGCTGGCACGCCATCGCCAGGCATGGGCATTATTGCAGGAGGCGGAGAACGGACAAAGCGCTTTCACGCGAATGACCATCCTGCGCGGATTGGGCGGCGCGCTGTTGCGCAATGGCTTGGATGACGAAGCGGAAGGGATCCTGCGCGAGGCTTTGGCGCTGGCCACCAGTGCTGGCCAACGGCAAGGCCGGCATGACCTGCACCTGCTGCTGGCGGGCGTACTGGAACGGCGGGGCGGGGCGGACAGCGCGTTGCACCACCTGCGCCAGTATGTGGCGTTGCACGACAGCATGGTCACAGCCGAACGTGCACGTGCCATCATCGAGTTGCAGGAGCGCTACGAAAGTGAGCGCAAGGACATCGCGTTGGCCCACCAACGGATGCTGCTGGAGCGACGTACCCGTTCCATGTACCTGTTGACGGGTGGCATCATCCTGATGGCGATCTCCCTGCTGCTGCTATGGCGTGCATGGCGGGCGAAGCAACGCACTGCGGCCGCGCTGCGCAAAGCCCTGGACGAGCGGCAGCTGCTGTTGCGCGAGATCCATCACCGGGTGAAGAACAACCTGCAGATGGTGGGTGGCCTGTTGCGCATGCAGGGCCGCCATATCCGCGACCCCATGGCGCGCGAGGCGGTGCGCGACAGCCAGGACCGCGTGCGCAGCATGGCCCTGATCCACCAGGACCTCTACCTCGAGGACGATCCACGCGGCATCCAGATGGTGCCCTACGTGGAGAAGCTCGTCCATGGACTCTTGAAGAGTCACGCAGTGGGGACGGAACGCATCCAGCTGGAACTGACCGTGGATCCGGTGCGCCTGGATGTGGATGTGGCCATGCCGATCGGATTGATCCTCAATGAACTCATCGTCAATGCCCTGAAGCATGCGTTCCCGCAAGGACGAACGGGCCGCTTGCGGGTGATGCTCAAGCATCAGGCGGAGGAGCTGGTGCTGGAGGTGTCCGACAACGGTGTGGGCCATGCGGCCGGCACAGGCATGGAGAGCGGTACACCGGGTTTCGGGCTGGGCATGTTGCGCACTTTCGCCGACAAACTGGGCGCACGGTATGAGATGAACGGACATCCCGGCACCACCGTCCGGATGTTCATCCGCGATCACAAGGCTCCTATCGAACCGGCGCTGTCAGTTTCCCAACGATGAGCACCCTGAGCGTTTTGATCGTGGAGGATGAACCCCTGATCGCCGGGGACCTGGCGGAGATGCTCGCCGAGCAGGGCCACCGCGTATGCGGCATCGCACACCGGGCCCATGCGGCCATGGAACTGATCAAGCGCGAACGTCCCGACCTCGTGCTGCTGGATATCCGCTTGAACGACGGGGTCGATGGCATCGCCGTGGCACGCGAACTGGATCGGGAGCACATCGCTTTCCTGTACGTCACCTCGCATACCGATGAAGCCACCATGGAACAGGTGGTGCGCACCGGCCCACAGGGTTTCATCCGCAAGCCCTTCGATGAGGATGACCTGCGCACACAGATCGCCGTGGTGCTGGCCAGGCTGGAGAAACGGCAGGTGCCTGAACATATCCTGGTGCGCGACAGGGGCCACACGGTGCGCGTACCCATCCGCGACATCATCTACGCCGAAGCGGATGACAACTACACCACCATCCATACTTCCGATCGCAAGTATGTGCTGGTAAGCTCATTGAGCGCGGTGGAGGAGAAGCTTGGTGGCAGGCATCTGCTCCGGGTGCATCGCAAGTACGCGGTGGATATGCAACGCGTCACGCGCATGGACGCGAACGTGCTTATGCTGGGACCTGTGCGCATCCCCGTGGGGCGCACGCATCTGGCGGAAGTACAGCGCCGGTTCATGCATGTCCGATAGGGATCGGGACGGTCACCCGTATGATCCCGCCATCCACCCAGATCCGGATAGGATGCACGGACCAGAGGTGATACCTTGTGGTCAATGAATGCCTGAGGGATCATGCGCATCAAGATCACCCGCTTTCTGAGCACACATGCTACCATGTGCCTCATCGCATGGGCACCGTTGCTATCAGGAACGATCGCGGGCCAGAACCTGCTACCCAACCCGGGTTTCGAGAAGGTGCTGCAATGTCCGGACTTCCAAAGCCAGCTGGATCGGACGGCCCATTGGACCTCGCCCAGTACGCAGGGCACCCCGGACTTCTACCATGCCTGCGCGACCAACCCATGGTTCTCCACACCGGAGAACATCGTCGGTTTCCAGGAGCCGGTGGAAGGTGTGGCCTATGCCGGCATTTTCCTGTTGATCGCCCAATCCGTCATGGCCGAATGGCGGGAGTTCATACAGACACCATTGCTCGAGCCCCTTGTGCAGGACCGCTGCTATCGCTTCCGCATGCACGCCAACCTCACGGAGTATTCGCTACTGAGCTCCAACTCCCTGGGCGTGCGCTTCAACGTGGGGCCATACGCACTTCCGAATGCTTTTGTGCCCGGTGATCCGCCACACCTTGCACTACCTCCGGCGGTATTCCTCGACCATGAGAACTGGACAGGGCTCGAAGGCGAGTATGTGGCACAGGGTGGGGAGGACCACCTGATGATAGGCAACTACGCACCGGATGCCGGCACGTTGACCCAGCCGGTCTCCAGCACGCTCCCCAATGCGGGGCCCTTCGTCTATGTGCTCATCGATCTGGTGAGCCTGGAGCCCTGTGAGATCGTCACCGATGCCACGCAGCTTGACGGTTCCAACACCCCGGGGTATGATCTGCTTGGGAGCACCATCCAACTGGCCGATGCGCGCTGGGCAAATGCAACCTGCCGCTTGTTCGACACCCTTGGCCGGACGGTCTTCGAAAGCACCCGGATCACGGGAACGATCCATCTCCCTTCGCATCTGGCGGGGATCTATGTTTTCGAATTGGTGGCGTCATCGGGTGAGCGGCATCGTCGAAAGGTGCTGCTGCATGGGGTCCATCATTGAGCGCGACTAGTGGTGCACGCAACTTCGCGGAGGAAGGGCTCTTGACCATAAGCGTCACTGGATCACGGATGAAGGTGGATGGTGCATTGCGGACACGCTTTTGTGGTGTTGCGCCGATCGGACTTGCCGCAGCGGATCGCATCGCCGAACTTTCCGCCATGCGCGCCATCGCCTGGATCATCCTGTGTTTCATTCCCATCCATGCAGGTGCACAGTCCGACAGCCTCCTTCGTGTACTCGGCACCCTGCCCAATGACACCTCGCGTCTGCCCGTGCTCACCGAACTGCTCCGTGCCACGGTCTTCAACAAACCGGACAGTGCGTTGGTCTTCGCTGCCGCATATCGTGATATCGCCCAGCGCAGCGGGATCGCGCTGGAGATCGGCAAGGGGCACAACTACACCGGCATGTGCTACAGCTTCAAAAGTGAGCACGATCGGGCATTGGAACATTACCTCGCTGCCTTGCCACACTTCGAGAAAGGTGGCGACCCATGGTATGTGGGCATGGCGCACAACAACATCGGGAGCGTGCATGAGAAGATGCGCCGCATGGGCAAGGCCCGGCAGGAGTACGGCATCGCACTGGGCGTCTTCAAGGCGATCCCCGACACGGTGTGGATGGCCAACGTCTCCAACAACCTGGGCAACCTGCACTTCGCGGATGCCCGCTGGGACAGTGCCGCCGTCTACTACACCCAGGCCGACCGTGTGCTCACCAGTGCAGGTATGGACAGCTTCACCGGGCAGACGCGCATGAACCTGGCCAATGCGCTGTACGAGCAGGGTGAGCATGCCCGCGCACTGGAGGTGATGCGCACCGCACTGGCCGTGATGCCCGCAGGAGAGGATGACCGCGCCCGCTCCAGCGTACTCACCGGTCTGGGTCGCTTGCATGGGTTGGTGGGGCGCGAGGACAGTGCCCTGCACTTTCTTCACGCGGGCCTCACATTGGCCGAGCAGGTCGGTGCGCGCGAGGATGCGCTCAACGCCCACCTCTACCTCTTCGAGCTGCATGAACAGCGGGGCCGTCCCGAGCAGGCCCTGTTCCACCACAAGCGCATGGCGGCCCTGCGCGACAGCATCTTCGACGAGGAGCGCAGCGCACAGATCACCGAGATGCAGGAGAAGTACGAGAGTGGGCTGAAGGACGCGCGGCTTGCGGAGAATGAGGCGCAGTTGCAACGTCGATCGATGGCGGTGAAAGCCTTCGCCGGTGGAGCGCTGCTGTTGCTGGTGGCAGGGCTCTTCGCCTTCCGTGCCTATCGTGTGAAGAAGCGCAGCAGCGAGCAACTCATGTCGAAGAATGCGATCATCGACGCCCAGTTGAAAGAGAAGGAACTGCTGGTGCGTGAGATCCATCACCGCGTGAAGAACAACCTGCAGACCGTGAGCAGCCTGCTCAGCATCCAGGGGCGCGGCATCGCCGATGAAGCGGCCAAAGAGGCTGTGAACGACAGCCGCCTGCGCGTGAAGAGCATGGCCCTGATCCACCAGGACCTGTACCGCGAAGGCGATCTCACCGGTGTACGCATGAAGGACTACGTGGAGAAGCTGGTGAACAGCCTGATCACCAGCTACGCCGCCGGCGATCGCGTTTCCGCTGCCTTCGAAGTGGATGACATCGCCCTGGATGTGGATACCGCCGTGCCCATCGGGCTGGTGCTGAATGAACTCGCTACCAACGCGCTGAAGTACGCATGGCCCGATGGTCGTACCGGTACGCTCGTGATCCGATTGAAGCACCATGCCGATGCGCTCGAGCTCTCCGTGACCGATGATGGCGTGGGCAAGCAGGACACCACCGGGGACGAACGTTCCTCCGGCTTCGGGATGAACATGGTGCGCACCTTCGCCAACAAGCTTAAAGCGGAGCACAGCGTGGAGCATGTCAATGGGACCACCGTGCGTATGCTCATCCGGAATTTCAAACTTGCGCGCTGATGAGCACCGTACGCATCCTGATCGTGGAGGACGATCCCTTGATCGCTGAGGACCTCACCGGGCACCTGGAGGCGCTGGGCTACGAGGTAGTGGCCGCATGCGACAACGCGCTGGACGCCATGGCGGAGATCGCTGAGCGCAAGCCGGACCTGCTGCTATTGGACATCAACCTCGGCGACGGCGCGGATGGCATCCAACTCGCTGAAAAGGTGAAAGCGAAGCAGGCACTGCCTTTCATCTTCGTCACCAGCCATAGCGACCCCGGCACACTCGCGCGGGTAAAGCCACTGCGTCCTGCAGGCTTCATCATCAAGCCCTTCGACGAGAACGACCTGCGCACCCAGATCGAACTGGCCCTGGCGCGCTACGCCAACGATGTGGAGGCCACCACAGCGCCCAGCGAAGAGCAGCGCGCGGAGTTCGTCATCGCTGACAGCCTCTTCATTCGCGACAAGGGCAAACTGGTGAAGGTGGCCATCGCGGAGATCCTACATGCCGAGGCGGACAATAACTACACGCATATCCACACCACGAAACAGCGCTACACGCTCAGTCTTACGCTGGGGGTGGTGCAGGAGCGTATCCGGGATCCACGCTTCGTGCGGGTGCATCGTTCGCATCTGGTGAACACCATGCACGTGACAGCGGTGGAGGAGGGTTACGTCCACCTCGGGAAGCTGCGTCTGCAGGTAGCCAAAGCGAACAAAGAAGAGCTGATGGCGCGGTTGCGAACACTTTGAGTCTTCACTCAAAACGCTTCGCATCTCCCTCGATCTTTCTCTGAGGTCCCTAAATGGCGCGTCCAGATGGCGACGGCCGGGATGACCTTTCGGTGAAAGCCCGATCCCATGCGCACTTCCCGAACCATTGTTGCGGCCCTTGTGGCCATGCTTGTTACTTCCATCGCCTCGGCGCAACCCGATGGTGCGCGGATCATCAAGGACCTCACCAAGCCCAACGTGCTGAAGGTGGAGCTCTCTGACGGCACCACCAAGAAGGTGTGGAGCGAGGCCCACCAGCAATGGTTCTGGGAGCGGTGGGCCACCATCTACCGAAGCGCCGGTCTGCACGACCAGCCCAACGTGCGCATGATCACCGAGGGCACCGCACGCTACCACTGTTGTGGAGAAGTGAGTTTCCGAGAGTTCAAAGTGTACGACAGCCGTTACGAAGGCATCGCCACGCCCACGCATGAGGAGATCCTCGCACACGTGAACAAGTACCTGAAGAGCTTCCTGGGCGAGTATGAATACAACCGCGTGCTCACCCGGCCCACCATCCGCGTGGCGGAGGACCCCAAGCGCAAGTGGCACGAACCGAAGTCCTTCAGCATGCAGTTCGAGGTGGTGTACGACAAGATCATCAGCGACCTCGAAGTGGCCGAAGTGCATGCCCGGATCGAGACGCGCTTCTACCGGGACAGCGTCACCGGGCCGTGGAAGGAATTCATGGTGAGCGTGGAGCGTGATGTGCGGCATGAGAACATCCGCATGTACAAGCCCGAAGAGGTGCGCGCGATGCGGACACTGGGGTCGCCGCAATAGGAACGGACTTCGCTTCCCTCAGGCGGGACCACGATCCACTCATTTCCCACCGGGATCCACTGGAACGCCCTGGCCTTCCCACGTGTTGTGGGGAACCTTCGGAGCACGAAATGCCCACGCCCATGCGCCCGCGTCCACTTCTCGCCGCTCTGCTTTTCCTGTCGATGGTCCCGGCCGCAGCGCAGCTCAATGGCACCTACACCATCAATGGCGGTGGCGGTGGGGACTACACCACCTTCACAGCTGCTGTTGCGGATCTTGTGTCGCAAGGCGTGAGCGGGCCGGTGCTGATGAACGTGGCACCAGGCACCTATACAGAGCAGGTGAACCTACCCGCCATCGCAGGTACATCCGCAGCGAACACGATCACCTTCCGTGGAACCGTGGGTGACAGTGCGGCGGTCACGCTCACTTACGGCAACTCACCGGCCCTTCCGATGAACTTCACGGTGCGCATGCAGGGTGCCGACCATGTGACCTTCGAGCACATGACCATCAGTCGGACCGTGAGCACCACCAATGGCTGCGTGGTGTACTGGTTCACCTCCGTCGACCCCAGTGCGGGCATCCGTTTCCGCAGCATGCGCATCATCGGCCTTACCACGTTAAGCAGCGCCTACTTGCAGAATCTGGTGCATCATGCCGCGAGCGGGGCGGCGGATGACGTTCTGTTCGAGCGGGTGCGCTTCGAGAACGGCGACGCGGCCATCAGCTGGACCACGCCTACCACGGTGGATGATGCGCTGCGCGTGACGGATTGTGTCATGCGCAACGGGCGCCGCACCTTCTACTTCGAAGGCTTCCGAAACGTGCTGGAGATCGATCGCAACGACCTCAGCCATACCCTGGGCACCAGCACCGTGGCCATCACCGTCAACAACTGCGGCATGCCGCTGCGCTTCGCCCGCAACCGCATGGTCATCAGTACGCCCGGTGGCGTGGGCTGGCGTTTCACCGGCACGCTGGCCACTGTTGGGGCACCGGCCATCCTGCGCAACAACGAGGTGATCGGCACCAGCGCCGGTACGTTGGGCTTCGACATCATCAACAGCGAGAACATCCATGTGCTGAACAATTCGCTACGCACCATCGGCACCTGTGTGCAGCTTACCGGCAACCAGACCAGCAGCCGCCTGGTGAACAACGCCCTGCGCAGCAATGGCAACACCGTGCGGCGCGCCAGCGGTACGGGCGGTTTCGCGCAGGCCGAACACAACGTGCTCTTCTCCAGTGCGGTACTCGCCTTCTGGGGTGTGAACTGCGCCACGCTTGCCGCGTTGCAGACACAGACCGGCCAGTTCGCCAACAGCTTCCAACAGAACCCGCTCTTCGTGGATGAGTTCGACGACCTGCACCTGCTCTCCGGTTCGCCCTGCCTGCAGACCGGGCTGTTGCTGCCCGAAGCGACGGACGATATGGATGGCGACCCACGTCCGCTTCCAGTGGCCACCGCACCGGACATCGGTGCGGATGAATCCCCGCTCTGCGTTCCCTTGGCCGGCACCTACATCATCGGTGCATCAGGCGTTGCCGACTTCCCCACGTTCACTGCCGCCATCAACGCCATGGTGAACTGCGGCATCAATGCACCGGTGCTTTTCCTGGTGGAGAACGGCACCTACACCGAGCAGATCGCGCTGCCCAACGTGCCGGGCAACAGCAACGTGAACACCATCACCTTTCGCGGACAGAGTTTGAACAACACGCTGGTCATCCTCACCGCTGTCAACGGTTCAACGTTACCCACGGTGCTCTTTACCGGTGCTGACCGCGTCACTTTTGAGCATCTCACCATTCGTCGCACGGGAGCGGCAGGGCAGCCTGGCATCGCAGTGGACTTCGAGAACACCGTGGCCAATGGCACGACACGATCCGAGTATCCCACGCTACGCGATTGCCGCATCAGTACCACCAGCACGGTCTCCAGCGCCATCCGCGGCATCTCGCAGAACGATGAGCGCACGGTGACGATCGCGGACTGCATCATCACCGGTGGGCAGATCGGTGTGGACCTCAACATGGAAAGCGAGCTCAGTGTGCACATTACAGGAAGCACGTTCAGCGGGCAGGGCACCCATGCCATACGGTGTCACAGCGTGGGTGCCGGCGATCCGGAGCTCTACATCATGGACAACGACATCACGGGTCCTGCGGGTGGGGGTGTCATCGGCATCCTGGTGGAGCACAACAGCAACAATCTCGAGGTCACGGGCAACCGCGTGTTAATGCCCGGCGCCGGTGATGCGGCACTGCGTGTGAGCGCCAATGGCGGGTTGTTCTGGACCTGGGTACGCAACAACATGCTGATCTGCACCGGTGTGGCCAAGGGGCTGGTGGTGGACGCTGGCACCACGGGACTGGACATCAGCTACAACTCCATCAGCGTGCAGGGCAGTGATGCGATGGAATTCCTCGGTGCGGCCACGGACTGCCGCATGGTGGCCAACGCATTGCAGGGCACTGGTCCGCTGCTGCGCGGCGTGGTGGGCACCACACTGGCCATGGCCGACCACAACCTCTTCCACACGCCCGGCAGCGAAGTGGCCTTCTGGTCAGGGCAGGCACGCAGCATGGGCTGCCTGCGCACCGTCACCGGTCAGCATGCGGACAGCTTCCGCGCCGATCCGCGCTTCGTGGACCCGCTCTCCGATCTGCATGTGCAGGCGGATTCGCCGTGCAAGGGGAACGGTAGTCCCACTGTGGATCCCATCACCGACTTCGACGGAACGCCACGCGCGCTTCCCGTAGGATCCCCACCCGACATCGGTGCGGACGAAGTGGACGGGGCTTGCACCACGCTTGCGGGTACCTACCTCATCGGTCCTTCCGGTGCCGCCGACTTTCCCGCCATCGGCGCAGCAGTGAACGCAATGAAAGGTTGCGGCATCACAGGTCCGGTCCTCTTCAACATAGAGAACGGTACATACACCGAGCAGGTGGTGATGGATCGCATCAAAGGCAGCAGCGCCGCCAATACCATCACCTTTCGTAGCCTGGCCATGGACAGCACCGCGGTGATCTGGCAGTGGCCACACACCAGTGCGACGCACCATGTCGTTGCCCTGGAAGGTGCGGACCATCTGCGCTTCGAGCAGATCACCATGCGCCGTACCGCAGGAGCGGGCCGCAGCGATGTGGTCCTTTTCCGGGGCACCTGCGATGCGAGCAACGACATACAGGTGCGGCACTGCAGGCTCATCGGCAGCGGAACCCTCACCGCAGGACTGGGAGCACTCCTCGGCAACGCGGATGCGGGATCGGACAACAGTGGTATCCTGCTCATCCACTCCCGCCTGCTCGATGCTCCGCTGGGCGTGGGCTGGGATGCCGATGGGGATGCCGATGCGATCACCATCCAGTATAACATCGCGCAGAACTGCGGAACGGCTGTACAGCTACAACGCCTTGGTGCGGCCGCATCCGTGCGTGGCAATACCATTACCCTGACCAATGCCAACGCCACCGGCGTCCACCTAGTGAACAACAGCGCATCTGTGAGCGTGGATGAGAACCGGCTCCGTCTTTCAGGCACGGGCACGGGCTATGGCATGCTGCTCAATGGCAACACACCACCCGCTGGGAGTTTCATCAGCCTGCGCAACAACAGCGTGATCGGGATCGGTGGGAACATCGGCATCCAGGTGCTGGGCAGTGCGGACCGCGTGGATATCCTGCACAACAGCGTGCGCAGCAACACCGCACGGGCCCTGTGGATCAACGCGAGCGGCGGCGCAGGCAGCAGGCTCATAGGCAACATGCTCAGCAGCAACAACGCCGTGGCATTGTACCGCATCGGCACTTTCACCTTCGCGCAGGCCGAGCGCAACATTCTGCACAGCAATGTGGCGCCATTCATCGCCACCTGGGGCGGCGACCACGCCACCATCGCCGCGCTTCAGGGCGCCACGGGACAGCACACCAATTCCTTCAACGTTGACCCGCGTTTCTACGATCCCGCGAATGACCTGCGCAGCTATGCCATGGAGGCGGACATGGGCAGCATGACCATCGCGGGCATCACGGTGGATATCGATGGACAGCCGCGCGATGCCACCAATCCCGACATCGGCGCGTACGAATTCCAGCCGCTATTGTGGGACCAGAACTTCAACACCTGCGCGCCCGCATTGCCCATCATCAGCACGGGCAGCGGTGCGGACCAGTGGATCTACCGCGACCGCAGGGTGGTGGCGCGCTTCAACGACAATGGGCAGGTCCTTGGCACGGTGAACATGAACGTGTATGTGAACACCGCCGCCGTACGCCAGAGCCTATTCGGCCAGTACTATCTGGACCGCAACTGGCACCTGAGCACGCAGAACCCGATCACCGCCCCGGTCAATGTGCGGCTCTTTCACAGCGGAGATGAGTTCACCACTTACGCCGCAGCGGATCCCATCGTGAATATCTATGCCGATGCTGGCGTGGCGCACTACGCGGGTCTCATGGAGAACTGCCAGTTGCTCGACAATCCGCCGGGCAACATCTGGACACCCGTCTTCCCCGCCGCGCCGGCCCTGGAACCCCGCATCCAAGGCAACGGTGGCACACACGGCTATACTGCCCTGATCGGTGATGATGGGGAACTTTACATCACCACCATGGGGCTGCCGCTGCCAGTGGAGTTGATCTCTTTCACCGGGGAACGGCTTGATCAAGAGTGTGTGCTATTGGAATGGATCACCGCCACGGAACAGGAGAACGAAGGCTTCGAGGTGTGGAGAATGATCGAAGGGGAGGATGCGTTCACGCGCGTTGGCTGGGTGGATGGTGCCGGGCACAGCACGCAAATGCTCGCCTATGCCATGATCGATCCGAATACCTCCGAACATGTGAGTTACTACCAGCTGCGCCAGGTGGATCACGATGGTTCGGTGAAGGATTCACAGGTGATCGCGGTGCAGGGCCTGAGTGGCACTGGCTCATGGGTGATCGCACCCAACCCTGCGCGCGACCGATTCAGCATACTTGGCATCGCGGATGGTGAAGCCATGGTGATGTTGATCGATGGCGCCGGACGACCGGTGCGCGAGTGGAGCGGGACCAGGGACTTGTCCTTGGATGGGATCCCGCCCGGCTTGTATGTGGTGCGCATCAGGAACACCAACGGAGAAGCGATGCCCAAGCGTTTGGTGGTGCAATGATGCCGGTGCGCTGGAACATGCCGGGCAGGGAGAAGACAACGCGTGACCCCCCGGTCACCACTGCATTGCCCGCTGCGGCCATGGGCCGTGTGCTTACAGGGGTGCGGCTCCCGGCTTGTATACGAACATCATCCAGCCGATGAACAGCAGCGCCAGGGCAATGGCCAGGATGCGATAAAGCAAAGGAATGCGTGAAGGTTTCTTGCTGCCCATGGATGTGCTTCAGGGAACAAGTTAGGTGCGGAACCGGGTGAATGCGGTCAATAGCGCCGCAGCACCGCCTCCACCTGCGCCACGTATCCACCCCCGAACAGGTTCACATGGACCAGCAATGGGTACAGGTTGCACAGGTCCACGCGTTCCTCCCAACCTCGTTCCAGCGGCCATGCGGCGTGGTACGCGTTGTATAGTGCTTCATCAAAACCACCGAACAGCTTCGTCATCGCAAGATCCATTTCGCGGTGACCGAAGTACACGGCGGGATCGATCAGCATGGGCTTGCCTTCCGCGTCGCACAGGTAATTCCCACTCCAGAGGTCACCGTGCAACAATGCGGGCGGCTCACTTGGGAAGAGCTTGTCCATTTGATGGAAGAGTCGCTCGAAGCGGAAGGCCATGCCAGCTTCCACACGGCGGCGATCGCGGGCCAGCCTCAGTTGCGGCTCCAGACGCTGGTGGATGAAGAAGCCTGGCCAGTTGTGTTCCGGTGTGTTGCGCTGCACCAGGCTGCCGATGTAATTGTCCCGATCCATACCGAACAGCTCCTGCGTGTGCCGATGCAATTGTGCCAGGCCGCGACCGAAGTCCTCCCAGAACCCCTGCCCCTTGATGCCTTCCTCCACCCACTCCAGCAACATGTAGCTGTCGTCGTGGTCTTCGCCATGTGCGATCACCCCCGGCACGCGCAGCGCACCAACCTCGCGCAGGCGCCGCAGCCCATCGGCCTCCGCTTCGAACATACTGGGGTAGCGGTCCGCGCTGTTGGTCTTCAGGAAGAAGCGTCCGGCATCGGTCTCCAGGCGCCAGGCATCGTTGATGGAGCCTCCGCCCACGGCGAAGCTTTCCTCGATATCCACCGGCTGGCCGATGTGGTCGGAGAGGTGCTCGCTGAGCCGTTCGATGAGGGAGCCGGGAAGGGCCATGGTATAAAGGTGATGCAGGGATCGGAAGAACACCTAAATTTGCCGTCCCTCAATGGGAAATTGAAATAATGGGGAATTAGCTCAGCTGGCTAGAGCGTCCCGCTTACAGGCGGGAAGGTCACCAGTATGAGCCTTGAAATAATGGGGAATTAGCTCAGCTGGCTGGAGCGTCCCGCTTACAAGCGGGAAGATCACCAGTATGAGCCTTGAAATAATGGGGAATTAGCTCAGCTGGCTAGAGCGCTTGCATGGCATGCAAGAGGTCACCGGTTCGACTCCGGTATTCTCCACCAGAAGGCAGCCCCAAAGGCTGCCTTCTTAGTTAGTGGCCTATGCGGCGTACATCATCTACAGCATGACGCTGGACCGCTACTATGTTGGTCATGCCGAGGACCCGAAGGTGCGGCTTGAGCGTGACCATAATTCAGGACGGGATCGAAGTACGAAGGGAGGCATCCCGTGGAAGCACTGTTGGATGCAGTGGTTCGCCACGCGCTCAGAGGCCATGGCCATGGAGCGCAAGATCAAGTCGCGAATGAGCCGGGTGTTCATCGAAGATTTGATCCGATCCGCTGGTTAGAGCGTCCCGCACGACGTGCGGGAAGGTCACCGGTTCGACTCCGGTATTCTCCACGAAAGGCGGCCTTGACAGGTCGCCTTTTTCGTTTGGCGTATGCCCAACCATCCACCCCACAATGCGTGCATAAACCTGTTGATAAGCAAGGACCTACGCATGGCGGGAAGGGATGTGCGCTGTTGATCTTTGTTAAGTGTACAATGAACAGAATGGGGGGTCCGTTACTTTGTAGTAACAAAGGCTCCGAGTGTGGAGCGATGTTCTTTGGAACCATCATGAAAGGGAGCGGGGGGGTCTGATTTCGGAACGATCAAGACCTGCTTGGGATCTTCGTCTCTGTTAGGTAGGTAGGGCAAGGCTCTCCCCTCTCTTTCACCACCATACCACTACGCAAGGCCGGTGCATCACGCACCGGCCTTGTCTTTTACCGCACCCTTGCGTTTCAGGTAGGCATGCGTGGCCAGTTGTGAGCGCAGGGCCTTCTCGCCCGGGCGCGCCATCAGGTAAGGATTGGTCTGGCGGGCATCGATCACACGCGCCTTCACCCGGTCCTGCCATTGCAACTCCAGAATGTCCAGCACCTCCTGCCGCAGTGCGGGGTCCAGGATCGGGAAGGCCACTTCTATGCGCCGGTCCAGGTTCCTCCCCATCCAGTCCGCGCTGGAAAGGTGTACCGAGGGCTTGCCCTGGTTGTGGAAAACATAGACACGCGCATGCTCCAGGTAGCGGTCCACGATACTGATGGCATGGATCGCCCCGCCTTTTTCGGGCACAAGGCAGCAGATGCCCCGGATGATCAGCCGGATGCGTACCCCGGCGCGGGCCGCATCATAGAGCTTGCGGATCATGGCGCGGTCCTCCAGACTGTTGAGCTTCACGAGGATCTCGGCGGGTTTTCCGCGCAGCGCCGCCTCGATCTCGCGGTCTATCTGCTGCTCGATCCGTGCACGCAGCCCTACCGGTGCCATCCACAGGTGGCGCAGTTCCGGCCGCACCCTGCGGTCCACCAGGTGCGCGAACACATCGGCCACTTCCTTCGTGATCGCGGGCCGGGCGGTGAGCAGTGCCGAATCCGCGTAGATCGTGGAGGTGCGCTCGTTGAAATTGCCCGTGCCCAGATAGGCGTATCGGCGTATGCGTCCGCGTTCGCGCCGCTCCACCAGGCACAGTTTGCAGTGCACCTTCAGGTGTTCGTAGCTGTACAGCACCTTCGCACCGGCACGCTCCAGTGTCTCGCCCCAGAAAAGGTTGGAACGCTCATCAAAGCGCGCCTTCACCTCCACGAACACGGTCACACGTTTGCCGCGCTCCAACGCGTCCATCAGTGCGGCACACACGGTGGAACCCTCGGCCACACGATAGAGTGTGATGGCGATGTGCTGCACCGCCGGGTCGCGTGCCGCCTGCCCGAGCCATTGCACCAGCTGCCCGAAATCATGGTAGGGGAAATGCATCAGCATATCCCCGCGGGCGATGGACCGGAAGAGACGCGTGCCCTGGTTCGCCGGATGTTTCAGGGCGGGCAGTACCGGATCACGCAGGCCGGCATGGCCCTCCACCGGCAGCTTCATCATGTCGTTGAAGTTGTGGTAGCGCCCGCCTGTCACCACATCCTGTTTGGCCAGGCCGAGCAGTGTGCGCAACTCGCGCAGTGTGGCCGCAGGCATCGCATTGTCATACAGGAATCGCGAGGGCACACCGGTCTGTCTTTTCCGCAGGCTCTTGCGCACCTTCTCCTTCATGTTCACCGCGAACTCCTCATCCAGGTACAACTCCGCATCACGGGAAAGCTTGATCGCATGGCATCCCACCATCTTGTGTCCGGCGAACAGGCTTTCGAGTCCCATGCGCATCACATCATCCAGGAACATCACATCGGTGCGGCCCTTCGCTGCGGGCAGCCGCACGAAACGGCCCAGCTCGTCCGAGGGGATGTTCACCAATATGAGCCGCTGCTTGCTGCGCCCCTTCTGCCGCAGCCGGCAGGCGAAGTAGAGCTTGCGGTCCTCGATGAAGGGTGCGTTGCCGGGCCGCGCGGCGGCGGTGTTCAGCAGTGGGGCCACCTTCTTCTTGAAATAGTCGCGCGCGTTGCGGGTCTGCTTCGCGTTGAGCTGTTCGGGCCGCAGGATATGGATGCCCTCCGCAGCCAGCGCGGGCAGCAGGGTCTCCCGGAAGAGCGCACCGAATTCCCGCTGCTGTTTCAGCGCCTTGCGGTTCAGGCGCATGATCAGCTTGTCCGTGGGCAGTTCCAGTGCGGTGCGCTCGGTCTTGGTGAGCTTCGAGAGGCTGCGCAGGCTGGCCACACGCACCCGGTAGAACTCGTCCAGGTTGCTGGAGTAGATCGCCAGGAATTTGATGCGTTCCAACAGCGGCACGCGCGGGTCCTTGGCCTCCTGCAGCACGCGGTCGTTGAAGGAAAGCCAGCTGAGGTCGCGGTCGAAGAAGCGGTCCGGTGCGCTGCGGCCGGGGCTTGCGGCGGCCATGGCGCCCGCCTTGCGCAGCACCGCCAGGTTGATCGCTTTCTGCGGACCGTAGCGGCGTTGCGCATGCCCGGTGTGGAAGCGGTGGGCTTTGAGGTAGGCCAGGTTGGTGGCACGCCATTCCGCCGGTGCGATGGCCGCGCCACTGATGTGTTCCAGTTCCTGCCGCAGCAATTCGCTCTTCTCCTGGAAATCCACCTGACCGGCCTTGGAGGAATCCGCATCGCGCAGCACTTGTTGTGCGATGCCGCGTGGTTTGTGGCCCATCCGGGTGGCGAGGATCAAGGCGCGCACGCGGCTGATGTCACGCTGCGGCACCTGATGACGGCGCAGGAACGCCTCGGCGATCTCCGCGCTCTCCGCCTCGTGGCCCGCGTGCGCCCGCGCATAGCCGGTGTCATGGAACAGGCCGGCGAGTTCCAGCAGGGCAAGGTCCTGGGTGGGCAGCTTCAGCGCCTGGCCGATCTGCACCGCCGTGCGCGTCACCGAGAGCGTGTGCTCCAGGTCATGGAAGCGCATGTGCGCGGGCATGTGGCGCGCGAACCAGCGGCGCACATGGGCATGTGCCTTCTCCAACAGCGCCTCGTCGATCATAGAGCGGCGGCGAAGATAGCCGGGCACCGCACGTGCTTTCGCAGGGCATGCCGTGTACAAGTGCCACAGGGACCGAGGCCCGCCGCTCTGCGCACTCCGCTATCTTTGGTCGGATCCCGCCGGAATGGACGTGAACACCGTGCGTACGTTGTACGGCGCCCTGGCGGGTGATCGCTTCGCCTTCCTGTTGAGTGGCCGCTTCCACGACGACCTCAGCCCTGCACTGATCGCCCTGGGCAAGGAGGTGCCGCAGGACATCAACGACCGCGTGACCCGCGGCCGCCTTTCGTTCGTGCTGGTGGAGGCCTTCCAGAACATCATCCGCCATGGCACCGCGCCGCAGAAAGTGCAGCTGGATACCGAACAGCCCATGCTGCTGCTGCGCGACAATGGGGATGGGCATGAGGTGGTGTCCATGAATCCGCTGGACGAAGCCGAGCGCGGTGGGCTGGAACAGCAGCTGCTCCGCCTGCGCGGCAAGGACATGGCGCAGCTGAAGGAACTCTTCCTGCGCGGTCTGGAGCGCACCGGCCACACGGACCGCGGTGGTGCGGGGCTCGGCCTCATAGAGATGGCGCGGCGTTCGGGCCATGCACTGCGTCACCGTTTCGTCCCCACGCGTGCGGGCCGCGCCATGTTCACCCTGCAGGTGCAGGTGGGGGGCAGAAAGGACATCCTTACCAGCGCGGAGGTGCTGGACGAGGTGCACGCCGCCATGGTACAGGGCAAGGTGCTGCTGCTGTGCATGGGCCACATGGGCCCGGGCATCCAGGAAGCCATGCGGCCCTTGTTCGGCAAGGGGCTGCATGACACCGAACTGATGCGGCCCGGTCTGGAGCGTGCCTACCTGGCCGCCATGGAATACCTGCAATTGCACCAGGCGCTCTCGCCGATGCTCGCCTTGGTGCGCACGCCGGATGGTCAGGCCCTGGTGCTGGCATGGCGCAGCAACCCCGCCGGGGCACGCGCACTGGCCACTGTGTTGCAGGACCTCGAGGGGGCGTCGCCCGCGGAATTGCACACGCGCTACCGCGATCTGTTGTTGGGCAGGGGTGCCAGACCGGATGCCGGACAGCTCGCGCTGCTGGAGCTGGCGCGGCTGGGCCAGTCGCCACTGCGGCTCCAGCAACTCACCGCCGATGGTGGCACCCTGGTGCTGTTGCAGGTTCTGCTCTGACCGGGCACCGCTATCGGATCACGTGGCACCGTTCCCCGTGCTTCCCCTCGGCGCGCATACCGATCGGCATGGCGTTGGAGTTGTTGCAGGCATGGGCACCGCCATCCACAGGATCATGGACCGCCTCGGCCAATTCGAGCACTGGTTCAACGCACGCTTCGGCTGGTTCTTCACCAATGGGATGAAGCAGCCCGATCGCGGGAAACGATCGGTTGTCAACCGCTGATGGACGCTGATGGACGCGGATCGTCCGATAGGCATTGGACCCCATGGCGAAGTCCGCGCAGGTATAGCATCCGGCCCACCAGGGATCGTGGGCGATCGCTCCTTCAAAGCCGGATGCACACATTCTTCGCCTCGGTGAAGAAGCGCAGGGCATCCACACCGCCCTCGCGCCCCACACCGCTTTGTTTCACACCACCGAAGGGCGTGCGCAGGTCGCGCACCATCCAGCAGTTCACCCACACGATGCCCGCCTGCACGGCGCGCGCTACGCGGTGGCTGCGCTTCAGGTCGCGCGTCCACAGCACCGCTGCCAGGCCATAGGGTGTGGCGTTGGCCAGGGCGATGGCCTGCTCCTCGTCATCAAAAGCCTGTAGCGTCACCACCGGCCCGAAGATCTCCTCCTGATTGGTGCGGCACGCGGGGCCGAGGCCCTCGATCACCGTGGGTGCGATGTACCATCCCTCCTTCAGCGGACCCTCCAACAGCACCCGTTCGCCACCGCAGAGCACGCTGCCGCCTTCCTCCTTCGCCAGTGCGATGTAGGCCAGCACCTTCTCCATATGGTCCTTGCTCACCACCGCGCCCAGGTCGCTGGCGGCATCGTCGGGGTCGCCCACGCGCAGGGCTTTTACGCGCGCCACGAAGGCTTCCTTGAAACGGTCGTAGATGCTGCGGTGGATCAGGATGCGCGAGCCGCACAAACAGATCTGCCCCTGGTTGGTGAAGCTGCTGCGCACCGTGGTGGCCAGCATGTCCTCGAAGTCGCAGTCGGCGAACACCAGCACCGGGTTCTTGCCGCCCAGCTCCAGGCTCAGCTTCTTGAACATCGGCGCCGCCACGCGCGCGATCTCCGCGCCGGTGCGCGTGCCGCCGGTGAAGCTGATGGC
>JBGTES010000091.1:0-9070 GCA_041747675.1 Flavobacteriales bacterium
TTAGTGGGGGCTTTTTACACGGGTGCCTCTGCGAATGTCATGGCTCTGGTACGGCCATGACCCCCCCATGGACCCTCCTTCCCCCAGTACTCATACACGGAAAAACACCCCGTGGTGAACATGCCGATCGGGAAGGATATCGTCAAGATCCTGAGACCGCCTGGCCTGCACACCAATGGCGGAACCAACTTTTTACTCGTTGTTGTGCGCTCACTGGCATGGCGTGCATCACAGATGCGGCCATGAGCACAGGCACACCTGCCCACCAAAGAGGGTCTACCGCCAGGAGCCGACCCAGGATCAGGCATGCCACCCCCAGGAGCCCGGCGTGCAATGGCCAATACCAACCGGTGCGGCGCGCTACCCGCCACATCAGGAACAGGTTGATCGCCATGAGCGCGAAAAGCAAGGGGAAAAAGAGCGGAGAAGGTCCCTGAGTGCTGGAGCCTATGAGGCCGAACGCGCTGAAATAGGCGGCCAGGCACAATGGACATTTGGGGAAGGCGATGAGTCCCAGGCTGGAGAGCAATGAGCCCGCCCGCGCGAGGATGTTCCCTGCAACAGGTCGCCTGCCCGGAGGGCCATGTGGCGGGGTATCGACCAAGCCGTGCAACATCCGCAGCACCTCGTTCTCATCCCATTGCACGGAGGTGAAACTGGCCCGTACTTGCAGGGTCTGGTCCAACACGAAGAGCTCGATGCGGTGGCTTTGCACTACCGCGCCAGAGTACGATACACCAAGTGTGAGCATGGTGCGCAGCGTGGACAGCCCATCGCCTTGCGTGCGCATGAACCGCGCCGTGGGTGTGAACTGAAAGGAACGCCGCACACCGTAGGATCGGAGCCTGTCCGGCAGGTCGTGATCAGGGTCGTAGGTGAACACGGCCAGGTTGCAGCGCTCTCCGATGCCCTCTCGCACCATGCGCTCGTGGAGTTGGGCCAATCGAGACACGGTAAGCGAGCACTTGTTGGGGTTGTTGCACCGGGTGTAGAAGAAGGCGAGCACTGTAGGGCGGCCTCTAAGGAAGGGATCGAAGCGAAGGGTATTGCCATCCTGGTCTTGCATGGTCACATCCTGCAGTTGCGGGGTGTTCACCCTGGCAGTCAATGGTGCACCGCAGCAGGTGGCAGTGAAGGATGCATCGGTGCGCTCAATATGTGTGGTTCTTGACCCAGCCACCGCATCCAGGGCCTGATGCAATGCGGCAGCGGCCATGGGGCACATCAAGCCTTCACTCGTACGCAACCCCCGGAGCGCTGGCAATGCGTCTTGTGCCATGGCCCCAAGCCATGCGAGGGAATGGAACACCTCGGTGAGTGGCGTGGTGTATCGTTCCAAAGGATGATAGGCCTCCAGGCGGGTGAGGTCGAAGCGCCCATCATTGTGCAAGGCGTTCCGGGCAGCCGCCATCAGGTAGGGGGTGAAAAGGGCGAGGGGGCGTCCGGCACGGACGGCGAAAGCAGCGGCGGCTACCAGGTATCCGTGGTGGCCGTTCTGCAATTCGCCCAGCACATGCAGCACGGCAGCATCCGGCAGTGTCGTGCGGCCGAGTGCCGCCAACACGTAGCCCCGGATGCGATGAACCTCATCAGCGGGTCGCCCGTGATGTGCAGGGTGACCCTCGTTCAAGAGTTCCAGCACATCGGCCAGATCACCTGAGTCACATACCGCATGATCCACGAATGCCGCGATCGCGGACAACGGTGTATTGACGAGTGCCGTGTTCGATCCCTGAACCGCCATGGGGTCAAGGCTTTGGTCCCTTCAAATAGAGCTGGGACATCTTGCGGAAACCAGGGGTTACCGAGTTCCGGTCCAACGCGGAGAGCTTGCTGTCGAAGTTCCCATCGGATCGAACCCCCGGGCCCGCGGTATGTGCCAGTGTATTGAGCAACGCTGTACGCAGGTCGCCGTTCTCAGTGGGATCCAATATCAGACGCTTGGCCATGAGATCGGCATCGGCGGGCTTGAGCGTGCGCAGGCTCACGGCACAGATATGCCGTACCTCTGGATCTTCTGCGGGATCGTTGAGGTGTTCCTTGAGGAGGTCCACCGCTTCGGGATCGGCAGCCAGGTTGCGCAGGGCTTCTTTCTTGCTGCGCAGGTTCGGCGGTTCCAACGCCACCCGTCGTAGGGTGGGGAAGAGATCGGTGTGCAGGTTATAGGAGAGGTATTGAATGGCCACCTCGGGTTCCACATTCGCCTTCCGGGGGTCATCGAGCCCTTCCACCAAGTGCTTCTGCACCAGTTCGTCTCCCTTGAGGGCCAAGGTGCCGATCGCACTTCGTTGCAGGGATTTATCCTTATCGGTCAAAAGACCACGCAGCACTTCGTGGTATTCGCCTTGCAGGGCATTGAAGCTCGCAGATGAGATATCCGCATTGTGTAGCAACTGCAACGCGGCTTTGCGTACCAGTGAAGGCGTTCCCTCATCAGCAAGCAGTCCCAACACGTCCGAGGCCACGTGCTTGTCCGCACTCACCATGTGGATCAGTCCAGCGAGTGCGGCCGCACGCAGCTCATCCGATTCTTCGGTGTCCTGTACACGTTCCATCACCGGAGCGAACAACTCGGGATCGTCCACGGACCCTGCGCGCTGCACGGCTTCAAGCCTTACGCTGGCGGGATTCCGCTTATCGAGGAACAGGTGGAAGGCGAGGGCCTTGCTCTGCTGGTGTTCAACGACTTGCTTGCGGAGCCTCTCCTTATCAGGGTAGTTAGGCCTTTTCTTGGTTGCCATTTCCTAGTGTACTTAGATGGCGATGGGATCGCCTGGGTGATCATAGGGAACATCATCGTAGCCGTACCCATGTTGATTCGCTACATTGAACTGTCCTTGGAAGTCGATCATGGAAGCCACGGTGGGTCGCGGTCCGGGATTGGGTATCGTGGGATGGTCCGGTAATGGACCGCCAGGCGCATCCACCGGTCTTGGTGGACTGGTGGCCCGCGTAGCACCGTTCCATGGCCACATGGTATCATCCGTGAAGTTACCAATGCCGGCTTCACCCCCCACCGAAGCATCGCCAGTTCCCTGGTTCGGGTATGAACTCACCTGGGTGGGGTTGAATCGCTGACCCGGCATCAGCCACTGCCACTTGGCCCAGAGACGATCCACATTACAGTGTAATAGGAAGAAAAGTGGGTCACCCGGTGCCAGGCCGATGTCGCCGATAGGGTCGTCATCCCCGAAGCTTATGTGGGCGCTACCATGTGGGTTACCTTCCATGCGACGACCGAAGGAAAGCGGATCGCTTCTTTCGCCGAAAGACTCACCTAAAGCGATAGTATCCGCTTCTGAAGCTACGATCGCCGAGGCAGCTGTAGCGGTATTGAAGCTCGGTTGACGAGAGAACCTGCCACTACCTAAAGTGGCTAGGACTTGCATACGCCAATTCACCAGAGGATTGGTGGGCGAGAATTCCACCACGCCAGTGGGATCGCCTGCGGTGGGTACACCCATGAAATCGGTCACGAAAACGTTGGGGGCTGGTTGATCGAAGCGCCAATAGGGCAATGCCACGGAAGGGTCGATCTCCTGCATTCTACGCTCCAGGTCCAGGATGAAACCGCGATGCCAGGGAAGGAAGGATGATCGCCGGTGTATCTCAAGATTGGTAGCGCCGGTGTGCCGGTTCTGGAAATCGACGAACACGCCGCCGGGTTGGTTCAATTGCATCAGTGCACTGAGGAAACGATCACGTTCGCCCGCTGTAAGCGTATTGGCATCCTTCCGCACACGCACCATCATGGGTTTTCGGGCCAGTTCAGTGGCGGCATCCAACGTACTTACCACAATGGCGGTGTCCTTGTCGTTGGTGCTGGCGAAACCCACTCCTGCCAGGCGATCGAAACGGCCACAAGTGAAGAAGGTGGCCGCCCCCAGGGCTGGGATGTCCACGATGATCTCGTCTTCGGGCGCCTGGTCCAATGCGGTCAGGAAGATCAATTGGCCACCGCCCGGTGATGGCACGTTCCTGATCAACACGCGTTGTGCGCTTCCATCGTCGGATCGGACAGTACAAGGAATGGGTGCCCAAGCCACATAGGCTGCGTTGTCGAGGGTGGATCCATTGATGGCCACCGTGACCGGTGCGGATGTTGTGCCACCACTACCACCTGTTCCCTCGCCACTACCGCCGCCGCTTCCCCCTGCACCTCCGCCTCCGCCACCGGTGGACGCATTGACCACCGCACCCGCCTCTCCTCCGATGTCAAGGGTTACCGAACCTTCGCCCGTGCTGGCAGTGAGCTTGCTTCCCGGAGCGCTTGGCATGCGCTCAATGACTTTGTTGATCACCGGGTTCTCATGTGGCGCTTGGGCGCGTGGTGCATCAGGGTTCATGGAAGCGAGAACTTCCCTGGTCTGCTGTGCAGCGACTTCTTCCGTGGTGAGTCCCTTGTCCTTGGCACGTTGGATCGTGGCGATCTTCTGGTCGGCGGTACGTGCGGCTTCTTGTGCTTTGGCGAGTTTGGCCAGTTCCAGTGCCGCTGCCTGGTTGCCGAAGTTGGTTGCCAGGTTCGCGGCGGTTTGCAAGCCGGCCAGAGCATTGGCTTGCGTGCCTGCGAGCCCCGCCATGTCCCGGAACGCATTCGGGTTGGTCACCGCATTGAGCACGCCTTGCAATC
This sequence comes from Flavobacteriales bacterium, assembly GCA_041747675.1. Classification (GTDB taxonomy): domain Bacteria; phylum Bacteroidota; class Bacteroidia; order Flavobacteriales_F; family PHOS-HE28; genus PHOS-HE28. The sequence continues at coordinate 4,631 of JBGTES010000091.1, forward strand.
CGCTCGGTGCGGGTGCATCTGGCGCATTCTGCAGGTTGATGATCGTGGCCGGGAACGGCGTAGGCGCAGTGGCGGCGGCAGCGATATCCGAGCGGCGTGACGCGAGCAACGCGGGGTCCATGCTGCCGAGTTCCGGGTCCTTGTCGTTAAGTGCCCAGTCGAGATTGCCAAAGTGCTCCTCAAGTGCACCGCACTTGTCCATGATGGCCTGCGCATATAGTCCATCTGTGGGCAGACTCACAAGTACGGGGTCGCGTGCGGGCTCCTTCTCCGCATAGAGGTCGTACAATTCCTCCGGCGTCTTGATCGTGCCATAACCCAGGAAAGAGGCAGCACCCACCTGATAGACCAGGCAATTTCCAATGATGCCAATGGGCTCGCGGTCCACTACGGAAGCGATGCTCACGTTCACTGTGTTGGGCACGTAGAACCCATCCAGCATCATCAACAGCCGGTCGCGGTCCATTCGCCACCAGATCGCTTTGTGGTAGTACTCCACATGTTCGTTCAAATGCTCCAAGAGGTCGCGCACGCTGCGGCGGATCTCCAGCCGCTCGTTGACAAGCTCCCAGCTATCCAACGGGAAGGAGACTTCCGCGCTTTCCGCCCTCCCCGTCACGGGATGTATCAGGTCGTTGGTTCCTGTTCGGCCCTGTATGGAACGTTCGAATCGTTCCGTGTTATATGAGAATGACAATCGCGTAAGGTTCGCCACGGACCCTGGTGGAAGGTTGTCACGAGGAATAACCTCGACGGTTTCCAGATCCGTGCGCCGCAAGCCTGCGAGCGACCCAGAAGGGACAACGAAATCGATGCGCACGCCCCGATTGAAGCGATACGCCGTAGCGAGCGTACTATCCACCCGTATGCTGTTGCCACCGATCTTGATTTTGATACGGTTTGCCCATTTGGCAGCTATTCCTTGTGCATATTGCGATTGGAACGCATGGTCGCGTTCAGCAGCACCCATCCCGCTGATGAAGGAATGGATGGCGCGCATGGGATCGTTCAACAAGTGTTGGAACGTGCTCCAAGGACCGGGGTCCAGGCTTCCATCGTCCTTGTCGCGTGGACGTTCTATCGCAAGGTCCACATGGATCGAACCGCGCAAGTAGGTCAACTCTTGCTGCGCGCGCGCGCCTGGAGGTATATCCGAGGTGCTGAAATTGGTCGCCACATCCTTCAGATATCGCAGGGCGCGCAGAAAGCGCTTGGAGCGGATGGCGGATTGGATGGCCTCGCGCCAGCGATAGGCACGGTCTATATCGAAAGGCTTGATCGAGAAAGGAACAAAAAGGCACTCCCGCACCCCTGCGAAGTCGGTGTCGACCTTCAGATGCCGCAGGATCTGGTAATAAATGACAGTAAGCGAATGGGCGTAGTTGATGTTGCGCAGTACCTCTGTGGTGCCGGTCACATTCTCCTCCTGGGTGATCTCGGTCACCACCGTGCTCTCGAACTTGCGCAGTGCATCACCATGCCTTCGCACAGCATCGCGCAATCGCTGATGCTCACTGGCGGAGGTCTTACGCCCTCCTTCCTGGAACGAGCTGCTGTTGGAGGAACCTGCCCCACCACCGATGCCACCAAGTACTCCACTGGCGAAAAAGCCGATACCTGCGGCTATCCCAGCCACATCCGAGTGTGAAGAACCCCTGGCCCATTCGCTCAAATTAGCGGAGACATTGTCATGGTAGTCTCGTTCTCGTGTAACAGAGTCATTCTCCGAATCACTCAGTCTCGTGCGCTCGCCACGTCGGGCACGCTCGCTTCTTTCCCACTCCACCTTCTGGATGCGCTTGGTCTGCCTCGGGGCGAGGGTGAGTGTACTGGACACCGTACCAAGTGAGTATCCATTCGACCGCCATCGGACCCGGAACTCCAGGATATGCCCTATGGAAACAGTTGCCGCTTGGTACTGTGCGATATCATCCTCCCACTGCAAGGGCCGTGTGCTGCTCATCAGTCCCCGACCCGAGGGCAGGTTCTTCAGGAAATCCAAATAATTCTTTGGTATGATGTGGCGGATCGCGGAAGCATTTCGGAGTGTTTCGGTAGGCTGCGCCGTGGAGGAGAACAAGGTCCGGATGAAGCCACCAACGCCAGCGGTCGACCTGCTGTCGGAAGCATCACCGTCCAACTGCAACAGCTTCGTAGCTCTCGTATTCGTCGAAGCGACCGCACCGATCTCCGGTTGTGTTACACGTGCGATCACGGAGAAGCTTTTTTCGCTCAGTACCCGCTCCGGATTTGAGAATGGTGTGCAAAATGCCCCAGGATCTTCTGCATAGACACTCGGGTTGTTCACCACTTCCGCCTCTGTGACATTGGCGGAGACCAGTTTGGAGCGATCACATCCCTCCTTCGATGCCACAAGCTCCGAACGCCCCCTGGAATTCAATGCGGGAAGTGCGCTGACGAAATCCTTTTTGTCAGCCTTTGCAAGGTCATCCGGTATGAAGCCTGCAAGTTGCCGCTCTCCACTGAGCCACCAGTACCACCCCTTCGTTGATCCTTTGTCGAATGTGGCGGTAATGGTTCCGTCGATGGCGAGATGTGCTTGGGACCAATTCACACCGCTCAACGCGGCCGCTTGCTCTGCAGCCATCTCCATCGAGGCGATCGTGGTTCCGTTGGTGGCCAGTGCTGCCAGTACTCCGCTGCCAAGCCCGGACTGATCCATCACAGGGCTGACATAGGCGTGATACTTCCGGTAATCCAGGGTTTCTGCCGTGGTAGGTACAAGGCGAACACTGCGGGTGCATCGCAGCGGCGCGGGTGTGGACGGCAATTGCTGATGCACATTGTTGATCTCCGTCATTTCCGCTTGGCCGATCACCCATTCCGCATTCCCTGCACTATCCGCTGAAAGGTTCTTCGTGAAAGTGAGCACACCACCAATGGCAAGCACCTCCAGTGTTAGTGTTTGGTCACTTGCGTCGTCGAGTTGTACGTCCACGCGCATGTCAGCATCGAATGTTACCCGCCTGGTGTGTGGTACTGGCTCCGCCACCTCTCCGTCCGTGGGAATGGTCTCACTCGTGTAGCTAATGTCCAATGCGAGCGTATGGACGTTGGCCGGGACTTGAACGTTCGCGGCAGGTTCTACCGTTAGTCTGATCACCATGTCGTTCAGTACTGTTAGTGTATTCGCCGCTGTGTCTGCGGATCATTCAATTGACGCTCCAAACCTCCCACGCCCCACCCCCTCCTCCAAACCTCCAAGGGGGGCTTTTTACACGGGTAGGGGGGGCTTTTTACACGGGTACTTCCAGGGACCCCGAATGCGTGGTCGAGTATCTAAACCCGCCACTTGCGACCGTGGATATCCAGATTCCTGCTATACTTGGTGGCCGCCTCGTGGAAACCCCAGCGATACATATCGCCCTGGTCGACGACCACCAGCTTTTCCGCAGCGTGCTGGCGGACATGCTGGAGAATATCCCCGGCTACAAGGTGGTGGTGCAGGCCGGACATGGCCTTGATTTCGTGCGAGCCGTGAAACAGGGTGCGGAAGTGTCCGTGGCGGTGGTGGACCTGCACATGCCGGTGATGGACGGCTATGCCACCATCGCATGGATCCGCAGCAATGCGCCCGGCACGCGTGCGCTCGCGCTCACCTTCGAACTCGGCGATGAGGCCATGGAACGGGCCATGCGCGCGGGCGCCTGTGGTTTTCTGCGCAAGGACACCAGCAAGGCGATCTTCCTTGATGCCCTTAACCAGGTGGCCGTGCTGGGGTGCTACCATGCGCCCTCCGCTCTGGAACAGGCACAGGCGCTGAGAGCCGAACATCAGCAGCGCCGTGCCGCCGCATTGAACCGTATCACTGAACGTGAGATCGAATACATCCGGCTGGTATGTAATGAGGCGGAACTCACCAACGACCAGATGGCCGATCATATGGGCGTGCATCGCCGCACCGTTGATGGCTATCGCGAGAATGTATACGACAAGTGCGGGGTGAAGTCGAAGGCGGGTCTGGTGGTGTTCGCCTATAAGTGGGGGTTGGTGGAGTGAGGGGGTTGGCTGTCGTCGGTTGTTGGTTGTCGGTGCCGCGAGATAATGGTTCCATGGTGTAGAGGATACCGCCATGAGGAACTGCTAACTGCATCTTCCAACTGCCAACTGCCCAACTGCCAACTGCCAACTGCCAACTGCCAACTGCCAACTGCCAACTGCCAACTGCCAACTGCCAACTGCCAACTGCCAACTGCCCAACTTCTAACTGCCCAACTGCCAACTGCCCAACTGCCAACTGCCCAACTGCCAACTGCCAACTGCCAACTGCCAACTGCCATGTCTTGTCCTGAAATAGGTTGACACAACACGTCAACACAACATGGGACTTTCAAAAGAGTATCGGGAGCGAACACGTTATCCGGAAGAACTGAAGAAACGTCTGGCCTTCGAGGTGATGAGCGGGGCCATGACCAAAAA
>JBGTES010000092.1:0-34413 GCA_041747675.1 Flavobacteriales bacterium
GCTTCGTCAACGAGGCATTCACACCGAAAGCCTGGTTCGATCACGAACGCTTCGCGGCCGTCACTTACGAGGCGCAGCGCCTGATGGACGATCTGGTGGACCTGGAACTGGAGGCTGTGGACCGCATCCTCGCCAAGGTGGACGGCGATCCCGAACCCGACGAGCTGAAGCGCACCGAACGCGAGACCTGGGAACTGCTGCGCGACACCGGCAAGAAAGGCCGTCGCACCGGACTGGGCTTCACCGGCCTGGCCGATGCACTCGCGGGCCTCAACCTGAAGTACGACAGCGAGTCCGCAGTGGATGCTACCGAGGAGATCATGCGCACCAAGTGCCGCGCGGAGTTCGACAGCAGCATCGACATGGCCATCGAGCGCGGCGCCTTCGAGGGCTTCTCGCCCGCCGTGGAACGCACCAGCGAATTCACCGACATGCTGGAGCGCGAGCTGCCCGAGGTACACGACCGCATGATGCGCCATGGCCGTCGCAACATCAGCCTCAGCACCGTGGCGCCCACCGGCACGCTCAGCCTGCTCACGCGCACCAGCAGCGGCATCGAACCGGTGTACATGCTGGGCTACACGCGTCGCCGCAAGATCACCCACGCGGACACCTCCGCCAAGGTGGGCTTCACCGACGACATGGGCGACCAGTGGGAGGAGTTCACCGTGCATCACCCGCGCGTGCTGGACTGGATGAAAGCCACCGGCAAGGACGACGCTGCAGAAAGCCCCTACGCAGGCGCCACCGCCAACGACATCGACTGGCACAAGCGCATCCGCATGCAGTCGGTGATCCAGAAGTACACCACGCACAGCATCAGCAGCACCATCAACCTGCCCGCCACCGCCACGGTGGAAGAGGTGGGCGGCATCTACCTGGAGGCCTGGCACCACGGGCTGAAGGGCATCACGGTGTACCGCGATGGGAGTAGGAGCGGGGTGTTGGTTTCGAATGCGGGTAAGGAAGGTAAGGGAGGTGAAGGAGGTGAGGGAGGCAACGCCTCGACAGGCCTCAGCGTTGGGCACGCGATGCCGCGACCTACCATTTTGGAAGCCGATGTCCTCCGTTTCAACAACGACACCGAGCCCTGGCTGGCCGTGGTGGGCATGCTGGACGGCAAGCCCTACGAGATCTTCACCGGCAAGGCCAACGGCGGTTTCGAGCTGCCCAAGTGGGTCACCAAGGGCTGGGTGGTGAAGCGCCGCGACGAGGTCCGTGGCACCAACCGCTACGACCTGGAGTACGCCGACGACGAAGGCTACCGCGTCACCGTGCAGGGCCTCAGCCGCACTTTCAACAAGGAGTTCTGGAACTACGCCATCCTTATCAGCGGCATGCTGCGCCAGGGCATGCCCCTGCCCCAGGTGGTGGACGTGGTGGCAAACCTCAACCTCTACGACGACACCCTCAACACCTGGAAGAACGGCGTGGTGCGCACCCTTTCCCGCTACATCCCCGATGGCACCGAAGCCAAAGGCCGCAAGTGCCAGGAATGTGGCGATAAGGACGGGCTGTACTACGAGGAAGGGTGCTTGAAGTGCAGGAGCTGCGGAGGGACGAAGTGTGGGTAGCCCGCACGGCGGATCATTTCACACCTTCGTGCCTTCGACCGGAGAGGTTGCTCCCTGCTTCCCACCTTTGCTCCATGCCCACCTTCGAAGCCTTCCGCGATCGCGTGCACGCCTTCCAGGCCGAAGGGAAGACGCTGTTCGCCAGCACCAGCTTCCAGGGCCACAGCGTACCAATGCTGCACATGCTTTCGCGCATCGATGCGGGCATCCCGGTGTACTACGTGGACACCGGTTACCTTTTCCCTGAGACGCTCCGTTTCCGCGATGCGTTGAAAGAGCGGCTGGGGCTGCGTTTCGTCGGTTTGCGGCCTGCAGTGCCTAAGAGTGAACAGCGCGATGCGCGTGGGGCGCTGATGTACACCTGGGACCCCGACCGTTGCTGCCATCTGAACAAGGTGCAGCCCATGGAGCGCGTGCTGGCCGGACACGATGTGTGGATCAACGGTGTGCGTGCCGATCAGAGTGCCGCGCGCCGGGCCATGCAGGTGGAACAGCCCGCCGGCTTCGGATGCCTGCGCTACCACCCCATGCTGGATTGGAACGCACGCATGGTACACGCGTATCGCAACGCGCACGGTCTGCCGCCCCATCCGCTGGAGGCCGACGGTTACCTGAGCATCGGTTGCGAGCCCTGTACCCGCCGGCTGATGGATGGCTACGATGAACGCAGCGGCCGTTGGTTCGGGCTGAACAAGACGGAGTGTGGGTTGAATACGGAGTTGGTGCAGGGTGGAACCACGCCCCAGGGAGTCAATTGATGGATGGCGATGCGTTGGGATATGCAGGATAGAGTGCGAGGGTGCAAGGGTGCGAGAGCCGGATCTCCTCATGTTTTGTCGCACTCTCGCACTCTTTCACCCTCGCACTCTTTTTCTTGACACATGAAGATCGCGATCACAGGAGGAGCCGGATATATCGGCGCGGAACTCTCCGCAGCATTGGTACGGTTGCCGGGCATCACGGAGGTGTTGGTGTACGATGATCTGAGCCGCGGGCACCACGGGTTGTTCATGGGGCCGCGCATGGAAGGTGCACCGTTGCGCTTCGTGCAGGGCGACATCCTCGATTCAAGAAAGCTGCGCAAGGAACTCGCCGGTGTGGACCTGCTCTTCCATCTTGCGGCCAAGGTCACCACGCCATTCGCGGATGGAAGCCATCACCACTTCGAACAGGTGAACCACTGGGGCACGGCCGAGGTGGTGTACGCCTTGGAGGATGAAGCGCCCGATGCGCGTGTCATCGCCCTGAGCAGCGTGGCGGTGTACGGTGAGGGTGAAGCCTCGGCGAACAGTGGTCAAAGGCCCGCACCGCGCTCGGCCTATGGGCATAGCAAACGCCGCGGTGAAACGCATCTGGAGCGTCTGATGCACGACCGGCCGGTGACCATCCTCCGATCGGGCAATGTTTACGGTCCGGGCCGCAGCATGCGCTTCGATGCGGTGATCAACCGCTTCCTTTTCGAGGCGCACTTCAAGGGCCGCATCACCATCAGCGGCAGCGGCAGGCAGCGTCGCCCATTCATCCACCTCCAAGCGGTGGTGGACACCCTTGCTGCAATGGCCCAGGGGGGTGCTCCGGTCGGCACCTATGACCTCGTGGAGGACGACCACAGCGTGCTGGACCTTGTGGAGGGGCTGCGCGAGAACTACCCTGCCATGGAGTTCCTCTTCGTGGACCAGCATCTGGAGTTGCTTAGCCTTGTGGTTCCCCGCGATACACGACTGGCAGCGTGGCAACCAGACAGGCCTCATACGATGGCGGGCGATCTTGGCGCCTTCCGCAGGCGCTTCGCCTGGTGACCGGTCAGGAGGATGGTACCTTTGTGGCATGTCCCGCAAGGTCTGGTGCATCCTCATGGCGATCCTGACGGCAGTCCCACTGACCGCTCAGGATGATGAGCACCCTTTCATCAAATCCTTCGACCTCACGGTGCTCGATGGGCGCATCCTGGTGGCCTGGACCATGCAGGGCGGAAGCACATGCGATGGAAGCGAAGTGCTGCGCTCCACAAATGGGGTGGACTTCACCGCGATGCATCGTATCGACGGCATCTGCGGCGATGCCCAGTTCGATGTACCCTACACCTGGATGGATGATGCTCCACCCGAGTTCAGCACGGTGTACTATCGCATCCGCCTTGGTCCGGAAGGCGTAAGTTCCATCAAGTCGGTGGATTTCGATCAGCTGATCACCAGTGAGCAGCGCTTCTTCCCTTCACCCATGCGCGATGAAGCCACATTGTTGCTCAATGTTCCTGCTTCGGCCAGGGTAGATCTGATGATCTTCGACATGAGTGGGCGGATCGTGTGGGAGCGCGAAGGGCTGGTGGGCCGGGAACACCGCGTTCAGATACCAGGTGCGCGGGCAGGCGTGTACGGATACGTGGCGCGGGTGGAAGGGCGCACCTTTCAGGGGCGCTTTGTGAAGGAATAGGAACTCCGACGCTCCCCAGGATCCCGATCCATGCCGAACGTTAACAAGCCATTGGGAAACGATCCACGGCCATCCACGTACATTTGGGACTCCAACACAACCCTCAACAACATGCGCACCCTCCTTTCACTCGTAGCCGTTGTCGCCTTCATGGCCTCCGCTACCGCACAAGACGTTTCCACCGAGAAGAAGGCCCGCAAGGGTGCCAAGACCGAAGCGGTGAGTACCACTGAGGCCGCTCCCAAGGCCGCATGCTGCGCCAGTAAGGCCGCCGCTGCTTCCTGTGCCAGCAAGGCAGGCAAGGCCGAAGCTTCCGCTACCCCTGCAAGTGATGGCACCACCGCCACGGGTGAAGGCCTGGCCGCCGATGGGGAAGCGAAAAAAGCCGGTTGCTGTGCTGGAATGTCCGAGGCGGAGAAGAAGGCCTGCTGTGCTGGCAAGTCCACCGCCGAGAAGGCCGGATGCGCCGGCAAGGCCGAAGCCCACAACCACGATCACAGCGGTGAGGAGAAGGTCGAAGATGCCCCCGAGGCACAGCCCAACCACTGATCACGTACTGAACGCATTTGAAAGGCCCGGAGCGATCCGGGCCTTTTGCGTTTGTTTACGCCTCATCCTTCCCTGTAACTGTACCGTCGACCCACTGGGTCGACAATACAGATGCCTCTATCCACGTCAGTACCACCCAACGTGACCAACATCACTGCGCAGCCAGATCCACCATCGGACCTTTGTGCCGTCACGATAACTACGGACCTATGAACACCCCGAATACCATGAAACTGAAGCAGATCTATACCGGGTGCATCGCCCACGCCGCGTACTACCTTGAGAGCAACGGTGAGGTGGCCATCTTCGATCCGCTGCGCGAGGTGCGACCCTACATCGACCAGGCCAACGATGATGTGGCCAAGGTGAAGTACGTCTTCGAAACACACTTCCACGCCGACTTTGTGAGCGGGCACCTGGACCTGGCCGCCAAGACCGGCGCCACGATCGTCTATGGCCCCACTGCAAAGCCCGGTTTCGAGGCGCATGTGGCCACGGACGGTGAGGTGTTCACTGTGGGCAAGGCCAAGGTGAAGGCCATCCACACGCCCGGCCACACCATGGAAAGCACCACCTACCTGGTGATCGACGAGGATGGGAAGGAGCACGGCATCATCACGGGTGACACGCTCTTCATCGGCGATGTGGGCCGCCCCGACCTGGCCCAGCACGTGATCGCCGACCTCACCGAGGAGAAGCTCGCCGCGCACCTCTTCGACAGCCTGCGCAACAAGATCATGCCCCTGAGCGACGACCTGATCGTGTACCCCAACCATGGTGCAGGCAGTGCATGCGGCAAAATGATGAGCAAGGAGACCACCGACACGCTCGGCAACCAGAAGAAGACCAATTACGCCCTGCGCCCGGACATGACCAAGGAAGCGTTCATCAAGGAACTGCTCACCGGCCTCACCGCGCCACCGGCCTACTTCCCCAAGAACGTATTGATGAACATCCAAGGCTATGAAAGCATGGACAGCATCATGGAACGCGCCAAGACCCCTTACGATCCCACGGCCTTCGAAGTGGTGGCCAACGAGGAGCGCCCGCTGGTGTTGGATACCCGTCCGGCCAGTGAGTTCTCCAAGGGCTTCATACCCAACAGCATCAACATCGGGCTGGACAGCAACTTCGCCATGTGGGTGGGGGAGATGATCCCCGACATCAAGCAGTCCATCCTGTTGGTCGCCGCGCCAGGCACGGAAGAGGAGAGCATCATCCGACTGAGCCGCGTGGGCTACGACAACACCATCGGTTTCCTCAAGGGCGGATTCCCCGCATGGAAGGCCGCTGGCAAGGAGGTGGATACGGTGGAACGCATCAACGCTGCGGAGTTCGCCACCAAATACAAGGCCGATGCGGTAGTGATCGACGTGCGCAAGCAGAGCGAGTTCGATAGCGAGCATGTGGTGGGTGCCATCAACGTGCCGCTGAATCAGATCAACAAGCACCTGGCACAGTTCCCCAAGGACAAGCCCTTCATCGTACACTGCGCCGGTGGCTACCGCAGCATGATCGCCGCTTCCATCCTGAAGCAGCGCGGCTGGGACAACTTCGTGGACGTGGAGGGTGGCTTCGGCGCCATAAAGGACACGGACGTGAAGCGTACGGAGTACGAGTGCCCTACGACGCTACTCTGATCGCAATGGCCAACACGGAATGCGCCCCGGTCGGAACTCGGCAGGGGCGCCTTCCTTAAGGACCATACCTGCCAGCCCATGCTCACCCGTACTTTCCTTTATCCTGCGTTCGTAGCGCTATCGCTGTTGGTCGCTTGTGGCAAGGCGCCGCATGAAGAGCATCTCGGACCACGCGATCCGGACGAGATACTTTCACTGATCAAGGCTGGCAACGAACGTTTTCACGCCTTCCACGCGGTGCATCCTGACCAGACGCCAGAGCGCTTGAAGGAACTGGTGGATGGGCAGCATCCATGGGCGGTGGTCATCGGCTGTTCCGATTCGCGCGTGGTGCCCGAACTCATCTTCGACCAGGGCCTGGGTGACCTGTTCACCGTGCGCACTGCGGGCAATGTGGTGGGTGAATATGAACTGGCCAGTGTGGAGTATGCTGTGGAGCACCTGGGCGCACCACTGGTGATCGTACTGGGCCACACCAGCTGTGGCGCCATCAATGCGTTCATCGCGCAGCCGGAGGAACCCTGTCACGGTCACATGCGCGAGTTGATGGCCTACCTGGCCGCCGAGGAAGAACAAGTCGTCGCTGCGGATGGAACACCATTCACGGTGGAGGACGCCACCCTGGCCAACATCGCCCATGGTGTGCATATCGTGGAGCGCTTGTTGGATGAGATCCGCGCGGGAGGTGCTGTTGTGGATGCCAAAGTGGTGGGTGCCCTATATCATGTGGAGAATGGGCATGTGGAGTGGCTGGAGCGATAGGGTCACGAAGCGCTTTTTGCACCCGTTGATGCAATGGCTTCCTGCACGGTGGCATGCATCGAAGCTGCTTCCAATGTTCCCGCTTTCAGCAGGGCCTTCTGCACCTCGGGCTGTACTTCAGTGAGCATCAACCGCACCTTGCGTTGTTCCCTGCGCAACGGGTCCGGGGCTTGGGCCAACGAGCCTAACTTTGGCGCATGAAGGCGCTGGTCGTGGAGGATGATCCGGAACTGGCGCACTTACTTACCCAGGAACGGAGGGCGGCAGGCTTCACGGTGGTCATCAAGTCCGATGGGCTGGCTGACGGGCAGGCGCGCACACAGCTCCTGGGGGGCCATTACCTCAGCCGGTGCCTTCCATTGGTCCCTGGCCGTGGGCTCTGTTGCCAAAGCCACGTGTGATGGGCCTCCGCGTTCTTCTGCTATGCACCTACTTCCCCCCGGTGAACACCACTGGTGCGCGTCGGCCTTATTACATGGCCCGGCAGCTACGCGATGAAGGACATACGGTGACCGTTGTGCATACCCACAGGGAGGAGGCCCAACCGTGGAACGCCGATGTATCAGGCATCCGGGTCCACAGCATGCGGGGGACCTCCATGCCAGCGGGACTGACCACTGTGGAGCGCCTCGTGGCGAAGTTGGAACGGGCCCTCGCTGGAAAGCCGCTGCACGGCTTCGTGAGGGTGCTGGCCGATATCGTCCTGCCACTGGACCACCAACATCGCTGGCCCCACACGGCCGAAGAGCTTGCACGCATGGTAGGACGCCATGACATGATCATCGCCACGGGGCCCACCTGGTCCACATTCGAATTCGGCCACCACCTGGCGCGGCAATGGAACGCATCCTATTTCCCGGATCACAGGGACCCTTGGAACGTCATGATGCCCGAGGTCGCCCTACACATCGTCACCCATCGCGGCGGCCGCTTGGCAAGCGCCCTGCGCGGTTGGCGATGGCTCCGCGATGAAAGGCGCTTCACAGCGAACGCCACGGGCATCACGGGTGCCACGGCGCCTGTGCTGGAGAACGCCCTGCGTGTGATTGGTGCGAAGTCCAGCCATGTCATGTTGAACGGTTTCGAGCCGGAGTACCGGAACACGGCCCGCGTCCGCAGGGAGAAATTCACCATGGTGTACACGGGCACTGTGTGCCGGGAGCAGGAGTGGGACATCGTTGCGCAAGCCCTGGAGATGATCGCGCGGACGCATCGTGAATTGCTCGATGGGATGGAGTTCATCATTGCCGGAGCAAGGACCGACATCGACGGTGGGCTTGTCACATTGGAGCGGATGTTCCGCACAATGCCGATCATCCGGAGGGTACCCCGGCTCGGCCGCGAGGCTGCGTTGGAACTGCAGGGTGGTGCCGATCTGCTTCTCCATGTAGGATTCCGGGGGAAGAAGGGGATACTTCCGATCAAGTTCATCGAGTACCTCAATGCAGGCCCGCCGATCATTCAAGTGAGCACCGGTCATGACATCATGGAACAGGTCCTGGAGGGAACGGGGACCGGCTTCGTGGCCCAGACCCCGGATCGACTTGCCGCCCTCCTGGTGGAACATGTAATGGCATGGCGATCGGGGGATCCCATCCGCCTGGTACCGAACGAGGAGATGTTGCGGACCATGACCTGGCGGGCACGAACGGCCGAATGGATACGATTCCTGACCAAGCTCCACGGTCAAAGACAGGGAAAGCGGCCGCGGCCTGCCGGTCGGGAAGGTACCGGATGAACGCTCAGCCGGTCCGGTGCCGCGCTCCGGCATCTGGGCCACCGCGCAGGTCAAGCACCTTGACCCGCGCATGGCCTTCGATCACAACGAGACCGTCGCTGTTCGCGCACACAGTATCCAGGATCAAGTGGCCTTTGGGCATCACCTCCGATATGGTGACCGTTGCCACCACTTCATCGCCGATGAACACGGGTCTCACGAAGCGGATATCGTGGCTCAGGTAGATGCAACCCGGTCCGGGCAGTTCGTTCGCGAACAATGTGGTGATGAGTGTCAGCACCAGGGGCCCTGGGACGATGGGTCTTCCGAACATCGTGTGTGCCGCATACGCTGCATCCACATGGATCGGATTATGGTCGCCCGTCATATCCACATAGCGCTGGACGTCATCCGCATGATAGGCGCGACGCGCCGTGGCGGACCGCCCCAGGATGAAGGACCCCTCCATACCGGCCATCACGCTTTCGGCGCTCGTTTCAGGAAACGCCCCGGATTCCCGACCCATACTTCGTCGTCCGGAATGTCCCGAATGACGACCGTACCGATGCCGGTGGTCACCCCACTGCCGATCGTCACCTTCTCCTTGACCAGGGTGCCCACACCGATGAAGCACGAATCGCCGATCACAGACCCTCCGGACAAGACCACATTCGCGGCGATCACGTTCATGCCACCCACCTTCACATTGTGCCCGACATGGACATAGTGGTCGACGACCGTACCGCTGCCGATCGTGGTCGCCCCGAGGGTCCCCTTGTCCACATTGACGAATGGGAACAGATGCACGCGGTCCCCAATGACCACCTCACCCAGGTGCGGAAGGTGTTCCAACGCACCGCTCCGGCCACGGTGATAACCGAATCCAGCACCACCTACGGAGGCATGTTCACGCACGATGCACTCCCGGCCCATCTTCACGCCATCATGTATCCGTACATGTTCCGCGATGAGGGTCCCATCCCCGATGTCACAAGCCCCAAGCACGGAATATGCTCCCACTCGCACATCCGCACCCAACCTGCACCGATCATCGATGATGGCAGTGGGATGCACCGCCGGGCCATTCTCCGCAGTGCTCATGGAGCGCATGATGTAGCGGCTCATCCAGAGCGACAGCAGCTTGGGGTCGTCATGGATCACGAACAGCTTGTCCTCCACACTTCCACTGTACAGTCGGAAGGTACCCGGCGAACAAAGGATGCAGGATGCCCCGGTCCTGTTGATGAGCTCTGCTTCATCACTTAGCCCGGGCTTGATCCAGGTGATATCACCCGCAGCAGCCTCGGTGACAGGGGACATCCCCGAGCATATGATCGTCTTGTTCCCGATGAACTCGCACTCCGGCCCCATTGCCTGGCGCAACGTGTCAAAGTCAATGGCCAAGGCCTTCCCAGTTCTCATCCCCGATTCATGCGATGATCCGCTTCACCTCAAAGGCCTCGGCATACAGGGTCTGTATCTGGGTTCCCCTGGTACGGGCCAAAGCCCGGATGAAGTCCTCATTGGCATACGGACGGTGGGCCTGCGACCTGTACTTCGACATCGCCTCTACCTTCTTTACGATATGAGCGTCATCCAACTTCACGAACGCCATGGTGCTCATCGAGTAATTGTTCCACGGCAGTTCATAGCAAAGCACCGATGTGAACTTGAAAGCGCGCGTACCTTCCTGATGGATCGTGACATGGTCCTGGTGGACATCCGTGGAACAGGGCATGAACACCAGGTCCGGGCGTAGTTCATCCCTGTACCGTATCATGTCATTGAGGATCTCCTGCCTCCTGAAATTGAATGTCCTCACTTCGTAATCCAGGAGGACCAGATTCTCCTTGGGCAAACCCAGGATCGCGGTCGCCTCCTTGACCTCAGTGATCAGGATATCGGCCGGGAATTCGGGCAGCACCGATTGCTTGCAGGCCGAGAATGCCAGGTAGTACACCTCGGCACCCTCCCCGACCAGTCGATTGATGGCCCCACCACAACCCAACTCACCGTCATCGGTATGCGGGGCCAACACCAGTACACGCTTTCCATTCATCACGGTCGGGACAGGCATTCCGTTCAGGCCAGTACTGCAATGATAAGCCATGTTCCGGAATGCCCTGAGGATACGACCAGGGTTTCGTGGTGTCGCCATTCACGGGGATGCAGGCATTACTGCGACCTTCGCACCATGATCCCCCGCACCGTCCGCGTCACCAAGCGCTTCACCTTCGAGATGGCACACGCCCTGCGCTGCCACGATGGGCTCTGCGCGCATATCCACGGCCACAGCTACGTGCTGGACATCACCATCAGCGGCATTCCCGCAGAGGCGCCCGGGCACCCCAAGGACGGCATGGTCATCGACTTCGCGGACCTGAAGGGTATGGTGAAGCCGCTCGTGGATCGCTACGACCATGCGCTCTTCCTGCACGAGCGTGAGCGCGGCACCGTGAATGCCGATGAGCAACTCTTCGGCCGCGTCATCTTTACGCCGTACCAACCCACCTGCGAGAACATCCTGTTGGCGATCGTGGGTGAGCTTCTTCCGCAGATCCTTCCGGAGGTGCAACTGTGTGCTGCCCGTTTGCAGGAAACGGCGACGAGTTGGGCGGAGTGGGAGGGATGAAATGTAGAATGTAGAATGATGAACCGCGGAATGTAGAATGAAACTGGTGGAATGTGATCGCTGATCTCGCCATTGATCATTCTACGTTCTTCATTCTACAGTTTTCATTCTCCGGCATGGATCCCCATCTCCTCGCCCTCCTCTTTTTCTTCTGCATCGCCCTTTTCTACAGCAGCGTGGGCCACGCGGGCGCCAGCGGTTACCTGGCGGTGATGGCGCTGTTGTCCTTCGCTCCGGACACGATCAAGCCCACCTCATTGGTGTTGAACGTGGCTGTGGCAGGCATCGCCAGTTGGCGTTACCTGCGGGCGGGCTGTTTCAGTTGGAAGGTCTTCTGGCCTGTGGCGGTGGTGGCGCTGCCGTTGGCTTTTCTCGGCGGACGCCTGCAATTGCCACCACGCGTTTTCGCTATCGTGGCGGGTGTGTTCCTCCTCGCGTCCGCGCTACTTATGGCCTGGCGGGCGGTGACAAAGCCGCAGGATCACGTCCCGCGTTCCATGCCTTTGACCGCTTCGCTCGGGATCGGCGCACCCATCGGCTTCCTATCGGGCATCATCGGTGTTGGCGGTGGCATTTTCCTCTCGCCCATTCTCATTGCCGGGCGCTGGGCAGCACTTCGGCATGTGTCGGGCATAGCGGCGCTGTTCATCCTCATCAATTCGATCTCCGGCCTGGTTGGGCGGATGAGTATGGGCCTGGAGTTCGATCCCTTTTTTCCGTGGTGGATCGCGGCTGTGGTCACAGGTGGCCTGATCGGCAGCTATCTGGGTGTGTCCCGTTTCGGCACTCGCGCCATTCTGGTGGTCTTGTCCCTGGTCTTGATCTCGGCCGGGGTGAAGCTGTTGGTGACCGCCTGATGGGCCGATCCGGTCGAAGCGCATGAACCTTAACGAAGGCATAGATCCGGCTTGGTCCCTGTCGCCGGGCCACCCGGTAATTTTGCACCATGCAAGTGCCGAAGGATATCCTCCGCAACGAAGCGGTCACCACGGTGGAGTTGGATGACGTGCTCAGCCCAGAGAGCTACGTGTTCGTTGCGTTGATGAGCCTGCCTGACCGGCAGGCAGGCATGGAGGAAGGGCCGAACAAGGCGAGCTTCCTGTTGCTGCACCCAATGTCGACCACTGTCACTACCGTATTGGAAGGGCACTAAAACCCGCATGCCATGTTCATTCCGCCTCCCCTGCGGAATGGGGCAGTTCGTATAGGTACAACGCGAAATACTCCAGGGCCATGACCGGTGCTGCGAAAAGCAGAATGAAGATCATTGCGAAGAGCAGGGGCAGCAACGAGCCCAAGACTGAACTGGATACCGCCAACACCAACGCTGCCAACACTACCCGGTGGTACCACCACCGGAAGTTCCAGCGCAGTACCAGCACAGCCACTGTAAAGCCCAGGAGCAACAAGCCTTGCACGGCAGGGTCCACACGTTGCCACAGACGCATGGTGCCAATGTACGCTTGGCTTGGAAGCCAATGTTAAATGCTCATTTGCTCACTTCCACCCCTTTCCAGAAGGCCACACGTCCCTCGATGTTCTTGGCCATGGATCTCGCATCCGGGTAGTACCAGGCCGCGTCCTTGTTCTCCTTGCCATCCACTTCCAAGGTGTGGTAGGAGGCGACGCCCTTCCAGCTGCAGGTGGTGTGTGTTTCCGATGGCTTCAGGAACTCCTTCCGCACGGCGTCCGCAGGGAAGTAATGGTTCCCTTCGATGTTGATGGTGTCGTCGCTCTCGGCGATGACCTGTCCGTTCCAAATGGCTTTCATGTTCGTGTGGGTTCTAGTAGGCTGCGAAGACCACATCACTGAAGTGGCCTTGGCTATCGGTCAAGGTGCCCATGATGCGCAGATCTGCCTTGTGTGCCAGGTCCTCGATCATGGGTGTGTCGTACTTCTGGCTGATCTCGGTGTGCAAAGCTTCCCATTTGCGGAAGTGGATGGGGTAGGCCGCCCCGGGGATCCGCACCACCTGGTCGCAGGTGCTCACGATGTAACTGAGCGCGCGGCCGGTGGCTGGATCGTACACCGGTGCATGGATGTAGTGCTCCGGTTTGAAGTCGGCACCGAGTTCGCGGTTGATCCGACGAAGCAGGTTGAGGTTGAAGTCACGGGTGTGCCCATCCCGATCATCGTATGCGCGAAGGATGGTCGCCGGGTCCTTCTTCAGGTCGAAGCCCACCAGCAGGCGGTCCAGTGGACCCATGGACTTGGAAATGCCATCGAGCAGGTTGATGGCACGGGTGCGGTCGAGATTCCCGATGTTGGAGCCCAGGAACAAGATGACCTTCGGATGCTCCTGCGCTTTGGGTAGTTTCTGCAGCGCATGGAAGTATTCCGCCACAAGCGGTCGGAATTGGAGTTCGGGCAGTTCTTTCCGAAGTGCTGAGCCGAGTTCTTCGAGTGCGTGGCCGCTGATGTCCACAGGACGATAGATCGGTTCGCGTCCTTCGTTCAAGGCCCGCCGCAGAAGGTGCATTGTCTTTGTCCCATCACCAGCGCCAAGTTCCACCAGATCGAAGGTCCTGCGATCCCCCACGAGCGCGCCGAGCAGGTCACCTGGTCGGTCGCGGAATATCTCCTCCTCGGCACGGGTGGGGTAGTAGTCCGGCGAGGCCATGATGCGCTGGAAGATGCGATCCCCTTCGGCATCGTAGAAGTAGCGCGAGCTGATGGACTTCTGTTCCTGCCCGAGCCCCTGGATCACGTCACGGCGGAACTGTTCGGCCCCGTCCACCTTCGCGAGTGTCATCCTCGCTACTGTGGGGCTCACTTGCGCGCGAGCCGTATTCCCGTGTATTGCCATTGCAGATGTGGGTTGAAGAAGTTGCGGTAGGTGCAGCGCGAATGCCCTGGAGCAGTAGCTACGGATGCGCCTCGAAGCACCATCTGGTTCACCATGAATTTGCCGTTGTATTCACCCAGCGCTCCGGGTGCCCGTGTGTAACCCGGATAGGGCAGGTAGGCACTGTGTGTCCATTCCCAACGCTGTCCCCAGGAGAAGCGATCATTGGCCACTTCCCATTCGGCTTCGGTGGGCAGGCGCATGCCACTCCACTCTGCGAATGCGAAGGCCTCGAAGAAGTTCACATGGCACAACGGCAGCTGCGGATCCACGGGTTGGAGACCTTGTAGTGTGTACTGGTGCCACTGCCTATCGATGCGGTGCCAGTAGAGCGGGGCCTGGACCTTGTGCTCCTGCACCCACTGCCAGCCCTCGCTGTGCCACAAGTTGAAGTCTCCATAGCCGCCGGCGTCCATGAACTCCATGAACTCCCTGTTGGTCACCAGCTTGTCGCGCATGGCGAAATCGTTCAAGTAGACCTTGTGGCGGCTGTGCTCGTTGTCGAAACCGAAGCCTGCACCGCTATGGCCGATCTCGTGGATGCCACCCGCAATGTGAATGAACCGTGCCTCACGCGGCTCGGAGTTCCCTTCATCGAATGCTCCGTACGCAGGGAACAAGGGGTTGTGCCCCAGGATGTACTTCAGGTCCGTCACCAACAACTCCTGGTGCTGTTCCTCGTGGTTCAGGCCGAGTGTGAGGATGTGCTGTTGCTCAGGATCAAGATCCGTTGCAGTAAGGAGTTCCTCCATCGCGGCGTCCACATGCCTGCGGTAGGCATGCACTTCATCCAGCGTGGGCCTGGTCATATTGCCACGATCGGCACGCAGCACGCGCTTGCCCACGTTCTCGTAGTAGCTGTTGAACATGTAGGCCATGTCCGCGCTGAACGGCGTGTAGCCGGCAATGGGCTTCAGCAGGAACTGCTCGAAGAACCAGGTGGTGTGACCCAGGTGCCACTTTGGTGGCGAGACATCGATGACCGGCTGCACCACATGGTCCTCCACGCCGAGCGGGGCGCAAAGGGCTACGGTGCGCCGCCGCAGGAGGTTGTAGCGGCGAACCGCGCTCATGGGTGCCTGTTCGATCGGGTCAGTGAGTGTCGCTGTGCTCATGGTCATTGATCCGAGGCCACTGGTTCTTCAGCCCTTTCGAATTCCCAACGGTTTCCTTCATCCCAAGCCTTTCTGATGTTGCCGTATGCGGGATATCCGCCTTGCGCTTTCAATGCGGCGGCCAGGTGGAGCAGGTTGTAGGTCATGAAGGTGGTGTTGCGGTTGGTGAAGTCGGAGTCGTAGCCCACTGGTGGGTCGATCTTCTTGTCCTTCCATTCGGTATCACCATAGCTGGGCCCGGGACCCACCTCACCGATCCAGCCGCAGTCGGCCTGTGGAGGAATGCTGTATCCGATGTGCTGCAGCGCATACAGCATGCCCATGGCACAGTGCTTCACCCCGTCCTCATTGCCCGTCACCACGCATCCGCCCACCTTGCCGTAGTACAGGTACTGTCCCATGTCGTTGAGCTTGCTGCTCATCGCGTACAGACGTTCGATGAGTTGGATCGCCACCGAGGAACGCTCACCGAGCCATATCGGGGTGCCTACAATGAGGATGTCGGCCCTGATGATCCGCTCGAAGAGCGCGGGCCATTCATCCACTTCCCATCCGTGTTCGGTCATGTCGGGGTAGATGCCGCTTGCAACCTTGTGGTCCACCAAGCGGATCTCTTCCACAGCGACGTTCTCCCTGCGCATGATCCGCTTCGATACGTCCATGAGAAGTGCCGTATGGCTCATCTTGGGTGAACGGGTCAGGGTGCAGTTCACGAACATCGCACTCAGGTCACTGAAGTCGGGTCGTGTCATAGTTGTATCAACGGATTCGTGAATTGGTCTCTCAGCGTGACCGGTCCATGCGCCGGTCCGCTTCTGGAATGCTCCGTTATTCTAGGGAAATGTTACGACCGGAACCCCTCCACATGGTGTACCATGTTCCCAGCAGTACGTCCGTCACCTTGCGCTGACTTGGTAACTGGGAGGAACGCGGGGAGAAGTTCCACCGTAAGTCAGTGTACCCGAGACCTTCCGCGTCCGACCCTCCAGGTCCGCTTACGGGCATGGGTCGCCACAGCAGGTGGTCAACAACTCCCCAGCAGCATGTACACTACGACGAAGATGAGAACGGTGCCGAGGCATCCGCCGCCGAATTTGTATGCCGCACCACCTGCGAGCAGACCACGGAATAGGTTGTTCATGGGTAAGGAGTGTTGTGTTGGGTCAGTGAAGAGGTGAGGTCTTGAGCCAGACCCAACGGCCAACAATTGTGCCCGCTGCCCCTGCCCCTGCTTCTGTGGCAAACCGGTCCGGGGGTGGGAAACGACGCGAACCGAACCCGGTTCTCGCATCTCCCGCCCGGCATACCCGTGCGCACCTGCGTACCGATCAGCTCGCGCACCGAACACAGAATACGGTCTGCGGCATCAGGATCAAGCGCTTCACGGGTATCGCTTCACCGCACTTTTTACATAGCCCGAATCCTGGTTCTTCCACCAGCTGTGTCATGCGCTCCAGCTGCTGTAGTTTCTCCTCCGCCTTGCGCAGCGCCGCTTCACTGATCGCTTTGTTATTGATGGCGTCCATGCGGGACACACGGCCAATGGCATCGTCCGGCGCCACAGGTGCTGTCATCTGCTTCAGATCGATGATCGCGCTGCGGGTCTTCTCCAACTCTTCGTGCAGCGCGGTCATGAAGGCTGCCTTGTCCATGGTGTGAAAGGTATGATGGAGAAGTCAGGTCGAAGGGCCCCGGTTGGGAGGCGGTCAGCATGGGATCTTTTTCAGCCCCACCACACCGCATACCCTTTCCGGCGTAGTTCCAGCGCCAGCCCCTCTTCCACCTCCAGAGCCTCTGCGCGGCTCAGGGGACCGATCTCCTGGTACAGGCTGGGCCGCAGATACAGTCCGTACTTGCGCACGATCTCGCTGCTGAGCTTGTGCCCCTTCGCATTGCGGTAGCCACTTTTGTGCTGAAGAAAGCGATCCTGTGGTGTCTTGCTTGTCTGCCCCACGTAGAGGCACTCCAGCACGCCGTTGTACTGTGGATTCGCCTCGCGGAACCGCCTGTGCTCGCTGTACACCTTTCGATGCAACTCGATGACGTAGACCGTGTGGGCGGTGGGCATTGGGGAAGATCAGATGATCGGATGATCAGGCGATCAGATGAAGGAATGCAGTAGGTGTGTAAAGATGGGACGGCCCATTTGAAGCGGGCACTCTGGACACTTCTTAGGGAAGCGCCCTTCAATTCGAACGACAAGGGATCCGAAGTACATGTTCCTGGCGTCGAACCACACCTGGCCACCCCTGATCGATGCGGATCAGTGGGGCAGCGCTTACACTTTGAGACGTGGACTGTGTCCCCTTCGGGGCAATGAGCACCCCTGCTGGCACAAAGCCTGGAATTCCTTGTTGGACCATTCCACCCCGGTGCGCGCCGAGATCCTGGTGAATGCCCCAGGGGTGGCCGTCGATTTGATATACCTACCGATGTGTAGGACGGCCCACATCAGTTACATCCCCGGGAATGGGTCACCCGGATACCACATCGCACTACGGTGCGACCACAATGATCATCACATGAGAAAGACCACATCCCTGTTCGCCGCCGCCCTGATCGCGTTCAGCATCCCACTTCAGGGCCAGGTCCTTCGTACCGATGCACTGGCAGGTACCATTGCCGGGGACATTGTCAATGACTACGCCTATCATGACCTGGTAGGCAACGACATGGCCCCTACCACCGACATGGGCGGAGCCATGCAGCGGTCTGTGATGTATTCCGGGCAGGGATATGAGGTACGTGTGGTCGCCGCCAACGGCATCTTGCGCATGGGTGGGGTCTACTCCGATGCCGGATTGGTAACGCAACATGGGCAGTTCAACTACTATCACCCGAATGGAAGGCTGGAGAGCGCCGGGATGTATGTGAACGGGTTGAAGAAGGGTGTGTGGGAACGACATGATGCACAAGGCCACGACCTGGCGGAGCGGGTATACGGAGCGGGCAGTTATGAGGAACTGGCCCTCGAACATGGATGGGTCACGATGCCCCCGACACTGGGCCGCTGACCGGAGTCCCGGTACGGACTTCCCCCTCAGACAGGGAGAGCGCCATGGATCGATCAGTCGTTGTCCTCTTCCTCCTCATTCAGCAACGCTGGATCCGAGCGCACTGAAATGTTCCCTGCAGGCTTCCTACCTGCATTTGGCAATGAGTTGAACCAGGCCATCACCGCATCGTGCTGTGCTGGCGTGAGTTGTGCATGGTCGTGCATCCAGGTGTAATTCTTCGGCGGCATCTCGCCTTCGGCCATTTCCTCACCGCTTTCAGCCGCATGTTCACTGTCGCGATACAGGTCCCAGCGCGAGAAGTTCAGCGCCTCCCGTCCTTCATTGATATGGTCCTGCAACCACCAGTTCACAGGTGTGATATGGGCATACCACGGATACCCGGTCTCGTAGCTGTGGCAGTCGTAGCAGGCCCCCTTCACCCAGGCTTGTATATCCGGTGGGGCAGTTGTCATGGCGAACAGGTCCGTGGCAGGATCGGTCGTGGGCAGGCTTCGATCGGGGCGAACGAATTGGGCAGCGATGAACACCCCGAGGGATATGAGTAGTATGCGCTTGAACATCATCGTTCTCTTTGATCGAAAGATCGAGGACAGGCGCGGTGCGAATGCTGATCGGCATCATGTAAAGAAGCAGAAGGTGGTCTAACTTACCGGACACCTCATGACCGTGGCCAGCAACCCCTTCCCATTCCCGGGCCTCTCTGATGTGGAGGTGGAAGCGGCAAGAAAAGCCCATGGCGCGAACGCACTGGAGGCGCGCAAGACCAGCGGTTTCTGGAAAGCCTTGCGCACGGCCTTCACCGAGCCGATGTTCCTGCTGCTTGTGGCGGCGGCCACCATTTACTTCATCCTCGGGGAACTGAGCGAGGGCTTCTTCATGCTCGGCGCCATCGTGCTGGTGAGTACCATCTCGCTTTACCAGGACCAGCGCAGCCGCAAGGCGCTGGATGCCCTGGCGAGATTCACGCAGGCCCGGGCCCGGGCCATTCGCAACAATACCGTGCTTGAACTACCCAGTGCGGACCTGGTGGTGGGCGACCATGTGGTGGTGAACGAGGGTGGACTGTTGCCCGCCGACGGGCAGGTGGTACATATGAATGACTTCGCGGTGAACGAGTCGATCTTGACCGGCGAGGCATTCAGTGTGCGGAAGTCAGTGAGTGAGGATGAACAAGGCAAGGTGTACCGGGGCACACAGGCCGTGGGCGGACTGGCGGTGGTGCGGGTCACGGCCGTCGGAAGCGATACGGAGATCGGTCGCATCGGCACATCGCTCGCCGCCATCGGTGGCAGCCGCTCGCCACTGGAACGGCAGATCAACCGCTTCGTGCGCAACATGGCCATCATCGGTCTCTGCTTCTTCGCGCTGGTGTGGGGGTTGAATTTCCGGGCCACGGGCGATCTGCTGGACAGTCTGCTGAAGGGACTCACGCTGGCGATGAGCATCCTGCCGGAGGAGATCCCCGTGGCTTTCACCACCTTCATGGCACTGGGTGCGTGGAGGATGTCGCAGCTCGGAATACTTGTGAAGCAGGCCCGCACGGTGGAGACCCTCGGTGCAGCTACGGTGATCTGCACCGACAAGACAGGCACCATCACCGAGAACCGCATGGCCGTGGCAGCGTTGCACCTGCATGGTGAAGATGCAGCACGCCTTCCTGGTGCATGGACCGACGAAACCGTGAAGCACCTGGTCACCACCGCGATGTGGGCGAGCGAGCCCGTTCCATTTGACCCCATGGAAGTCGCGCTGCATGCGCTCTATGGCACATTGGTGAACCCTGATGAACGACCCGCCTTCACCATGGTACACGAATATCCGCTGGGGGGGAAACCACCGATGATGACGCACGTCTTCACCCGGGGTGGTGGTCAACGCATCATTGCTGCGAAGGGTGCGCCGGAAGCGATCATCGCGTGCAGCACACTGGGCGAGGCGGATCGAGGCGCGGTACTCACACAGGTGGAGGCCCTGGCCCTGCAGGGCTTCCGCGTGCTGGCCGTGGGCGAGACCCGGTTGGAGGGTGATGCCTATCCCGAGTTACAGCAGCAGTTCTCCTTTGAATACCTCGGCCTGCTGGCCTTTTACGATCCACCCAAGGCGAACATCGCCGCGGTGTTCAGCAGCTTCCGCGAAGCAGGGATCCGTATCAACATCATCACTGGCGACAATGCGTTGACGACCATGGCCATCGCCAAGCAGGTCGGTTTCACCGTGGAGGGGGAGGCACGGAATGGCGCTGACATCCAGCACCTGGACGAGGCGGCACTGGGCGAAGTGGTGAAGCACAGCAACCTTTACACCCGCATGTTCCCCGAGGCCAAGCTGCGGGTGGTGAAAGCGCTGAAGGCACAGGGCGAGGTGGTGGCCATGACGGGCGATGGCGTGAACGACGGCCCCGCATTAAAGGCGGCGCACATTGGCATCGCCATGGGCAAACGCGGCAGCGAACTGGCCAAGGAAGCGGCCGCGTTGATCCTGCTGGACGACGACCTCGGCCGCATGGTGGATGCCGTGGCCATGGGCCGACGCATCTACGGCAACCTGAAAAAGGCGATCCAGTACATCATCGCCATCCACATCCCGATCATCCTCACCGTGTCGCTGCCCCTGCTGCTGGGCTGGCTCTACCCCAACATCTTCACACCGGTGCACGTGATCTTCCTGGAACTGCTGATGGGCCCCACATGCAGCATCGCCTATGAGAGCGAACCCATGGAGGCTGGCAGCATGCAGCGCAAGCCGCGTCGCATGGACCTTACATTTCTGAACTGGAATGAATTGCGAACGAGCATCGCGCAAGGCCTGATGATCACGGTGGGTACGCTCTACTGTTACCAGTATGGTGTACGGCACGAGCTCGGTGAGGAAATGACGCGTACCCTGGTATTCACCTCGTTGGTGATCGCGAACATCGTACTCACCTTGGTGGATCGTTCCTTCCACCACAGCGTGCTGGCCACCCTTCGATATAGGAATTGGATGTTGCGCGGGATCGTGTTGGGCTCACTCGTATTGTTGATCCTGCTGCTCCATGTACCAGTGCTTCGCGACTTTTTTCAACTGGCCACCCCAAGCTGGTCGCACTTCGGAATGGCCGGCATCGTGGGTGTGTTGAGCGTTTTGTGGTACGAGGGGGTGAAGTGGGGGAAACGGAGACAGGCCGCCAGCCTTTCCAAATAGCCACAGGCAGGGTGCTCAGCTTTCCTTCCCGCGCAACGCAAGTCGTGGCGTAATGCCTCATGTAGCACAACTGCTGGGGTGTCCGTTCCACGTTCCTGCCGGGTTGCCCTGAGCCCCGAAAGCCAGCACTGTCAGGCCTTTAAGGTGTATCGCCTGGTGTAGGAGCATACTGGTGCATTGTTGGCAATGCGGACCACTGAACTATAAACCCCCAACGACCATGAACAAAACAACCGCCCTCCTGCTGGTGACGACGATCACCGGAGGAATGCTGCTGATGGGATGCAGCAACACTGCCGAGGATCAAGCGGACAAGATGGATCGCAAGATGGACAATGTGCAGGACGACCTGGACAAAGCAGCTGAAGCCGAGACCCGTGCTGCGTATGAGCGCGAGCGGACAGATGCATTGGACAAGCTGTACAACATGCGTACGAACATCGACAAGGAGTTGTTGGACGTGAACGAGCGCCTCGCGACCAAGGACCTGAAGCAGGACAAGCGCGCAGAGCAGGATGCTCTGAAGGCCGAACTGGAAAGCCAGCAGTCCGAAGTGGGCCGTTTGATCACCAGGGTGGAGGCCAGTGATCAAGGCACCTGGATCAGTGTGAAGGAGGATACCCGCAAAGGCTCGGAGAAGGTGGAAGACTGGTGGGAGCGCACCAAGAACAATGTGCATAATGAGACCAATAACGACAAGGAGGGTAACCGCAACTAGTCGTAGGCTAGTGCGATGATCATCGCAAAGCGGAAGGGCACCCCACAAGGGTGCCTTTCTGTTGATGGGCGGTTCGGTGCGCCGATGGCCCAGGTTCAGCGTTGGTAATGGAGCGATCATCACGGGTGTGTCATTACCCGGAATGGGTAAGTAACTCCCCGTCCCTGTGATCACCGTTTTTATGGTCCCATCCTGCGGAATGCCCAGCGGTCAATGCTACAGCGCGACTGGTATGGGGTATGTGCACGGTGGCACACGCTTGGGTCGCAGGTGTAGTACCATGCTCGCGGGTCATTCGCGTGGAAGGATCTTTCCTGAACATGGATCGGATCATCAACAACCAACACATTCCTACATGAAAATGCAATTGTCACGGATCGCGGCCATTGGCCTGTGCATGGCCCTTGTGCTGCCAGCCTGCCGCATGTCGCGCACGGCGAAAGGTGGTGCCATCGGAGCCGGTGCGGGTGCGGGGATCGGCGCTGTCATAGGCAACCAGTTCGGATCTGACGGGACCGCCGTGGGCGCCATCATCGGTGCTGCAGTGGGTGGCACGGCCGGCGCACTGATAGGCCGCCACATGGACAAGCAGGCGGAGGAACTCCGTACCGATCTGGAGGGCGCCACGGTAACACGGGTTGGCGAGGGGATCAAGATCACCTTTGATAGTGGGCTGCTCTTCGCGGTGAACCAGAGCTCACTCAACGCCACCTCACAGGGCAACCTGGATGAACTTGCCGCGACGCTCAAGAAATATGATGATACCGATATCCTGGTGGAGGGACACACCGATTCAGACGGTGCCGAGGACCACAACCAGACACTTTCGGAGAGCCGTGCGAACAGTGTCAGGGCCTACCTGGTGAGCCAGGGTGTGGCTTCGGGCCGCTTCACCACCACAGGGTACGGTGAGATGCAGCCTGTGGCGGACAACAGCTCTGCGGAGGGCAAGGCGAGCAATCGCCGTGTGGAGATCGCCATCTATGCCAACAAGCGCATGAAGAAGGCGGCCGAGAAGGGCGAATTGTAGCATCCTTTAAGCCAGGGCATACCTGGGACATCCATGTAGAAGGCTTGCGCTTGCCGCAGGCCTTCTGCCGTTCCAGATATTGGGCGCCAACCCGGCCACCTGCCCTGCGTGCAAGCGATCAGGAAAGAGGAAGCATGAACGTTCGGTCAAAGGGGTGATCAATGATCTCCCACCCGCTCCTTCCGGATCACTTTCCCCATGAAGAGCGCCACAGTAACTCGCTTCCGGTATCGTTCGGATCGATGTGACGCAGAACGGTCAACGCACCTTGGAAATGCTCAAGGAAAGGCGAAACCATCAGCACCTTGGAAGCGCTCTTCAAAGGGCGATGTTCAAGGGAGAGACAAGGAGCGTGACCGGACGCTGCGGGCAACACTTTCTCCGGCACTGTACTCCAGACATCAGGTCCCCATCCAAAACAGGAACGACCCGCCCAGGGGGCAGGTCGTTCTGATGGCAGCATATGCTCGTCGGGCAGAAAAGCGGTGTTGCTCAGAGGATGAGGATAAGCAGCAGAATGATGATGATCAGCGCGCCTACGGAGATGTAGATGACCCCTCCGTTACGGTTGTAGTATTTCATCTCACTCTTCAACTCCTTCCACTCACTGCGCAGTTCCGAGCGTTGCCCAGCATCCAGTGCTGCACGATCGGTGGCCAGCAGGACCTGAAGGCGGTCCTGGATCTCCAGCACACGCACCTGTTCAGCGGGTGGTAGTGCTGCGAGGCGTTCCATGTTGATCTGCACTTTGCGCTCCGGAAGATCCGAGGCTACTGCGGCTGGGGCCAGGAAGATCGACAAGCAGACGATGGCGGAGGTCGTGAGGTTTGTTTTCATTGTCGTGTTGGTCTTTGTGGGTTAGCTGGTCATGGATTCACTGCTTCAGGACGAAACGCAATCCCGCGGTGAGGTAAGTATTGTTCACCCTGGGGTTGGTGTTGATGCCTTCGCCTTGGAACACATTGCTCATGGCGACATCATACCCGCCTTCGAGGAACAGGAACCTGTATTCCATGCCGGCGCCGAAGCCGAGATACCATTGCGTGCTGCGTGTGGTCACCTCAAGGGAGTTGTCATCCAGTTCGGCACTAAGGCCGATCAACGCTGTGGGACCCCCGAGGGCATATACATTGAACTCGGAAAGATCTTCGGGGTCGAGCAGACGCGCGCCCACGAGTACCGGGATCCGCAACGCGCGGCTGGTGTAGCGGAATTCGGTCTCGGAAGCATTGGGAAGGCCATCGGCGCCGATACCTACAACGGTATAGTTCAGGTTGCGGACCATCAGATGGAGGCCTGGCTTCAGGAAGAAGCGTTGACCCAGGAGCATGTCCACCCCAACTTGATAGCCAGCCCGGCCCACCCAGCGTTCGTCACCGGCCTCGCGCACATTGCTGCCGGCATAGCCGCCCCCGAAGCGGAGTTCCTGCGCTTGTAGGGTTGAGATGGACGCAAAGCCGAGGATCACAAGACATGTTAGCGTGGTCAGATGTTTCATGGTGAATGGTTCATCCGAGGGAATTGTTCCCAAGGCACCACTGCCTGTCCAACTTAAGGTCCATGATCACCCTTCATGGGACAGGTAGCCGAACGAATGCGGCACATAGTGCTGGAAGGCCCGGATCCATTGGCAAGAGCAACATGCGCACGATGCGATGCGACCGGTGCTGCATGGCAGTGTGCTGAGGAGATCGTGTATCCAAACGGGAAATATTTTGCCCGGATCCGGGTATTGGGCACCGACATGACCAATGGCGCGAAGACATAAGAAGCTGATGCGCCGCACCTGGTCAATGGAAGCGGGGGGGCGTATTGTTCGATCGCATGCTAGACGTACCGCATGGCGGGATCGGCATGGTGACCGTACCTTCACCGGAACTCACCGCGTTCTTGGAACGCCAGGATCAACATGGAGCTGAAAGAAACCCTACGCGCCCTACAGGCCATCGAAAGTGACCCCTGCGTCAGCATACTGCTCAGCACGCACCGCACCCACCCCGACAATGCACAGGACCCCATCAACCTGAAGAACTTGGTGACACAGGCCGAGGAGCGGTTGCACAAGGACTACGACAAGCGGCACGTTGCGCCCATCATGGAGCACATCAACAGAGCCGTTTCCGCCATGGACCACATGAACAACCTTGAAGGTCTGGCGCTCTTCGCCAACAGCGATATGGCCCGGGTGGTGAAGCTCAACATCGCCGTCACCGACCGCGTGATCTTGGATCGCAACTTCGCCACGCGCGACATGATGCGCGATCTGCAAGGCGGAGCGCATTACTACATCCTTACAGTGAGCGGGCACAAAAGCCGCCTGATCGAAGCGTTCCGGGATCAGGTGCTCGTGGAGTACGGCGCACAACACCGGTTCCCGATGGAGAACCGGATGTACAGCACCCATGCATCGCAGCGCACGCAGAGCGGGGTGGAGGAGGATCTGATGAAGGAGTTCTGCAACCGGGTGGACAAGGCCATGCAGGAGGTGCGTGCGGTACAAGCGCTGCCCATCATCGTGGCGGGCGACGAGCGCAACATCGAATTCATGATGGCCGTGGTGGACGATCGATCCGCCTATATCGGCAGCATCATTGGCAGCCCCGACGAGATCAAGGGGCACGAGTTGGCTGCGAAGGCTTCCGTGGAAGTGGAGCGGGTGATGACGGAGCGACGAGCCAAGGCCTTGGAATTGATCGCAAGCGCACAGAGCGCGGGGAAACTGTCCGATGATATCGGCGACATCCATCGGGCTGTCAAGGAAGGACGGGGAGGGACCCTCTACATCGAAGAGGGCTACTTCCAGCCCGCCCGCATCGACGGCGATACGGTGACGTTGACGAATGACCCCACGGAAGCTGGGGTGATAGACGATGTGATCGACGAGCTGGCGGAGAACACCATGAAGTTCGGTGGTCAGGTGGTCTTTCTGCCGCCGGGTTCACTGGAAGCGTATCGCAAAGTGTGTCTGGTGCTGCGGTACTGAACCATCCATGTTCCTGTGGCAGGTTCCCTGGCCAAGGATCTCAGGTCTTGGGAACAATCGACATCGTGTGGATCACCATTGACCATTTTTCATTCTCCGCCTCACCACCACCCTGTGATGATCTCCAGGTGGCCCCGCTCCGGCGATCTCAACTTGTCCCCACCACAGGCAACCAACTCCGGCTATCATAGAACCGCTGAACAATGTGAGTTGGTCCAGGGATGGAAGGATCTTCACTCATTCGGCATGGCGCAAGGCAGCATGTCCTTGCTCCCGCTCCGGTGCCTTGTGGACACGCGTTTCCCCTTGCATGATGGGCTGCGGAAGAGCATGAGGTGCAGGCGTGCATAGACGTCCAGCGCGTACACATCACCCTTGCCAACGAAGGGCAGGATGTGGTCGGACCCGATGACCAGCCCGTTGAAGCGCAGCATGAACCCGATGCTTGGCGGGGCAATGGCGTACGCGTGGAACACCACCGGAAGCGCGGCCTCGAAATGGCGTGTTTCGAATCGCGCTGTGATCGCCAGTGCATTGCTGCGACGCAAGCGCATAGTGTTGCGCCCGGCGAGGTTCTGGACAGCAGCGAATGCCACGTAGGCATGGTCCGCGATGCGCTGATCGTATTGCAGCGAGACCGCAGTGGGCAGCCCCATGGTGAAACCCGTTGCGCGCGACCATTGTGTGGCTGTGGAGAACAGGCTGTCCAGATCGGCCAGATCCTCCACGGGTACGCTGCCATGGTCCGGGATGGTGAGCGCGCCGGCGGTGACGTTGCCAGCCTGGGCAGAGCGAAAGCGGATGCCGCCAAGGTCCAACACGGACAGGCCGATGCGGTAGCGATAGCGCATGGGCGTGCAACCAGCAGATCCTTTGTGCGGATGGTAGCCATCGGCTTCGTCCAAGGTGCGTTCGTACACCATGCCGAGGTCGGCACCCCAACCCGTTCCTGCCCGTAGCGCTGGCAGTGAGAAGCCATAGCGCGCGGTGGCCTCGTGTATGATCAATTGGGCCGTGTCCACCACGGTGTAGTCCAGGTCGCTGAACTGCAACGCACCGGCCGCGTGCCCAAGGTTGTACCGGACACTGGCACCGGCACTGATGAGGCTGAAACCCTGGGCCCGGACGATATGGGCGTAGTTCATGCTGATCTCCGTCCATGCCGCCCCCAGCGCACGTACCCCTTCATCGCGGTAGCGCACACCATGCTGCGGAGCATAGTTGAGCCCGTGGAACAGGAAGTTGCCCATTGCTCCGGAAACCCCGGAAGCACTCACGTGTGCCCGTGACCGAACGCCCAAACCGATGGTGCCGCGACCCAGTGCCAGCGAAACGGCCGGACCGAGGACCGCGGCCTGCACAGCGGCACGATGCGTCTTGCCCAAGCCATTGCTGCGCAGGATCATGTTCCCACTGATCGCGGTCGTGGGAACATCGCGCAATTCACCGAACAGGTCCTGTCTGCGATCGGACCATGCCACCAGGCTGTTCCAGGCGAAGGCATCCACGCCGGCGAGGCGGATATCGGCATAGACCCACTGACCAGCTGTTCTTGCGGGGTTGAGGAAGGCGATATCGGTGCCCCCGTAGTTGCCGTGGGTGATACCGAAGCGTTCCTGGGCGTTGGAAAGGACAGCAAAAAGCACAGTACCACACAGGAGGATCGCGCGCATGGGGCGCTTCTACGCGTGCATGTATGCCCGGGTTGTAGTTCTTGCATCGGCCGGTACAGCGGGCATTGATGGTCCGATGCGACCACGCAGCGCGGCATGTGATCCGCACGTGCACCTGGTGGGATCAGAGGCGTTTCGACCCAACTCTTGTGCGACCCTAAGTGCAGGCTCACCGCCACCCCAGCGTTCCACCACACAACCACCAGGTCCTGCCAAAGCCCATGTCCCGCAATACCTGCGCGGCCTGCGCGCTCCTTCCACCACCTTTTGCGCACACCGTAACGATGCGCTGCTTGTGCGGCCAACTCCGCGCCTGGTCCAGTAGTTCGCTCAGCGGAATGTTCACTGCTTCGGGCAGGTGACCGGTGGCGTACTCCTCGGGTGAGCGCACATCCACCACACGAACATCCCGTTTGTTGAGAAGCGGCTTCAGGTCCTCGGGTTCCAGGCACCGGCGTTCGCTTGGCATGCGCAGCCACACCACCATGCCGCTGATGATGGTGACCACCCCGATGGCGAGGATGGAGGCCGTGATGCCGAAGCGGTCCGCGATGAGGCCGGTCATAAGCGCGCCGATCGCATAGCCCAGGTCGCGCCACAGGCGGAAGATGCCCACTGCTTCGCTGCGCTGATGCGGATGTGTGTGGGCGGCCAGCACTGCCAGGAAGGTGGGATACACCAGCGCGGTGCCCAAGCCCAGCGCGGCGCTGAGCGCGATGTACGCGCCCTGTGCATGCACGTAGGGAAGCCCCAGGATGGCGATCCCTTGCAGCACCATGCCGACGATGAGCAACGAGCGGCGGTTGGCCAGGTCGGCGAGCTTGCCGGTGAAGAGCTGGCCCAGGCCCCACACTGCCGGGTACACCGCCGCGATGGCGCCGATCTCGCCCTGCCCGAAACCTTCGCTGAAGAGCAGCACGGGCAGCAGACCCCACAGCATGCCGTCGTTCAGGTTGTTCACCAGCCCGGCCTGCGTTACACTGCCCAGCGTGCGGTGTGTGAGGCTCGTTTCGAGGAACATCCGCTTCAGCTTCGGCACCACGGACGTGGCACTTTCCGCCGCCACATGGTGTATGGTGTCCTTCACCCAGAGCAGCGTGAGCAGCAGGCCCACCACCGCAATACCGATCCCCACCTGGAATGGCACCGGACGCGGCCCGTACTGCGCGGCGAGGTAGCCGGTAAGGAAGGCCATTCCACCTACGGCGAGGTATCCGGCGAATTCGTTGAGACCCATCGCCAGGCCGCGGTCCTTTTCGCCAACGAGGTCCATCTTCATCACCACCGTACTGCTCCACGCGAAACCTTGGTGGATACCCAGCAGGATGTTGGCCGCCACGATCCAGGCCCAGACATCGGCGTAGATGAGCATGAATGGCACGGGCAGGGCGAGTACCCATCCGGTCACCAGCAGCGCTTTGCGTCCGTAGCGGCCGGCGAGCCTTCCGGTGAAGTAGTTCGCCAGCGCCTTGCTGATGCCGAAGGCCATGATGAAGCTGAGCGCAGCTGCATGCGAGGCGATGCCAAATTCCAGTTCCGCCAGCACCGGCAGCACCGTGCGTTCGATGCCCACCATGCCGCCCACAAAGGCATTGACGATCACCAGCAGGGTGAACTGCTTCCAGTTCTGACGAAGTCCGAGTGTGGTCATCGTTTCGGCATTAAGGGACAACGTTCAACAGCGAAGCCTACCGGGAACATCGCCAACAGGCAGTTCTTCATTCTTCATTTTCCATTCTTCATTCCCCTCAGGCCCCGATCAACCGACCACTTCCCACCGCCCTCGATGATCAGGTAGATGCTCCCGAGCAGCATCGCCCAATCCGTGCGGCTGCCGTGCATCATGGGCCAGAAGCCTTCATTCGCCAGCACTTCACCCTTGGTGGTCCAGATCGCCACGAGCATGATGATCAGCGTGGGGATGGCAGCCAGACGGGTGAACAAGCCGAGCAGGATCAACGCGCCACAGAGGATCTCGAAGAAGCCCACGAACGAACCAAGGAACTCCGGGTTCGGCAGCCCGATCTTCTGGAAGCGTCCAGCACCACGGACCGCAGGGAAGAGGAACTTCTGGATGCCTTCGGAGAGGAACACGGCTCCCACCATCAGGCGGATGAGGAGGATGGTGGCGCGAGGGGAGGTATGGAGGAGGCGATGCATGATGCGATCAGAAAATTAGACGATCAGATGATCAGATGATCAAATACCCATACGGTCACTTGTTTGCGATGCACACGTCGATCGGGTTGAAGTTGCATGGGCCGATCGAAGCGCATCGTGCGGAAGACCAGACAACACTCGCTCGAAGCGCGCATTCAATTTTCTGATCATCTAATTTTCTGATCGTCTGATCCGTATTTCCATCCTTTCGCGATCCGCACCAAGTGCAACATGATCGGCACTTCGATCAGCACGCCCACCACCGTGACCAGCGCTGCGCCGCTGTTCAATCCGAACAGTGCGATCGCCACGGCCACGGACAACTCGAAGAAGTTGCTCGCGCCGATCATGCTGGCCGGTGCGCAGGTGCGGTAGGGGAGTTTCAGCCAGCGGCCGCCTTTCCAGGTAAGGAAGAAGATGAAGTAGGTCTGAAGCGCCAGGGGGATCGCGATGAGCAGGATGTCGAATGGGTTGGCGAGGATCTTCCTTCCTTGGAAGGCGAAGAGCAGGATGAGCGTGAGGAGCAGTGCTGCGATCGATACGGGCTTCAGCTTGGGCAGGAAGTGTGTTTTGAACCACTCCCCGCCGTGTGCATGTATCAGCCAGCGGTTGGTGATGTAACCCGCTACAAGCGGGATCACCACGAAGACCAGGACCGAGGTGATCAGTACGTTCATGGGAATGACGATGCCCGTGATGCCCAGCAGGAATTGCACGATGGGTATGAAGAGCACCAGCAGGATCAGGTCGTTCACGCTTACCTGCACCAGCGTGTAGTTGGGGTCGCCACCGCTGAGGTAGCTCCACACAAAGACCATGGCCGTACACGGTGCAGCGCCCAGCAGGATGGCGCCTGCGATATATTCCTGTGCCATCTCCGGGGTGATCCACGCCGCGTACAGCTTGGTGAAGAACACCCACGCGAAGAAGGCCATGGTGAAGGGCTTGATCAGCCAGTTCACTACCACGGTGAGGCTGAGCCCTTTGATCTGCGGGCCGATGCGCGCCACCGAACTGAAGTCCACCTGCACCATCATGGGGTAGATCATCAGCCAGATGAGGATGGCCACCGGGATGTTCACCGTGTTGATCTCCATGTCGGCGATGACCTGCATCCGCTCACCTGCCCATTCCCCCAACCCGATCCCTACTGCGATGCAAAGCAGCACCCACGCGGTGAGGTACTTCTCGAAGGATCCGATGGTGGGGGATGTGTCGGTCATGGGTGTTCTGAATACTTCAGCCGCAGAAGACGCAGATGCGCATCGAGTGATCCAGCATTCTGATGAGTGGTGTACTTGTCTGCGACATCTGCGCCATCTGCGGCCGCATTGACCTTATCCTGCGGCCAATTCCATCATGTACAGCATTTCACGAGCGATGGCGTGGCTGCGTGCCTGGTAGGTCTTCGCTTCATCAGCGGTGCCTTCGCTCACCTTCGGGTCCTCATATGGCAGGCTGAAACGAATTGCCGCGCCCGGCACAAAGGGGCAGTTCTCATCAGCATCGCTGCACACCATGATGGCTGCGAAGTCCCCGGCAGGGTTATCAGGTTCTTCAATGGTCTTCGAATACAAGTGCACCGGTGACACCTCGTCGTCGTAGTTCACGAGATATTCGGTCTGGATCGCATTGCCTTCTGCATCGTAGTCGCCCGCGCCATCCATCCGGAATCCCTGTGCTTCCAATGCAGCGATAACGGGACCGGCCACCGCAGTGGCTTCCGTACCTGCGGACCATGATCGCACTCTGTCCAGATCATACTTGTGTGCCGCCACCTCGGCCCACACCTGTGCGAACTGACTGCGGCGGCTGTTGTGTGTGCAGATGAACACCAGATGGACGACATCACCCTTCGCGTGCTGATCCCTGATCCATGCGGCGATGGCATCGAGCCGTTCCGCGCGATCGGGCGGGATCGAATGCCCGTAGTTCGCCAAGCCCTGAAGGGTCCGTTGCAATTCAGGATGCATCAGCAGCAGTTGCTTCCACTTCCGCAGCAGGCGGCCTTCAATTCGGCCTTGTCTTTCCGTGCTGGACTTGGCAAGGCTCCCGGGTTCGCGGACTTCTCCGCGTAGACGGTGATGCTGTAGATACCCGTCCCACCGGCCTTGAACGCAATGATCCCATCCGCGCTCAGGTGGTTCGCAAGGATATCATCCGGTATGATGATCGGCTTGCGCTTCTGCACCGTGATGTCCGCGAAACCCAATTCCTGGATGATGCCGAGGTACTCCTCCTCCTGCAATGCACCACTCACGCATCCCGCATACATTTCGGCCGCGTCCTGCAATTGCGCGGGAAGTTCGCCTACCAGCACCACATCGCTGATGCTGAAGTGGCCATTGGGTCTCAGCACGCGACGGACCTCGGAAAGCGCCTTGCGTTTGTTCGGTACCAGGTTCAGCACGCAATTGCTCACCACAACGTCGACCATGGCATCGCTCACGGGCAGGTCCTCGATGTCGCCCTGGCGGAACTCCACGTTCTGGTAGTCCAGCTTGCGGGCGTTCTCCCTGGCCTTTGCGATCATTTCCGGGGTGAAGTCCACGCCGATCACGCGGCCGTCGGGACCGGTCTCGGCGCGTGCCACGAAGCAATCGTTCCCGGCACCACTGCCCAGGTCGAGCACCGTGTCGCCGGGCTTGATCCGCGCGAATTGCGTGGGCAGTCCGCAACCAAGTCCCAGATCGGCGTCGGGGTTGTATCCTTCGACCTTTGAATAGTCGTCGGTCATGATGTTGTACACCTCAGTTGAACATCCACCCGCGCCGCAGCAACTGCTTGCGTTCGTGGCTTTGTCCTGTTGTGCTATCTCGGCGTACTTGCTGCGCACGAGGTCTTTGATCTGGTCGGGGCCGGAAATTTTCGCCCCGTACTTTTCTTCGTTTTTCATGGCAGTGGCATTTGAGGGCGGATCATGATCCGCCCGTGCCCCTTAGCAGCATGCGCTGCCAATGGGCTTGTATGCGTTGAAGAGTTTATCAAAGGCGGCCTGCGCCCTGGCCCAGGCCCTGGGTTCTATGCAGTAGCACACACTGCTGCCTTCCACGGTGCCGGTGATGATCCCGGCCTCCTTCAGCTCGCGGAGGTGCTGGCTGATGGTGGCTTGTGCGAGGCCCAGTTCATCCACCAGGCTGCCGCACACGCAGGTGTCCTGTTTCAGCAGGTATTGGAGGATCGCGATCCGCGCGGGATGGCCAAGCACCCTGGCCCAATTGGCAAGCTGGTTCTGGCTGGCGGTGAAGAGTTCGGTCTTGGTGACGCCCATGGTCCAGGAATGACATCGCAATATTACGATGAATTGGGATCATCGCAACATGACGATGATAGCATCCTTGGAAGGGTACCAGGTTATTTGGGCGCCCTGCGGTAGATGACGATGCCCACAAGCAGGAAGACCGCGTTGGGCAGCCAAACGGCCAGCAAGGGGTCCAGCCCGGCATTGGTCGCGGCCACCGTGGTGAGTTTCATGGCGAAGATGTAGAGCAGTACCAGGAGCACCCCCAGTGCGAGATGCAGGCCGGTGCCGCCACGCACCTTGCGGCTGGCGATGCTTACCCCCAGGAGTGTGAACACATAACTGGCGAAGGGGTAGGAGGTGCGTTGGTGCTTCTCGATCAGGTAGGGCATCACGCTGCCATCACCCTGTGCCTGTTTTGCGGCGATGTACGCGTTGATATCCTCCCAGCCCATGGCCATGGCGAACTCCCAGCGTTGGCCAAGGTCGGAGGGTTTAAGCGGAATGATCGTATCGAGTGCCGCCCCCCGGACCAATTGTTCCCGGCCCTCATCCATCACACGCAGCAGGTAATCGTGCACACGCCAGGTGCCGGACAGGCTGTCATATTGGGCCCGGTCCGCATGCAGTTTCCGGGTAAGGTGCCCTTCCTCCCAGTGCTCCAGCCCGAAGCGGTATCCGGCCTTCTCCTTGGCATTGAAAGTCTCGAAGTAGGCGATCACACCAGGCGAGATCTCCCTGTGGATGTGCTGATCATGAACCTTGAATGTGGAGCGCACATGGATCTCCTCGAAGTCCAGCCGTTGCTTGTTCGCAGAGGGGAGCACCAGATGGTTCGTTACCAGGGACAATCCCGTGAGGATGGTGGCGGCCAGGAAGTAAGGCCACATGATGCGCGGGAAGCTCACACCGCTGCTCAGCATGGCGATCACCTCCGTGCGGTGCGCCAGCCGGCTGGTGAACAACAGTACGGCCAGGAAGATCAACAGACCGCTGAAGAGGTTGGAGTAGTAGATGACGAAATTGAAGTAGTAGTCCACCACGATCTCCCTGGTCGTCGCCTTCATTTTGGCGAAATCCTCCGTCTTCTCACTGATGTCGAACACCACCGCGATGAGCATGATCACCACCAGGATGAAA
>JBGTES010000093.1:0-15087 GCA_041747675.1 Flavobacteriales bacterium
TGGAGGAACCACATCACCACTGACAACGCACATCCCCAAAAACCACACGCAAATGTTCCTCACAGTTCTTCTCGACCTCGGCATGGGTTACGGCATCGCAGCCCTTGGTGCCGGCCTGGCAGCCCTTGGTGCCGGTGTTGGTATCGGCCGCATTGGCGGCGACGCCGTTCAAGCCATGGCACGCCAGCCGGAAGCCATGAACGACCTGCGCGCCAACATGATCCTTACCGCCGCGCTCGTTGAAGGTGCCGCCTTCTTCGCCATGGTGGTGGGTCTGCTGGTGGTGCTGAAGGACTACGTGGAGCCTGCTGCCGCCCTCTAAGGCTTTAGTACGTTCCTCTCCCTTCAACCCTTAACCCCTTCCGCGCATGCTGCTCGCGAGTCTCGTGGAGCCTTCCTTCGGGCTCATCTTCTGGATGACACTATCGTTCCTGGTAGTGCTCTTCATCCTGGCCAAATTCGCCTGGAAGCCCATCCTCCATGGACTGAAGGAGCGCGAATCTTCCATCGCCGACGCATTGAACGAGGCGAAGAAGGCACGCGAGGAGATCGCCGCCATGAGCGCCCGCCACGCCGATCTGGAGCGCGGGGCACGCGAAGAGCGCGAGGTGCTATTAAAGGAGGCGCGCGACATCCGCGACAAGGAGATCGCGCTGGCCAAGGAGCGCGCAAAGGCCGAGGCCGATGCCATGCTGGCACGCGCCCGGGCGGATATCCAGAACGAGAAGAAGGCCGCCATCGTGGAGATGAAGAACCAACTCGCCGAACTCAGCATCCAGGTGGCCGAAGTGATCCTCAAGGAGAAACTCGCTGACAGTGCCGCACAACAGTCGTTGGTGGACAAGGTGATGACCGAAGCCGAGCTGCGCAAGTCATGAGGAACCTCGCACCGGTCGCATATCGTTACGCCCGCTCGCTGATGGACATGGCCCGGGAAAAGGGCCAGTTGGACGCGATGCAGGCCGACATGCGCCTGGTGGCGAACACCTCCGCCGAGAACCGCGAACTGGTGGTGATCCTGAAAAGTCCTGTGGTGAAGTCCGATGCGAAAGGCCGGATCCTTATCAGCATCTTCGGCGAGAAGGTGGGCGCGATCACGCTTACCTACATGAAAATCCTGGTGCGCAAGGGCCGCGAGGCGCTGTTGCCCGATGTGGCCGCCGCCTTTACCGAGCTTTACAAGGTGGACCAGCACATCGTGACCGCTGTGGTCACCAGCGCTGTAGCACTGAATGCCGATACGCGTGCCCAGGTGATCGCCCTGGCCAAGAAGCAACACCCCGGCAAAACGATCGACCTGCAGGAGAAGGTCGATCCCGCCCTGATCGGCGGGCTTAGCATCCGCATCGGCGATGAGCAGTACGACGGCACCGTGAGCCGCCGCCTCGCCGACCTGCGCCGCGAATTCTCTAAGAACCCGTACATCCCCGCGATCTAAAGCAACAAGGCCATGGCCGAAGTGAAACCCGCCGAAGTATCGGCGATCCTCAAACAAGAACTCGCCGGCTTCCGCAGCGAGGCCGAACTCGAAGAGGTCGGTACCGTGCTGCAGGTCGGTGACGGCATCGCCCGCATCTACGGTCTGCGCGGCGTGCAAAGCGGCGAGCTGATCGAATTCCCCAGTGGTCTGCGCGGTATCGTGCTGAACCTGGAGGAGGACAACGTGGGCGCCGTGCTCCTGGGCTCCAGCGTGGGCATCAAGGAAGGCGATACTGTGAAGCGCACCAAGCGCATCGCCAGCATCAACGTGGGCGAAGAGATGGTGGGCCGCGTGGTGAACACCCTGGGCGAACCCATCGACGGCAAAGGCCCCATCGGCGGCGAGCTGTTCGAGATGCCCATCGAGCGCAAGGCCCCCGGTGTGATCTACCGCGAACCTGTGAAGGAACCGCTGCAGACCGGCATCAAGGCCGTGGACGCCATGATCCCGATCGGCCGTGGCCAGCGCGAACTGATCATTGGTGACCGCCAGACCGGCAAGAGCACGGTGGCCATCGACACCATCATCAACCAGAAGGAATTCTTCGAGGCCGGCAAGCCTGTGTACTGCATCTACGTGGCCATCGGCCAGAAGGGCAGCACCGTGGCCGGCACCGTGAAAGTGTTGGAGGAGAACGGCGCCATGGCCTACACCACGGTGGTGGCCGCCAACGCCAGCGACCCCGCCCCCATGCAGTTCTACGCACCCTTCACCGGTGCGGCCATCGGCGAGTACTTCCGCGATACCGGTCGTCCGGCGCTGATCGTGTTCGATGACCTTTCCAAGCAGGCCGTGGCCTACCGCGAGGTATCGCTGCTGCTGCGCCGCCCACCCGGACGCGAAGCCTACCCCGGAGACGTGTTCTACCTGCACAGTCGCCTGCTGGAGCGTGCCGCCAAGATCACCGGCGACAACAAGGTGGCCTCCGAGATGAACGACCTGCCCGAAAGCCTGAGAGGCAAAGTGGTAGGCGGTGGATCACTGACCGCGCTGCCGATCATCGAGACCCAGGCCGGCGATGTTTCCGCCTACATTCCAACGAACGTGATCTCCATCACCGACGGGCAGATCTTCCTTGAGAGCAACTTGTTCCTCAGCGGGGTGCGCCCCGCCATCAACGTGGGTATCAGCGTGAGCCGCGTGGGTGGTAACGCGCAGATCAAGTCCATGAAGAAGGTGGCCGGTACGCTGAAGCTGGACCAGGCCCAGTACCGCGAACTGGAGGCCTTTTCGAAGTTCGGTTCCGACCTCGACGCCGCCACCAAGGCCGTGCTCGACAAGGGCGCCCGCAACGTGGAGATCCTGAAGCAGGCTGAGAACAGCCCGATGCGTGTGGAGGAGCAGATCGCCATCATCTACTGCGGTGTGAAGGGCCTGCTGACCAAGATCCCCGTAAAGAACGTGAAGCAGTTCCAGGACGAGTTCATCACCATGCTGCGCAACAAGCATCCGGACACCCTGGCCGCTTTGAAGAAAGGAGAGTACAACGACCAGATCACCGATACCCTTGAGAAAGTGGCAGCGGACCTGGTAAAGAGTTTGGATAATTGATGAATGCGTCGGGAGTCCAGTAGTCTGGAGTCTGGAGTCCTTGACCACGACTCCAGACTCCAGACTCCAAGACTCAATAGACTCTAGCAAATGGGCAGCCTGAAGGAGGTACGCAACCGGATCGTCTCGGTGAACAGCACCAAGCAGATCACCGCCGCCATGAAAA
This sequence comes from Flavobacteriales bacterium, assembly GCA_041747675.1. GTDB lineage: Bacteria > Bacteroidota > Bacteroidia > Flavobacteriales_F > PHOS-HE28 > PHOS-HE28. The sequence continues at coordinate 3,198 of JBGTES010000093.1, forward strand.
TGGTGAGCGCTGCGAAGCTGCGTCGTGCCCAGGACGCCATTGTCCGCATGCGTCCCTATGCCGAGAAGCTGCAGACCATCCTGAGCAATGTGAGCGCCAGCCTGGACAGCAACGAAGGCAAGTTCAGCGCGCAGCGCGAGATGAAGAAGGTGCTCTTCGTGCCGATCGTTTCCAACCGCGGTCTGGCCGGTGCCTTCAACACGCAGGTATTCCGTCTGGTGCGCAAGGCCATCATCGAAGCCAAGGCGCAGGGCCACGAGATCTCCGTGATGCCCATCGGAAAGAAGGCCGCCGATATGTACCGCCGCAGCGGCATGCTGGCAGCGGGCATGCCCACCGACCTGGCCCACCTCTACGACGGACTCAGCTTCGACAAGGTGGCACCCGTGGCCGAGTTGATCATGGCCGCATACGCCGAAGGCCAGTACGACCGCGTAGTGATCTTCTACAACAAATTCAAGAACGCCGCGGTGCAGATCACCACGGAAGAGCAGTACCTGCCGATCCCGCCTGCGGAACAGAAGGCCGATGCCGCATCGTCCTCGACCGAGTATATCATGGAGCCTGATCGCGCCACCATCGTGGAGCAGATCATTCCCAAGAGCCTGAAGATCCAGCTCTACAAGGCGCTGCTGGACAGCAACGCTGCCGAGCACGGTGCCCGCATGACCGCCATGCACAAGGCCACCGACAACGCTGACGCCTTGATCAAGGAGCTGAAGCTCTCCTACAACAAGGCCCGTCAGGCAGCGATCACGGGCGAGATCCTGGAGATCGTGGGTGGCGCGGAGGCGCTGAAGGGCTGAGTTCAGAAAGCGCTGCTCGTTACGCGACGCTCACGGCCCGAGTGGCTGCCCTGATAGATCACCGAGAACTCGAACGCGCCGTTGTTGCGTGTGTATGCGCGCAGTGGCGAGGTGTTCACATCGTAACTGAACCGGTAGGTGGCGCTCTTGTGCTTCAAACCGGCATGTACGATCACCGCGTCCTTCACCCGGTGCGAGCAGCCCAGGATGGCACTGTACACCGATCCCATGATCGCCATCTCACCGAGCATGCCCACGTGGATCTGCTCGTCGTTGGCCTGCCGCATGTAGAGGCCCATGGGCACCAGGAAGAGTGGCTCGATCACTTGAATGCGCGCGCCGCCATTCACCGAATAGCGGATCGGCATGTCGCTGCGCTGTGATCTGAAGATGGACTCATCCGGCGTGGTCACATGGAACAGGGCGAAGTTGCCAAAGGGGTTCACGGTTTTGCGCGGGTTGGTGCTGCGGTAGGCCACACCGATCCCCACATCGGGCATGAAACGGCCGCCGCGTTCGAAGAACTCGCCCGAGGGCAGGTCCGTGTTGAAGTAGCCATCGCTGTACTGCGCGTCCCAGATCAGATCGTTGTCATTCACCTTCTTGTACATCAGACCCAGATTGGTGCCCACCGAAAGGGTGTGGTTCGCCTTGCCACTGGATACGTTGTACGCGGCTGTCACCCCGAACTGAAAGGTGCTCATGATACCCGCCATGTTGTAGTTGCTCAGGTAGGAACCGAACCCGAAGCGCTTCTGCAACGACACGTCGTAGGCGAAGGCCGTGGTGAAGAATGCGCTCGCCAGGCTGTTCCACTGACTGCGCACGTTGGTGTGCATCCGGAACTCCGCATTCTCATACATGCCCGTCAACGCCGGGTTCAACAGGATGGGTGCCGCATCATACTGCGAAAGGTGGCCATCCTGTCCATGGGCCATGTCCATTCCGCACAGGGCGAGGACCGGCAGCATCAGGAACTTCTTGCTCGTGCTCATCTTCTTGCGGATATTGATCAACGTACCAGGGTGACTTTGCCGCTGCGGTCATGCAATTCGCCATCCACCGTCGTGGCGACCACCGTATAGACATACACGCCATTGATCGACGGTGCGCCGCGGTGGGTGCCATCCCAGCCGAACTCCGGGTCCGTGGTCTCGAAGATGAGCTGGCCCCAGCCGTTGTAGATCTTCAGGTCCATGGTCTCGAAGGGCCCGCCACGGACCACGAACACATCGTTCACACCATCGCCGTTCGGGCTGAAGGCATTGGGTAGTTTGGGCGGCAGGATGTCCTTGCGTTCGATCACGATCAGCAGGGAATCCTGGTCGGTGCACCCTGCAGCGTTGGTCACCGTCTGCACCACGATGTACTGCCCGGGCTCCTGGAACACATGGTTGGGTGATTGAGCGAGTGAGCCCTGCCCATCGCCGAAGTTGTAGTACCATCCCGAAGCACCGGTAGAGTTGTCGGTGAATTCGAGCACTTCGCCCGTGAAGGGTTCGCCCTGATAGCTGAAGCCCGCCACCGGTGCATCCAGCACCTCAATGGTCTGGCTCACCGTGGCCTGGCATCCATTCTGCGCGAAGACCGTGAGTGTCACCAGGTATTGTCCAGCTTCCGCGAAGGAGGTATTCACCTGTGGGCCATTGGCCGTGGTGCCATTGCTGAAGGTCCAGTTCCAACCGATGATCGCCGGGCCGGTGGTGGTGCTCGCATCGGTGAAGATCGTCTGCGAACCGGCGCAGGCATTGCTGAATGTGTAGGCTGCCGCCAGGGGGTTGATGAAGGAGAGCATGAGCGTGTCCACTGCGGCCGGGCAGAATTGGTTCCCGGTGGTGGTAAGCACGAGCAGCACCTGCCCAAGCTGTTCGTCGCTCATGCCAGGTTGATACACCGCCGAGGGGTCGTTCGTGTTCGGGAGGAAAGTGCCCGAGCCGTTCGTGCTCCACTGCACACCCGCCGCGCCACTGAATGATCCGCCCAACTGAACGGCGGCATCAGGATCGCACGTGCTCATGTCCTGCCCGGCGTTCACCACTGGTTGCTGCTGCAGGTGCACCGTCACCGTATCGCTATGTGCCGGGCAACCCATGTTCCCGGTGGTGCTAAGCACGAACTCAAGTGTCGGGAATACCAGATCGGTGGCACTGGGCAGGTACATGGCATTAAGTGCCGTGTTGTCCGGGAAGAAGGTGCCGGTGCCTGTGGTACTCCACACCCCGCCGCTCACACCGGTGACCGCACCGTTGAGTTGAATGGTGCTGCCATCCGCACACAAGTAGATGTCCGCGCCGGCATTGGCGATCCGCGTGGGACCGATATCCACGAACAGCGAGTCATGTGCGTTGCCGCAGGTACCGGTACCAAATGCCGTAAGCGTAAGCCATACCCCGCCCGCGATGCTGTCATTGGCTGTGGGCATGTAGGTGGTTGCCAGGGCCGTCGGGTCGGCGAAGCCACCACTACCCATGGTGTTCCACTGCACGGTGGACGCGTTCTGTACCACGCCATTCAGCACCACTTCCAGCAGTCCATCACACAGCAGCACATCCGGACCTGCATTCACAACAGGTGGCACATGGTAGCTGACGACCAACGTATCCACACCCGCCGGGCAGCCCAGATTGTTGGTGGTGGTAAGAATGAGTGCCACGTCCCCGATCACGAAATCGGCCGGGCCGGGGACATACGTCGCGTTCAGTGCGGTGGCCGAAGGCTGGAAAGATCCCGTGCCGGTGGTGCTCCACTGTCCTGTGGTGGTACCGCCCACCGTACCATTCAATGCGATCTGCGGATCGGTGCTACATGCGATCACGTCCGCTCCGGCGTTCGCGGAGAGGCCCCCACCGAAGCTCAGCGTGAGTTGATCACTCACCGCGCTGCATGGGGCCACGCCCGTGGTGGTCACCGTCAACACCACCGACCCGGCGATGCTGTCCGCAGCACTGGGGAAGTATTGGGTCACCAGTGCATTGGGGTTCAGGAAGGTGCCCGTACCGGAGGTGGTCCACATCCCGCCCGGGGCATTCACCGCGTTGGCGACCAATTGCACGGCGGCTGAACTACAGGCGATAATGTCGTTGCCTGCATTGATACTGGGTAGCTGCTGCACGCTCACCACCATGGCGTCCGTGGCCGGTGCGCAGCTGCCGTTGGTGATCGTGGTGAGCGTCAATGTCACGCCGCCATTGGCCATGTCGGTACCGCTCAGTGTGTAAGTGGCATTGGGGCTGGTAGTATTGCTGAAGCTACCTGTTCCGCTGGTGCTCCACACCATGCCGGTGGCGCCTCCGCTGAAGATACCGGCCAGTTGCACGATGGGTGCGTTGGCGCACACCGTTTGATCCAAGCCCGCATAGGCGAAACTTGAAGCGCCGAATGTCAGCACCATCTGGTCGGACACCGCAGGACAGCTACCCGTGTTGGTGGAGGTGAAGGTCAGCACCACCGAGCCGTTCGCCACGTCGGCCTCCGTGAAGTAGTACGCAGGGCTCATCACATCGGCGCTGGGGCTGAATGATCCCGAACCGGTGGAACTCCAGGTGCCGCTTTGCGATCCGTTCACGATGGTCCCCTGCATCTGCGCGAAATCCGAGAGCACGCACACACTCTGGTCCGGGCCGGCGCTCGCCTGGATGCCATCGGTGATATAGATGGACATCTGGTCACTCACCGCATTGCAATTGCCGTTGTTCAGGGAGGTCAGTGTGAACGTGATCTGCCCGGCGGCGATGTCGGCGGCCGAAGCCGCGTAGGTGGTATTGAGCGCTCCAGCATTGGAGATCGTGCCTGTGCCATTGGTGGTCCACTGGCCCACGTTGGTCACACCACTGATCACACCACTGAGGACGAATTGATCCACCAGGTCACAGTAGGTCTGGTCCGGACCAGCATTCACGTAGGGTGCCGGCGTCAAGGTCAACTGCATGGCATCGCTGGCATTGTTGCAGCTGTTCATCGCGCTCAACGTCAATGTCAGGTTCCCAATGGCCGTATCCACCGCGCTGGGGATGTAGGTCGGTGTAAGCACCGCGTTGTTCGGGAAGAAGGCCCCCGTGCCCGAGGTGGTCCACTGGATCTGCGTCGCGTCACCGCTTAGGGAACCATTCAGTTGCACGGTGGCGTTGTTCGCACAGAAGCTCAGGTCTGGTCCGGCGTTCACGTTCCCAAAGGGCAGGATGCTGATCTGCATCATGTCCGTTGCCGGCACACAGGCCCCCGTGTTGGTGGCCGTCAGGACCAGGGTGACACTGGTGGCAAGCGAATCCTGTGTGCTGGCCTGGTAGATGTTCGACAGGGCCGTGGCCGGGTTCGCGAAGGTGCCCGTGCCCAGCGTGCTCCAAACGCCGGTGGAGCTGGCACCGCCTACGCTTCCGTTGATCACCACATTCATGTTACTCACACAGGTGACCACATCGGGGCCCGCATCCACCGTGGACACAGGCGTGATGGTCACGGTCATCTGATCCATGGCATTGTCGCAGCTGTTCACGCTCCAGGTGAAGGTGAGCGTCCCCGATGACGCATCCCCCGGCGCCAGTTGGTAGGTGGCGTTCGCCGCGGTCGCGTTCGGCATGAAGAGTCCAGCGCCCGTGGTGGTCCAGGTGCCCTCGGTGGCATTGCCGCTGATGGCTCCATTCAATTGCACACTTGTTTCCGATGCACATATGGCCTGGTCCGGTCCGGCGAAGGCCGTCGCATTCGGCAGGATGGTCAACTCCATCATATCGCTCACTGTGTTGCAAAGACCGTTGTTGGTGCTGGTCAGCATCAGGGTCACACTGCCGTTGAGCGAATCGAGGCTGCTGGCTGTGTAAGTGGCATTGAGGACATTGGCGCTGGGGAAGAAGCCTCCTGTGCCCGAAGTACTCCACAGGCCGGTGCTTGCACCTCCCTGCACGCTGCCGTTCAGGGGCACCTGCAAGGCATTGCTGCAAATGGTCTGGTCGCTTCCGGCGTTCACCACCGGGGCGGGTGTCATGGTCAACACCACTGCGTCGCTCACCGCAAGGCAGTTCCCGTTCCCTATGCTGGTCAGGGTGAGTGTCACACTGCCCTGCTGCGTTTCGAAAGGCGTTGGTACGTATTGCGCATCGAGCGTCTGTGCGTTGGGGCTGAAGGTGCCCAGACCGCCGCTCCACGTGGCGCCAGAGGCCACGGTCACCGATCCGTTCAACTGCGTCATTGGATCGTTCACGCAGATGCTCGCGTCAAGGCCAGCGTTCACTGTCGGTGCCGGGGTGAAGATGATCGTCACCGCATCGTTCGTGGCGATACAGTTCCCATTGCCTGTACTGGTCAAGGTCAGTGTCACCTGGCCGGCCGCCAGTTCGGAGGCCGTGGGGGTATACACGGGGCTCAGCACGTTGGCTGAAGGCGAGAACGTACCGCCACCGCCGCTCCAGTTGCCGCCGTTGGCGTTCTGTACATCCCCAATGAGTTGCACGGCAGCGTTGTTCACACAGACCGATTGATCCGGACCGGCATCCACCACTGGTGCGCCGGTGAAGGTCACCGTCATCTGGTCGCTCATTGCCGCGCAGACCGTGGTTCCCGTGCTGGTCAGGGTGAAGGTGATACTACCGGCCGCGATCTCTTCCACCGTCGGCTGGTACTGGGTGGCCAGCGCAGTGCTACCGGGGAAGTAGCTGCCTGCACCACCGGTCCAAAGACCACCGGGTGCGTTGCCCACGAAACCATTCAGCGTGATGCTGGCGTTGTTCGCACAAATGAGTTGGTCCGGACCAGCATTCACCACTGGTGCGGCGTCGAAGATGACCGTCATCGCATCATTCACCGCCACGCAATTGCCATTGCCCGTGGTGGTCAACGTCAGTGTCACCTGTCCATCGGCGATCTCGAAAGCCGTAGGGGTATAGATGGCGTTCAGCGCGCTCGGTGTCGGACTGAACGTGCCATTGCCCCCACTCCAGAGACCACCATTCGCCACGGACACCTGGCCTTGCAGGGCTACCTGGGCATCGTTGGCACACACGGTCACATTCGGACCGGCATCCGCAGTGGGTGCAGGAGTGAAGTCCAACCGCAGGGAGTCCTGCACAGCAAGGCAGCCCCCATTCCCGGTGGTGGTCAGGAACAACCACACACCACCATTGTTGAGTTCGGAAATGCCTGGGGCATACGTGGCATTCATCGTGCTGGCATTGGGGCTGAAGGTGCCCGAGCCGCCACTCCAGGATCCACCACTGGCACCGGTCACCTGGCCGCCCAGTTGCGCCACGGCGTTGTTGGCACAAAGCACCTGATCCGCACCGGCGGTCGCCGTAGGCGCGGGCGTGATATCAATGGTCACGGGAATGCTCACCGCGTTGCACAAGCCGTTGCCCGTACTGGTGAGGATCACCGTTGCACTGCCAGCGGCGATCTCGCCCGCTGTGGGCACATACACCGCATTGAGGTTGCTGGGCGAAGGGGAAAAGCTGCCTGCCCCGCTCCAGATGCCGCCCCCGGCATGCTGCACGGAACCCGACAACTGTACGCTGGCATTGTTGGCACAGGTCTGCAGCGGCGTATTGGCCTGCACGATCGGGGCGGGATTGATCGTCACGATCACCTGATCGTTCACAGCATTACAGGTGCCGTTGCCTACGGTTGTCAAAGTCAGCACGGCCTGGCCTGCAGAGACCTCCGTTACGGAAGGGACATAGGTGGCATTCAGCGAGGCATTTCCAGGGCTGAAGGTGCCCGTGCCACCGCTCCACAAACCTCCCGTCGCCACGGTCACCGAACCGTTCAGTTGGACGCTCGCATTGTTCGCGCAGGTGATCAGATCGGCACCGGCGTTGGCAGTGGGCGCAGGAGTGAAAGTGAAGGTCACCTCATCACTCACCGGCACGCAGCCACTATTGCCCGTGGTGGTCAGGGTCAAGGTCACACTTCCTGCGGCCAGTTCCCCGGCGCTGGGTGAATACACGGCATTCAGTGTGTTCGCGTTGGGGCTGAAGTTGCCCTGCGCACCGCTCCATGCGCCTCCGTTGGCCACGGTCACCGAACCATTCAGTTGGATGGCTGCATTGTTCGCACAGTACACACCACCAATTCCAGCGTCGGCAGTGGGCGATGCGGTGAAGGTGATCAGCACCTGGTCGCTTACCGGCACGCAGTTGCCCGTTCCAATGGTGGTGAGCGTGAGCATCAGGCTGCCACCGGCCACTTCGGCCGGAGTGGGCATATACACGGCGTTCAGAGATGCGATGGAAGGGCTGAAAGTGCCCGCGCCACCGCTCCACTGCCCGCCGCCCGCACCACTCACGGAACCACCCAGTTGCACCTGCGGGTTGTTGCTGCACACGAATAGGTCGCTTCCTGCATTCGCCACTGGCGACCCGATGATCGTCACCACCATCTGGTCGCTCACGGCATTGCACGTACCGTTCTGCGTGGTTGTCAGCGTAAGGGTCACAGTTCCCAATGCCACTTCCGCAGGGCTGGGCATATAGGTCGCGCTGAGGGTGTTGGCATTCGGACTGAATGTGCCCGTACCACCACTCCACACGCCACCGCCCGCCACGGTGGTCGCACCGTTCAACTGAACGGTGGGATCATTGGCACACACGGTCGCATCCGGTCCTGCGTTCGCCGTGGGACTCTGCGAGAAGACGATGAACACCTGATCGCTCACCGCTGCGCACGAACCATTGCCCGTGCTGGAGAGCGTCAACGTCACAGATCCATTGGCCAGCTCTGAGCCCGAAGGTGTGTAGGTCGCCCCCAGCGCGGTAACACTCGGGGAAAAGACCCCGGTCCCACCGCTCCAGATACCACCATTCGCATTCACCACGCTGCCGGCCATCTGAATGGTGGCGTTGTTGGCACACACCAGCTGGTCGGCCCCGGCGTTCACCACAGGCGCTGGTGCGATGTTGATCGTAAGGTTGTTCGATACGGCGTTGCATTGCCCGTTGCCTGTGCTGGTGAGTGTGAGTACGACCTGGCCGGCCGCGACCTCACCCAGCGAAGGGGTGTATGTGGCGTTCAGGTTGGTGGTGCCCGGATCGAAGAAGCCCGATCCACCACTCCAGATACCACCCGTGGCGTTGTTCACCACACCGCTCAACTGGGCCGTGGACTGGTTTGCGCACACGGTGATGGCGTTGCCGGGGTTCACCACCGGGGCCGGGGTGATCGTGATCGTCATTTGATCGCTCACCGGGTTGCTGTTCCCGTTGCCTACTGTGGTCAGCGTCAAGGTCACGCTGCCAGCGGCGATCTCGGCCGCACTCGGGATATAGGTGGCATTTAGGGTGGCGTTGTTCGGGAGGAAAGTGCCCGCACCCCCGCTCCAGATGCCACCCGTGGCGATGGTCACCGTACCATTCAGTTGGACGCTGGCATTGTTCGCACAGGTGATCTGGTCGGGGCCTGCGTTGGCTGCGGGTGCCTCAGTGAAGGTGATGGTCATCTGGTCACTGGCCGTCGCACATGAGCCATTGCCTGTGGTGGTCAGTGTCAGCGTCACACTGCCTGCGGCGATCTCCGCCGCCGTGGGCGTGTACACCGCATTCGGTGTGGTGTTATTCGGTGCGTAGCTGCCTGCGCCCCCGCTCCACACGATGCCGTTGGCCACGGAGAAAGTGCCCGCAAGGGTGGTGGTCGCATTGTTGGAGCTCACCGATTGGTCGGGGCCTGCGTTGGCCACCGGTGCAGGCGTATAGCTCAGGGTCACCTGATCGCTCACAGCATTGCACAAACCGTTGCCCGTGGTGGTCACCGTCAGGGTCACACTGCCGTTGGCGACCTCGATCGGCGAGGGCGAATACGTGATGTTCTGTGCGGTGCTGCCTGGGCTGTATAGTCCTGCACCACCACTCCACTGCACACCCGTGGCACCGGTCACCGTTGCATTGAGCACCGCGCTCGCATTGTTGCCGCAGAGGGTTTGATCCACTCCCGCGTTCACCGTCGGAGCAGGTGTGATCGTCCAGGTCACCTGGCTGCTTACCGGGTTGCAATCGCCATTGCCAGCCGAGGTAAGCGTCAGTGTAACGCTCCCTGCGGCGATCTCGGCCGCACTTGGCGTGTAAGTGGCGTTCAGCGTGATACTGTTGGGGGTGTACGTGCCGGAGCCTCCACTCCAGACCCCGCCCACGGCACCGTTCACGCTGCCATTTAGGGAGAATTGCGGGGCATTGGCGCAAACCGTGCCCGGCGCGCCCGCATTAACGATCGGTGCGGGGGTGAAGAAGATCGTGCGGGTGTCTGTCGCCGCCAGGCAGTTACCGTTGCCTGTGGTGGTGAGCGTGAGTGTCACCTGCCCGGCAGCGATGTCCGATGCACCGGGAGTGTATGTGGCGTTGAGCGTGTTGGCGTTCGGGCTGAAGGTTCCTGTACCGCCGCTCCAGGCGCCACCGCTTGCCACCAGCACACTTCCTCCGAGGGCCACCGCGGAGTTGTTCGCGCACACGGTCACATCAGGACCGGCGTTCGCCGAGGGCGCATCGGTGAAGTTGAACACCACCTGGTCGCTCACCGCGTTGCAGAGACCATTGCCGGTGGTGGTCAAGGTCAGCGTCACGCTGCCGGACGAAACGTCTGCCGGGCTGGGCGTATATATCGCGTTCATATTGGTGGTGCTGGGCGAGAAGGTGCCGCTACCGCCGCTCCACACCGCTCCGGTGGCCACCGAGAAGGCGCCCGACAGGGCCGCCGTGGCATTGTTCGCACAGAGGGTGTTGTCAGGCCCGGCATTCACCGTAGGCGCAGGTGTGATCGTGTAGGTCACCTGGCTGCTAACCGGGTTGCAGTTGCCATGGCCGGTGCTGGTCAGTGTAAGCGTTACGCTGCCGTTCGCGATCTCGGTCGCAGAGGGAGCATAACTGGCACTGAGTGCGGTATTGTTCGGCGTGAATGTTCCCCCTCCGCCGGTCCAGACACCACCGGTGGCTCCCGTCACTGAACCATTCAGTGTTACCCCCGAGCTGTTCGCGCATACCGTGCCGTTGGTACCCGCGCTCACGATCGGTGCGGGTGTGAAGCTGATCGTCCGGCTGTCACTCACCGCCACGCAGTTGGCATTGCCCGTGCTGGTCAGTGTCAGCGTTACGATGCCTGCGGCGATCTCGGCTGGAGTGGGCGTGTAAGTGGCGTTGATCGTGGTGTTGTTGGGTGTGAAAGATCCGTTGCCACCACTCCATATCCCGCCCGTGGCGCCTGTGATGCTGCCACTCAATGACACATTCGCGTTGTTTGCACAGACGGTCACATCCGGACCGGCATTGACCACTGGTGCCGGCGAGAAATTCAGTGTCACCTGGTCGATCACAGCGATGCATAGACCATTGCCTGTGGTGGTCAGTGTCAATGTCACATTGCCGTTGGCGACCTCTGCAGCAGTGGGCGTGTAGACCGCTCCCATATTGGTGGTGCTGGGGTCGAAGCTTCCATTCCCGCCGCTCCATAGGCCTCCCGTGGCCACGGTGAAGGATCCGTTCAGCGTAGCCGCTGCGTTGTTCGCACAGAGCAACTGATCCGGTCCTGCGTTGGCGGTGGGCGCCGGTGTGATGTTGTATGTCACTGAGTGGCTCACCGCATTGCAATTGCCGTTGCCGGCTGAGGTGAGGGTCAGTGTCACATTTCCACTGGTGATCTCCGCCGCCGTGGGTGTGTAGGTGGCGTTCAGTGTGGTGTTGTTCGGTGTGAATGCCCCGTTCCCGCCACTCCAGATCCCGCCCATGGCTCCGTTCACACTTCCGCTCAATACGATGGAAGCACTGTTCGCACATACACTGCCATTGTTTCCGGCGCTCACGATCGGCGCTGACGTGAATGTGACCGTCAGTTGGTCGTTCACCGCGTTGCAGTTGCCGTTACCCGTACTGGTCAATGTCAGCGTCAGGATCCCTGCCGCGATCTCCGCAGGTGTGGGTGTGTAGGTGGCATTGAGCGTGGTGTTGTTCGGCGTGAAGCTTCCTCCGCCGCCGCTCCAGATGCCTCCGGTGGCACCACTCACACTGCCGCCCAGCATCACGTTCGAGTTGTTGGCACACACAGCTACATCAGGGCCGGCGTTCACCACAGGTGAGGGTGTGAAGTTCAGCGTCACCGCGTCATTCACCGCATTGCAC
>JBGTES010000094.1:0-75751 GCA_041747675.1 Flavobacteriales bacterium
CCTGCACACGCCAGCGACCGCGCTGCCAGGCCAGGCCCGCACGGCCGAAGGGCGGCGGGGCATGGCGCAGGGGCACATCGGCGGTGCTGCCATCCTCCTGCTCCACACCATGCTGCCAGTTGTAACGCAGTTCGAAATGCAGGTCCTTGCCCAGACGCAGATCGGCAGCAACGAAAAAGCCGAACACCCGTGCCTGGGCCGTGTTCACGATGGCCTCCACCTGGCTGGGCTCCCCATCGTACATGATGCTGTCTGCGCCGTTCAGGGTGAAGGGACGGCGCACCAGGGCCTGGTCCAGCAGCACGGCGTATGTGCCTCCGCGAAGGCGGACGCGATCGCGGATGCTGCGCTCCACGGCGGCCTCGGCGCTGTAGGCATACTCGGGACGCAGCCCGGGGTTGGGCACCACCAGCATGCCCGGTTCGCTGTCGAAGACCTTGCCGATGTCGTCAATGTTGGGCGCGCGGAAACCGGTACTGAGGTCGGCGGAGAACTTCCAACCGGGCGACGGGCGGAAGGCCACGCCGGCGTTGCCCGTGAGCGCACCGGTGGCCAGCGAGGCCTCGGCGACCGGGTAGGGAAAGAGCGTGGTGTCGAAGCTGCAGCCGAAGCCCACGAAGCTGTAGCGCAGGCCGCCCGAGAACGTGAGCCGCTCGGTGACATCGTGCAGCAGGCCCATGTAGGCCGAGGCCGTGTACCACGTGCTGCCATCGGGATAGCGGCTGTTGATGGGCACCTCCTCGCCGGTGTTGATGTTGCGGCGCAGGCCGGTGCTGCCCACCAGGTTGCTCACCGCTTCGGCGCCGTAGAGCAGGTGGGTGCGTGGGGAGAGTTCCTTCTCCAGGTCGAGGTTGGCCCAGAGCCCCTGCACGCGCTCCTCCTGCATGCGCATGCTGTTAATGCCGAAGTTGCGGTCGTTGCGGCTTTCGGCCTGGTCCTGCCAGGCCACCAGCACCCGCAGCCGGTCGTAGATGCCACGTTGTGCTCTGTGCTCCGCGCCAAGGCTGGCCATACGCCATTCCTGCGGACCGTAGTACCACTCGGCGCTACGGGGGTTGCCGTTGGGTCGTAGTTCGATAAGTCGGTCGTAGCGGGGGATGTCACTGGTGGTGCTCAGGTATCCGTTGATGCCGATCGTCCAGTTCTTTCCCGGCTTCCAAGCCAGCTTGGCCAGGGCCATGGCGTTGGTGTAGCCGCTGCCCACCTGCTCGCGCGGCCGGGGGTTCACGAAGACGCTGTCGTGGCCTTCCACCGTGCGCACGAACCAGGGGCGCAGGTAGTCCTCCGGGCCGTGACTGCCGGTACGCAGATCGCCGAAGCCGCTCACCGATGCACTGGCCACAAAGGCCAGCTTGCGCCCGCCCAGCCCGTAGTGCAGGTGGGCCGTGCGTTCGTTGGCAGCGGTGCCGTAGCGGGCCATGGCCGCGCCGTGGGCCACCAGCCCGCTGTCCTTCGCGAAGCGCGGCCGCAGGAGGTGGAAGTCCATCACCCCGCCGATGGCATCGCTGCCGTAGGTCATGGCACCGGGACCGTGCAGCACCTCGGCGCGTTCCAGCGCGTTCGTATCCACGCCGATCACGTTCTGCAGGTTGCCCCCGCGAAAGATGGCGTCGTTCATGCGCACTCCGTCCACCACGATCAGCACCCGGTTGGCCGCGAAGCCACGCAGCATGGGGCTGCCCCCGCCGAGCTGGCTGCGTTGCACGAAGACCTCACCGCTGCTCTCCAGCAGATCGGCGGCGGTGCCGGGGTTGTTGAAGGCCACATCGCGCGGACGCAGCACGCTCACCTGCCTGGGCACGCGGGCGGCATCCTGCTCCCAGCGGTTGGCGCTCACCACGAACTCCTCCAACGCGAAGGGCTGCGGCGAGAGCGCCACGCGGTATTCCATGGCGGCCACCTGGGCAGCGCTCAGCGTGCGTGGCTGGTAACCGATCATGCGGAACAGAATGCTGTCGGCACTGGCAAAGGGCGCGAAGGCGGCATGCCCGCTGGCATTGGTGACGGCCGAGGTGCCGCTGGCGGGGTGGTAGAGCGTGGCGGCCTCCAGCGGGGCGCGGGTGGTGGCATCGCGCACGGTAATGGTCTGGGCGTGGGTGCCCACCCCACTGCAGGCCATACAGACCAGAAGCAGGTGGCGGAAGACTATGCGCATGAATGAACGCGAAGGAACTATGATCGGGGCCTTGCCTTGCGCGTGCTCATGGGCTGATGATGAACTTCTCGGTACGCAACTGCCTGCCCTTGTTCAACAGGGTGGCGGTGTAGCTCCCCGGCAGGGCCTGGCGCGTGTCCCACACCATCTGTTGCTGCTGCTCCCGAAGCAGAATGCGCTTCACCTCGCGGCCCGCGATGTCGCGAATGACGATCGCCGCATGCGTCGGCTCCACCAGCAGATCATAGTCGATCGCCACCCAAGTGCTGGCCGGGTTGGGGTGGATGTGCAAGAGGGCTTGCACACCGGGCGGAACCCACTCCTGCACTCCCACGCCAAGCCCGTGCAGGCGGCTTACCATGCGCTGCTGCGGATCGTTGGTATTGCCATCATCGTAGCCGTGGTAGTTGCCCCAGATGTACCACTGGTCATTGCCGGCGGGCAGGATACCCCGGACAGAACCCAAGGTGAGACCTTGGAACATATAGTTACCGGCCCCAGGACCCGCGAAATGATCATCCAACAGCACGCCGCTCGTGTCGATCAAGCAGATGCCTTTGCGTGTCTGTCCATCCACAATTTCAAAGCCGCCGGTGACGATCAAGCGGCCTTCGTCCAAGGGGTGTATGAAACTCGGCACGCCTCCTAAAGATCCGGTAAGCTCAATCACCTCGAAATTCAACACGTTGTTGAAGGTGGGATCCAGGGAACCATCGGGCATGAAGCGCACCAGGCGCAGGGTGTCCGCCATGCCGGTGATGCGGAATGCACCTGCGGCATAGACACGCCCATCGGCCAGGGGCAGGAAGCCGAATGCCTGGCCCCACCATACCTGTGCCTGGAAGGTGGTGTCCAGGGCGCCATCGGGGTGGAAGCGGATGATGTTGCTGGCGGGCTGGCCGTCCCAGGTGCCGGTGCTGCCACTGCCGATAAAGCGGCCATCGGGCAATTCCTGGAAATTGAACAGCGCACCCAGGCACTTGCGGTGGTGCTGGGTGGTGTCCAGGTAGCCCGTGTTGCTGAACCAGACCAGGCAGTGCAGGCCGGTGAAACCCCGCACCGTGTCGCTCAGGTTGTGTGCCCCGCTCATCAGCACCCGCCCATCGGGGTACACATGGTAGTCGCCCCCTTGCAGGGAGGAGAAGTAGGGGCCCAGGTTCATGCTGATGAACGTTGGATCTATCAGTCCCTCGGAGGTCAATCGCCTAACGGTTTGACCGGGTGACACATAGAAGAATTGATCGTTCCATGGGGTGACCTTCCCGCCCCCAGTGGTTTGTGGAAAGCTTGGAAAGTCCATATCCCGTTCTCCGTTCGGGAGGAGCTTGGCGCTCCCTCTGAAGGTTCCTGGTTGATCTCCTGGAAAGTTGATGCGCCCTGAGATGAAGATCTTTCCATCTGACAGTGGCAGGATCGAAGCCACGTACCACGTGTCGATCTCGGTACGAAAGTCAAGGTCCAACGCAAAGGGTGCCTGGGCCTGGGCGTCGGCGAGGGCCAGGCAGAAGAGCAGGGGATATGGCCTCAGGGCCTTCATGGCTGTAACACGATCTTCTCGGTGCGCAGGGCGCGCTGACCGTTGTAGAGGGTGGCGGCATAGGTGCCAGGCGCCACTTGGCGGGTATCCCACACCAGTTGGTGGCGCTGGTTGTGCAAGGCTTTGCGGTACAGCTCGCGCCCGGCGATATCGCGCACCACCAAAGCGGCCTGCTTGGGTTCCACCAACAGATCATAGTCGATCGCCACCCAGGTGCTGGCCGGGTTGGGGTGGATGTGCAGCAGGGCCTGCACACCTGGCGGAACCCACTCCTGCACTCCCACGCCAAGCCCATGCAGGCGGCTTACCATGCGCTGCTGCGGGTCGTTGGTATTGCCATCATCGTAGCCGTGGTAAGCGCCCCAGATGTACCACTGGTCATTGCCAGCATGGATCAGTCCTGAGATCCCAGCGCCGGTGGCACCTTGGAAGGTGAAGGTGCCAGCACCATTGCCGGTAAAAGCATCGTTGAGCAGGTAGCCGTTGGTATCCAGCATGGCGATGCAGCCGTGTGATTGTCCCTCGACTTGATCGAAGTTACCGGTGACCACCAACCGGCCTGTGTCCAAGGCCATAATGCTGCGAACGATCGCGCCCATGGGCATGGTGGTCATCCCCAATGCGCGGAACTTCACCGTGTTGTGGAAGGTGGGATCCAGAGACCCGTCGGGCATGAAACGCACCACATGCAGGGTGTCCGCCATGCCGCTGATCCGGAACAGGCCTGCGGCGTACATACGCCCATCTTCCAAGGGTAGGAAGTCGTATGCCTGTCCCCACCACACCTGGGCCTGGAAGGTGGTGTCCAGTTCGCCATCGGGGTGGAAGCGGATGATGTTGCTGGCGGGCTGCCCGTCCCAGGTGCCGGTGCTGCCGCTGCCGATGAAGCGGCCATCGGGCAGCTGCTGGAACACGTTGAGGCTGCCCAGGCATTTGCGGTGGTGCTGGGTGGTGTCCAGGTAGCCCGTGTTGCTGAACCACACCAGGCAGTGCAGGCCGGTGAAACCCCGCACCGTGTCGCTCAGGTTGTGTACCCCGCTCATCAGCACCCGCCCATCGGGGTACACATGGTAGTCGCCCCCTTGCAGGGAGGAGAAGTAGGGGCCCAGGTTCATGCCGATGAATTCTGTATCGGTGGTCCCATCCGGCCATACCCGACGCACGATCTGGTTGTTCCCCACATAGAACCGGTTCGCCCAAGGAACTAACTTGCCTCCGCCATACCCGTAAGGGAACCACTCCTGGCGTTGACCGTTCGCGTCTACTCGTGCCAATAAGCGAAAGGTGCCTATGGGGTCTCCCGGAAAACGGATCTGTCCCGACAACAATACATCCCCATCGGGCAAGGGTGCGATGGAGCTTACGTACCAGGTATCGATCTCCGTGCGGAAATCCACGTCCAATGCAAAGGGCTGTTGCGCCAGCATGGGCCTGAGGCCCATCAGGGTGAGTGCCAGGACCAACAGCCTTGCCTTGCGCGTGCTCATGGGCTGATGATGAACTTCTCGGTACGCAACTGCCTGCCCTTGTTCAACAGGGTGGCGGTGTAACTGCCCGGTGGGGCCTGGCGCGTGTCCCACACCACCTGTTGCTGCTGCTCCCGAAGCATGATGCGCTTCACCTCGCGGCCGGCGATGTCGCGAATGACGATCGCCGCATGGCTGGGTTCCACCAACAGATCGTAGTCGATCGCCACCCAGGCACTGGCCGGATTGGGGTGGATGTGTAAGAGGGCCTGAACACCTGGCGCTGTGAGTTCATTCACACCCACGATGAAGTCACAAGGGATGTCAGGATCCAGGTTCAGCAACACCTCGTCGTCCGCATAGCAACGGAATGGTCCAGCCGAATGGCCGTCCACACTGCCATTGCAGATGTCATGCGCGAGGAAGTAAAGGGTTGTGGAACCGATGCGCTCGATCAGTGTGTCCGGCAGGGGTGGTGGCCAACCGGGCATGTCGGCGATCAGGAAGTGCGTCTCCACCGCGAGCCAGCGCAAGGCCACACCACCCAGGACCAGGGTGCCTGTATCGAGCACCTGCACATAGCTGCTATCGGCGCACAGGCGCCAGTCGGGCAGGCGAGGCAGGCGCCAGCTATCGCCGGGCATCGCGTTCATGTCGCACAGGGTATCGAGGGTGTTCTCCGCATGTGACCACGCCAGCACCAGACCCTCACTTTCCATCACGGGGATCGCTGGCAGGGGGAAGCTGTGATACTGCCCGCCGATGTGGTCGTAGACCTCCTGCACCGGATGCAACTTGCGCAGGGTGGTACCCGCCACGACCGTATCGCCTTCCACGGACAGGCGCACATGCCCCACCGCTCCGAAGCCACTGGCGTAGTTGTAGTGCCATACCGCCTCATCCGGGAACCAGCTCTGTGCATCTGCGCCATTCGATCCGGCGATGAGCGTGACCGCCAAACACGCCGTGTATTGCGATACAGACCTACGCCTCATGATCATCGGGTTCCAGTGGTGAAGATAGCCGTCCATCCTGACGCTTCTCCATACGCCCCGCGCTGCCTGCTACCTTCGCCGCCTGCCTGCCCCAAGGCAAGGCCCATTGCCAACGCACCCATGAAATTCGCGACCAAAGCCATCCACGCCGGTGTGGAGCCCGACCCCGCCACCGGGGCGATCATGACGCCGATCTACCAGACCAGCACCTACGTGCAGGCCGCTCCGGGCGACCACAAGGGCTACGAGTACAGCCGCACGCACAACCCCACCCGCACGGCCTTGCAGAACGCACTGGCGGCGCTGGAGAACGGGAAGCATGGGCTGTGCTTCAGCAGCGGCATGGCCAGCATCGACGCGATCATCAAGCTGTTGAAGCCCGGTGATGAGGTGGTGAGCACCAACGACCTCTATGGTGGCAGCTACCGGCTGTTCACCAAGGTCTTCGAAGGCTTTGGCGTGAAGTTCCACTTCGTGGACATGGGCGACCTGCGCAACGTGGAGGCGGCCATGAATAGCAACACCAGGCTGATCTGGGCCGAGACGCCCACCAACCCGCTGATGCGCATCATCGACATCGCCGGGCTGGCGGCCATCGGCAAGAAGCACAACTGCCTGCTCGGGGTGGACAACACCTTCGCCACGCCCTACCTGCAGAACCCCATCGCCCTAGGCGCGGACATCGTGATGCACAGCGTGACGAAGTACCTCGGCGGGCACAGCGACGTGGTGATGGGCGCGCTGGTAGTGCATGATGATGCGCTGGCCGAACGGCTGGCCTTCATCCAGAACAGCACCGGCGCCACACCGGGGCCGATGGATTGTTTCCTCGTATTGCGCGGCCTGAAGACCCTGCACCTGCGCATGCAGCGCCACTGCGAGAACGGGCAGGTGGTGGCCGAATTCCTGGCGCAGCATCCCAAGGTGGACAGGGTGTACTGGCCGGGCTTCGCCTCGCATGCCAACCACGCGATCGCAGCGAAGCAGATGCGCGGCTTCGGCGGCATGCTGAGCTTCACGCTGAAGGGCGATGACATGGCCGATGCCACCCGCGTGCTGAGCAGCACCAAGCTCTTCGCGCTGGCGGAAAGCCTGGGCGGTGTGGAATCGCTGCTGGGCCACCCGGCGAGCATGACGCACGCCAGCATCCCGCGTGATGAGCGCATCCGGAATGGCCTGGTCGATACATTGATCCGTTTGAGCGTGGGGGTGGAGGATGCCGGGGACCTTGTGGAGGACCTCGAACAAGCCTTGCGCTGAAGACGTTCCCCACCGTCCGATGCCTTCCAAGACCGGTGCCTTGTGCGCTCCCTGGCGATCGGACCAGCAGGACCCTTTGGAATTACCTTGCACCACCCTCACCCGAGCCTCCATGCGACTTCTCCTCCTGACCATTGCCAGCTTTTCGCTGCTGCCCCACGTGCTTTTGGCGCAGTCGGCCGCGAACGAGGGTTTCACCTGCAAGGCCAATGAAAGCGACGCACTGGCCCAGCGCATCGCAGCGGATCCGTCAGTGCTGGAGGACGCCATGCATGCGAAGGCCGAACTGGATGCCTGGACAGCGGGCTTCGACCGTTCCGGGCGCGGCCTCTTCATCGTGCCCGTGGTGGTGCACATCATCCACAACAACGGCCCCGAGAATATCAGCGATGCACAGGTGCATGACGCGGTGCGCATCCTGAATGAGGACTTCAACAAACAGAATCCGGACTGGCCCAATGTGCGTCCGGAGTTCCTGGACATCGTGGCCGAAGTGGGCATCGAATTCCGGCTGGCGCAGAAGGATCCCTGGGGCGACTGCACCAACGGGATCACCCGCACGGTGAGCACCCAGACCTACAGCGGCGACTTCGAGATGACACAGCTGATCCAGTGGCCGCGCAACATGTACATGAACGTGTGGGTGGCAGCCAGTGCGAACGGCGCTGCGGGCTACACCTACTATCCCATGTGGCTGAACAACTGGCCGGAGGCGGACGGCATGGTGCTGCGCCACGACTACATGGGCAGCATCGGTACGGGGGCGCCCAGCCGCTCGCGCGTGTGGGGCCACGAGGTGGGGCATTGGATCAACCTGATGCACTGCTGGGGGAACAGCAACGAGCCGGGCAGTGAGAGCAACTGCACGATGGATGATGAGGTGGCGGATACACCCCTGACCAAGGGCTGGACGAGCTGTCTCCTGTGGGGCAATAGCTGTGGGTCCGAATTGGACAATGTGGAGAACTACATGGAGTACTCGTATTGCGCGAAGATGTTCACCATCGGCCAGGCCAACCGGATGATCGCATCGCTCACCTCCCCCATCGCGCAGCGCAATGAACTGTGGCAGGACGAGAATCTCATCGCCACCGGAGTGGAGGAGGAGCCCATTTTGTGCGACATCCGATACAAGCAGAGCAGGAACGAGATATGCACCGGAGAGACGGTGCAATTCACCGATGAGAGCTTCCACAACGTAAGCGCACGTTTCTGGGGCTTCCCCGGTGGCGCGCCCGGCACCAGCACGGCACTGGCTCCCCAGGTGACCTACAACACCGAGGGACGCTTTCCGGTGTCGCTGATCGTGACCGATGGCAGCAGCAGCCTGAGCACCACCGCGCCAGAGGCGGTCGCCGTGTTCCCGGCCGTGGGGCGCGAGGTGCCGCACACCGAGGAATTCGAAACGATCGATGCGCTGCCCACGAATGACTGGCTTGTGCGCGATCATGATGACGATGGCACCTTCCACATCACCACCGCAGCGGCATACAGTGGCGCCCGCAGCGTGCGCATCGACAACGACCCCGGCAAGGCGGGCCGCGTGGACCGGCTGCTTTCCTCTACCTACGACCTGAGCGGGGCGCAGCAGATCACCATCACCTACCGCTATGCCTACGCCCAGCGCAATGCCGGCAACGACGACCGGCTGCGCGTGTTCGTGAGCAACAATTGCGGCGCCACCTGGAGCATGCGGCAGCAGCTGCGTGGCACCGTGAATCTGGCCACCGCCGGCGCCACCAACGCGGACTTCGTGCCCAATGGGCCGGGGGAATGGGGCTACGCGCTGATCGACAATCTGAGTTTCCCATACCACACTGAACGTGTGCGGCTGCGCTTCGAATTCGAGAGCCACGGCGGGAACAACCTCTACCTGGATGACATCAACATCAACGGCGTACATGTGGGGGTGGAGGAACTCACCTTGCAGGCTGGCGATGCCCCGCAGGTGGTACCCAACCCGGCCACGGACCAGGCACAGGCGATCTTCCATCTGGACATCGCCGGTCCCGTGCGCCTGGAACTCTTCGACGCTTTGGGACGTGAAGTGATGACACCAATGGAAAGCCGCCTGCCGGCCGGTGCACAGCGTGTGGACCTGCCCATCGCAGGACTGCCTGCGGGCCCCTATCTGTTGCGCGTGGCAAAGGCCGGTGGGATCGCCACAGTGCGCTTCATGAAGGAGTGATGGAGTGGCGTTCCACAGGGCCTTTCCTCTCATGTCCCGTATCTTGTGCCTCCGATCAGTTACCCTAAGCTGCCCATGTCACGTTACCCTGCCCTGGCCCTTGCGGGCCTTTTAGGTCTTGCGCTTTCCGCCCAGCAAGCCACGCCGCCCTTCCCGTGTCTCACCGACGATGCGACGGTGCTGGAGCCGCTCCATGGGAATGACCCGGAAACGCTCGCCCGCATCGAGGCCACCCGCCTGGAACTGGAGGCCTTCACAGCCGAGTTCGCCGCGAGTGGTGCTGAACATCAGCGCGCCACGCACATCATCCCGGTGGTGTTCCACATCATCCATGACAATGGTCCCGAGAATATCAGCGACGCACAGGTGTATGATGCGATGGAGATCCTGAACGAGGACTTCAGCCGCAGCAACCCGGACTGGTCCACTGTGAATCCCGCCTTTCTCGGCATCGTGGCCGATGTGGATGTGGAATTCCGCCTGGCGAAGAAGGATCCCAGTGGCAACTGCACCAAGGGGATCACCCGTACACAGAGTGCGCTCACCCACCAGGGCGACCAGGCCATGAAGAATTTGATCCAGTGGCCCCGCAACCGCTACATGAACGTGTGGGTCTGTGCCTATGCCGATGGAGCCGCCGGGTATACATTGACCCCTGCCAATGCGCACTGGCTGGCCCCTGCGGATGGCATCGTGATGAAGCACGACTACGTGGGGAGTATCGGCACGGGCAACAACTCTGGATCACGAACACTTACCCATGAGGTGGGCCATTGGATCAACCTGGCACACACCTGGGGGCCCACCAATGATCCGGGTCTGGCCAGCAACTGCAACACGGATGACGGTGTGAGCGACACACCCAACACCATCGGCTGGACCAACTGCAACGTGAACGGGAGCACGTGCAATTCATTGGACAACGTGGAGAATTATATGGAGTATTCGTTCTGCTCGAAGATGTTCACCAATGGTCAGAAAACGCGGATGATCGCCGCGCTGAATTCCTCCACGGCACAACGCAACCAGCTGTCGCAAAGCCAGAACCTCACATTCACCGGGGTGAATGGCCCGGACGTACTGTGCGCCGCGGAATTCATGCCCGGCCCCCAGATCATCTGCGCGGGTGGCAGCATCAGTTTCACCGACCAGAGTTTCCATAATGTGGTCAGTCGCACGTGGACCTTCCCCGGGGGCACGCCTGCCTCCAGCACCGCCATGAATCCGACGGTGACCTACAACACCGCCGGCGTGTATGATGTGACGCTCACCGCGAGCGATGGTAACGGACAGGTGAGTACCACCGTGGCGGGGCATGTGACCGTGCTGGCCGTACCCGGCACCTCTGTACCCTTCCACGAAGGATTCGAGTCTTATGAGGACCTGGACAACTCACCCTGGTTCGTGGTGAACCCCAATAACAACAACACCTGGACGGTGAATACCGCTGCGGCCACCAACGGCAGCAAGAGCGTACGGATCTTGAACACCTTCAACATGGGCGGCCAGGTGGACGAGATGATCTCCGGGACGTACGACATGAGCGGGGCCACCCAGGCGGTGATCACCTTCCGCTATGCTTATGCCCAGCGCACTGCCAGCAGCAACGATCGTCTGCGTGTATGGGTGAGCAACAACTGCGGCAACAGTTGGAGTCCGCGCCTGTCCTTGACCGGGACACAAGCACTGAACACCGTCGGCGCGCCGCAATCGGCCACCTTCGTACCCAACGCGAACCAGTGGGGCTACTCAGAAGTGACCAACATCCCCGCAACGTTCCACACCGGCAACTTCCGTGTGAAGTTCGAATTCTTGAGCGATGGTGGCAACAACATCTACCTGGATGACATCAACATCAACAACCAGCCGGTGAGCGTGGAAGAGTTGGTGGGCGATGGACCCGGCCTGTTGGTGGTGCCCAACCCCACTGCAGGACAGGCGCAGGCGATCTTCCAATTGGGAGCGGCGGCACAGACCACCCTGGAGATGATCGATGTGTTGGGGCGTACCGTGGCCACGCCGATCGCGGGCATGCTCACCGCTGGCGAGCACCGCGTGGACCTGCCCGTGCAGGGCATGGTGTCCGGGATCTACTTTCTGCGTCTGCGCCAGGATGGCCGGGAACAGGTGACGCGCTTCGTGGTGGAATAGGTCGCGGGCGACGGTGCGAGAAGCACGGCAGCTTTCCACGGAAGGCGATCGCTGGGCGTGATGCCGCCTGGCTCACATCCCGATCGGACCATCATTCAACAGGACATCACCGTTGTCCGTCGGCCTGTTTGGGCGCATTCCCCTGCCTGGGTCGGCCGAAGCGGGTGGGATCCTGATGCGGTTGGAACACAAGATGTGTGGAACCAAGGGTGTGTGATCTGTCGAACCGTCCAACCCGAAGCGGTATCCTTGTGGTGCAAGGAAAGATCACGGAACCTACGCTCGGCCAGGACATGCATTTACACACGCTTTTGCTCACCGCCGCACTGCTCCCGGCGGTGATCACACATGCCCAACAGGACCCACCCTTCCACTGCCTGGCCGACGACCTGACCCTGGCAGCGCCATTTTTCGTCCCCACTGCGGAGGACCTTGCGCGCATGGAGGCCGACCGGCTTGAGTTGGAGGCCTTCACCGCGGCATTCGCCGAAAGCGGTGGCGCGAATGCCCGCAACGATTATGTGGTCACCGTGGTGTTCCACATCATCCACGACAATGGCCCCGAGAACATCAGCGATGAGCAGGTGTTCGATGCTGTGCGTGTACTGAACGACGATATGAACAAACTGAACCTGGATTGGTCAGCCGTGCGTCCAGAGTTCCTCGATCTTGTGGCTGATGTGGGCATTGAATTCCGCCTGGCACGCAAGGACCCGCAAGGGAACTGCACCAAGGGCATCACACGTACACAAAGCGCTCTGACACACCAGGGCGATCAGGACATGAAGAACCTGATCCAATGGCCACGCAACCGGTACCTGAACATCTGGGTGGCCGCCAGTGCGAACGGCGCAGCGGGCTATACCTACCGGCCCAATGCCGTGGCCAATGCACCTGCACTGGACGGGATCGTCCTGCTGCACAGCTATACAGGCAGCATTGGTACCAGCGCGCCCAGCCGCTCGCGCACCCTTACCCATGAGGTGGGGCATTGGATCAACCTGATGCATACCTGGGGCAACAGCAACAATGTGGCGATCGCCTCCAACTGCAACGACGACGATCAGGTGAGTGACACCCCGAACACCATCGGGTGGTCCAGTTGCAACTTGAATGGCACCACCTGCAACTCGCTGGACAATGTGGAGAACTACATGGACTATTCGTATTGCTCCAAGATGTTCACACATGGGCAACGCACCCGGATGCTGGCGGCCCTGAACAGCACGGTGGCCCAACGAAACCAGCTATGGCAGAACAACACGCTTGCGCTCACCGGGGTGAATGGACCCGATGTGTTGTGCGCCGCGGAGTTCATGCATGGCTCCACCACATTCTGCGCGGGGGGAAGCATCACCTACACGGATGTGAGCTTCCATGGGGTGACAAGCCGCACCTGGGAGTTCCCCGGAGGTTCCCCGGCCACCAGTACGGAACTCTCCCCCACTGTGACCTATGCACTTCCGGGCACCTATTCCGTAACGCTCACCGTGAGCGATGGCACCAACTCGCTCAGTACCACCGAACAACAACTGGTGAACGTGCTGCCTTCGCCCGGTGTGCCCGCTCCTTATAATGAGGGTTTTGAAGCCTACGCGAGCCTTGTGGCATCCCCATTCGCGGTGGTGAACCCTGATGGCGACAACACCTGGACCCTGACGAATGCCGCGGCCCATAGCGGAGGGAACAGTGTGCGCATCTTGAACATCTTCGCCATGAATGGCCGCAAGGACGAACTGGTGTCTCCCCCTGTGGATTTGAGTGGGGAAACCGGGGTGCATATTTCCTACCGTTATGCCTATGCGCAGCGAAGCACCGCCAGCGATGACCGCCTCCGGTTATGGGTGAGCAACAACTGCGGCGCCACCTGGAGCATGCGCCAGCAGTTACGGGGCACCATCGCCCTGAACACCGCCGGCGCTCCCATGTCCACGAGTTTCGTGCCCGGCAACGACCAGTGGGCGTACACTGAAGTGACCAACGTGAGTGCCGCTTATCATGTGGAAGACTTCCGGTTCAAGTTCGAGTTCGAGAGCTACGGCGGGAACAACATCTACCTGGACGACATCAACATCAATGGATCACCCGTGGGCCTGGAAGAGCTGGGACCGGGCAGTGCGGTGATGATGGTGATGCCCAATCCGGCCAATGACCAGGCCCAATTGTTGCTGCGCCTGCCCCGGTCCGGAGCGCTGCGCCTGGAGATGATGGACATGCTGGGCCGCACCGTGCAGGTGCTGCATGATGGCCAACACCCCGCTGGCGAGCTGCGGCTGGACCTGCCTTTGACCTCGCTGCGCGCAGGCATCTATCTGATACGCCTGCAACAGGGCGACCGCACCGAGGTGGTGCGCCTGGTGAGACAGTAATCCATGCATCTTACGCGGTACAAGAACCCACACCAATGAGAACGAGCGCCACCCTAGTGTCGATCACCGTACTGCTGATGACCCCGGCACTACAGGCCCAGGATCCCGGCGTCCTGCCGTGCAAGAACAACGACCCCGAGCTGTTCCACCACCTGCACGGAGGCGATCCGGATGAGATCGCACGCATCGCCCAGGACGAGGCGGAGTTGGAGGCCTTTACACAGGAATGGATCGCCAACGCCACGCCCGGTGCGCGTGGCGCCTATGTGATCCCGGTGGTGTTCCACATCATACATAACAATGGCGCGGAGAATATCAATGACGACCAGCTCTACGACGCCATCCGGATACTGAACGAGGACTTCAACAAGGAGAACCCCGACTGGCCGACCGTGAAGCCCGAGTTCCTGGACATCGTAGCCGATGTGGATGTGGACTTCCGCCTGGCACAGAAGGATCCGCAGGGAAATTGCACCAACGGCATCACACGCACTGTGAGCACCCTGACCTACCAGGGGGACAGTGAGATGAAGGCCCTGATCCAATGGCCCCGCAACCGATACATGAACGTGTGGGTGGCGGCCAGTGCGAATGGGGCGGCCGGCTATACCAACTATCCCAGCGCATTCAACAACAACCCCAGCAGCGATGGGATCGTGATCCTCCATACTTACACAGGCAGCATCGGCACCAGCCACCCCAGCCGCTCACGCGTGCTCACACACGAGGTGGGCCACTGGATCAACCTGCGGCATGTGTGGGGGAACTCGAACAACCCCGAGCTGGAAAGCAATTGCAACGGCGACGATCAGGTGGCGGATACCCCCAATACCGTGGGCTGGACGAACTGCGTCCTCAATGGAGAGTCCTGTGGCTCGCTGGACAATGTGGAGAACTACATGGATTACGCGTACTGCTCGCGCATGTTCACCATCGGCCAGGCGAACCGGATGATCGCCGCGCTCAATTCCACCACCGCGCAGCGCAACCAATTGTGGCAGGCTGGCAACCTCACATTCACCGGTGTGGACCTGGAGCCCCAATTATGCATGGCCCTCTTCAAGAGTGACCGCGAGACGATCTGCGTAGGCGAGACGGTGAGCTTCACGGACATGAGCTACAACGGCGTGCAAAGCCGACTGTGGTCCTTCCCTGGCGGGGAGCCGGGCACCTCCACGGCGATGTATCCCACGGTGACCTACGACACACCAGGCGTGTATCCCGTGACATTGCAGGTAAGCGATGGCACCAACACCATGGAGACCACTATGGAGGCCAAGGTGGTGGTGCTGCCGGATCCCGGTGTGCCTGTGCCTTTCGATGAAGGCTTCGAAGCCTATTTGAACCTGGGCGATTCGCCATGGATGGTATTCAACCCGGACAATGACAACACCTGGTCACTGACGGCAGCGGCCGCTTACTCGGGAAGCAATAGTGTGCGCATCATCAACGCCAGCAACATGGCTGGCAAGCGCGATGATCTGATCTCCCAGCCGATCGACATGAGTTCCGAGAGTGAGGTGCGCATCTCGTTCAGATACGCCTATGCCCAGCGGAACATTTCGAGTGACGACCGCCTGCGATTGTATGTGAGCAACAACTGCGGCGCCACCTGGAGCATGCGCCATCAATTGCGTGGCACCACCAACCTGAACACCGCAGGCGCTCCGATGACCGGCAACTTCGTGCCTGCGGGGCCGGAGCAGTGGGAATATGCGGAAGTGACCAACATCGGCCCGATGTACCACGTGAGCGACTTCCGCATGAAGTTCGAATTCGAGAGCGATGGCGGGAACCACGTCTATGTCGATGACATCAACCTCAATGGATCACCCGTGGGCATCGGCGAATGGCACACATCCGACGTGAACGCCCTGTTGGTATTGCCCAATCCTGCAAGTCACACCGCCCAGGTGGTGTTCAACCTGGCGGAAGGTGGGCAGCTACGCATGGAGATGATCGACGTGCTGGGGCGCACGATCGCGGTACTGCACGATGGTACCCACCCTGCAGGAGAGCAGCGCATGGACCTACCTATCGCCGGCATCACCAGCGGCATCTACTTCATCCGCATGGCTCAGCCCGGTGATATACGCGTTGTCCGCTTCGTTGTGGAGTGATACCCCGTCCTGGCACAGGTGAACGCTCCGCCTCAACAGCGGGGCGTTCGCGTATGTGGCGGGAAGGGACTGGAGTGTGAATGACAAGGCCCCGCTGCTGCGGGGCCCTGCATTACTCCGTTGTTGGCCGACTAGGGCTCGAACCTAGACTCTTCTGAACCAAAATCAGACGTGTTGCCAGTTACACCATCGGCCATTGAGGGAACATACACCCGCCTATTGCGGACTTCTTCCAGTGTGCCACAGCCAGAATGCGGGGCCACACCTTCCAAAGCCCGGCAAATTTAGCACGATCACATGAATGCACATCCGGTATGCCCGGTGGACTTTGGTATTTTCGCCGCTTATCGCAGCCCAACCCCCATCGATGGACTTCAAGAAGCTCAACATCCTCACCGGTTGGACCGTATTCCTGGTGGCCGCGTGGACCTACATCTCCACCATCGAGCCCACAGCGAGTTTCTGGGACTGCGGGGAATTCATCGCCACGGCATACAAGCTACAGGTGGGTCATCCACCGGGTGCCCCCCTGTTCATGATCATGGCGCGGGTGAGCAGCTTCTTCGTGGCCCCCGAACATGTGCCTGTGGCGGTGAACACGCTCAGTGCACTGGCCAGTGCTTTCACCATCCTGTTCCTCTTCTGGAGCATCACCCATATGGCCTGGAAGCTGGCCACCCGCGACGGCGTGGTACCAGGCAATGGCGCGCTGATCGCCGTGATGGGCAGCGGCATCGTCGGCGCTCTGGCTTACACCTGGAGCGACAGCTTCTGGTTCAGCGCTGTGGAGGGTGAGGTCTACGCCTTGTCTAGCTTTTTCACCGCCATTGTGTTCTGGGCCATCCTCAAGTGGGAGAGCGAGGCCGACCGTCCGCACAGCACCCGCTGGCTGATCCTCATCGCATATCTCATGGGGCTGAGCATCGGGGTTCACCTGCTCAACCTGCTGTGCATCCCTGCCATCGCCTTCGTATACTACTTCAAGCGTTACCCTGTCACTCCCCTGGGCATCGGCATCACCTTCGTTGTATCGGCCTTGATCCTGGGCACCATCCAGGCGGTGATCATCCCCGGCATAGTGCGGGTGGCCGGGCACTTCGAGCTCCTGTTCGTCAACGAAATGGGCCTGCCCTTCAACACGGGCAACCTGATCTACGCCGTGTTGGTGATCGGGGCCATCGTGTGGGCGCTTCGCTGGACACAACTGAATGGCAGGGTGCTGCTGAACACCATCGTACTGGGCGTAACGGTGATCTTGATCGGGTACAGCACCTATGCCATGATCGTCATCCGAAGTGCCGCCAATCCGCCGATCGACGAGAACAATCCGGAGAACGTCTTCAACCTGTTGAGCTACCTGAACAGGGAGCAGTACGGTGACCGCCCGCTGTTGATCGGCCAGTTCTGGGATTCCCCCTACTCCAATGAGCGTCGCGACGGGAACCCGGTGTACACGGCCACCTGGACGGTGAACAAGGACGGCCGCGAGGTACGCAAGTTCTATGACCGGTGGAGCGCGAAACACTTTGTGGAAGAGAACCCCGGCCATACGATCGATCATACATACATCATCACCGACCCGCGCAAGGGCACCGAAGTTGAATATGAGCCGGAGTTCACCATGCTCTTTCCCCGGATGTACAGTGCCCAGCGGCACCACATCGATGCCTACAAGGAGTGGAGCGCGTTCAAGGGCGTACCCATGCGCACGACCGACCGCGAAGGCAAGCCCACCATCCTCCACAAACCCACGATGGGTGAGAACCTGCGCTTCTTCGTCGACTACCAGGTGAACTGGATGTACTGGCGCTACTTCATGTGGAATTTCGCCGGTCGCCAGAATGATGTCCAGGGCCATGGCGGCATCCTGGATGGCAACTGGATCAGTGGCATCAAGGCCATCGACGCCCAGCGCCTGGGGAACCAGGACCATCTGCCGGGCAGCATCACACAGAACAAGGCCCACAATAAATTCTACCTGCTGCCCCTGCTGCTGGGGATCATCGGCCTGGTGTACCAGCTGGTACGTCACGTGCGCGACTGGACCGTGGTGATGCTGCTGTTCTTCTTCACGGGCTTCGCCATTGTGATCTACCTGAACCAGGCACCTTACCAGCCACGTGAGCGGGACTACGCCTACGCCGGATCATTCTATGCGTTCGCGATCTGGATCGGGCTGGGTGTCTTCGCCTTGTATGATGCCGCCCGATCGATCCCGCGGCGCGAACTGGTCGTCGCCTGTGGTGCCGTCGTGGGTCTGGGTCTGTTGAAATACGTGCTGGAGTGGGGTGGCGACCATTCGGTCTCCTTTTCCATTCTGTACATGGCCGCGGTGGGTGGTGGTGCCTTGTTCCTGTTCCATTTGCTGGGGCGCATGACACGCAACGACACCCTGCATGGCCTGCTGGCCACGGCACTTGGGCTGGCTGTGCCAGCGGTGATGGTGGCCGACGGTTGGGATGACCACGACCGCAGCCATCGCAAGCCGGCCCGCGACCTGGCCTACAACTACCTGGAGAGTTGCGCGCCCAACGCCATCCTCTTCACCAATGGCGACAACGATACTTTCCCATTGTGGTATGCCCAGGAGGTGGAGGGCATCCGAACGGACATCCGTGTGGTGAACCTCAGCCTGCTGAACACGGACTGGTACATCGACCAGATGCGGCGCAAGGCATATGAGAGCGACCCGGTGCCCTTCGCCATGGACCCCGGGAAATACCGGCAGGGCACGCGCGACGTGGTGGCATTGATCCCCCAAGGTGATCGTGAGTCCTATCGTGACATACGTGAGATGATGGAATTCATCTACAACGACCGCAACATGCAACCCATCTTCCAACGTGGGCAGAAGGACGCATGGTTCCCTGCGGACCGCTTCAGCATCCCGGTGGACAGCGCCACGGTGTTCGGCAATGGAACGCTGCACCCGAAGGACAGCGTGGATTGGGTGCCTGCGGTGAACTGGCGCATCAACAAGCAGGTATTGTTGAAGAACCACCTGATGGTGCTGGACCTGCTGAGCAATTTCAACTGGGAGCGCCCCATCTACTTCGCGGTCACCACCGGCCCCGACAGCTACATCAACCTGCAGGACCACTTCCAGTTGGAAGGTCTGACCTACCGTCTGGTCCCGATCAACTCACCCAATCCCAACCCGAACCTGCATGGCCGTGTGGATACCGAACATATGTTCCGCAATGTCACAGAGAAATTCCTGTGGGGCAACATGGACTTCGCGGAGCCCATCTACCTCGATGAGAACATCCTGCGCATGACCACGAACCTGCGCCTGCAAATGAGCAGCCTTGCGGAAGCACTGATCGCGGAAGGCCGACCGGATGATGCACGCATCATACTGGACCTTTCCCTGGAAAAGATGCCCGAGCGCAACGTGCCCTTCGACCGCATCCTGCTGCCCACGGTGGAGGCTTACTACGCCCTGGGTGACACGGCAAAGGCCAACGAGTTGAACGAAAGGCTCTTCAGCATCATGGAGGATAACATGGTGTTCTACCTGAGCCTGGAGCCGCGCTTCGCACAGCGCCTGGAGAACGAGATGGCCATCACCCATGCCGTGATGGGGCGCCTGGGTAGCGTGGCCGCGAACTACACGCGCGTACCCGCGCTGGAGGCCATCCTCAAAGGCGACACTCTGGAAGCGAATTTTTCAGACTCGCTCGCCGAACGATTCCAGTCGATCGAGGAGGCGTATGAGGGCAAAATGATCGAATTGGAATCCGCAAAGCGACGCACCACCCGTATGCGCTTCTGACCCTCGTGTCGCCATGTACCTTGCCCGCGTACCGGCTCCTGTGAAACCCTTTTTCCGTGAGCTGGTGTGGGAGATGCCGGGCGAGGGGCGCCAGGTGTACCTGACCTTCGATGATGGCCCCGTGCCCGACGACACCCCATGGGTGCTGGATACACTTGGTGCACATGGTGTGAAGGCGACCTTCTTCTGCGTGGGCCGCAATGCGGAGGCGCATCCGGACATACTGGATCGCATACGCGCCGGTGGTCATTCGGTGGGCAATCACACCTGGGACCATTTGGATGGCTGGCGCACGCCGACCACGACCTACCTGCGTGATGTGCTGCGCTGCCAGGCCCTTTCCGGGACGGATCTCTTCCGTCCACCCTACGGCCGGATCTCCAGACGCCAGGCCCGGGCATTGTTGCCACGGTTCCGGGTGGTGATGTGGGATGTGCTCAGTGGGGATTTCGACAAAACCATCGATGGCGAACGATGCCTGCACAATGTTCGCCGCCATGTGCGTCCGGGGTCCATCGTGGTATTCCATGACAGCCTCAAAGCCCGTGACCGGCTGCGGCATGCACTGCCCGGCGTGTTGCGCTGGCTCGCATCGGAAGGCTATGCGTGTGCGGCACTTCCCCAGGAACGCGCAGGTCTCAAGGCCTGATCTCCGTGACGACGTATTCGTTCCGCCGGTTGACGGCGTGCTCCTCCTCGGTGCATGTCACCCCTGGCGCACAGTGATTCAACAAGCGTGTGGCGCCATAGCCCCTGGCAACCAGACGCTCCTTGGGAATGCCCTTGCCACGCAAGTATTCCACGATGGCATCCGCACGCTTCTGCGTAAGTTTCTGATCCTCCTCACCCCGCGCATCGGCATGCACGGCCACCTCCACCAGGATACCCGGGTTCACCAGCATACGCTCCGCCAATGCATCCACCTCGGTGCGTGCCACAGGATCGAGCACGGATCTACCGCGTTCCCAGCGGATATGCTTGAAAGCGACAGGCTTGCCCACGACCATGGGATCAAAGACCAATTCCCGCGCTTCGTTCAGGTCGATGATGCCCTGGCGCATGCCGATGGTGGAGACCGGCACGCTCAGGGAGTAATAGCCTGACATCTCCAACAGCACTTCGAATTCCTCGTTGCCCTGCATGCGGAAACTGAAGTCACCCCCGGGGCCGGTCACCTTGGTCTCGGTGTGAAAGCTGCTGAGGTTCACCACGCTCACGGTCATCCCTGAAAGGAAACCCGGACGGTCGCTGGGGCGAGCTGTGCCACGCAACCAGATGCCCGCATCCGCCACAAGGCGGATGTCTCGTGTGATGATCTGTTCCTGTTCGATCCGGTCCGTGCTGAGGAATTGTTCCCCATCGAAACGGTCCTTGAGTTTGGCCACCAGGCGATACTCACGATCCTTGTCCACGGTGAAGGAATACTCGCCCCGGGCGTCGGTCAATGTGGTCGCGATCAAAGCACCGTCCTTGTTATAGAGCAGGACTTCCGCGGCGATCACCGGGATATCGTGCTCCTCGTCGATCACGGTCCCGGTGCACATGAAGCGCTGTTCCAAAGGGGCAAGCATCACGAAACCGTAGATGTCATCGCTTCCCCTACCGCCGGGCCTGTTGCTGGAGAAAAAACCCCGGGTACCCGTGGGGTCGATGATGAAGGCGAAGTCATCGCGCGGGCCGTTCACCGGTGCACCCACGTTGATCGGCGAGCGGAAGCCACCGTTGCCATCGGGCCTTGCAGCATTCACATCCAGCCCACCCAGACCGGGATGGCCATTGGAGGCGAAGTACAATGTACCATCGGCCGCCACGAATGGGAATACTTCATTGTAAGGCGTATTGATCGTGGGACCCAGATTCTCCGGTTCACCCCACTGGCCACCCTGCTGGTGCACCACGTAGATATCCGTACCGCCGTAGCCACCAGGCATGTCACTGACGAAATACAAGCGTTGGCCGTCAGGTGAAAGTGCGGGGTGCCCATTGGACACTTCGCTGTTGTTATATAGGAACGGCTCCACACGGCCGAAGCCCTGGCCATCACGTTGTGCCGTAAATAGACCCAGGCGGCTGATACCCTGACCGCTGCGTTGCGAACTGTTGCGGGTGAACCAAAGCACGTCACCTTCCGTGCTGGCGGTCGCCGGGCCCTCGTGGTTGATGCTGTTCACCGCCCCTTCGAGTTTGCGCGGGTCGGTCAGATCGCC
The DNA here is from genome assembly GCA_041747675.1 of Flavobacteriales bacterium. GTDB lineage: Bacteria > Bacteroidota > Bacteroidia > Flavobacteriales_F > PHOS-HE28 > PHOS-HE28. Next base: position 22,224 of record JBGTES010000094.1, read on the forward strand.
TCCCTCGCCCACATCGGCCACATAAAGGTCCAGGAATGGCTCGCCATTCCATGCGGCGCGCCGGTGCATGATCACACGCTGGCTACGAGCGGAGACGAAAAGCACCCTTCCGGCATCCAACCATGCGGTGCCGAAATCAGACCACTCCGTATTGATGCTCACCGGCTTGATCCGGAAACGCTCCTCCTCCTGTGCGAATTTCCGGGCGAATCCACCGATATTGCTCCTGAGCGGTCCATCCCCCGCCTTGGTGGCCAGGTATCGATCCATCCATTCCTCAGCCTCCTCATATCGCCCATTGCTCTTCAGCACCTCCGCATAGTTGTACAGATCGCGCGGCTCCCGGTTCAGGTATTTCACCACGATGGCGTACCACTTCTCGGCCTCCTCCATCTGGCCAAGGATCATGAGACATTCCGCCAGGCGCTTGGTCACGTGCTCGTTCACCGCGCCCAATTCAGCAGCCACGCGATATGAGGCCACCGCACGCGCGTACGCCATCTGCTGGAAGTGGCGATCGCCTTCACGGATGTAACCATCGGCCTGCCCCATGACCGGGGTGGCCAGGGCGCCCAGCAGGACGAGTGCGATGCGTATTGCGACCCGGGCGAACATGGCGTCAGAAGTAGCGCGGGGAGATGGTGCGGCCCTTGATGAATCGCAGATCGTAGTTCAGCATGATCTCATGGGTTCCCGCATTGTAGGCCCCCATCCGCGTGGTGGTCAGGTCGAAGGCATAGCCGATGCGGAACTGGTCGTTCACCTGGTATTGACCCAGCAGACCGAAAGCGTTACCCAGGCGATACATGCCACCGAACCAGACCCGGTCCCGCACCAGGAAGTTGGCATTCACATCCAGCGACCAGGGTGCACCTTCCACCAAACGGAACATGATGGAGGGCTTGAACTTCAATCCGTGGTTGACATCGATCACGTGACCAGCCATGAGAAAGTAGTGACGCGATTCGGTGGCCATGACGAGGTTCGTGCCACTCACCACATCCAGCTCGTTCTCCAGCAACTTGGGCGCGGAAACACCCACATACGTCCGGTCCGTATGCCAGAACAGACCAAAGCCGAAGTTGGGTAATAGCTGGCCCTGGATGTCCACGTTCGCGGGGTCGGCCTCGACGGTGGTGAGGGATGCGATCTCCGCCTGGTACATGTTCAGCCCCCCCTTCAGCCCGAAGGAAAGGCGGGACCGTTCTCCCGTACGGATCCGGTAGGCGACATCCAGATGCGCAGAGGTCTGGCGTGCCGGGCCGGTCTTGTCGGTGATGGCGGAGAAGCCCAACGACAGACCCGAGCGTTTCACAGGTGCATGCGCCAGCAGGGTCTGGGTGGTGGGTGCGCCCTCGAAGCCCACCCATTGGTGGCGGCTGAGGGCCATTACCGTGAAAATTTCCGCACTGCCCGCATAAGCCGGATTGAAGGCCAGTGTATTGAACATGTACTGGCTGTACAACGGGTCCTGTTGCGCGGACGACCGCATGCCCGGCAGCAGGAGCGCCAGAGGCAGCACGTATCGTATGGTCCGCGCGCTCATCGGTTGAGGTAGATGTAGCCGGTGATCGCAGGGCGGGAGTCGCCGAGCTCCAGTATGTAGTAATACGTCCCCGAAGGTGCATTGCCCGCGAGAAGCGCATCGGGCGAGGTGCCGTCCCATACCACCGTCCGGTTGTCATACCCGCGGCCTTCGAACATCAATGCGCCCCACCGGTTGAAAATGGTGATGCGATTGCCCGGATAGCCTTCGATCCCAGGTATCACGAAGGTGTCGTTGATCCCATCTCCATTGGGGGAGAAACTCTGCGGCACGAATACTTCCTCCTCGAACTCACATGGGCTTTCTCCTGTGATCAGCACTTCGTTGCACCCGTGTGCATCCTGCACGAACACTTCAAAACTCTCACTGGTGAACAAGGCCACGCTGTGGAAGACATATGGGGCACTATCGGTGATCTCACCCGCGAGGCCGGTCACTGAATAGGTGGCCGGATCACCACCTGTGATGGTCATGTGCACCGTGTAGGTACGCTCCTTGGGGTCGCAGATGCGTTCCACGTCGATCACACTCACACCTCCGACCACGGTGATCTGGAGAAGTGCTGTCTCATCGGGGCATCCTTCCGCTCCCACCGTGTACGCGTAGGTGTATGTCCCTGGCTCAAGTACCGTGGTGTTCAATGATGCTTCCGACAACCCACCCGAGCCAGCGGGATCGGACCATGATCCTCCGGGTTCCGGTGAACCCTCCATGAAGGGGAAAAGCGGCAGCGCCTGCAACGTATCACATACAAGTGCCGAACCACCCGTCCCCGGGTTCGGTGGAAGGTTCACGGATACGACGACCGTGGCACTGGAATCCGGACAGGCCGCATTCCCTTCGACCGTGTAGGTATAAACACCAGGGCCATCGGTGCCCGGAACAAATGTTCCGCTATGCGGACCTCCAGTGTTCCCGGTCCATTGTCCGCCTGATTGCGGATCGCCCAACAAAGCCAGCAGATCCGTGGGCTCCGAAGTGGCACAGAGCACCACCTGCCCATTGGTACCAGGGTCGGGGTAGGCCAGTGTGGTCACCAGTACGGTGGCGCTCAGAGAGCCACAGACCGGGTCGTTCACCGTGTAGAGGAAGGGTGATTGACCTCCCACGGGGAGCAGACTGGCATTGAGCAGTCCGCCCGGAAGCAATGCACCCGTACCCACTACATCGGTCCAGGTGCCTCCTTCTGCAGGCTCACCACCCAACGCCGTGAACAAGGGGAAGGCTAGATCGGCACCACAGATCACCACAGTGCTGTCCATACCAGGGTTCAGTCCGGCACCCACGTTCACGGTCACCTGGCGGAAGACCGCTGGACAAGGCCCATTGCTCGGGAATCCATACTGGAAGACCCAGGTTCCCACACCAGCTATTGAAGGGTTGAACATGCAACCATCCAAGGCCCCCGATCCATTCAGGTCCAACCAAGTGCCCCCCGGATCCGCCAAGGGCCCCAAGGCCAGGCAGAGATCCACTTCGGTCTGGGCCAGGCACGCAGAAACGGTGGCATTCTGACCTGCATTTTGCAATTGGGTCACACTTACGGTAAGGGTGGCCGAAGCATTGGCACAAGGTGGAGTTCCAGTAACGGTATAGGTATAGTTCCCCGGCTGACCTGTGGCCGGGTCGAAGAACTCGCCCACCGGGCCATTGGGGCCCATCCAGGTACCTCCTGATTGCGGTGAGCAGGCCAGATACAGGCGCATGTTGATCGGGACCTGTTCGGAACAGAGGGCCACGGAAGCGTTGCAGCCGGCGTTGGGTGCCTGTGGTTCGGTCACAGTGATGAAACCATCATCGTTCGGGCATGGCACCTGGCCAAAGAGGGTATAGCGATACACTCCGGGCACATCCACTGCCGGGTTATAAATGCCAGAATGGGGAGACCCGACAAAAGTCCATTGGCCACCGGTCTCTGCCAACGGACCGAGCAGGGGGAATAGGTTCAATGGATCATCCGTGGAGCAAATGGCCACCCCGGCATCCACCCCTGCGAATACCGCCTGGGTCACCTGCACATTCACCTGCGCGGTATCCGCAGGGCACACGCCAACACCTTGTACCACATAGCGATACACACCGGGCGCATCCGTTGCTGGAAGGAAGGTGCCACTATGAGGCGCCAGTGCGGGGTTCAGCCAGGATCCGCCTGCATTGGGGCTGCAGGTCAGCGCACTGATCAATTGCACCGGGGCATTGTTCGAACACAGGGAGAAGGCACCATCACAACCTGCGAATGGCCCTGCCAATACGGTCACGGTCACGCGGGCCGTGTCGCTTTGGCACAAAGCGGATGCCGATAGCACGTAGTCGAACCGCCATACGCCCGGCCCGCCCATCTGACCCGAATTGAACACCCCGCCGATCAAGGCACCACTGACGTCCACATCCAACCAGAAGCCGCCGGATTGTGGGGTCCCACCCAGGGCCCCGAAAAGATCGACGATCTCGCCCTGGCAAACAGTGACCCCCGAGTCCTCGCCCGCGTTCAAGGCCTCCGTGATGTTGACCGTTACAGTGGCGACGTCATCCGCACAGGGTCCGAATCCAGCTACTGTGTAGGTAAAGCCATAGGTGCCTGGTTGCAGTCCAACGGAACTCAATATGCTGCCGGTGAGCTGGCCGGGTGCGTCGTCATCGTTCCATGTCCCGCCGGGATCCCAAGCACCCCCCAAGCCAAGTCCCAGATCGATGTCCGGGTCGTCGATGCACGCGGCCAGCACACCATTCTCGCCTGCGTTCGGTGCAGTGACCAACGTGATCTGCACCTGTGCCGTGCTGGTGGAACAAGGCAATAGTCCGGGAACTGTGTAAACATAGGCGCCCGTAATATCCACTGCCGGATTAAACACCGGCCCATGAGGCTCATCCTCGAAGGTCCAGGCACCGGTCAGGTCATAAGTGCCGCCCAGCAGGTCCACCAGGGGGAAGGGCAGTTCGTTTGAGCATATCTGCGCCACCGTGCTGATGCCCGCGTTGGCGGCGGTGTTCTGGATCACCGTCACCGTGGCCGAATCACTCTCGCAAGGCGCCTGGCCCGTGATGACATAGGTGTACACCCCCGGTGTTGATGTGCCCGGCGAGTATGTGCCACTGGTGAGGGTCCATGTGGGCGAATACCAGGAACCACCTCCGGCGGGGGCACCGGTCAACTGGCCGAAGAGACTGAAAGGTGGCTGGTCACTACACACGGTCACCACCCCATTCTGGCCAGCATTGGGCGCGGTGTTCACCAACACGGTCACTTGCGCGCTCGCGTTGCCACAGGGCGCCTGCCCGGGTACGGTGTAGGTGTACACGCCAGGTGGATTGGTCAAGGGCAGGAAGATGCCCGTGTGTGGCAGGCCGGAGGGATTCGTCCACAGGCCATTCAGTTGCGGCGTGCCATTGATCACATCGAAAAGCTGGAAGGGTAGCGTGTCACTACAAATTGTGATCAGTCCGTTGAAGCCTGCATCCGGAAAGGCGTTGATCACCACATCCACCACCGCCGTGCTTGAGGCGCAGGGTGGCAGGCCGGTCACGGTGTAGGTGTAGGTCCCGGCAAGGTCAATAGCTGGCAGCAACGTGCCTGAGTGACCTACGCCCACGGGGTTGGTCCAGGTGCCGCCAGCCTGCGCCGTAGGACCGAGCAGGTTGAACAGGTTCACCGATCCACTGGTGTTGCACACCGCAAGGCTGTTACTCACACCGGCCACAGGCGCCGGGTTCACAATAATGTTGAGCGTGGCCGTGGCGTTCACACAAGGTGAGATCCCTTCCACCGTGTAGGTGTACGTACCGGGTGTGCTGCTGCCAGGGGTGAACACACCGGTCGAAGGCACACCACCAGGCCCGGTCCAGAAGCCATTGAACGCTGGGTTGCCCAACAGGTGCCCCACCATGCCGAAGGCGGGATCCGTGCTACAGCGGGTGATGGCATTGCTCTGCCCGGCGTTGGGCGGCTGGTTCACCGCCACGGTCACGGTGGAAGTGGCCGAAGAGCAGGGCGCTGCACCCTGCACCGTGTAAGTGTACGTACCTGGTGCGGTGGTTCCCGGGACAAAAGTGCCGCTGAAGGGGTTGTTCCCAGGCGGAGGGCCGGTCCAGCTTCCTGTCGGGTCAGGCGTTCCACCCAATACGGTGAACAGATTCACACTGGCTCCACCGCTGCATAAAGTGGTGGCCGCACTCACACCTGCATTCGCCGCCTGGTTCACGAAGATGGAGACCACGGCCACATCATCCGCGCAGGGCGCCGTGCCAGGTACGGTGTAGAAGTAATCCCCGGGAAGGCTGGTGCCCGGGATGAACAATCCATCGTGTGGCAAATTGTCGGGACCGATCCAGTAACCGCCGAACTGGGCGGACCCCCCCAGCAATCCGAATAGCAGGAAAGGAGGCTCGTTGCTGCATACGGTCCGCGAGCCGTTGGTGCCGGCATCGGCCGCAAGCTGTACGGATATGGTCAGTGTGGAAACCTTCGGGCCACACGGTGGTTGTCCTTGCACGGTATAGACATAGATGCCCGGATCATCCAGGCCCGGCACGAAGAGGTTGTTGTGGGGCTCTCCGTTGAAAGTCCACTGGCCGGGCTGCGGGTTGCCGCCCAACTGCAGTGTCATGTTGAAAGCACCACCATTCGAACAAACCGTGATCTGGTCGGAAATGCCCGCATTCGGCTCTTGAACTTCTGTGACCTGGACCGAGGCTACCGCATTGGCGCATGGGCCTGTGCCACTAACCACATAGTAGTACGTGTTCGGGCCGTCCAGCACAGGGTTGTAGATGCCCGAGACCACGGGCCCCGTAGGACTGCCCAAGCGCCATACACCTCCCCCCTGCGGGTTTCCACCCAGGAAGGGGAACAGACTGAAAGGCGCATTGTTGCTGCATGTAATGGTGCTGCCATTGGTGCCCGCATTGGGCGGCGCCACAACGGTAACAACGGTCTGCGATGAGTCCGATGCGCAGGCCAGCGTACCTCCCAGCACGTAGCGGAAGTTGTAGGTGCCCGGCGGCACGTTCGCCGCATTGAAAAAGTTGCCGCTCACCGACCCGGTGGCGTCCAGATCGATCCATTGGCCACCTTGCTGTGGGGCACCACCCAGGCCATTGAACAAATTCACCTGTGTGTTGGTGCCGCAAACGGTCTGGCTGCCATTGGAGCCGGCATCAAGTCCTGCCACGGTGGTCACCTGCACCGTGGCCTGGTCGTCGCCGCATTCGCCGATCCCCGGTACGGTGTACGTGAAGTCGTAATTTCCCGGGGGCAGGCCCAATGGGCTGAAGAACTGGCTGCTCTGCTGGCCGGTGCCATCATCATCATTCCAGGTACCATTCAGGTCGGGATCACCACCGAGTCCCTCGAAAAGGTCCACGGTGGCCTGGTCGGTGCATACCGTAAGCGTGCCACTTGTGCCCGCGTTGGGCGCCAGGTTCACGGTAGCGTTCACAGTAGCGGACGCATTGGGGCATGGCGAAGTGCCGATCACCGTATAGACATAATCGCCCGGCTGGCCGGTGGATGGGATGAAGACCCCGGAACTCGGTCCACCCGGTCCCATCCAGGTGCCGCCCGCATTAGGCGTACCACCCAGGATGGTGAAGAGATCCACGGGCGGATCGGTGGAGCAACGTTCGAAACTTGCATCGAGCCCTGCATCCGGCTGGATGTTGACGTTCACCACCACCACCGCCGATGCGTCCAGGCAGGGCGTCTGGCCCGGAACCAGATACGTGTAGCCGCCTGGTTGGGAAGTGCCCGGAATGAAAGTGCCCGGATGTGGCAGACCTCCCGGCCCGGTCCATGTGCCACCGCCATTGGGGATGCCATTCAGGATGCCCACCAGATCAAATGGCGCGGCAGAACTGCAGACCGTGGTATTCGCATTGCTGCCAGCGGAGGGAGCCTGATTGACCACCACCGTCGCCAAGGCCGTATCGTTGATACAGGGTGCCGTGCCGGTCACCACATAGGTATAGGTGCCTGGCGCGGTTGTACCGGGAATGAAGGTCCCGCTCACGGGCTCGTTCGCCGCGTTGGTCCATTGGCCCGATCCACTCGGCCCACCACCCAGTACAGTAAGCAGGTCGAATGGGCCGTTCGTGCTGCATACCGTGATATTGCCATTCACCCCCGCGTTGGGTGCGATCACACGCACCACCTGCACCGAGGCGGATAGGGCCAGGCAGGGCGGCGTACCCGCTACCGTGTAGGTGTACGTGCCTCCCGGTTGTGTAGCGGGCAGGTAGGTCCCCGAGTGGGCACCACCCGGTCCTACCCACGTGCCGCCCCCCTGCGGGCTGCCGCCCAGCAGGGTGAAAAGGTCCACCGGGGCGGCATCACTACACAGGGTGATGTTCCCATTGGTGCCGGGGTTCGGCGCGGCCACCTCGTTCACGGTCACCGTGGCCACCGCATCGTCACAGGGAGCCTGCCCCGGAACGGTGTATATGTACACCCCCGGGGTGCTGCTACCCGGCGTATAGGTGCCGCCCACTGCACCACCTCCTGGGCCGGTCCAACTACCATTGGCATCCGGTTCTCCTCCCAGCCGTGCGATCAAGCTGAAGGGTCCATTGTTGCTGCATACGGTGGTATCGGCGGAGATGCCCGCATCGGGTGCCATCACCACCGAGACATTCACCACGGCTGTGGCATCCGCACAGGGTGCCAGGCCAGGCACGGTATACACGTATGCCCCTGGCGTATCCACACCTGGTGTGAACGTGACGCCGTGCGGGCCATCCGGGCCGTTCCAGGTGCCGCCCCCGTCAGGGGTTCCACCCAGGGAGGCGAACAGGCTGAAAGGCGCATCATCCGAGCAGCGCACCACCGATGCATTGGTGCCCGCCACCGGGGCGGTACTCACCATCACGGTCACCGTGGCTACTGAAGGAATACAGGGTGCCAGGCCCACCACGGTGTAGGTGTAGGTCCCAGGCATGCTTGTGCCGGGGTTGAACACCCCCGAATGCGGAGTGGCGTCCGGGCGGGTCCATGTACCTCCGGGATCAGGTGTCCCGCCAAGCTCATCGATCAATGGGAAGCTGCCGTCGCTGCTGCAAACGGTGACCTCCCCGGAGATACCCGCGTCCGGTGCGGTATTCACCGTGATGGTCACACTCGCCGATGCGTCGTCACATGGGGGCACGCCCAACACTGTGTAGGTATATACTCCCGGGGTGTCACTCCCCGGTGTGAAGACCGTGCCGTGGGGGCCACCGGGTCCTACCCATGTCCCTCCTGCATCCGGCATTCCACCCAGTTCGGTGATCAGGTCGAAGGGCGTATGATCGCTGCATATCGTGATGCTCCGATCGATACCTGCATTGGGGGCGGTCACCTGACTGACGGTCACCGTGGCAGAGGAGGGGGCACAGGGTGGCAGACCAATGACCGTGTAGGTATAGACACCGGGCGTCGAGGTCCCAGGGGTATAGGTCGCAGGCACTGGTGTATTCCCCGGACCGGTCCATGCCCCGCCGCCTTGGGGTGATCCACCAAGGGTGGACAGCAGGTTGAATGGCGCATCGTTGCTGCACACGCTGATGGAAGCGCTGGTGCCGGCGTTGGGGCGCTGGTTCACCACCACGTTCACGGTAGCGTTCGCATTGGCACATGGGGGCGTGCCCAGGACGGTGTATACATAGGGACCTGGCGGATCGGTCGCCGGGTTGAAGTTGCCCGAGTGCGGACCACCCGGCCCGGACCAGGTACCCCCAGGATCCGGTGCACCACCCAGGGAATTGATCAAAAGCGTCTGTGGGCCATCGCTGCACAGGGTGAGTGTTCCGTTCGTGCCAGCGTTTGGCGCCTGCACGCGGGACACATTCACCACCGCCGAGGCATTGGCGCATGGGGGGGTGCCGGCCACAGTGTAGGTGTATGGCCCCGGGGGGTCGGTCGCAGGAGCATAGGTGCCGGAATGTGGTGCACCACCTGGGGCGGTCCAGGTACCTCCCATTTGTGGGGACCCACCGAGCAGGGTGAACAATCCAAATGGAGGCAGGTTGCTGCACACCGTGACGCTTCCCATGGTCCCGGCGTTGGGAGCCGACTGCACGGAAACAGTCACGGTCGCACTGGTATCCGGGCATTGCCCTGGACCCGCAAGGGTGTAGACATAGGCTCCGGGGGGATGGGTGCCGGGAATGAAGGTGCCCGCGTGCGGCCCACCTGGTCCGCTCCAGACACCACCGGCATCGGGCGAGCCATCAAGCAAGGGGAAAAGCGCGAAGGGTGGCGCATTCGCACACACCGTTATGTCGCCATCACCTCCGGGATCACCAGCCGTCAGGATGCGCGCTTCCCAACCCGCTGCCGTGCCCGACGCATTGCTCTTGAATCGGAAGGTGAGGCATCCGCTGGGATGGGCGGAGATGAACGTCTGACCCAACAACGAAACAGAACTGGAGCCTACCGCCAGGGGTGTACCGGTAGCCAGCAGACCATCATGTACGTAAAGGCTATCGCCCGGACCAGCAGCGACCACCCATTGCGTGAACAGCACCGTTGTTTGCGGTCCGGAGGCCGGACCACCCACCGGGCAGATCGTGGTGGTGATATCCTGGTTGTTGCCGTAGTTCCCCGCAGGACCGCCCGTATCGTAAAAAAGGCCCGTACAAGCTTCGTAGGTCGCACCATCCTGCGCAAGGAAGATCTGCGCATTCGCCTTGGCACACACCAATAGAATGGTGAGCGCCGCGAAGATCCTTGCCAGGGATCGCTTAGGGGGATCGCAGTTCGACCTCATTCACACACTCGTTCCGTTCCGGTCCTTCGCGAAGGGGCGCAAAGGTAAGGCCCTCCTACCCGTGCCGGTCAACCCCCTGATCGTTATGGAATTGTCGATGAATGCCGCGAAACCTGCGACGACGACCAGGTGTGATCCCCGGCGTGGGAGATAGAGACGAATACCAGGGCTGGAAGTTGCTCCCCGCGCGGTGATCAGGGAGTCGGTGCCCCAGCGCCGGTGACCGGCACCGGGCGCTTGTCGAAGGTGATCGCCAGCATCACCTCGTGGGAACCCGTGCTATAGTTCCGAAGATTTGATGTCAGGATATCATAGGAATAACCAAATTGAAAGGATCCCTTGAACCACACACCCACCATGGCGCACCATGCATCATTGGTGCGGTAGGAAGCACCCAGCCAGAACGCATCACGGTAGCGGATGGTGGCGGTAAGATCCACTGTGGGCGGCACCGGATCCACATATTTCACCAATACGGAAGGCTCCAGCTTGAAGTCCCCTCCGATGGGAAAACGATACCCAGCTGTGGCGTAGTAATGATCCTCCAAACGGCTAAGTGTCTCGTTGGGGCCTTCAATGAATCGGACATTGTTACGCAAGATCTGTGGCGCGGTGGCCCCGAACCAGAAGCGTGGATGGTGCAGATAGATCGCGAATTTGGCATCGGGCAGTAATTCACCCCGGAGCTGCTCGTCCATGGCCGGGTCGCCCGGATCACGCAATGTGATCTTGGATCCATCGATCAGGAACTGCACGAGTCCGCCGGAAAGGGCCATGCCCAAACGCAGGTCCTCATTGATCTTCAGATGATAGGTGTAGGAGAACTGAAATCCCGTGCGGCGCGTAGGGCCCACGTGATCGGTGAAGAGGTAACCGCCAAGACCCATGTTCCTGCCTACCGGTGTGGTGCCACTGAGTGTGAAGGTGCGTGGCGCATCCTGGATCCCCACCCACTGATAGCGGTGGGCACTGCGTACCTCGAACATAGGCCTGCTGCCTGCCACGGCCGGGTTGAACACGTAGTCATTGAACTGGTACTGCGTGAGCTGGGGCAGCTGCTGCGCTTCGGCCGTGGAGAGCATCAGCACGGCTACCGGGGCTAATGTGAGGATGCGGCGCATGTTCTGCTTGGGTTCAACGGATCACGGTAAGTGGCCCGGTGTAGGCGTCGGGGAAACGGGGATCATTGAGTTTCACCACATAGTAATAGGTACCAACAGGCACAGGCCCATTGTTGTAGCGCCCGTCCCACGGTATGTTGTAACCGACGCTGCGGAAGAGCATCTCTCCCCAGCGGTTGTAGATCTCCACTTCGCTTTGGGGGAATTGATCGATGTTGTCGATGATCCATTGATCGTTCCAACCATCGCCGTTGGGGGTGAAGCCCGTGGGGATGTCGATCATGGGCAGTACGGTGATCAACACAGAATCCACGGCGATGCAGCCATCGGGTGCGGTCACAGTGAGCACGAACCACGTGGTGGCCGGGGGCTGCACCGAGGGGTTCTCGGTGGAAGAATTGGCCAACAAGCTGTCCGGCTGCCAGCTGAAGACCGAACCGGATGGTCCGCTGGGTGATCCTCCCAGTGTGACCACATCGCCGAAGAAGATGGTCTGGTCGGGACCTGCTTCCGCGATGGGCAATGCCAGCACAGTGATGGTGACCTCATCACTGTCCGAGCAGGGGCCATCGCTCACCACCAGGGTGAAGGTGTGCACTCCCGCCGCCAGATCCGTGATGGTCACCACCGCCTCATCGCCCACCACCTCGCCCTGGTCGTTGGTCCACTGGAAGGTGCTTCCACCCACACTGTTGCTGCCATCGAGCACCAGCACGACGCCGAAACACGACTCCTGGTCGATACCCGCATCGGCGATCACCGGGTTGAGCGCACCCACTTGCACCGTGATGATCACTGTGCAGCCGTTGTCATCGGTCACTGTGCCCTGGTAGGTGCCGGGGAACAGGTCGTTCAGGTCTTCCTGGTCCGAGGTGAATCCACCCGGTCCGGTCCAGGTGATGTCATAGGGCGGCACGCCACCATCGATGAAGATCGAAAGGGATCCATCATTCGCATCCGCACAGCTGGCTTCGGTCACCTGTTCCACGTCGGCCTCCAGCGGGGGTGGTTCGGTGATCACATAGTTGAAGGTCTCCGCACATCCCACCGCATCGGCGATCGTGACCGACCACGCTCCGGCGCACAAACCCGTGGCGTTGTTGGTCCCCTGTCCGTTCCCAGGCTCCGGCGACCAGTTGATGTCATAGGCCCCCAGCCCACCGGTTGGGATGAGCAGCACACCACCGGTGCACTCGCCCCCACAGACCACATCGCTCACGACCGCATTGTCCAGGATGGTCTCATAGGGCAGGATGAGGAAGGTCTCGGTGGTATCACATCCGGCATTGTCGGTGATCGTCACGCTCCATTCGCCGGCGCACAAGCCGCTCACCTGGTCGGTACCTTGGCCCACCGGATCCCCGGGCTGCCAAAGCACCGTGTAGGGACCACCATCCCCCCCCGCAGGCGATATAGAAGCGCTGCCATCGCAAGGACCGAAGCAGGTCTCATGGGAGAAGATCAGCCCTGACTCGATCGCCTGCCCTTCTGTGATCGTGATGCTCTGTTGCAACACGCAACCCACCGCATCGGTCACCACGAGCAGGTAGGTACCTCCGCAGAGACCGGTCACCTGCATCACATCCTGCGCGAAGGGCAGCCCATCGGGGTCGAACCATGTGAGGGTATATCCCGGCACCCCACCGGATACATCGGCGGTGGCCGTGCCTTCACATACCCCGAAACATCCGTTGTGCGTAAGAGCGATATCTGCGACCAACTCCACCGGGTCAATGAGGGTGAATTCGAATGCACCCATGCAACCGTTCACGTCGGCGATCGTAACCGCATATTCACCTGCGCACAGATCAAAGGCCCCATTGCTTCCCTGGCCGTTGGGTGGCACGGGATCCCAGACATAACTGTACGGGCCGGTTCCGCCCTGTGGGCTCAGCACGATGGAGCCATTGCAGTCGCCCTGGCACGTTGGTGGCGTCAACACTTCGCCGGCTGTGATGAGATCTGGCGACAGGATCAGCACCCCCTGCGTGATGGAGCATCCCACCGCATCGGTGATGATCACCTCAGAGGTACCCGCGCAAAGCTGAAGCGCCTGCGTACCGCCCTGTCCGTTGGGTGGTTCAGGCACCCATTCGATGGTATATGGACCGATACCACCGCTGGGGTCCACGGTGGCTGTGCCGTCGCAATCCCCGAAGCATGTCACGGGTGTGGTACTCAGGTTGGCCAGTATCGGATCGGGTGAGAGCACGAAGGCCGTATCGATGGTGATGCAGCCCGAAGCGTTCGTGATCAACGCCAGGTAGAGTCCCGCACAGAGGTCGTTGAGCGTGGCGTCCGCGCCCAGTTCGTTGCCCAGCACATCATACCAGGTGGTGGTGCAGGGCGCATCCACGCAGTCCACATCCACGGTCACGGTGCCATCACAATCGCCGGGACAAGTGGTAAGACCATCGGTGGTCGTGGCATCCTCACCATCCACATCTTCCAGGGGCACCAGTTGCTGGGCGGAGCATCCATTGGCATCGATCGCTGTGGCGAAATAGAGTCCCGCACAAAGACCGGTGAGGGCGTCGCCCGTACCCTGGATCTCCCCATCAAAGGTGGTCCAGTACCAGCCGTAGCCCGGTGTGCCCCCCTGCGCGGTGGCGGTCGCCGTGCCGATGCATTCACCACATGCGCTGGGTGTGGCGGTGGCGGTGATCACGATAGGACCCGGCTGATCGATGATGAAGGTCTCCGTGATGGTACAACCGTTGGCATCCGTGACGAGAAGAGTAACGATCCCTGCGCACAGCCCTTCCGCGATCGGACCGCCCTGACCATTGGCGGGTTCCGGGCTCCAGAAGTAGTCATAGGGTCCCACGCCACCGGTCGTCGTCACGGTAACTCCACCAGTGCATGCGCCAGCACAAGTGGCTTGCTGTGTGAAGGGGAACACCTGGATCGGTCCGGGTTCCAGGATCAGCACTGTGATGGTGGTGTCGCATCCCGTTGCGTCGGTGATCAATACGGCATACACTCCGGCACAAAGGCCAGTGACCTGTGCAGTGCCCTGGCCGGTGCCAGGTTCGGGTGACCATTGGTAGGTGTACGGTTCGGCACCACCTGTGGGGCCCACTGTTGCCGTGCCATCACATGCACCTGGGCAAGAGACGGCGGTGCTGCTCAGGTTGGAGATGATCTCAGTGGTGGGCGTGACCGTGGCGGTAGCGATGGACATGCAGCCATCGGCGTTGGTCACAAGCACCAGGTATTCGCCCGCGCAGAGGCCATCCACCGTGTTCACATCATTGCCTACAGTGTCGCCTTCGTCATCCACCCAAAGGATGGTGCAGGGAGTAGCCCCACAATCGAAGGCCACCGACACCGAGCCATCGCAATCACCAGCACATCCCACCTGGCCATCCGTAACATCAAGCACCTCGGCGTTCGCATCGGTCACCGGCACGAAGGCCTGCGCCGAACAACCGTTGGGGTCGGTCACGGTCACCAGGTAGAGACCTGCGCACAAGCCGGTGATCTCTGCTACATCACCCACAGGCGATCCATTTAGTGTCCAGGCGTAGGTATACGGTCCAGAACCACCGCTTGCGACCACTGTTGCGGTACCATCGCAATCCGGGCAGGTGCTCATGGTGCTGGACACTTCGAGCTGCAGGGGTGGTGGGCCGTCGATCTGTATCTGCAAGGTCTCCAGGCATCCCGCCGCATCGATCACATCCACTGTCCATGTGCCCGCGCACAAACCAAACGCGCCATTGCTGCCCTGTCCATTGGGCGGCACCGGACTCCACGCATAGGTGTAAGGGGCGGTCCCACCGGAAGGCGTGATCACGATGGTCGCATCGCAGGTATCCGTACAGGTATTGCTCTGCACCACCGCATCCAACAACAGGGGATCGGGTTCGGTGATGAGCACTTCCACGGACTCCTGGCAACCACCACCATCTGTGATCGTGAGCGTGTACGCACCAGCGCACAATTCACTGGCGAAGGGTGTGCCCTGGCCTGCACCGGGCTCCGGCGACCACTGCAACACGAAGGGTGGCGTCCCCCCGGCCAGACCCACCACGGACCATCCATCGCAGTCGCCCGCACAACTCACCGGGTTGCTGTTCACCGTAGCCTGTATGGGCGGCGGCGAAGTCACCACGGTCTGGTCGATCGAAACGCAGCCCGACGCATTGGTGACCGTTACGAAGTAGGTGCCATCACAGAGGCCATTCACGGTAGCGGCATCACCCACCACGTTGCCATTCACATCTGTCCATGCGATCACGCATGGCGGATCCGCACAATCGAAGTTCACGGTCACCGATCCATCGCAGGCCCCCGGGCATGTGGCGGGCGTGGCGCTGGCGGCGATGATCTCCCCATCGCTGTCTGCGATCGGCACCAGCAACTGGACCTCGCACCCACTGTTGTCGGTCACGGTCACCGTGTAGATGCCCGCGCAAACGTTCGCGATGTTGTCGCCAATGCCCACGATGTTCCCCAGCGCATCGGTCCAAACCACCAGGATCGGCGTGGTGCCACCGTTGATCAGCACCTGTGCGCCACCGATGCAGAGCTGGCATTCACTGGGGGTGATGATGACCGCGACCTCCAGCGGTGGAGGCTCGGTAATGTCATAGGAGAATGCGGCCTGACAACCATTGACATCGGTGATGATCACACTCCATTCACCGGCACAGAGATCGAACGCACCATTGCTGCCCTGTCCATTGGGCGGCACGGGATCCCACAAGAATGTGTATGGCCCGTTTCCGCCATCAGGGTTCAGCACGATGCTTCCGCTACACGCACCGCCGCAGGTGAGGTTGGTCACCACCGCGCCATCGGTGACCGGCTCCGGTGAAAGGATCAGAATGGCAGCCACGGTGCTGCATCCATCCACATCGGTGATGGTGACCTCCACCACGCCCGGACAGAGCCCGGTGGCCTGCGCGGTGCCCTGCCCACCACCAGGCTCCGGCGACCACTGGAAGGTATACGGCCCCTGTCCACCGGTCGGGTCCACGGTGGCCGTACCATCGCAACTGTCGGCACAGGTGGCCGGAGTGCTGCTGCTGTTGGGCACGATCGCATCGAAAGGCGCGATCATGAATTCCTGCGTCAGCGTGCAGCCATTCTCATCCGTGATGGTCACCGTATAGGCTGTGTCCGCACAGAGCTCCGTGGCCGTGGTGCTGCCCTGCCCGCCACCGGGTTCGGGTTGCCAGAGGATCACCAGATCACCAGATCCACCACCGGCCACCACGGTGGCCGTACCACTGCAGGGGTCGAAGCAATCCGCTGCGGTGGTGCTCAGTTCGATGACGATCGGGGGAGGCTCCGCGATGACGAACTGCAGGGTGGTGTCGCAACCGGCGAAGTCGGTGATGGTTACGCTCCATGGCCCGGCGCATAGCTCGCTGGCATTTGTGGTGCCCTGGCCAAGGCCGGGTTCGGGTTGCCACAGGATGGTGAAAGGTTCCACACCGCCGCTGGGCGTTACGCTGGCGGTCCCATCACACGCTCCATTGCACGATACATCCGTAGTGACCAGCGCAGGCAAGATCGGTTGCTGTTCCAGGATAAGGAAGGTCACCGTGGTGTCGCAGCCGGCAACGTCGGTGATCGTCACGCTCCATTCGCCTGCGCAGAGCCCGCCTGCGGAGGGCGTGCCCTGCCCGGTCTGCGGCATGGGCGTCCACTGGAAGGTATAGGGACCCTCACCTCCGATGGGATCCACCGTGGCGGTGCCATCACAGGGGCCTTCGCAGCTCTCGTTGGTGGAACCCGCATTGGGTTCGATAAAAGGCGGGGCACCTACGGTGATCACCAGCAGGGTATCGCAGGCGATGGCATCCGCGATGAACAGGGTCCATTCACCGGGGCACAACTGGCTCACATCGGCAGTGCCCTGGCCTACTGGTGGCTCGGGTGTCCAGGTATAGGTGTAGGGTGGTGTTCCACCATCGGTGTCCACGGAAATGGCCCCATCACATGCATCGAAACAGCTGGCGTCCGTTACTGTGGGCAATGCCTGTATGCCGGAAGGCTGCAGGATGATGAAGGTCACCGTGGTGTCGCAGCCGGTAGCGTCGGTAACGATCAGTGTATATGGCCCCGGACATAGTCCACTAATGCTATCGGTGCCCTGCCCCACCGGCGGCGGGGGTTGCCAGTTATAGATGTAGGGTCCTTCACCGCCAATTACTGTTGCGGTCGCGGTGCCCAGGCATGCACCATCGCAGCCCGCCTCGGTGAGTTCCAAGGTCACTTCGAGCGGTTGCGGGCCAAGTATCTCGAATGGCAGGACCAGCTCACATCCAAGTACATCGCCAAGGATCACCTCATAATTGCCGGGGCACAACCCGGTGGCGGTGGTACCACCCTGGCCATTGGGGGGTTCGGGTACCCATGTGATGGTATAGCCCGGCGTTCCTCCCGAGGGGTCCACCTCGGCACTGCCGTCACAATCGCCGGCACAGCTCAGGTTCGTGATCACCAGTCCGGCATCCAGGGGTGGCGGCTCGGGGATGTTGTATGTGATCGTCGTGTCACAACCACCGGAGGTGATCGTCACGGTCCAATCCCCGGCACACAAGCCGCTTACCGATGCCGTGCCCTGGCCGATCGGCGGCAGTGGGGACCATTCATAAGAGTAGATGCCCATACCGCCAGTGGGTGCCAGCACAATGCTGCCGTTGCAATCACCCGCGCAATCGATCCCGGAGAGGATGGCATTGGCTTCGATCGCTTCGGGCACATCCACAGCGAAGGCGATCGTGGTATCACAGCCCAATGAATCGGTCACCGTCAGGGTATAGGCCTGACCGCAAAGTCCGCTTACGTTCGCTGTGCCCTGGCCGGCGAAGGGTTCGGGACTCCATAAGAATGTGTACGGTGCGGTGCCGCCGGTCACTACCACCTCGGCACTGCCATCGCAAACGCCTGGGCAGCTGGCGGGCTCCACATTCAATGAAAGTTCCAGTGGCGCGGCATCCTCGATCGTGAAGGGCACCACCTGCTTGCAACCATTGGCATCGATGACGGACAACACCCACACGCCCGCACATAGTTCCGAAGCCGTGGAGGTGCCCTGGCCTGCGGGGGGAGTGGGGAACCACTCATAGGTATAGTCCGGGGTGCCCCCTACGGGGTCCACCGTTGCGGTGCCATCGCAGAGACCACCACAGCTTACGTCCGTGGTACTGGCATTGGCTTCAAAAATGGGCGGCTCTTCGATGTTGAAGAAGAGCGTGGTGTCGCAACCGTTGTCATCGGTGATCAGCAGTGTCCACAGTCCGGCGCACAGCTCCGAGGCCGAATCGGTGCCCTGCCCCTCAGGCGGATCGGGCGACCAGAGGAAGGTGTAAGGACCGGTGCCCCCCGAGGTGGGCGCGGTGGCCGATCCATCGCAGGCACTGTAGCACGTCACATCGGTCTGTGCGGGATCCACTTCCAGCGGCGGTGGCGCACCCACGGTGAACACCAACGTTGTGTCACAGCCCAAGGCATCGGTGATGGTGAGTATCCACTCGCCCGGACACAGGCCGCTGGCTTCCGGGGTGCCCTGGCCCACGGGCGGCACTGGTGACCAAACGAATTGATACGGCGGGGATCCCCCTCCGGAGACCCCGCATAGGATGACCCCATCGCATACATCCGAGCAACTGGCATCTGTCACTGTGGCGTCCACCTCGAAAGGCGCGGGGGATAGGATCGTCACCGCCACCAGCGTATCGCAGCCGGAGGAGAGATCCGTGATCAGCACCTCGTAGTCACCGGCGCACAGATCCGTAGCGGTGCCGCTGCCCTGTCCGGCACCGGGTTCGGGCGACCACGAGAAACTGAAGGGTCCGGGGGAGCCGGAAGGGATCACCGTGGCAGTACCATCGCAGTCCCCGAAACAACTGGCATCTTCGATCGTGATGTCGATGTCCAACGGCGGTGGTCCATCGATCACGAAGGCCACCGTGGTGTCGCAGGCGTTGGCGTCGGTGATGGTCACCTCCCAGTTCCCCGCGCAAAGACCGCTTACCGCCGTGGTGCCCTGCCCAATGGGTGGTGCCGGGTCCCAGCTGATCGTATAAGTTGGTGTGCCCCCCTGGGGATCCACTTCAGCCGTGCCATCGCAGGAGCCGAAACAGCTGATCGGATCGGTGATCAGGTTCGGCAGGATCGGCTGCAGGTCGAACACGAATGTGGTGTCGAACTGGCAATCGTTGGCGTCCGTCACCACCAGGGTATTGGCCCCGGGGCACAATGCGAAGAAGGCGGAGTTGGTACCCGCCCCATCGTTCCAGTCGTATTCAATGGGTGCTACCCCTCCGATCCCCAGGGCCGTTCGCGTTCCGTCGCAAACACCGGGACAACTGGGCGGGGTGCCCGGCCCGAAAAAGATCACCCCCAGCGGCGATGGCTCGGTGACATTCACCGAGACCGGGCAGGAGACGCCCTGTCCCACATCGGTGACGATCACGATCTGCGGACCGCCACAGGCCGTGGTCCAGGTCTGCGTGCTGGGGCCACCATTGAGCCATTGATAGGTGAAGGGTCCCACACCGCCGCTCACGGTCACCGTTACCGTGGCGTTGCAGTCGCCACGGCATCGCACACCGAAGCCGTTGTAATTCGAGGTCACCTGGGCGTCCACCACAAAGGGCGTCTGCCCGGGACCGGTGCCGCAGATGTTCACGTCGCGATCGCCACCACCAGACTTCTGCACATCGAAGCCGGGTTCCCATGCAAGGCCGGCCACCACCCAGGTGGCATCGCCGGGTCGCACCACGCCTTTCCATGCGGACATCAAGGGTTCGCGCGCGAGCATCACCACGGCCTCGTCTGTCTGGAAGGACTTCTGGCCGCGGCCTTCCACGCGGAATTCACCGGCTTGCAGCAGGCTTTGGTTTCCGATCAATGTGCCTTGCTTCAGCACCAATGCACGGTCATCGCGCAGCACCAGGTCGCTGATCACACTCCATGCACCGCTGCCATCGAGGACCAGATCCGAAGCGATGGGGATCGCACGCGTATCCACCTCCACACCCTGCTTGCGCACGGTGAGGCGCACGGTGCCCTGGTGTTCCCAACGCACATCGCCCTGCATGGTCCAGCCACCGGAGATCTCCCATTCCGCTTTGGTCGCACCCTGGATGGTGACAGCTCCCTGCAGGGCGGACACCGCCAGCCCGGCACATACCGCTGCCGTGGGCATGTTGATCGTAGCCGGTGCGTTGGGTGCGATCACCACGGCATCCTGTATGCGCGGCACCCCTGCGCCACCCGGTCCGCCGGGCGTTACGCTCCAGTGCGCCGCATCATCCCATGCACCGCTGCCCCCCACCCAATGCATGGTCCGCGTGGCACCGGCCTGTGCGCTGGCTTGCGTGGCCAGGGCGAACAAGGCTGCGATGAGAAGCGTCGTCGGGGCGAGTGTCCGCATGGGCGCTGTTCCGTTCAGTTAGTCGAAGGCGGGGCAGTTGATCAATTTCTTCCGCAGGTCTTCCTTGCCGCAGGGTGTCACACCCAGTACGATCTCGTGTGTATTCGAGCCTCCGAACCGCAGCTTGGAGGTGGTCACGTCATAGCTGTAGCCCAACTGGAAATACTTCAGGAAGGCCACCTTCATCAGGAATACCACCGCATCCCCACTGCGGTAGCCCAGTCCCAGGGCGATGGTTCGGTTCCACTCTGCCAGGGCGTTGATGTCCAGGGCCATCGGCGCACCGGGGGAGAATTTCATCAACGCACTTGGTGAAATAGTGGACTTGCGGCCCATGGCGTAGCGATAGCCACCGCTGAGCATGAACTGGCGCGCCAGCCGCGACTCCACGCCGATGCCATCGATCTTGTTGCCCAGGGCATGGTGCATGGCCACGCCGCCCCAGCCCTTCTTGCCATACACGAACACCCCGGGAGTGACGTCCGGCGCCACCAGCACACTTGCACGCCCCTCGATCGCCGGATCGTCGTAGTCGGTGAGCGTCACCTCTCCCAGGTTCAGCTTCATCTGCTCCGCCCCGGCGAAGAAGCCGAAGGAAAGGTAGGTCTCCTGCGTCATGCGCAGGTGGTAGGCATAGGCCAGCACCATACGGGTATATCCCCAATTGCCGGCGTTGTCCGTTTCCACAAAAGCGCCGATGCCATGCTTGTTGGGCATGTGCGGCTTGCCCTTGGGGAGGATGGTGCCGTGCAGGCTCGCCCAACCCGTGGTGGGTTGCCCGGGAAAATTGAGCCACTGCTTGCGGTAGCCCAGGCGCACATCGATGCAGTCCTTGCTGCCGGCCACCGCAGGATTCACGCTGAAGTGGTTGAAGACGTACTGGGTGTACTGGCCCAACTGCTGCGCCGCTGCTTTAGCCCCGCAGGCCAGCGCCATCGTCAACAGCAGGGCGCGCGCGCTCATCGGACAATGGATATGAAGCCCATGTAAGGAGGCGAACGGCCTTCGAGCTGGTTCAACTGGATGTGGTAGTAGTACGTGCCGCTGGGCAGGGCGCGCCCACCGTTCGTGCCATCCCAGGGATCGCGGTAGCCCACGCTGCGGAATATGCGCTGGCCCCAGCGGTCATAGATCAGCACCTCGGCACCGGGATAGTCCTCGATGCCCGGCACCTCCCACACATCGTTGATGCCGTCGCCATTCGGGGTGAAGGTGTTGGGCGGATCGATGCGGCGGATGACCTCCACGGTGATCACACCCACGAACACGCAACCGTTGATCGTGGTGGTGACGGTGTAAGTGGTGGTTCCCTCCGGTGATGCGATGGGATCCGGGATGTCGCTGCCACTGAGACCGGTGGTGGGCGACCACTCATAGGGCGGGCCACCGTAAGCCTCCAACTGCGTGCTCTCCCCCTGGCCGATGGTCACATCGCCACTGGTGCCGAAATCCACGCCCGGGATATCCACGCCAGCACCATCGAGCCAGATGTTGAAACCACATTGCGCCGCGACGGGGTTGCCCCCGCCCACCGCACCGGCCACTACCAGCCAGTACTCCGTGTTGGGCAGCAGCGTTTGTGTGACCAGGGAGAAGTCCGTGGTGCCCGAGACGCAATCACTCACTGCCACGAAGGATGCGGGCAGGCAGGAACCATCGCCACTGAGCACCACGGCGGTGAGCGCATCGGCCATGCCCGGTATGTTGGGACAGTTGATCGCGCCGATGGTGACATTGGCCGGGCCGCCCAGGCTGTTGGTGGTGAAGATGTACCACAGCAGATTGGCCGTTCCCGCACAGAAACCTGGCAGGCCCACCGCGCCGGTGTTGTTGCCCGCCAGATCCTGCTGGTTGCACAGCAGGGCCGCATCATCGCAACTGCTGTTGGGCGGTTGGGCCAGGGCCATCACGAAGGGTGTCGTCAAGGCGAAAGTGGAAAGGGAGAAGCGCATGTACCCCAAAGAACGGCACATACGGATCGCACGTACGGCCACGCCGAAAGTACACGGGGCCTACACGAAGGACCGCCGCAGGCCGGGCGCTTTTTCACACAGCAAGTTGTTGGTGGGGGGATGCACACGAACGGACAGTAGATCTGATGCGCGCGAAGGCAGGTCCATGACCACACCAGATCGTCAACAATCAGCCCCTTAACGATCCTTGTGCTTCGACATCACCCTGGTCGATGATGGCGCTCCTACCTTGTCCTTACATCCTGCGCTATGCACCACTGGTCATTGACCCTCACGATCCCGATGACCTCCACGGTGCTGTTCATGGCTTCCTGCAATGCGCAGGTCGCATCGACAACAGAAGGCGGAGCCGATACGCCATCGACGCTTCAGCAAGCAACGGCTGACACCGCACAGATCGCCGCTTACGTGGTGGCTGCTTTTGAGGACAGCAAGGGGAACCTGTGGTTCGGGACGGTGGGTGATGGCGTGGTCCGCTACACGCCTGACGAAGGGCTCACCTACTTCACCACTGCGGACGGATTGGCAGGCGATGAGGCGCCCGGCATCGTGGAGGATCATGAGGGCCACCTGTGGTTCGGGTCGCACAGTGGTGCCACGCGCTATGATCCTTCGGCCGCGCTCAGGACAGGTGGCAATACCTTCAACGCGTTCCATGAAGCGGATGGTCTGCACGGTATGGGCTGTGTGCTTCTAGTGGACAGCAAGGGAAACTTGTGGGCCGGCACGAACGATGGCGCGTTCCGCTTCGATGGCACACGCTTCCAGGAATTCGACATGCCGATCCCGACGATCGAAACCCCTTCGCATAAGTGGGTGGCGGGGAAGGTCTGGGACATCGTTGAGGACAGCAAGGGGAACATCTGGTTCGGGCGCGATGGATATGGTGCGTGCAAGTATGACGGAAAGAACTTCACACACTTTACGAAGAAGGATGGGCTGTGCAGCAATAACGTAGCAAGCATTGCGGAGGATGCGCAGGGCAACCTTTGGTTCGGTTCCATCACCTCCGACTTTCCACCGATCAAGGAAGGTGGGCTCAGCCGCTATGATGGCAACAGTTTCACACGCTTTCCTGAAATGAATGGACTCACCGCGAATGATATCTACACGGTGTACGTGGACCGGTCCGGACATGTGTGGATCGGTGCCGTGCGTGTGGGCGCCTACCGCTACGATGGCAAGACCTTCACGCTGTTCGACCGCACCGATCGGCCGGACCTTACCTCCACCTTCGGTATGCAATCCGTATTGGAGGACAGCCGTGGAACAATGTGGTTCGGCTTCAGCGGTGGTTTGTTCCGCTTCGATGGAAGCTCGTTCGTGAACGTGACGCGGGGTGGGCCGTGGGAGTGAAGGAACGAGTGGAAATGCCAACAGGAAGACAGGTCGGTGTGCAACAAACGGGCAATGCCATTTCAACACCATGTTCGGCACCAAAAACGACCGACCTCATCTGAGCACCACGATGCGCACCACCTCCCGACCAGTGCGGTACTCGAGCGAGGCCAGGTACTGACCATTGGGCAGTCCGTCCACGTGGATCAGGTTCTCGCCCGTACGGATCTGTTCGGCGTATACCAGGCGTCCGCTATGATCCAATAACCGCAGCCGGCCCGCTTCCGGTGCATCAACATGAAGTATGGCACTGTTCGCGTCGAACCAGGACACCGGACCCGGTCCGCGATGTGGCAGACCCGTGGAGATGTCGCACAGTTCCACCATGACATCATCTATGTAATAGTAGGCCGCCTGGCTCGTGGCCGTGCTGTCAACCAAATAAGCGTTCACGTCGCTGTCCGGAACGAAGTTGCCGACCGTGAGGTAGGCTTCGCCGCCTTGCGCGATATGGTCTCCGGAAACGAGGATCCAATTGCCGGCACCTGTGAGTACTTCGTTCTCCGGCGCCTGCACCTGCGCCACCACCCCCATGGTGCAACTGCCACCCCAGTCGAGCACGGGGTTCTGCGACAGATGTACACCAAGGCGATCAAGCGCGTAGATGGAATTTCCCCGAAGTGCCACCCGGAACGAAATGCAATACTTCTTGCCGCCATCAAGTGGCTCTGACAAGGGCACCTGCAGGTACTCGCGCAGGCAGAAGAACGAATGGTAGCAGAACAGGCCCGCCAGTCCAACGCCATCAAAAGGCGCCTGCCACACGCCCAACGCGGTCATCGTCGGATCGTTCATCCAACCCACTCCGCATCCGGGAATGGGTGGGTCCATCGCGTACACGTCGGACGTGCCGTAATTGGGATTGTACCAGTGCTCCCCAGCATAGGGAACGGGCAGGGCGCCCAGCGGGCCGATGCACAGCGTATCCTCGAAGCTGCCGTTGAGAACCAGGTTCTGAGCTGGTGCCGATGAAGCAGCCATCAAGGCGATGAACACCAAGCCGTTCAGGCCATTGACCGGTGGGTACAAGGAGGGAATGTACATGGGCGATGGGCTCTGTAAAAGTAGAACACGACCGATCAACGTTCAAGGTTGGGTATACCTAGGACCCCCTTCGCCTGTACGAACTTCGCGACCCATGGCATTGACCAAAGCCGCCTTGATCATCCACCTTCGTGAATTGCTCAGCGAGCGCATGGAAGGCCTGGAGGAGGCCATCACCTCCACCCGCGCCGCCTTCGCCAGCGACACGAAAAGCAGTGCGGGCGACAAGCACGAGGTTGGCCGCGCCATGGTGCAACAGGAATTGGACAAACTGGAGGAGCAACGCGCGAAGCTCATCGCACTGCAACAGGAACTGGCGCGTGTGCCGCTGGATCGGATGTACGAGCAGGTGGGCTTCGGCAATTTGGTGATCACCGATCAGGGCAGCTACTTCATCGCGATCGGGCTGGGTGCCGTGGAAGTGGAAGGAGAATCGTGCTACGCGATCTCGCTGGCCTCACCGATCGGAAATGCGCTGAAGGATAAGCGCGTGGGTGACGTGATCGACTTCAATGGGAAGCGCATCACGGTGGAGGCGATCCTGTGAGCAGGAGGTGGTGCGTATGACGGTTCAAGGTTGGATGCTTGGGGTTAAAGAGATGGAGAGTGTACACCCCTGTTTCCGCCAGGTGCGGACAAATGGTCATTACCTTGCCTTGCCTTGAACCACAAAAACCTTGCACTGACCATGCGGCCCATCGCGATCTTGATCGTAACAATGCTGATATGTGGCTGCTCCCCCAGCACAACCTCCATGGACAGGAACGCGATGAACGCCTTGGCCACCCGCTATACTGCGGCATGGTGCAGCCAGAACGCCGCCAGCGTGGCCGATCACTTCACAGCGGACGGGTCGCTGAAGATCAACGATGGCGAACCGGCCGTGGGGCATGCGGCGATCATGGCTTCGGCACAGGCCTTCATGACCGCCTTCCCCGATATGGTGGTGGTCATGGACAGTCTGGTGATGGAGGGTGAGCGCATCGAATACCACTGGACGCTGACAGGCACCAATTCCGGACCCGACGGCAGCGGTAATCGAGTCCGGCTCAGTGGCTATGAGGAGTGGAGCATCGGCGGCGACGGTCGCATCCAGCGCTCACTGGGCCATTTCGATGAGGCGGAGTATGAGCGACAGCTCATGCAGGGTACCTGAGCGATCAAGGTAAGCGACTGGATCCATATACAGCCATGAGCTGCTTACGCGGCCTTGTCGGGCAACGCGTGCTTCTTCAGCAAAGCCGCATAGCGCGGATCATCGCGCAGCGCGTCGTAGCGCACATCGCCCTTCAGCCGCTCCACCGTGAAGAAGCCGGGATTGGAGAGGTTGAAGTCCAGTTGCGCGAAGGCTTTGGCAAAGTCGCCGACGAGCGTGTAGGTCACGGCGAGGTCGTAGATGGGGTTGATGCCAAAGGCCATATTATTGGAATAGGGCAACAGTTCGGTGGCTTTCAAGGCCATGGCGATGGCACGTTCCTTCTGTCCCGCCCCCGCAAGTGCCATGCCCAGCGCGCTGTGGTACCGGGCGTCCGCTGGATGTGCCAGTAGCTCCTTCTCCAGGACCTTCACCGCTTCCATGTACTTCTTCCGGGCAAGCTCCGTCTCGCCCTGATGCTGGTGCAGGAAGGCTTCGTACAAGGAGGCGGGCAATACCTCGGTCTTGATCACGAGCAGGCCATCGGGGAAGCCAGCCACGATACGAAAGGCCTCGTCGATCCGCCCATCGGCCACTTCAAGGATGTACATGGCCCACTTGTACCAGCCATACTCCTTGTCCACCGATGCAAAGGCCGTGCGTGCTTCCGGGCAGGGACCCTTCCAGGTGTAGTAGCTGATCCCTCGATAGAGGTACGGCCAGTTCTGATCAGGGGCCAGCGCGATCGCCTTGTCGGCCGCTGCGATGGCTTCGGGAAAGCGGTGCGCCCACATGTAGCTCCAAGCGAGATCGGAGAAGGCGCTCACATCCTTGGGGCTCAGCTCTGTTGCTTTCTCCAGCGTCTGGATGGACTCCTCCAACCGTCCTTCGATCATCAGCACGCCCGCCCGGGCGATGAGGACCTCCGCGTTGTTCGGCAAACCTGCTTCTGCTTTGGCCCAATGTTCCATGGCCTTGTCGCGATCCCGGAAGGCCCAGTTGAAGTGGTCGCCGATCGCCAGGTGTACCTCGGGATCCTCCGGCGCGAGGGCGAGCGCACGGTCCGCCGCCTGGCTGGCCATGGATCGACGTGCTTCGCTTTGGTCCATGCGCAGGTAATACACCCTTGCATGGGCCCGTGCGAGTTCCGCATAGGCCAGCGCGAAGGTGCTGTCCATCGCCACCGCCCGCTCCAATTCAACGATGGCTTTCAACGTGGTCTCACCATCCACATGCGCCTGGTGGGTGAGGTGCCTGCCTTTCAGGTAGGCTTGATAGGCCTCCACATTTCCGGTGGGCACCGCTGCCAGACTGTTCACGTCATCGGGCGTCAGGGTCTTCTTCAGCATGCCAGCGATGGCGGTGGCGATCTCGCGCTGGATGCTGAACAGGTCCGCTACCGGCCGGTCGTAGCTCTCCGCCCAGAGATGCGCGTCGGTGGCCACGTCGATCAACTGCGCGGTAATGCGCAACTGGTCACCAGCGCGTTGCACA
Source organism: Flavobacteriales bacterium (assembly GCA_041747675.1). GTDB lineage: Bacteria > Bacteroidota > Bacteroidia > Flavobacteriales_F > PHOS-HE28 > PHOS-HE28. The sequence goes on from JBGTES010000094.1 coordinate 50,070, forward strand.
CTGCCTTCGAGGATGGTGCCCACGTTCAGCTGCGCACCGATCGTCTTGATCGAAAGCGTATCGCCCTTGTACTTCATGGAGGAGGTGCGCGAGATCACGTGCAGGTCCTTGATCTTGGCCAGCTGGGTGATGATGTCTTCGGTAAGTCCGTCGCTGAAGTACTCCTGCTCGGGATCACTGCTCATGTTCACGAAGGGCAGTACGGCCACGGCCAGGGAGCGTGTGTTCTCCGCCATGGCGGCCATTGGGGCTTGTTCAGCCTTCCAATGCTTGAAGTAGAAGTACTGACCCACCAGCAACACGGCCAGCACGCCAATGGTGATGCTGCCACCCCATGATCGCTTGGGAACCTGCCGGGCGGAAGCATCGGTGTCATCGACATCCTCGGTACGCACTACGCCTTCAGGCCCCCATTCGTAGACCCAGCTGATAATGAGCGCGATGGGGAAGCCGACCAGCGTGAGGACGATCACCGCAGTGATCAGCCAGCTGGGCAGGCCCAGGTGTGGGAAGACCGCCACGGCTACCTGGATCACGATCCATGCCGCCATGGCATAGACCGTGGCCACACGGAGCACGTTGCGGCGTTTGAGTTCAAGCCAGAGTTTTGCCATGATCTACCCGATACGGCTGCTGCGAAACCCGGGTAAACGTACGCGATCCATTGGCTCATGGAAGCCTGGTCCCCACGGCTCCCCACCACGGGTGGATCTCGTACTTAAGCCGACCGGCCTTCACGAAGGGATCCTGCAACAACCAGCCTTCCACCTCTTCGCTTGTATCGCAATCGTAGAGTAGCAGCCCGCGCCAACCTGCTTCGTTCTGCCCATAGGGCCCTGCCATGACGATCAGTCCACGCTTGCCTTGCAGATCCTGATGGGCGAGGTGTTCGGCCTGCAGTGTGGCGGCGGTGAGGCTGTCCAGCGCAGGGCCATCGCCCGATGTATACAGCACGAACCAGTACTGCTTCATGTGGTAGGTGCTGTCCGCGATGGTGACATCGAAGCTGCGCTGGGCTTGCAATGTGGTCGCAAGCAGGAACAAGGGCAGGAGTACGGATCGTGCGTGCATGACGGGTGTACTTGGCAACGAACTTACCACGGAAATGCGCACTTGGGCCGGTCATGATCATCCCTCTTACCGGCGATCCAGAGCCCATGCGCCTGGCGACCTCTGCCTGAAGAATACCCAAAAGTGGGTATTGCGGACCCCCTCCGATGGGCCGGAGCTTTGTATCATGTTGACCGACCGCGCAAGATCGATGGAGAAGCATCTCGATCTGGCCCTCAAGGCCGCCGTGATCACCGCCTTATTGGCGCTGTTAAGCATTTCCCTCTACGCCGCGCCCGGCGACCTTCCCATTGCCGAACCAATGAGCGTAACGGTCAAGGGTCCTGGCGAAGGTGTCGCCGTCGAACACCACCGCCGATCGGTATCCGCACAATGCCAGGAAGTACCCGAGTTCTGATCCCTATCCAGCTTCCCTGGTCCGCAGGGGTCTCCGCCATGGTGGGGGCCCCTGCTTATTTGAAGGCCGCCAGTCCTGTCACCTCCATCCCCGTGATCAGCAGGTGGATGTCGTGGGTGCCTTCGTAGGTCACCACGCTTTCGAGGTTCATCATGTGGCGCATGATGGGGTACTCGTTGGTGATCCCCATTCCTCCAAGTATCTGGCGGGCCTCGCGAGCAACTGACATCGCAAGGTGTACGTTGTTACGCTTGGCCATGCTGATCTGTGCCGTGGTGGCCCGGCCCTCGTTGCGTAGCACACCCAAACGCCAGGTAAGCAACTGCGCCTTGGTGATCTCGGTGATCATCTCGGCCAGCTTCTTCTGCGTGAGTTGGAACTGGCCAATAGGCCTGCCGAACTGGATGCGTTCCTTGCTGTAGCGCAGCGCCGTGTCATAACACTCCATCGCCACCCCCAAGGTCCCCCAGGCGATGCCATAGCGCGCGCTGTCCAGGCAACCCAACGGGGCGCCCAAGCCACTCTTGTTGGGCAGCAGGTTCTCCTTGGGCACCTTCACATTATCGAACACCAGTTCACCGGTGGGGCTGGCGCGCAGGCTGAGCTTGCCATGCGTGGTGGGTGTGGTAAAGCCTTCCATGCCGCGCTCCACGAGCAGCCCATGGATCCGTCCCTCGGTATTCTCCGCCTTGGCCCACACCACGGCCACATCCGCCAGGGGGCTGTTGCTGATCCACATCTTGGCCCCGTTCAGCAGGTAGTGGTCGCCCTTGTCAAGAAAGGTCGTTACCATGCCGCCAGGGTTGCTGCCATGATCCGGTTCCGTAAGACCGAAACACCCGATCTTCTTTCCCTGGGCCAGTTGTGGCAGCCACTTCTTCTTCTGTTCCTCGCTGCCATACTTCCAGATCGGATACATCACCAGGCTGCCCTGTACGCTGCACAGACTGCGCAGTCCGCTGTCGCAACGTTCGATCTCCTGCATGATCAGTCCGTAGCTGATCTGGTCCAACCCCATGCCGCCATACTCCTGCGGGACCATCGGCCCGAATGCTCCGATCTCCGCCAGACCGGGAATGATGTCCGGGCTGAAGCTTGCCTGCTCGAAGCGGTCCTCGATGATGGGCTTCAAGTGTTTGCTGACGTGCTTGCGCGCGGTGTCGCGGATCAGCTTGTGCTCCTCGGTGAGCAGTTCGTCCACCAGATAGTGATCGTGGCTCTGGAACAGGTCGGTGGCGGTGCGTTTCGCGGAGGCGGTGGTGGTGCTCATGCGGGGTTGCGCCGGGCTGTTGCGGCGGGCCGCGAAGTTAGCATGAGGCCCTTGGGGCCGCACCCCGTGCAGTCCCGCTACTTTTGACCGCCCACCCATGGAAACCATAGAGCGATTGCGCACTTCGGATCCGCTGAACGCCGAGTGGGTGACACTGACCTTGTTGCTGGTGTTGGCGGCCCTGGCCTGGACCAACAAGAACTCCCCACGCAAATGGCGGCTTTTGGTGCAGGCCATGTCCCGCATGCGATTGGAGCGTCAAGCCCTCCGGGAAGAGGTGGACCTGCAGGACCGCACGTTCCTGGGGTTGCTGGGAGTGTCTGTTGCGGTCACGTCGCTCTTTCTCTGGCAGTCCACCATGGTCCTTCCTGGTGGCCCGGCCCCGGCCTATCCCGCATTGATGGGTGTTGTGGCTATTGTACTGTTGCTTCAGGCGGTGTTGTTGCGATTGGTGGGCTGGCTCTTCGATGGAGATGGTGGTCTTGCGGAATATCTCGCCACTGGACTTTTGCTCTTCATCCTCCTGGCCATAATGCTTCTACCCATCACGGTGCTCACCGCCTACCGTTCGGCATGGAGGGATGAGTTGGTGGTGGCCGGGCTGGTGATCGGGGGGTTGTTGCTACTGTATCGATGGGTGCGCGGCGCTTGGATCGGCCTGGGCGAAGGGGTCAGACCCGGCTACATAATTCTCTACCTTTGCGCCGCCGAAGCGGTGCCTTTGCTTCTTTTCATCCAAAGCCTGAAGGCACCGCACGTTCACCCCTAAGCAACGCGGCCTTGAAGATCAAGACCATCCTGGTTTCTCAGCCTCCTCCCACGGACGAGAAGTCGCCCTATTTCGAACTCGCCAGAAAGTGTGGCTTGAAGATCGAATTCAGGCCGTTCATCCAGGTCGAGGCCGTGGATGGACAGGAGTTCCGCCAGGAACGGATCAACATCCTTGACCATTCCGCCATCATACTGACAAGCCGCAATGCGGTGGACCACTTTTTCCGCATGTGCAAGGAGCTGCGGATCACCGTACCGGAAGGCCTGAAATATTTCTGCATCTCCGAGTCGGTGGCCTACTACGTGCAGAAATACATCGTGTATCGCAAACGCAAAGTTTTCATCGGCAAGCAGACTTTCGGTGATCTGCTGGACGTGATCAAGAAGCACAAGGACGAGACCTATCTGGTACCCAGTTCGGATATCCAGACGGCGGACATCCCCGAAAAACTGCAGAAGGCCAACGTGAAATTCACCAATGCTGTGTTCTACCGAACGGTGGCCAGCGACATGAGCGACCTGAAGGATCTGAAGAAGTACGATATGCTGGTTTTCTTCAGCCCCGGAGGTATCGAAAGTCTGAAGAAGAACTTCCCGGGTTACCAACAGGAAGAGCAATTCATAGCGGCCTTTGGGCCCGCCACGGCCAAAGCGGTGGAGGATCACGGCTACCGGCTGGACCTGTTGGCCCCCCTGCCAGAAGCTCCGTCGATGACCGGCGCCATCGAGCTGTTCATCAAGCGCCAGGCGAAAAAGAAGTAAGCACGGCCCGTCACCCACTCAACGGTCGGTGGCGGCCCCCATCCACCCCAGCGCGTGGCCCGGCATACCTTCCGCAAGAACGAGCACCTCAAGGGGCGGTCGCGCATCCGCGAGGTGGTCACCACCGGCCGCACCGTGCACGAACCACCCTTCAGGCTTGTGGGCAAGCAGATGGCCCTGCCCACCAGCGCTCCCGCACAGGTGGCCTTCGCCGTGCCCCGCAGGGAACTGCCGCTGGCTGTGCGCCGCAATCGGGTGAAGCGCCTGATGCGCGAAGCCTGGCGCATGGACAAGGAGGTCTGGTATCCCACCCTGAGCGAACGTGGCACACAAGTGGCCTGGTTGATCGTGTACAAGGGCGACGGTCGGCTCACATTGGCCGAAGCACGGACGAAAATATCCCGGGCCGTCGGGCGTTGGATGGAACAGCATGGCTAAGCTCCTGGCATATCCTCTGATCTGGTTGGTGCGATCGTACCAATTCCTACTCTCTCCCCTGCTGCCGGGAGCCTGCCGTTACACGCCATCATGCTCCGAGTACGGTTTGCTGGCGCTGCGCCGCCATGGCGCGTTCCGCGGCGGATGGCTCACCGTGAAGCGCATCTTATCTTGCCACCCATGGGGCGGTCATGGCCATGACCCGGTCCCCGAACATCCCACCCATCATGGTCAATAAGAACCACCAGCGGGCTTCGGCCTGGAGAAATTGGCTCATCGGCGGTGCCATCGCCACGGGCGGTGTGCTCACCATCGCCGCAGGCGACAGCTATTTCGAGGTCAGCAAGAACCTGGAGATCTTCAACGAACTGTACAAGGAACTCAACATCTATTATGTGGATGAGACCGAGCCCGGCAAGTTGATGAAGGCGGGTATCGACGCGATGCTTTCCTCGCTCGATCCATACACGCAGTACATCCCGGAGAGTGACATGGAGGACTATCGCTTCATGACCACCGGCCAGTATGGCGGGATCGGTGCGCTGATCAAGCGCAAGGACGACCGCATCGTGGTGAGCGAGCCCTATGAGGGTTTCCCTGCCATGAAGGCCGGGATCTGGGCAGGTGATGAGATCGTGGAAGTGGACGGGCGGCGTGTCGCGGGGATGAATACCGAAGAGGTGAGCAAGCTTCTCAAGGGCCAGGCTGGCAGCGCCGTGAAGGTGGTGGTGCAGCGACAAGATGATCCACCCGCGACACATACCCTTACCCGCGAAGAGATCAAGATCCCGGATGTGCCCTACAAGGGCATCATCGACCCCCAGGGCGGCATCGGTTATATCAAACTCAACAGCTTCACCCAGACCGCCGGCCAGGAAGTGCGCAACGCCGTGAAGGAGTTGAAGGAGCAAGGCGCCACCAAACTGGTCCTGGACCTGCGGGGCAATGGAGGTGGCTTGTTGCGTGAAGCGGTGAATATCGTGAACCTGTTCGTGCCCAAGAACCAGTTGGTGGTGGAGACCAAAGGCCGCATCGCGGAATGGGACAAGACATACAAGACCCTGAGCGAACCGCTGGATCCCGAGATCCCACTGGTGATCCTGGTGGATGCACACAGCGCCAGCGCCAGTGAGATCGTGAGCGGCGCCCTGCAGGACCTGGACCGCGCGGTGGTCGTCGGCGAACGCACCTTCGGCAAGGGGCTGGTCCAGCAGACGCGCGACCTGTTCTACAACAGCAAGCTTAAAGTGACGGTCGCCAAGTACTACATTCCCAGCGGACGTTGCATCCAGAAGCTCGATTATGCGCACCGTGACAGTACCGGCAGGGTAAGCGAGGTCAAGGAAGACGCCATCGCCGAGTTCCGCACACGCAATGGAAGGCCAGTCTATGATGGACGTGGCGTGTTCCCCGATGTGGAAGTGGAAGAGTTGGAACTTGCCAAGGTGGTGGGTGGACTGTTCGCCGAGGATGTGTTCTTCGATTTCGCCACCCAGTATCGCATCAAGCATCCCGACATCGGCCCTGCGGAGGAATTCACGATCACCGAACCGCTTTATCAGGAGTTCCTTGATTTCGTGAATGGGCGTGCATTCGAATACGATACGGAGAGCATGGATGCGCTGGAGAACCTTGTCGAACAGTCACGGAAGGAGCGCTACTACGAGCATGTGAAGGACCGCATCGAGGCCCTGCGCAAAGAGTTGACCCCCGATCGCGATGAGGACCTGATGCGTTTCCGCAAGGACATCGAGGAGGTGCTGCTCAACGAGGTCGTCTCACGCTACCATTTCCAAACCGGCCGTGCCAGGGCCGCCATGGGAACGGACGCCTACATACGAACGGCCCGCGAAGTGCTCAATGGCCAACAGTACCAGGAGGTGCTGGCGGGCACCGGTGGGGTAGGCAGATAAGGGTACCGCGGCCAGGTGCACATGATCGGCCAGGACGCCTTCCGCCGGATGCACGTGGGCGCCCTGGCGCTGTGTGCGATCTTCCTGCCGTGGAGCACCGCCTTCTTGAGCATGTCCCAAATGCTGTTGGTGGCCAACTGGCTTGCCTGGGGTATCGCCAACCGTGATCTGAAGGACCGCGCCGTACGGAGCTTCACCTGGCCACCAGCATTGGTGTTCATGTCCTTCTTCGGACTGCACCTGCTTGGTCTGCTCTGGACCAAGGACCTTGGTTGGGGACTTGACCTCTGTCGCATCCTGCTGCCGGTGCTCGTCTTCAGCGTGGTGCTCGCCTCTTCGCCCAGGTTACAAGCTCCCGACATGCGCACCATACTTCTTCTTGGTGCCTGGAGCGTGATCATCAATATGGTGATCTCCTTACTGGTCCGCGGCTCCATTGCCACGGATCACCGCGAACTGTCCATGTTCATCAGTCATATCCGCGTTGCGCTGCTATTGTGCCTTGCCATTGTGGTGTTCCTGCGATACGCTCGTGGTCCCTGGTGGCTACGTATCGCGCACTGGTGCGCGGTGGTCTTTGCCGTGTACGCCCTGGACCGCCTGCAGAGTGTGCAGGGCTTCATCATCCTTGCCGCCATCGCGTTCATCTGGCTATGGCGCGTCTCGGAACGGTGGTCACGCACAGTTGCAGTGGCCATGCGCGTGATCATGATACTCGTACCCGGGCTGTTACTTGTGTGGGCATCGCGCGAGGTGAGGGCATTCCGCACAACTCCCTTGCCCGAGAACGCCGGGTGGGGGGAATTCACCTCGGGCGGGGAACCGTACACCTTCGATGCCACCAACCCACAGCGTGAGAGTGGGCGACATGTGTGGACATGGATCGCCTGGGGCGAGGTGGAGCGTACCTGGCGTATGCGCAGCGATCGTCCTTTGGATGGAAATGACGAACAAGGTGATCCATTGCGCGGTACGCTGGTGAGGTACATGACCTCACTTGACCTGCGCAAGGACAGTGTGGGCGTGATGGCCTTGAGTGATCAGGACGTGCGTGCGATCGAACAGGGGAGCAAGAATGCGGCCCACGATCAAGGGCGCGGGCTTCGGCACCGCATGGATGTGGTGCTTCTGGAACTGGGACAGTATGCCGCATACGGACGCGCCGATGGACATTCGATCACCCAGCGGCTGGAATACTGGAGGGCAGGGCTGGCCATCGCCAGGCGGCATTGGGCCATCGGCGTAGGGACCGGTGATACCCAGGCGGCCTTCGATGCGCAGTACGTCGCAATGGGGACCAGCCTGGCGCCTCAATGGCGGCATCGTGCGCACAACCAATACCTCACACTCTGGATCAGTTTCGGGGCGTTCGGTCTGTTATGGTCCTTGTTCAGCTGGTGGTGGCCGGCATGGCGACTGGGGGCCTGGCGCGATCCGTTGTTCATTGCATGGGCGATCACCTTTGGGATCAGCTGCCTTTCCGACGATACCATCGAGACCCAGACCGGAGTCACCTTTTTTGTATTCTACTATGCGCTGCTTGTCTTCGCTGCGCCCCGTCAGGGTGATCAGGAACGACCTGCCTCCAATGCACCCAGCACCTGAGCCACGGTGATGGCATGGATGGACGCCTGCGGGCCGCCATCCATGGGTGGCCGCTCCGCGATCAGTGCATGTGCATCCTTTCCGATGGGTGCCCAACGGCCGGGATGGATGGGCCGCTGCGGTGCGAAGAGCCCGATGGCCCGTATGCCACAGGCCGCTGCGATATGCAAGGGGCCGGTGCTGGCAGCCACCAATGCATCGCTTGCCGCGATCAACGCCATGAGTTCCTCCAAGGTCAACTGGCCTCCCGTATCGGTAACATGTGACAGGTGTAGTGGCAGACGTTCTCGATAGTCTTCCGCCTCGGCCGATGTCCCGGTAACAAATACATGCCAGCACGTCGGGTCCAACGCGCCTATCAATGCGGTGCAGCGGTCCAGACCCCACTCCACGGCACTTCCCTTTGAACGGGGATGGATCACCAGGTGCTTTCGATCGGTGCGGAAATAGCCACGCAGCTTTTCGTCCAATGCAGGAGGTATGAAACCGCTGAGCGTTGCCGATCTCTCCATGTCCGGAAGCTCCGTGATGCCGAAGGGTCGCAAAAGCTTCAGGTTCAACTGGGCTTCGTGCAGATCGCTGCGCCGGCGGCTGAAGGCCACGCGATGGGTACATGTGGTCCAGTGCCACCAACGGTGCGCCGTACCGATGCGCCATGCGATCCCTGCACGTGCCGCCCATTGTGCCACCTGCTTGTGTGGGAACACATGCACCAATGCATCCGCTCCGATCGCACGCAGGCTCTTCACCGGATCCGATGCCGCTAGTTCCTCCAGGGTCAGCACCTGGTCCACATGCCGGCATCTGTGCAGTATCGGTGCGGTATAACCGCGGCCGAGGAAGGTGATGCGTACACCGGGCCAATGTTCACGAAGAAGCCCCGCCATGGGAAGGGTCAGCATTACGTCGCCGATACTGTCGGTCCGGCTCAGTATGATGTGCTCAGGCGCCCGCATGTCGCAACTGTTGGAGCTTGGCATACTTCAACGCCACCGCATGTGCTGAATACTTCGCGATGCGGAATCCAGCCAACCCATCAAGAAAACCCAACCTCAGCAGGTAGCCCTGCACGAATTTGAAGGGTGGTGCGAAAAGACGCTTGAACCACCCTGCCTTCATGCCACGCGCAAGCAGTTTCCGCGCATGCAGTTCGCTATAGCGCTCGATCCGCTCCAGGTGTTCGGCCACACTGCGGTACGACCAATGGAACAGATCGCCCTTCAGTTCAGTGATCGGTGTCCCTGTGTCCAGCCGTAGTTCCTCATGCACATGCTCGCCTTCCCAGCGCGCACCATCCTTGGGGAAGAGCCTCACCTTGGCATCAGGATACCAGCCACCATGACGCACCCAGGTGCCGCAGTAATTGGTGAGCCGGGCGAATCGGTAGACGCCCTGCAAACCCTTGTGCTTCGCTTCCAGGATGGCGTGTGTGAGCTCGGGCGAGAGCGCCTCATCGGCATCAAGGGAAAGTATGTATGCGTGCCCGGCGAGTGCGTTGGCGAAATTCTTCTGGGACGAATATCCCTGCCAGGGATTGATCACCACACGGGCACCCGCAGCCCGTGCGATCGCACAGGTGTCATCCGTACTTTCGGAATCCACCACCACCACCTCGTCGGCCACGCCCAGTACTGAGTTGATGCAGCGGCCTATGTTATGCGCTTCGTTCCGCGTGATGATGACCGCCGTGATGCCCTCCATGCCGCGACCAAAGATAGCCGGGCGCTTTGGCGGGAACCTTCAGCGCAACAGCGGGAACCGGCCTTGAGCGACAACCGCACCGGGAGAGAAGATCCGGTACACGTATAGGCCTCCAGCCCACCCCCCGGCAGGCAGGGTGACCCTTCCCTCCCGTAGGATCCCACGTCCCACTTCGCGTCCGGAATGGTCGAGCACGGACACTTCGAGTGGATAGGTCACTGGCGCCCCGTGCAGGATGAAGGTCACAGTCTGTCCATCCGGTGCGGGGATCACCTGTACCAGCACAGGTTCGGTTGAGTCCGACCCATCCACGTTATTGAAGGGTAAGAGATCCACACAGTAGTCCTCGGTCTCGCCGTAATCATAGTTCGCTACACAACCACCCGCCACCGGGGTCTGATACTTCATCACGATGCGCATACGGGACGGGCCGGGTTCTGTGTCTTGCGGAATGGTGAGGCTCGCGCTCAGTGGCACATTCACAGTGCCTTCAGCATCGTACACCATTTCACCGGGACCATTGAAACTTCCATCACGATCCAGATCGAGGAAAACGCGGAACCATTGTCCGAAGGCGAAGAAGGAATATCCCGGTGTGAAGGTGAAGGGCACCGCTTCGCCAATGGGCAGCATGGTGGAAAGGCCGGTGTGGTCGCCATATCCACCATCATTGCCTGAGACATGGTCGATCGTACCGATCGCCACCTGCTCGATCCATTCAGTGATGGAATTGGCCGATGAAGAAGTGCAATAGGTGAGGTCCACACAGGCACCACAACCGGTGGTGAAGACCAACGCACTTTCGGACCACTCGGAGAATTCGCCGGCGCAGGTGCTGCGCGTCTGTACCTCATGGCCGGTGCATGCCTCCAGTCCAGTGATGGTGTAGGTATTGCCACTGAGTCCGGGCACCTCGATCCATGTGTCCGTGCCCACCGGACGCCAGCGCAGGTCATAATGAAGTGCCGCCAACACATTCCCCCAAACAAGTTGCACACTATCCACATCGCTCAACTGCGCCCATGGCACGCCAGGATGATCGCAGCATCCTTCGCTGAGCCAGGTGAAGTTGGTACTCGTGCCGCCTTCCTCGTCCGCGCAGAACGAGGTGACCTGGAACTCATGGGGTTGGCAGGCAGCTATTCCAGTGATCGCCTGTGTGCTGGAGGTCAGTCCCTCCATTTCGATCCAATCACTGCCACCCACGGGGCGATACCGCAGGGTGAACCCTTCCGCGGAGATCGCACTCCAGGAAAGGTCGGCCTCACCGATCGCGGTATTCAACGCCTGCAGGTTGAAGGGCGGTGGACAGCTTCCACATGCGGCCATGATCAGTTGCATACTATTGGCCGCATTGATGCGTCCGCCGGAGACGGTCTCTCCAGGCAGGTTGCCCACCTGGTCCACACCATCGAAGAGCATTTGACGCACATACTGCGCACCGGCTACCGGATCCGCATGGACCAGCTCCATCAAGGCAGGACATGGCGTACTGTAGAGCAGACCGATGACCCCGGCCGTAAGTGGACTGGCGAAGGAGGTGCCCGTGGCGTTGCCATAGCCACCCCCCAGTGTAGTGGTGCGCACGGCACTACCTGGTGCGCCCACATCGATGGTGGTGGCACCGTAGGCACTGAAGGTGCGCATGTCGGCGCTATTCGTGGCAGTGACACTCACCATGAAGTCGCTGGGACATGAGGTAGGAAGGTCACCCACCACATCCACGTCCACATTGCTGTTTGAGGTAGCGCCGCAATTGAGGATCCCTGCGGTGCCGAGTGTATCATACATGGCGCACCAGATGGGTGCATCGGCAGGTGTGCCTCCATTGGTGCCCCAACTGGCATTGGTGGCCACCACGAAGGCGCCCAGCGTGCCCCCACTTTCGTTGTAAAGACGGCGCATCACCAACGGATAGGTGTAGGCGGCCAACACCTGCGATTCGCTCACCCCGCCGTGGTCCACCACCATCAACTTCACATCCCAACTGGCACCCACGACCCCGATGTCATTGTTTCCCGTGGCGCCCGCCATGCCCGCCACCTGCGTGCCATGCGCGCCACCGAAAACATCATCGTTGCTCTGGCCAGGGTCCCAGCCCAGATGATCGTCGATGAACCCGTTCCCATCATCGTCGATGCCATTGCCGGGGATCTCCGCATGATTCACCCATGCATTGGCTGATAGATCCGGATGAGGCAGATCGGCGCGTTCAATGATGCACACTACGATCGTGTCACCCGCTGCGGTGACCCCGCCGGTACTGATGGACCAGGCGCCTTCGCTGGCGATGTTCCCATGGTGCCACTGCTGTGGGTATTGGGGGTCGTTGGGTACGCTGCGGTCCGCGATGCGGTGATCGTTCTGGGCCAGCTGCACCGCCCGGTGTCCGCGCACAGCACGAAGCATCACCGGTTGGGGCACCGCTTCGTGATCGAACTCCAGGAGCCAGGCCCGCATGGGAGCGCTGAGTTCCCGGTCCACCCGTAGGCCGGTCCGCTTTCCCTCCACAATGGCCAGGTCATCCGCCAGAACATCCGGCGGATGGCCCGGGCCCATCATCACCAGTATCCGGCCAGGCCAGTATTCGACTTCCTGTGCCTGCAAAGTGGTCTGCACGGCGCATAGGGCGGTCAATACAATGGCCAGGGAGCGGGACATGGGATCGTGGTGCGTGGCCATCAAAGGTACCTCCCAACCGCAAGGGTCCCCAATGGAACAGGGGGCCGGAGCCCCCTGTTCAATGAACTATGGGAATGACCGTTCAAAGGTGATTCACCACGAATTTGCCACGGGCCACCTCCTGCGCGCCATGCAGCACGCGATAGATGTACAGACCATCGGCAAGGAAGGCCGTGGTGAGGGTGGCGCGTCCACCGTTCGTATTCTTGCGACCCACTTCACGGCCGGTATTGTCCAGCAGCACGATCAAGAGCCGTTCGTTGGCCATCGGGCCGGTGATGTCGAAGAAAATGTCGCGGTCGGCCGGGTTGGGGAACATCCGTACCCCGTGTTCATCGTACTGATCTTCCAGGCCAACAGGGAAGTCCACATTCACAGGGGTCAGGTCGCTCTCGCATGTGAGCGAGGGGCGTTGCACCTCCCAGTCGTAAAAGAAGTAGTACAAGGCGGTGGCGTTCGTACCCGTGGCCGAGCTGCTGAACATGCTTCCCACATCGCCCAGGGGGTAGGGATAGCTTTGCCCACTGCCGGTACCATCACGCCATAACTGCGGATTGCCACTCATCACGCGCAGGCCATATTCCCCGGGGCCGGGCACCATGAAGTCCAGTTCCACACGGCTCTCACCATTGGGGATGTTGAAGTTCCCCTGCTGCAGCACGGTGTTGCTTGGGTGGTGGATCAAGCCGATCGGGCGGCTGCCGGCGCCGTTGGCATAGACCTTCACGCTGCGGATGATGAAGGGTTCCGTGGCCGAGAACAATTGCCAGAAGCTGGCATTGGTATGATACTGGCCCGGGTTGGAAAGGTTCTCCTTCGCACCGAACTGTACCTCGGGTATGTACTGGATCAAATTGCCCACCCAGAATGTGGTGGGTTCATCCAGGAAGGGAGTATTCCATGGGCTGCCGTAACCTACAGGCGTTCCACCACCAGGTGATCCATACCATAGCACGCTGTCACCTGTGGCATTCAGTGTGGCCACACCGGGTCCGGGCAATTCCACATTGGGCGCGACGGGACCATCCTCGCCGATCACTTCCACGGTCACGGCCGAAGAGGTCGGTGAAGCGCATTGACCATTCAACGTCACCGTATAGGTGCCACTTTCGGTGACATTGATCGTGGGCGTGGTGGCACCATTGCTCCATTGGATGTTGCTTGCGATCGAGGATGTGAGGATGACACTCTCGCCGAAACAGATCAATGTAGCGCCATTGATGTTGATGCCAGGTGCGGTCTCCACGGGAGGCTCCAGCACTGCACTGCTGGAAAAGCCGCTGTCCTCCTCATCACAGTTCGCCTCCACTTGGAACTCATAGGCAACGCAGGGGTCAAGTCCGGAAGCCTGGTAGGTTAGGGCATCGACTCCCGTGACAAGCGTCCAATCCATGGTGCCCACCTGGCGGTATCTCACGGAGAAGGGGCCGTCGGCGGGCGAGGTCCATGAGAAGTCGGCCACGCCGGGCGAAACCTGGGACACCTGGGTGTTCAACGGGGGCGGGCAGCCGGAACATGCCGTCATGATGAGTTGCATGCTGTTATTCGCATTGATGCGTCCACCAGTGACAATGGTCCCTGGCAGATTGCCCACCTGATCCACACCTTCGAAGAGCACCTGGCGGATATACATCGCACCGGCCTGCGGGTCACTTTGTACCAAGGCCATCAGCGAGGGGCACGGTGCACTGTAGAGCAGTCCGATCACACCGGCGGTGAGTGGGCTGGCAAAGGAGGTACCACTCGTGCTGCCATAACCAGAGCTGCCATTGGTGGTGTAAACGTTCTGCCCTGGTGCGCCCACGTCGATGGTGGTGGCACCATATGCGCTGAAGGTTCGGTTGTTCTGGTTATTGGTGGCCGTCACGCTGATCATGAATGGGCCTGGACATGCCGTGGGCATGTCACCCACCACGTCCACGTTCACATTGTTGTTGGCCGTGGCGCCACAGTTGAGTATGCCTTCGGTGCCAAGCGTATCATACATGGCGCACCAGAGCGGATAGTTGTTCGGGTTGGCGCCATCGATCCCCCAACTGGCATTGGTGGCCACCACAAAGGCACCTTCCTGGCCATTGGTGTCGTTGTATTTGCGGCGCATCACCAGCGGGTAGGTGTAGCTGTTGATCACATTGGCCTGTGAAAGACCGCCAATGGTGACCACCATGATCTTCACGTCCCAGTTGGCGCCTACGACACCCACTCCATTGTTGCCCTTTGCGCCGATCATCCCGGCCACCTGCGTGCCATGGCCGCCGTTGTACACGTTATCGTTGTTGCCACCCGGATTCCAACCGCGGTAGTCATCCACGTAACCGTTGCCATCATCGTCGATACCATTATTGGGGATCTCCCCATGGTTCAACCAGCGGTTGGCGGTCAGGTCGGTGTGCAACGTGTTCGCACCCTCGATCACACACACCACGATGGTGTCGCCATTCGCGGTGACCCCTCCGGTGGTCACATCCCAGGCCTGGGGAGACTGTATGTTGGGATGATGCCACTGTTGACCATACTGGGGGTCATTGGGTATGATCCGGAAGGTCACCGGGTGATCGTTCTGTGCGATCATCGCATCGGGATGCGCCTTCACCGCGTGCAGCATGCGCTCCTGGGATACGGTGCCGGGATCGAATTTCAGCAGCCAGACCCGCATAGGTTCGCTGGCAAGATGGTCCACCCGCATGTTGGTGAACACATTGTCCACGTATCTCAGGTCGTTCGCGATGGTGTGTGGGTCGCCATCCGGGGTGATCATCACAAGGATATCGCCGGGGATGATGCCCGGATCAGGTGCTTGGGCGAGCAATGCGGAAGGGGCGAGCAGGGCGAGACCCAGCACGGCCAGTATGGAGCGGTATTTCATGGTACTATTTCTTCGCAGGTTTGGTCTCAAACTTAGACAAACCCGGTCGAGCAGGGCGTTGCGGGATGCCACGGATGCGCGGCGCGTATTGGAAGGCTACTGATCAACCCCGGATGTAAACGCGCTTCACTCTGGGCGGAATGCTCGTAAGCACTTCGTATGGGATGGTCCCAAGCGCTTCAGCGAGCTCCGTGATAGGATGTTCCTCGTCGAACACACTGGCCATGTCGCCCACCGTACAGCGGATGCCCGTCACATCTACCATGCACATGTCCATGCACACGTTACCAACGATCGGCGCGGCCTTGCCGTGAATCCAAACCCTGCCATGCCCATTCCCCAAATGGCGGGATATACCATCCGCGTAACCAATGGGTAATGTGGCGATAACCCGTTCGGCCGGTGATCCACCATGCCGGCCGTAGCCCACCGTATCGCCGGGTCGTAAGAACTTGAGCTGCGCGATGGGCGAGCGCAGGGAGGCCACGGGAAGAAGGTTGGCGCTCTCCGCCGGATCCGCGCCGATGCCGTGCAGTCCGATCCCCAGACGCACCATATCCAGGCGGGCAGCCGGGGATCGTGTAGCCCCCGCACTGTTGGCGATATGGCGCAGAGGCCTGTAGCCAAGGACCTTTTCGACCGCATCTGCCATGCGTTGAAAAGCAGCCAGCTGGCCAAATGTGAATGTGTCGTGCGTTGGATCATCTGCCGCCACCAGGTGTGAGAGGATCGACCCCACGCGCAAAGCTGGTGCAGCGCGCAGTCCATCCAGCAGGTCGCCTAGCTCCACTTCTGTGAAACCCAGTCTATGCATGCCGGTATCGAGTTTCAGGTGCACCAGTGGCATCCCGGGGTCGATCCTGGCGTGTGCGGCGGCATCACGCAGTGTGCGCAGGTCGTAGATCTCAGGCTCCAGTTGGTATCGCCGCATCACCTCGAAGGGCAGTGGCTCCGGATTCATCACCATGATCGGTAAGTCGATGCCGTGTTGCCGGAGCTCGATGCCTTCATCCGCATAGGCCACACCCAGGTAGTGCACCCGTTCATGCGCGAAGAGGCGGGCCAGCTCCAATGCACCACCGCCGTACCCGAAGGCCTTGACCATGGCCATGATGCGGACCTTCGGACCCACCATGGCCCGATAGTGATTCAGGTTGTGACGCAAAGCCTCCAGGTCGACCTCCAACACGGTGCCATGCAACTGTCGCTGCCAGCGCTCCACCACCCTTTCCATGGTGAAGGCCCGCGCACCCTTCACCAGCACGGCATGTCCCGCCAGGGATGCAGGATCGGTGACGGAGAGCAACGCTTCTGTATCCGGGTGGCAGCGCACCTTGCCAGCAAAGCGATGTTCCTGCGCGGTCAATTGAGGGCCCACGGCCAGTAACTGAGCCACCCCTGTACGGCGCAGAAGTGCGGCCACATGCTCGTACAGTATGTCCGGATCATCTCCGCTTTCAAGGATATCACTCAATACCACCGCCTTGGGGCGGCCTGCGGAGATGGCCTCCAAACGTTCGAGTGCTATGGCCAGCGATGCCGCGTCGTTGCTATATGAGTCGTTGATGAGCGTGATGCCGTGCATGCCATCCACCACTTCCATGCGCATGGCAACGGGTGCCAGCAGGGGCATGCGCGCGCGGATCCATTCAGGTGTATGGCCCAGGTGCAGCAGCAGTGTCACACAATGCAGCGCATTCTCCACAGAAGCGGGATCGGTGAAGGGGATCTCGAAGGTGAAGTCCGCCAGGTCGTTGATCACCGTCACCTGGGTGCCCTGCGTGGTACGTCGTTCATAGGGTACATGCAGCCATCCCTCCCGCTCCCGGCTCCAGCCGCGCAATGCGGCACGCTGGCCGATCCCGCTGCGCCGGATCGCTTCGCGCACCGTGCGATGGTCCGCACAATAGACCAGGGTTCCTACATCGGTGAAGAGCTTCGCCTTTTCCAAAGCCTTGTCCAGCTCAGTGTGGAAGTTCTCCCCATGCGCAGGACCGATATTGGTGAACAGGCCAATGGTAGGCTTGATCATGGGGCGCAGCCGGTCCATTTCACCGGGCTTGCTGATACCCGCTTCGAAGATCCCCAAGGTGTGGCTTGGGCGCATTTCCCACACACTTAGGGGCACACCCACCTGCGAGTTCCAGCTACCCGGGCTGCGCACCACGTGCTCGGTGCCTCCCATCAGTTGGAAAAGCCACTCCTTGACCACGGTCTTTCCGTTACTTCCGGTGATGCCCACCACGGGGAAACGAAAGTGTGCACGATGCCAGGCCGCCAGTCGTTGCAAGGCATCCAGCGTATCGGGCACCACCACGTAATTCACCTCAGCGCCGC
The DNA here is from genome assembly GCA_041747675.1 of Flavobacteriales bacterium. Classification (GTDB taxonomy): domain Bacteria; phylum Bacteroidota; class Bacteroidia; order Flavobacteriales_F; family PHOS-HE28; genus PHOS-HE28. The sequence goes on from JBGTES010000094.1 coordinate 67,883, forward strand.
TCCATTGTGTCGGTGCTTCCGGTAGTGGATGGCCGGTCATCACCAGGAAGTCGCGCACACCGCGTTCGATCAACTCGGGAATGTACCGGTGCCCGTCATGCCGATCGCCGCGCAGGCAGATGTACAAGGTCCCTTCTGCCGGCATCGGCTTTCGTGAGTCGATGGCCAGATGCGCGATCCGGCGGTCACCCGCGCGGCCGTGCAGCGTACCGCCTACGACCTGCGCCAGGGTGAGAAGCGGGTGGCCCTGAGCTTCCATCATTTGCTGGTTCCCTCTGCGGCATACCCGCCGGGTGCGCGCATGGTTTCGAAACAGCGGCGGCACAGCGGCCGGTAATTGTCGGTCTCTCCCAACATGATAAGCTCCTCGCCGTGTGTGATGCGGTGGCTGAAGCAGGCCAGGTCGCCACAGCGCACACAGATGGCGTGCACCTTGGTGACGTACTCCGCCATGGCCATCAGCGCGGGCATGGGCCCAAAGGGGCGGCCTTGGAAATCCATATCGAGCCCTGCGGCGATCACCCGGGTGCCGGCATTGGCCAGCTGGGCACACACCTCGGGCAGTCCCTCATCGAAGAATTGTGCCTCATCAATACCCACCACCTCTATGCCACTGGCCAGGAGCGGCAGGTTGCTGCTGTTGGGCAGGGGCGTGCTGCGGATCGTGGTCGAATCATGGCTCACAACTTCTGCCACGGCGTAACGGCTATCCACGCTGGGCTTGAAGATCTCCACGCGTTGTTTGGCGAATTCCGCACGGCGCAGACGGCGGATCAGTTCCTCCGTCTTACCGGAGAACATGCTTCCACAGATCACCTCGATCCAGCCTTTGCGTGGCGATCGGCTACCGGTGTGCTCCAGGAACATCGCGGGGGGGCCTGCCACATCGCGTTGAAGGGTTTGCAGGCTGCGGCGAAAATAGGGATCTTCGCGGGGGGCCACACGGCTCCGCTACGCACATGGCCAGTGACAAGGGGTTCCGGAATATGAAAGAATTGGTAGCCGCCCTGAGCGCCGCTGGGGAGGGTCTGGCATCGGGTGCTTTGGGCCGCGAAGGCTTGGAGGCCGCCTGCGAAGATGCACGGGAACTGTACGAACGGTTGGTGGTGTTGCGCCACAAGGCCCGCGAGGCCACACGCTCCGGTACCACACCCTTGGACCTGACCGCAGAACCCGGTGGTGAAGGAACCATCCGCCTTGATACCCGCCCCACGGTCGTATCGCCGAGGCAAACCTCTCTGATCGAGGCCATCGAAGCGAATGAGACCCCGACCACCCCATCCGTTGAGAACGATCCAGTACCGGAGCATACCAGGCCAGCGCGTAAAAGCAAGGCGAAGGGTCCGGCCACACTGGCTGAAAAATTGGAGAAGGCCGCGATCGGCGACCTCACCAAGGCGATCACCCTTCAGCACAAGTTCTGGTTCGTGGCCGAGCTTTTCAACGGGGATCGTGTGGGCTTCGAAAGCACCATCAGCGTGTTGAACGGCCTGTCCGACAGGGAAAGTGCCGTGAACTATGTACAGGAGCATGTTGTGGCCAGACTCTCCAAGCCGCCCGACCCCGAGGCGGTCACCACCTTCCTGGAATTGATCGAACGCCGCTACCAATGAGGCACGCCTGGGCGATCGTGCTTCTTGCTGCAAGTCCTGGTGTGGTCACGGCCCAGGATCGCACCGAAGTGTTGGAACAAGCGCGGCGGAATGTGGCCACCCTCACCGCTCCGGAGATGCATGGCCGCGGCTATGTGGCAGGTGGTGACTCACTCGCGGCGGAATGGATCGCGCGTGAATTCCAACGCATCGGCCTGCGTCCGGTAAAGCAGGGATACTTCCAGCCCTTCACTTACAATGTCAACAGTTTCCCTGACAGCATGGGCGTCACCATCGATGGAAGTACGTTGGTGCCGGGCACGGACTACCTGGTGGCACCCAACAGCGGTACGGCCACCGGGAGGTACAGCCTTGTGCACGTGACCCCCAGCGACCTGCTGACTCCCGAGCGCCGCGCCATGACCATGGGCGTGGTCACCGGAAACGCCGTGGTCCTGCGTTTCCCGGCGACGAAGAACAGTGATACGCTGGCGTTGTATGCCATGCTGGAGCACGAGTTGATGCTTCATGCGCCCGTGGTGAAGCCCGTCGCAGGCAAGCTCACCTGGGGTGTGGCGCGCGAGGCGATGCCTTTCCCATTGATCGAGGTGCGCAGCGAACTGATGACCGATAGCGCGGAGACGCTGGAACTGCATGTGCGGAACAAGCTGTTGGTGCGCCACCGTGCCCGCAACGTATTGGGCATGGTCAAGGGTAAGGGCAAGGGTTGGGTGGTGATCGGTGCGCACTACGATCATCTCGGCCGCATGGGTCCCGATGCGCTATTCCCGGGAGCCAATGACAACGCCAGTGGTGTGGCAATGCTGCTCGCGCTGGCGGAACGATTCACGAAACGACCGGCCAGACACAACCTGCTCTTCGTAGCCTTCGCCGGCGAGGAGGCCGGGCTGCTGGGCAGCATGTGGTTCGTCCAGGACCGTCCGATCGACCTGGCGCAGGTGCGCATGATGATGAGCCTGGATATCCTGGGCACGGGCGACGATGGCATCACCGTGGTGAACGCCACGGCCGAGAAGGCGGCCTTTGACAGGCTGGTGGCGATCAATGAGAAACAGGGATCGCTACCCCAGGTGAAGGCGCGCGGCCCCACCTGCAATAGTGACCACTGCCCTTTTGTGGAGCGCGGTGTGCCGGGCATTTTCATTTACACCCTCGGAGGGGTCGCGCACTATCACGATGTGAATGATCAAGCCGCGACCCTGCCCCTGACGAAGTTCCCCGAGTTGCTCACCCTGCTGGGTGAATTCATCGCCACCATGCGCTGATGTCCATGAGCGATCCGCCCGCAGCATCCAAAGCCGCGCTGGTGCTGGTGCCCACACCCATTGGCAACCTGGACGACATCACCCTGCGTGCCGTGAAGGTGCTTTCAGAAGTGGATTCCGTGGTCGCCGAGGACACCCGTGTCACAGCCGAATTGCTGCGCCATCTGGGCGTGCGCAATACGATCGTGAGTTGCCACGCGCACAACGAACATCGTGTGGTGGAGCAACTCGTGGAGCGTCTGCGCCGGGGCGAACGTCTGGCGCTGGTGAGTGATGCGGGAACCCCGGGCATCAGCGACCCCGGATTCCTGCTCGTGCGCGAGGCGGTGCGTGCTGGCATTGCGGTGGAATGTCTACCCGGGGCCACTGCCTTCATACCAGCACTGGTGGTGAGCGGGCTGCCCTGCGATCGATTCGTTTTCGAAGGATTCCTTCCGGTGAAAAAAGGCAGGCGGACGCGATTAGAGGAGCTGGCAGGTGAAACACGCACGTTGGTGTTCTATGAGAGCCCGCATCGCATCCTGCGCACACTGAACGATCTCGCCAACGCTTTCGGCAGCGATCGCCCGGCCAGTGTAAGCCGTGAACTGAGCAAATTCTACGAGGAGACACTACGTGGCGATCTGGCTTTCCTTGCAACGCACTTCAGTACCCGCGAGCCGCGCGGCGAATTCGTGGTCATCGTGGGCGGTGCCGTTGAAAAGTCCTGAGGGTCCGAAGCGATACCACCGGGCCACCCGGGTACCTTTCGGGCATGGGCCGGATGATGCGGACACTCCTTACGTGCTTCGTACTTTTCACGATGAGGGCCGGTGCACAGCATCCGGTGACGATTTTCCGATCACCGGGCGAGTATCAAGCCGCGCGTGGCGAAGAGGTGGGCGAATTCGTGGATGTAAAGCCCATTACCGGGCGCTTGATGCTGGTGGTGGAGCAGGACGGAAGGAGGCAGCGCATCGCCTGTCGCGACCTGTGGGGGTTCACATACAAGGGCATCCTCTTCAGGATAGAATCTGCCGGGCATCTGCCCGTGCGTTTGATGACCAAGGGTGCGGTGTGCTACTATGAGAATGGCCTGGCGCACCTGCGCATGCAACGGGACGGCACGGAACTGGAGAGCTTCGCGCTGGGACATCGATCCTATATGAGCAGACATCTGGAAGGCGAAGTGGTGCCTGCCATTTTCCACGATGACGGCAGGGGTGTCAGTGCGGCTTTCCGTCAGGCGCACCGCCAGTTCGAACCGCTCTTTCAATGTATCGGCCCCTCGGATGATCTGGATAACACACGTCAATGTGTGGTGGATTTCGAGGCAATGTTGGAAGGCCCTTGATCACGAGGTGATCCACTGCCCGCACCCGACCATTCCTCCATCGCTTCACTCCGGGCCATTCAAGCAGCCAATAGTTGATCACACCCACCCGACTGAAGACACAGCCCGGCCATGCGCACCTGGACCCTGATCCGACACGGCGATCCTCATACCGCTCTCGAACTGCGCGAACGCCCGGATCCCGTACCCGAGGCGCACCAGGTGCTGATACGCTGTGAGGGCTTCGGATTGAACTTCGCTGACGTGATGGCCGTGCGTGGCCTGTATCGCGATGCACCGCCACTGCCGAGCATACTGGGCTACGAAGTAGTGGGTCATGTAGTGGCGGTCGGCACCGATGTACCCGCCGGCATGATCGGCAAGCGTGTCGTGGCCATGACGCGCTTCGGGGGCTATGCCGAACTGGCCGCAACAGACCATAGAGCCTGTGCGCAGATCCCGGAAGACATGCCATTGGGTGTTGCGGCTGCGCTGGCCACACAGGGATGCACGGCCTGGTATGCAGCAGTATTACTGGCCCCACTGCGTGCCGGACAGCGTGTTCTTGTGCATAGCGCGGCGGGCGGTGTGGGACAGCTGATCACGCAACTGGCATTACACAAGGAATGCGAGGTCTTCGCTGTGGCGGGCGGCCAGATCAAAGCAGAGCACTTGCGAGCCCTGGGTGTGCGGCATGTGGTGGACCACCACACTGGGCCATATGACGCTGCAGTGCGGCGTGCGCTCGGCAATGCGAAGCTGGATGTGAGTTTCAATGCCGTGGGTGGCACCACGTTCAAGCGCGACATGGCCCTGTTGGGAAGCGGTGGACGGATCGTTCTGTATGGCGGTGCGGAACGCGGTGGCCTGGGTGCTTTGGGTACACTCCGCTTCGTCTGGCGCATGGGCCTGGTCGTACCGATCTTCCTGATGATGCGCAGTAAGAGCATTCTCGGTTTGAACATGCTGCGGATCAGTGCGCATCAACAGCAGGATATAGCCGCATGCTTGCATGGCATGGTGGGATCCCACCGCCAGGGAATTTTGAGGCCCCATGTGCATGGGGAGTATCCATCGGGCGATCTGGCCGATGCGCTTGCCGCCCTGGCTGCCGGCAACACCGTGGGCAAACTTGTAGTACGCTGGTAAGTGACGAGGCACGACAGCGTCTTTGGTCGTTGCTCTCGGCCGGATGGTCGATCACTTTCAGGTGATCGCCGATCATCAGTTCGATCGCAAGGAGATCCGGATAGGCGGGGGCGAATGGCATGGGACGCATGACCTCCTCCATTCTCATTACGTGGCGGCATTACCCCACGGGATCATACCGTACGCTTGTTGAACGAGCGCGCCCTTCGTCCGCCATCGCAGGTACGACGCGATGATCCTGTGATCTTCATCACATGCTACACCAGTACGGAACAGTTGTTGGATCCCAATAGGGTGTGTGATGGTGTTCGGATCCACGTGTGGTGACGAATACCTTGGCCACACCTGCAACAGAATACCGCTCCGGTATCCTCTAGTATTGATGTGACATGTATTCCTCCCCATGGAGGTCGGCATGTCCGTGCTCCTTCGGGAACCAAGTGACGCCACCCAGCGTTGCAAGGCTTCCTGCGACCGGCTGCACGGGGTTGAATGGTCGTTGCAGGCCGGTACCAGTCGAACGCAAATTCCTGCAACAAAGCAATGAAGCAGCTTACCACACTTGTCGCGCTACTCTCGTTCCACATCGCACATGCACAGCCAGTTCTGCTCCCTACGCTCGGGGTGGCTGCTGAACCCGGGGAGAACGACGCGATCTGCACACTTCCTCATCACACTCCGGATATCTGGACGGTAGGGCCTCCGGCGGGCTCCACAGCGGCGGATTTCCAGCTTTACGATCTCGATGGGAACGCTTTCCACTTGGCCAACACCCTTGCCCAGGGAAAGCCCGTGCTGATGATGTCGGGCAGTTACACCTGTTGGGTCTTCCGCAACCGTGTGGAGCACATGAACCAACTCATGGCCGACTATGGGGACCAGATCCAGATGATCATCGTCTATACAGTGGAGGCCCATCCCGACATCGACATCAGTCCATACTTCGGTGCTGTGAACACCGGAGGCCCGAACTTCGATTCAGGTATCCTCTACCGCCAACCCACCACCTATGGTGAGCGGAAGGATATCGTCGTGGATATGCTCGACTCCATGGACATCCATCTGCCCATCTATATCGATGGGCCCTGCAATACCTGGTGGCTCCACTACGGACCTGCGCCGAACACCGCCTACCTCATCGATCCGGATGGCAGCATTGCCGTAAAGCATCCATGGTATGATGTCCATCCCAATAACATCATCTGTGATGTGCGCGAATATCTCGGATTACCCCACGATTGCGAGTCCGAACTCGATCCGTTCGAGGGACAGTTCTCCTTCACCCTGGTGTCCAATGACACCATAATTGGTGAAGCGGGCACGACCCTTACCGCTACTGCGGTGTTGTGGAACGAGACGGATTCTGATGCCCTGGTGACCGTTACCCGCGCGCAGAACGTGCTCCCGGAAGGATGGGGCAGTGCATTGTGCCTCGATGTCTGCTACCTGCCACATGTCGATCAGGCCGAAGTGGTGGTAGCGGCGCAGGACTCAATGGTCTTCCATTTTTACTTCTACACCAACGCGTTGGCGGGGTCGGGGATGGCGCACATTGAACTGACCAATTCCAATGACCCCTCGAACACCTTCTACCAGCGCCTCTTCGGCATCACCGAGGCAAGTACGGTGAGCATTGGCGAAACTCCCGTCCAGCCCGCCGGACCGATGCTCTTCCCCAACCCCTCCGCAGGGCTGCTGCAGGTGCATGGCGAACTGATATACGATCGCATGGCAGTGCTCGATGCCAGCGGGCGCATGGTCCGGGCCCATGGGCGGATGACCACACACGATCTTTCCGGCCTGCCGGCCGGTGTCTACATGGTTCGATTCGAAGATCAGGGAGTCTGGCTACCCGGCACCCACCGCCTGGTGTTGCGGCCCTGAACCACCAGACCCGTGAGCGCGTTCATCCGGGGGTCTACCTTTGACCACGATGAACGTGACCACACTGCGGCCCAGCCCCATACCATTCGCCGGCTGGGGCATGGGCTTGTCCCGGCCTCTCCTTGTGGCCGGTCCTTGCAGTGCCGAAAGCGAGGCCCAGGTGATCGGCACGGCCGAAGGCCTTCGCCAACATGGCCATGCACAGGTTTTCCGTGCAGGGGTGTGGAAACCACGTACACGCCCGGGTGGATTCGAGGGAGTAGGGAACAAAGCCTTCCCTTGGTTGCGCCAGGTGAAGGAGCGCACCGGGCTCTTGGTGATGACCGAGGTAGCCACGGCCGATCACGTGGAGGCCTGCCTGAAGGCGGGCATCGACATGCTTTGGATAGGCGCCCGTACCACGCCCAACCCATTCAGCGTGCAGGAGATCGCCGAAGCCTTGCGAGGGGTGGACATACCGGTCTTCGTGAAAAATCCCATCAATCCGGATCTGCACCTATGGCTGGGCGCCTTCGAGCGCCTGGAACGCGCCGGCCTCAAACGCATGGCGGCGATCCACCGGGGATTCAGCTGGTTCTATGACACACCCTATCGCAACAGTCCCATGTGGGAATTCCCCATCCGGCTGAAGGCGGCACACCCCGGG
>JBGTES010000095.1:0-16186 GCA_041747675.1 Flavobacteriales bacterium
GGACCATCTGGCGGGCCAGCGTGACGCCTGCGGCGACTATGGCAAGCTGTACACCAACTGGCGTCGCATGTTGGGCGGGTTGGAGGAACTGCGGATGCGGGACCAGCGTGCACAGGCCGAACTGGACCTGTTGCACCACCAGTGCAACGAATTGGAGGAAGCCCGGCTCGTGGCGGGGGAAGAAGGCCCCATCGAAGCGGATCTTTCACGTGCCGAACATGCGGGTGAACTGATCGAGGCCCTGAATACCGTGGATGAAGGGATCACCGGCGAGGAGGGGCTTCTCGTGTTGATCGCCAGATCGCGGCAGGTGCTGCACCGTCCGGCCGGCATCGATGCACGGGTGAAGGAACTCGCCGACCGGCTCGCGAGCGTGGCCATCGAATTGAAGGATATCGCCGCCGAGGCCAACTCCCAGTCCGCGTCCATCTCCTTGGACCCAGCGGAACGCGAGCGCCTGCGTGATCGCCTGGACCTGTTGCTGCGCCTGCAACAGAAGTACCACCGGAACAGCAATGAAGCACTGCTTGCTCTGCTGGCGGAGTTGCGCGAGCGCGCAGCGGCCATCGGTTCGTTGGGTGAACGCATCGCCGAGCTGGCGCGGGAAGAGGAAGTCCTGCGACAACGTGTGCACGAACAGGCAGCGGCATTGTCCAAGGCGCGCGCCCAAGCGGTGGGTCCCCTGGGGCAACAGGCCACGGAGATACTCCACGCTTTGGGCATGCCCAACGCCGTGTTGCGTTTCGACCACCATGTGCAGGAAGCGCCCGGCCCGCACGGATATGATCGCGTGCGCGCCCATTTCAGCGCGAACAGTGACCGTACACCCGTGCCACTGGACAAGGCCGCCTCCGGTGGGGAGCTCAGCCGCGTCATGCTGGCGATCATCTCACTCAGCGCCGATGCGCGCGAATTGCCTACGGTGGTCTTCGATGAGATCGACACGGGGGTCAGTGGCGAGGTGGCCGACCGTGTGGGGGCCTTGATGGCGCGCATGGCCAGAGGGCGGCAGGTGATCGCCATCACCCACCTGCCACAGATCGCCAGCAAGGCGCAACACCACCTCCTGGTCAGCAAGCAGGATGGTGCCGGTGGCGTGCGCACCTCCATCGACCCACTTGATGCCGAACGCCGTGTGGATGCCATCGCCCGGATGCTCAGCGGACGCAGGCTCACCCAGCAGGCCCGCGATAATGCGCGTGTGCTGCTGAAGGGGAAGTAGCGCATCCACTTCCCTGGCCCGCTGTACTTCCGGCGCCATCTATCTTCGCCGCACAACCCTACGATCATCATGGCCTACGGACTCCTGAAAGGAAAGCGCGGCATCATCACCGGAGCGCTCAATGACCAAAGCATCGCCTGGAAGGTGGCCGAACTGGCCCACGCCGAAGGAGGCTCATTCGTGCTGAGCAATGCCCCGGTGGCCATGCGCATGGGCGAGATCAACAAGCTGGCCGAGGCCACCGGCAGTGCCATCATCCCCGCCGACGCCACCAATGATGCCGACCTGAAGGCACTCTTCGAAGGGGCCGTGGACAAGCTGGGTGGGCCGCTGGACTTCGTCCTGCACAGCATCGGTATGAGCCCCAACGTGCGCAAGGGCCGCAGCTATGATGACCTGAACTATGAGTGGTACAAGCAAACCCTCGACGTGAGCGCCATGAGCCTGCACCGCATGATGCAGGCCGCACACAAGGGGGATGCTTTGGCCCAGGGCGGCAGTGTGGTCGCCCTCAGCTACATCGCCGCACAGCGTGTGTTCCCCGATTACGGCGACATGGCCGACGCCAAGGCCCTTCTGGAATCCATTACACGCAGCTGGGGCTACCGCCTGGGCAAGGCCAAGGGCATACGGGTGAACACCGTGAGCCAGAGCCCCACATGGACCACTGCGGGCAGCGGGGTGAAGAGCTTCGAAGGCTTCTTCGGCTACGCGCAGGCCATGAGCCCGCTGGGCAATGCACCGGCAGAGGATTGTGCCAACTACTGCATCACCCTCTTCAGTGACCTGACACGCTTCGTTACCATGCAGAACCTCTTCCATGACGGTGGGTTCAGCGCTACGGGGGTCACCCCCGAGGTGATGGAGCGGTTCAGTGGTTGAGGGAGGACCGGCCAAGCCTACTTTAGCCACCCGCCTCATGAACGAACCGTACTCCTCGCGATATGTCGGGCCACGCCTGCTCCGTTGGGCCCTTTGCACCCCAGTGCTGCTCGTACTGAGCCTGGTGGCGTCGGCGCAATCCGGCAAGCCATTCCTCAAGGAAGGTGATGCCTTCCGCAAACAGCAGGAGTTGGACCGTGCCGTGGAGAAGTACGGTCTCGCCATCGCTGTGGAGCCGGAGCTGGTACAGGCCTATCGATCACGATCCGAGGTATATGTGCTGCTGGGCAAGCCCGAACTGGCCGCCGCCGATCTGCGCACGGCCGTGACCTTTCGCCCCGGCGATGCCGTGTTGGCCGTGGATGCCGCCAAAGCCTGCCTTGATGTGGACAGCTTCGCGGTGGCCCGCGACCTCTGCGATCAAGCCCTGGGTCGAGACCCCAAGTCCATGGAGGCCCTGCTTACCCGCACCCGCGCCTGTCTGGCGCTGAATGATCTGGACGGGGCCGTCACCTCCTCCGACCGGGCGCTGGCGCTGAAAGCCACCACGGATTCCCACTACATGCACGCGCTGGTGCGCATGGCCATGCGCGATCACAAGACCGCCGAAGCGGACCTGGACCAGGTGATCGCCTGGAACCACCTCTACCTGCCGGCATACGTGGCCCTCGCCGAAGCGAAACTCGCGCTGCACGACACCTACACCGCTGCGGCCATGCGCATGCGCACCCTGGACGAGGCCGTGGAGAAATGCACCCGCGCATTGGAACTGGACCCGCAGTACACCGATGCGCTCTTCACCCGCAGCAAGGCCTACGCGAAGTTGAAGGAGTACGCCAAGGCGATCGACGACATCAGCCGCTGCATCGCCTTGGAACGAACGGACCGCGAGGTGTACATGCAGCGCGCACGTTACTATCACGGCTACGGCCAGCACCAGAACGCGGTGAATGACCTGAACCGGGTGGTGATGGATCACCCCGGCGACACCGAGGCGTTGCTCTTCCGTGCACAATGCCGCGAGGCCAACCTGGACCTCGATGGGGCCTTGCGGGACCTGGACCTGGCCCAGCGTAACATGGATCAGAATGGCGGTGCTGATGCCAGCGCGCTTGCGGATCTGAACGCTTCACGGGAACGCATTGCTGGTCTGCTCTATGAGATGAACCGCGAAGGCGACCCGCCGGTGGTCAACGTGATCGAACCCTTTCGCCAGGGCGATCTGGCACAGGTATCCGCAGCGTTGCGCTACGTGAAGGTCTCCGGACACGTGCGCGACAAGAGCCTGATCAAGAGCATCACGGTGAACGGGGCGGCGGCCGACTTCGCCACGGACGAGAAGGACCCCAGCTTCGTGGTGAGCATACCCCTGGCAGTGACCGACACGGAGATCGAGGTGCGGGCCACCGACGTGTATGACAACTTCACGACCGAGGTGCTGCGTGTGGAACGCACCGAGGGCATCCCTCCGGTGATCGCCCTCACCACGCCCAAGCCGGGTGTGGAACGCGAGGTGATCATCAGTGCCGGGAAGAACGAACTCTTCATAGAGGGCACTGTCACCGACGCCAGCCTGATCCGCATGGTCACCGTCAATGGCATCAACGCCAGTTATGCCCCGGACCGTTTGGCCCCGGACTTCAGCATCAAGCTGGATGTGAAGGACAAGGACCAGTTCACCGTGCGCGCCGAAGACCAATACGGCAATGCTGCGGAAGAGACTTTCAACCTGGTGCGCAAGGCCGAGCCGGCGGTGGCCGCAAGACCCGCGACACCAAGCCCCACTGGCGCCACGGGCATCACCTGGGTGGTACACATCGAGAACGGTGACTACCGCAACTTCCCCGCCGTGCAGGGAGGTCCATCCGACGCATCGCGCATGCAGAAGGCCTTCGGGACCTACAATGTGCAGCGAACGGTCCACAAGAAGAACCTCACCAAACAGCAGATGGAGCGCTTCTTCAATGTGGAGCTGCGTGATCTGGTGCGCACCGGCAAGGTCAACACCATCCTGGTTTGGTACAGCGGACATGGCCGCACCGTGAGCGGCAGAGCCTACTGGGTGCCGGTGGATGCACGCCAGGACGATATCTACAGCTTCTTCAACTACGGCTCGCTCAAAGCCCAGATGCAGAACTACAGCGACAGCGTGAACAACACGGTGGTGGTTTCCGACGCTGCCTCAGGCGATCCATCCTTCTTCGACCTCACCCGATGATGCGCCGCGCCATCCCACTGGTGGCCGCCCTGGCCGCTTGCACCACACTGCACGCGCAGCGTTTTTTCTTCGAGAACATTTCCGTGGCGCAGGGGCTTTCGGCCTCCAAGGTCTATGCTGCGGTGCAGGATGCCAATGGCCTGGTCTGGCTGGGCACCGAAGCAGGCATCGCGCGTTACGACGGCCACGACCTTGTGAACTTCGGTACCCAGGATGGCACGGCGAGCAACGGTGCACGCACCCTGCTGATCGACCGGTCGGGGATCCTCTGGGCCGGCCACCTGGATGGGGGGCTCACGCGTCATGATGGCAACACCTTCGCCGCCTTCGACCTGGCTCCCGGCATGAACAGTGCGATCACCGGGCTGGAGCAGGATGCGGAAGGCCGCATCTGGGCCGTCACCGCAGGGCAGGGCGCATGGCGCTTCACCCCGCAGGAAGATCCAAAGGACCTGGACGCCGAACGCATCGGAGAGGCCGAAGGCCTGCGCGACAAACTGCTCGGTGTGTTGCACCTGGAGGGCGGCCGCCTGCTGCTGGTGGAGGACGGCGGACAGGTGCGAGCCTACCAGGATGAGCGCATCACCACCGTTGACCTCCCCGGTGTGAATGGCATCTTCCAACCCACAACGGTGTATGCGGATGGCCGTGGCGATCTGTGGGTCGGTACCCAGGGAGGTGGTGCATGGCGCTTCCCTGCCAAAGGGGGAAGCCCGGCACGTTACGACCTCTCCAATGGCTTGAGCTCCTCCACAGTGATGTGCTTTGGCGAGGATGCCGAAGGCCGTGTGTGGGTGGGTACCCTGGATGGCGGTGCCTCGGTGATCGACACGGATGGGATCCGCACTTTCGATCCCGGCAATGGCCTGCACAGCATGTTCGTGCGTTGCATCACGCGCGACCGCGAGGGCAACCTGCTGATCGGCACCAACGACAACGGGCTGGATATTTTCAAGGGCGAGCATTTCGTGGGCTTTGGCGAACCCGACGGACTCACCGATCCGCAGGTCTTCGCCATTCTGGAGGACCAGGAGGGCAACACCTGGCTGGGCACCAACGGGGGCATCGTGGTGCTGGATCCCAATGGCAAGCTGGAGCGCACCATCACCATGCAACAGGGCAGGGGCCTGACCAGTAATTTCATCCGTTGTCTGATCGAGGATGACAAAGGGCAGATCTGGATCGGCACGGAGAACGCCGGTGTATCGCGCTTCGACCCGCGCACGGGCCGCATCCATCCGGAAGTGGAGGTCTCCGCCGGACTGGGCTTCAGCACGGCCACGGCCTTGGAGGCCGGCCGGTCCGGCGAGATCTGGGTGGGCGGTCTGAACGGCGTGCGGCGCCATCTGCCGGGCTCGGGCAACGTGCCCATGGTCTACACCGAGGCAGAGGGACTGGCCAACAATTTCGTGAAGGCACTCTACCGCGACCGGCAGGGCACCCTGTGGGTGGGCAGTACGGTGAAGGGCATCTCACGCATCGATAACGGCGTCGCAAGGCCGGTGGATCTGGGCAGGGGATTCACCGCCACGGCATTCATCGAGGATGTGGATGGCCGCCTATGGGTGGGAACAGAAGGACAGGGCATCATCGTGCTGGAGTCCGGTGCTGAAGTGCAGCGCTATTCCATGGCCGAGGGCCTGCTGAGCAACACCATCCGCGCGCTGGGCACGGATGCACAAGGCAACGTATGGATCGGCACCAACAAGGGGCTGAACATGTGGCGGCACAAACAGGATGGGTTCATCGCCTTCACGGAAAGGGCCGGCTTCACAGGTATCGAAGTGAAGCCTGGTGCGGTGTGGGTGACCCGCGCGGGTGATATCTGGTTCGGGACGGTGAACGGTGCCACGCGTGTCCGGGGCGATCGGGCACAAGCGCCGGTGACCCCGCCATTGGTGGCCATCCGCCATTGGAAGGTGAACATGGAAGACCGCCCGTTGGTGCCCGGTGTATCCCTGGGCCACACGGAACGCAACCTGCGCATCGCCTTTGGTTGTGTGGCTTTGAGCGATCCCGCGGCCGTGCGTTACATGCACCGCCTGGCGGGGCTGGACAACGATTGGCAACCCCTCAGCCCTGCCACGGAAGCGTATTATCCGGCGCTTCCACCGGGCAAGTACACCTTCGAGGTGAAGGCCATGGACCGCACCGGGCAATGGAGCGAGACCGCCGGATTGGGCTTCACCATTCTGCCGCCCTGGTACCGGTCCTGGTGGTTCTACACCGCCCTTGCCGTGTTCATCGGTATCGCATTGTTCAGCTACATCAAGGTGCGCGAACAGCAGTTGCGGATGCGCAACCTGGTGCTGGAACGCAAGGTGGAGGAGCGCACCGCAGAAGTGGTGGCACAGAGCCGCGAGATCGAAGGGCAGAAGGAGCGCATCGAGGACCTGCTGCTCAACATCCTGCCCAAGCGGGTCAGCGACGAGTTGAAGGACCAGGGCAAGGCCACTGCCCGCCTGCATAACGAGGTCACCGTGCTGTTCACGGATTTCAAGGGCTTCACCCAGACCGCCGAGCGGATGACACCCGAGGAACTGGTAAGTGAGCTGGACAGCTGCTTCATTCTCTTCGATGATGTCATAGGGCGCTATGGCATCGAGAAGATCAAGACCATCGGCGACAGTTACATGTGTGCCGCAGGGGTGCCTGTTACCGATCCGCACCATGCCTTCAAATGCGTGCTGGCCGCCCTGGAGATCCGCGATCTTATCGCGGAGCATGCCCTGGAGCGTGAAGCTTTGGGCAAGTCCTCGTGGAAGATCCGCATCGGGGTGCATTCGGGTCCGGTGGTGGCAGGCGTGGTGGGCAAGCGCAAGTTCGCCTACGATATCTGGGGCGATACGGTGAACACCGCCAGCCGCATGGAAAGCAGCGGTGCGGAAGGTGAGGTGAACATCAGCGGGGCCACCGAAGCCCTGGTGCGCGAGCGTTTCGTGTTGGAGCACCGCGGCCGCGTAGAGGCGAAGAACAAGGCCGCCACGGATATGTATTTCGTCCGCGGCATCCGTGCGGAATTCAGTGCCGACAGACAGGGACACAGGCCGAATGAGGCTTTCCTGCGCGAGCTCGGACTAAGGCTCCACGCCGAAGAGCACGCGTAGCTCGGCCACCATCATGGCCGTGGCACCCCAGACCACGTGGCCCATCACATCGAAATAGGGCACCTCCGCTTCGCGGCCCATCGCGGCGATGAACAAAGTGCGCCGTTCCATGATGTCATCGCGCAACACATGCGCCAGCGGTGCATGGAACAGCTCCGCCACCTCATGCGGATCAGGTCGCAGGGGGCCCAGCTTTTCTGTGTAGGCCAGAAAGGGCGTCACCAGCGAACGGCTGGGCGGGATGTAGACCGGTGAGATCGCACCGATGATCTCGATGCCGCTGGTGTCCGCGCCGGTCTCTTCCGTGAATTCACGCCGTGCGGTCTGTTCCAGGCTGGTGTCCTCCGGCTCCTGCCGTCCACCGGGGAAGGCGATCTGCCCACTGTGGATCCCATCGTACTCTGGTCTGCGCATGAAGAGCAGTTGGGGCTCATCATCCAGCATATGGATCAATGCCATCACCGCACTGGCGCGTGGCGGAGGGTTTTGTGCCACCACGTCCGCCATGGCGGGGCGTTGGTATCCGCTCACTTCCACGAAGTGTTCATGGCCCGGCAGGGTGCCCAGCCCTTCGCGCCGGAAACGGCCCAGACGTTCAAGCACGTTCGCGCTCATTCCTTCCGTGCCTGGATGTCCTTGACCAGACGTGCCGCTTCGGCCGTGTAGGTATGCTTCCGCCCGGTCGCGATCTTGCTCGCGCCTTCCAGGGCACGGTCCAACTGGCCGCTGCATGTCCAGCAGACCACGGTATACCATTCCCATTGGTCCCGGTAGTTGAACAGGTTGCTCTTGCGCAGATGGTCCAGCTGCAGTTCCGCCTCGTAGGGCTCCCCAAGCGCCAGGTGGCACATGGACAGATACAGGTGTGCGGTCTTGATGTATCCCGGCATGCGCAAGTAGGCCTTCAGGCTGTCGGCGGCCTGGCTGTATTCGGCGTCGTTATACAGTTCCATCGCGTGCAGGTAGGTCCTGTTGGAGTTGCTGATCACGCGGCCACTCACCAGATCCGGATAGGGCTCGAAGGTGCGTTCGCATAGGTCGCCACCACCACAGGCGAGCACGAGCGGGGCGAGCCAAACGGCGGCCGTGGATCTAAACATCATGCGCGCAAAAATACCCGCTATGGGCGGCGCATCCGGCGGCCACTCCATGGACCATCGCCGCCTTTGCCCCAGAACACCAGGCGCGCACGGCCCACCAGATGGTCCTGCGGCAGGAAGCCCCAGTAACGCGAGTCGGCACTATGGTGACGGCTGTCGCCCAGCACGAAGTAGTGGTCCTGCTCCACCACGTATCGTTCCAGCGGCTCCCCATCGATGTGCAAGATGTTGCGGTCCACGGTGAGTATATGGCCTTCGTAGCGGCTCATCAGGCGGTCGTACATCGGCAGGTTGTCGATGTTGATGCGCAGCGTATCGCCCCTGGCGGGGATGACGATCGGCCCGTAGTCGTCGCTGTTCCAACGGAAGCGCTGGCTGAAGGGGAAGATGTGCCTTGGCGCGCCGCTGGCCGGGCCCATGGCTTCGGCGAGCACCACCTCTTCGCGCAGTTCCAGGGTACGGGCCAGGGTATCGTTCAGCGGCAGTTCGATGATCGCGCGGCCGTGCTGCACCATGCCCTGGGGCAGTCCCAGCCAGCGCAGCAACTCCTCCGGACCCTGGCCTTTGCGCAGCCGCACCACGTGGGCCTGCGTGGCGCGCGGCGGTGGTTCCATGCGTTGACCATTCACCCACACCACACCACGGCGCAGTTCCACCGTATCGCCCGGCAGGCCGATGATCCGTTTCACCACCAGCGGACGCGTGCGCATGGGCTCGCGATCCTTCAAGGGATCGCGGAACACCGCCACATCACCACGTGCGAAGCCCGTCCACACTGGCCAGCGCTCCACCATCACCAGGTCGCCGGGCAGCAGGGTGGCGTACATGCTCGTGCTCTCCACCGTCACCCACCGCACTACGAAGAGGTGCAGCAGCACCAGCAGCAACACCGCGAGCACGAAGGCGCGGAGCCATTCGTTGAGGGAACGCCAGCGGTGCCATAGGCGGTAGAGCATGGGCGTATCGAATTGGTTGTCGGTTGTTAGTTGTCGGTTGTCAGTCCTGCAAATAGATCTCGTCGACTACGGACAACTGACAACTCTCAACCGACAACGGACAACAAACCTCACCTCACCCTTGAGAACAATCGCTTCCACCGGATACCCGTGTAGGGATCCTTTGTGAACCAGATCAGCACCGCCTTGCCCACCACGTGGTCATGCGGCACGAAGCCCCAGAAGCGGCTGTCCTGCGAGCGGTGGCGGTTGTCGCCCATCAGCCAGTAGTAGTCCTGCTGGAAGGTGTAAGTACTGGCGACCTGGCCATTGATCAGGATCGTGCCGTCCTTCACTTCCAGATCATTGCCTTCATAGAGGCTGATGATCCTGCGATACAGCGGCAGGTTCTTCAGGTCCAGCTGGATGGTGACGCCCTCCTTGGGGATCCAGATCGGGCCGAAGTTGTCCTCACTCCAGTCGTAGTCCGGATGGTTGGGGAAGTAGGGCAGTACGTTGTAGTTGTTGCTATGGCCCCGGGGATTATTCTGCCGGGTCATGCTCACCACGTTGTTGAAGCCCTTGAGCTTCTCCGCCGCCGCATCGGTCAGCGGGATGTATACCGTGCCGTCCTGCGCGCGGGACACGTCGTCCGGGCTGATGTCGTACTGCTCCTTCAGGCGGCGTTCGCTGAAGGGTTCGCTCAGCTGGAAGGCGTAGGCCATCTGGCCGCCGGGAGGCAGCGGACTGGCCGTGCCGTTCACGTACAACTGGCCGTCGCGCACTTCCAAAGAGTCGCCTGCGATGGCCACACAGCGCTTGATGTAATTCTCCCGCTTGTCCAGCGGCCGCACCAGGATGCCGCCGGTGGGCACCTGCCGCACGCGGCCCTCCACCATGTTCAGCATGCGGTGGTTCGGGTCGTGGATCTTGGCCCTGCCATGATCGCGCACCAACTGGTAGTAGCTCTGGTTCTGAAAATTGGCCACCACCGTATCGCCTTCGGGGAAGTTGAACACCACGGCATCGCCGCGTTGTGGTCTGCCGAATCCGGGCAGACGCCGATACTTCATGCTGAACCAGTTCACGAACGAGGGCGTGCTGGCCGTGAAGGGCATGGTGTGGTGGGTGAAGGGGAAGGTCATTGGCGTCATGGGCAAGCGCGGGCCGTAGCTCAGCTTGCTCACGAAGAGGTAGTCGCCCACCAGCAGGCTCTTCTCCATGGAGGGTGTGGGAATGGTGAAGGCCTCGAAGGTGTAGGTGCGGAACACCGTGGCCACGATCACCGCGAAGAGGATCGCATCACCCCACTGGCCCAGCAGCCCACGCTTGCGCTTCTCGGCAGGGATGGGGCCCACGTAGCTGTTCTTCTCCGCGAAGATGGTCGCGGGTACCTTCCACCAGGGCAGGAAGGTCATCAGCACATGCTCCTTGAAGGAGCGCTTCCCCAGCACGATGCTGATGTTCACGTTCATGATCAGGAACATCAGCAGGTTCACACCCGGCACCAGAAAGAGCACGATCCACCACCAGGGCTTGCCGCTGATCTTCAGCCATACCAGGATGTTGTAGCCCGGCACAAAGGCCGCCCAGGCCGGCTTGCCAGCCTTCTGGAACAGTTTCCACAGGCTGGCGAGCAGCACGATGAAGTAGGCGATGAGAAGGATATAGGGGATCACGCGTTGTGGTGTTTATTCCGGTGTCATTCTACTGGCACTTTACGGTCGACCCACGGGGTCGACTTACGCATCGTTCTATCATCATCCATTCACGTCCAGCACATCATCCATGGTGAAAAGGCCTTTGCGCCCGCGCAGCCATTCGGCGGCGATGACGGCACCGGTGGCAAAACCCGTGCGGCCGAAAGCTTCGTGGGTGATGGTGATGCGGTCGTCCGCCCCGGACCAGGTGACGCTGTGCTTGCCGGGTACTTCGCCGGTGCGTTCCGATGAAATGGGGATGTGTCCCACGGGCGCCCCGCCCGTGGACGCATTCCCATCGGTCACTTGCTCCTGAAGCTCCCATCCCTCGTAGCGCTTCATCCGCAGATCGATGTCGCGCGCCAGGGTGATGGCCGTGCCGCTGGGAGCGTCCTTCTTGTGGATGTGGTGGATCTCGTCGATATGCACAGCGTAGCCCGGCTGCTCGTTCATCAACGCCGCCAGCTGCCTGTTCACACGGAAGTAGAGGTTCACGCCGATGCTGAAGTTGCTGGCCCAAAGCAGGCTTCCACCGTGTTCCTGCACCATGGCCCGCACCGCGTTCAGGTGGTCGTACCAGCCGGTGGTGCCCACCACCACGGGAATGCCATGTTCCAGGCACAGCCGCATGTTCGCCATGGCCTGTTCAGGCGTACTGAACTCGATCGCCACATCCGCATCGCCGGGGGGTGTGCCCGCATTGCCACTGTCCACCCGCAGCACCACCTGGTGCCCACGCGCGGCAGCGGCCGCCTCGATGGCTTTGCCCATTTTGCCGTAGCCGTAGAGGGCGATGTTCATGTTGCAAGTTGCAGGCCTGCCTGCCGCAGGCAGGTTGAAGGGCGTTGGAGGTTGGCGGTTGGGGGGCGTGGGGCCAGTCGAGCGTATCAGGCGGCGCCGAAGTTAACCGCCCGGCTTGTGAAGGAATGTGAAGTAGGATGGACGGCACCTCGGGGATGCATGCGGGCAGCGCCTGGCGGCGCTGATCTGTTCAACCGCAGATGGACGCAGATGGACGCGGATGGTCCAATAGGAATCGGGCGCAGATGGACACTGATGGAAATTGAACACGGCAGCCTGCTGGCATTTTATCCGCGTTCATCTGCGTCCATCCGCGGTTAATAAGCCCAAGGAGTCCTGTTGGGGAATTTATCCGCGTCCATCCGCGTCCATCTGCGGTTAAAAAAACATTGGGTTCCATCCCGGTCCTCACCGCAGCGTCAGTGCCATGCCGATCCCCAGGCCGCCCTGTGCCGCCACGGGCATCGAGGGCCCCAATCGCAGCGTGAGGTCGGGGCTTACATCGAAGCGCACGAAGTGGGCATCCACCGAGGCATCCACCACGTTCAGCATGTACACCAGCCCGAAGGCGATATAGCTCAGGTCGCGCCACCGGCGGTAGGTATCCATCACGTCGCGCACGGCATCCGGGGTGAACTGGCCCTCGAACTCGCTCACCGTATCGGGGTCGCCATCCACCATGGCCAGGTACTCGCCGCGGTAGAACTTGTACTCGCGGGTGTTGTCGTTGATGAACCACACACAGGTGCCGAGCCCGGCCCAGACGATGGGGGCCTTCCAGTACTTGCGATTGTAGATCTGCCCCGCGCCGGGCAGCACCGCACTGAGCACCGAGGCCTTGTGCGGCGAATGGCGTTGGCGCCAGTCCAGGGTGTCTTTGGCGCGCAGCGGAGGCTCCGTCACCTCCGCAGGATCTCCTGCAAGGGACCCTGCGGCACCGTTCACCCGCAGGGTCCCCGCGTTCCTCGGGAGATCCTGCAGAGGCTCGGGGCTCGGCAAGCTGTCACCTTGGGCCTGCACCACCACCCAGGGCAGCAGGGCCAATGACATCAGCAGCGCACGCATGGGGCAAAGGTCGGGAGGAATGGGGGAGGCTGGGGGTGCCGCTTTACGGGGCAACATCGCGTTCACTTACCATATTGCACTAGCCCTGTCCATCGATAGGAAAGTACCCCCATGTCCATTCCACGGGGCTTACTCCACCATCCTACTTGCTCGCCAGGCGGGCGTTGATCAGCCCTGCCCATTCATCGGCGATTCGTATTTCCCCGCCCTGCGCGAAAAGCGACGCACCCGCCGTGATCAGAGCAAATTGGTGAACCACGCCACCACCTGCTGGCGGATGGAGGGAATGGCGCCCATGGCCAGCAGCATGGAGAGGGCCAGACCGATCAGGGCGTAGAGCAGGTCGCGGCCGATCATATACAAGGCCTTCACCTTGTGGCGCCTGCCCTTCCTTACACGTGCCAGGTTGATGGCGATCTCGCGCCCGCCGATGACCCCGAGGAAGACCCAGGTGGTGCTCAGGGGCACGGTGCTGATGAAGAGCTTGTAGATGAGCAGCAACACATAGGTGAAGTCCACCAGGGTGGCCGCGCGTACATCGCTGATGCGCACCTTCTCCGTCACGATCCTTTGGATCTTGTCGCCACGCAGGTAAAAGAGCAGCCCCAGTCCCAGGAAGATGGTGCCGGCGAAGATGGTGAACTCGAAGGCGGACTGTTGCCTGGGCAGGAACACCGCGATGTTGGCACCATCCTGCATGATCCACACCGCCCATAGTGCGCCGCTCACAGCCCATTGCAGCACCGTCCAGGCGCCGTGGGTATCGCGGCCCTTGAAGTATTTGCGGATGATATTGTAGCTGAGGTACCAGATCAGGAAGGAAAGGATGAAGGCCAGACCATAACCACTGAGGCTCTTGCCCAGCATGGAGGAGATGCCGGAGGTGTCGGCGCTGAATACGCTGAGCAGCAGGAAGGTGGTGCTCACCGGCATGCGCAGCCGGGTGAGGATCAACAGCACGATGGGCGCGATGATCTGGAAGACGCTGAACCGGGTGGGATGTGGGAAGGGCGTTGAACCGTCGGGGCCGGTGAGTCGTTGGTAGGTCACATCCCCATCGAAATACACCCAACTGAAGGTGACCGTGGCCAGGAAGATGACGCCGGTGAAGAGCCAGAGGATCCACCACTTCTTCTCCTTGTTGCTCTCGATGAAAGTGCCCAGCGACTGGATGCTGTCGTTGGCCACGGCGGAATAGGCAGCGAACAGGAAGCCCACCCACATGGCTGCCTGACCGTAACCCACCAGCACCTGGGCAAGGATCACGCCTATTACGATAATGACGATGAACACCCACTCCTTTACCAGATAGTCCAGGATGTTCAGATAGGGCCGATCCCAGTTGGTCCGTTTCCACTTCGCCATCAGGCAAGGTCGTTTTGAGAGGCGTTACAGCAGGGACCGGCCAACGATCCATGTCCTTCGGGACGTGCGGTACGCGTGCTGCGCATCATGAAGCGGGGTCGACAAGGGTCCCGTGGTCCCGTTTTATGATCATTCATTCTGTGATAAGCCAAGGCCAAGGCAGGCGATAGGAGAGAAACCCCATGGCCATTCCACGGGGCTTTCTCCTCCATCCTACTTGCTCGCCAGGCGGGCGTTGATCAACCCTGCCCATTCATCGGCGATCTGTATTTCACCGTTCACCTGCGCGCCGTAGGTGGCCTGGTAGAGCAGCAGGCGTGTTTCGCTTTTGCCTTTGTCCTTGGGCAGCAGGCTCAGTTCCACGCGGTCCGGTAGTGGACTGGCTTCGGCGCCCTTGGCGGCGCGCTTGTCCTTGATGGCCTGGCAGGCCCGGATCTCCGCAAGGTCCACGTGCTGGGAGGTGAGGATATCCTGCCGCTGGTTGAGGTAGAACAGGAAATTCTTCTTCGAGTCCAATCCCAATGCGGCCTCGCCGCATAGGACGTGTTGGTCCACCTTGCACTGGTGCTGCTGCGCGATGCCCTGCAGGGTGCGGAGCCGTTCCGCAGCTTTCTTCTTCCGGCTCCTGTAGTCCAGTACAAAAGGCAGTACGAATATGGCCAGCACTATGATGCCGATCGCAATGGTCGCTCCATCCATTTCCATCTTCAAGTTGTTTTAGATCGATCCATGAAAGGTCCCAAGGGCCGCGCATGCGCAGCCCTGTATTCCCGGCCTCATCGCCGCAGGGGCGATGGCCGTTCAGGGATGGATCACCAGAAGTGGTGGAAGGGGAAGAGCAGCGCACAACGCCGGAGCGCTGTGAGCATGCTTCGCGCTGCGATGGTGGAGCGCACAAATGCCACACGCACCGTATGGTGCTGCGCCCGGACCATCACTGCGAAGCCGGGGGTCCGGTCCTTTGCACTGGTGGCAGGCGGTGCGCTGTAGGGTTGGGCCAGGCCCTCCTTTGCCGGTGCGTGGTGCAGCAGCAAGCCGGAAGGACCGAAGAGCGAATAGCCGGTGGTGCTGCTGTCCGCGCCCCCGTATCCGCTTTCAGTAACGGTGCGCGCACCGAGCCCTGCCGCAAGTACATAGGCCAGGGCAAGCAGTACCAGGCCGAGCCGTGCGTGCAATGTCCGCACGCCTTGCTGATGCGCATGGATGCCCACTGCGATCGGACGCGGAATGCCCGTTCCCTGGTGGTAACTGCGCGTGGGTGGCGCCCGCATGTGGTTCTTGTGCTTCGGTCCGGGCGCTTCGAGGGTCGCCCGATGCTTGCTGGCGCGGTCTGACTGCCTGCCAATTGCGGTACAAAGCTATGGGGAGAACATGCGGTTCCGAAGAGGGCGCCAGGGCAAAGGCATGGATCGCTGGATGTGTCGGGCCTTCAGCCCTGAATTCCCCGCACCCTCAAGTGCCCATGGCTTTGCCATGGGCTGGTATGCAACGGGCCTTCAGCCCTGCTCGATCCGGCACTGGGTCAGGCTGAGTTGAAGGCTCGACATCTACCAGCCGCCACTGAAGGTTCCGGCATTCGTGCCATGGGCTGGTTTGCAACGGGCCTTCAGCCCTGCTCGATCCGGCACTGGGTCAGGCTGAGTTGAAGGCTCGACATCTACCAGCCGCCACTGAAGGTTCCGGCATTCGTGCCATGGGCTGGTATGCAACGGGCCTTCAGCCCTGCTCGATCCGGCACTGGGTCAGGCTGATTTGAAGGCTCGACATCTACCAGCCGCCACTGAAGGTTCC
>JBGTES010000096.1:0-77609 GCA_041747675.1 Flavobacteriales bacterium
TTCCATTCTACAGATCTGCTCGGTCATGCCCTTCGAGAAAATGCCCATCCAGCAAGCCTTTCAGAAGTCCAGGGATGAGGAATTGGCACCCACCCCTCTGAACCAGTTGATTTTGTTCGATTCTTAACCGGACAGCAGTGATGCGTTATCTATTCCTCCTACCCTTCCTCATCTATACCACCGCAAGCGCGCAATGGAGCGGCGACCCTTCAGCGCCTACAGTGGTATGCCCCAGCCCATATCTGCGTTATGACCCCCATGTGGTCACGGATGCCGAGGGAAATTGGTACCTCTTCTGGCTGGACCTCCGGGAGGACAACTACGGACGTATCTACGGCCAACAGCTCGACCCGCAGGGCCATCCACAATGGGAGCCGGATGGCCGCTTGATACTGGAGGCACCGAACACCGGACTCGGCTCCCCCATTGCCGTTGTGCGTACTGCCGGGGATCGCATTCTGATCGCGGCACCGGCTTTTCACTCCCAGGGCGGTGGATCCGTCCAGGATACGCTCTGGGTCACGCAAGTGGACAATGCCGGAACACCGACCTGGCCCGCGATCAAAGCCATGACCGGGCATGCGGAGTACGTGTCGACCATCCATGATGTGCGGGCCTTATCACTTGACGGCGGTGATGCGTTATTGTCCTGGATCTATATCGTGGGAGGTAGTGGCCAGAAGAAGATCGCTGTGACACGCATCGCGCAGAACGGCGACCTGGCCTGGGGTGCGGAAGGGGTAACACTGCCCAACGTGCAGGAGGCCGTTGGCACCATCATGGAACAACGCCTCCTGCCCGATGATGCCGATGGTGCGATCATCTGTTGGAGCAGGCAGGTGGCTGGTTCACCTGTGAAAACATTGCGCATCAATGCTGATGGGGCTTCCCTTTGGCCAGAACCAGTGGAGATCACCCAAGGGTCTTCAGGCACCGGGCTTCATGTGAGCGCGGGATCGTTCCAGGCCATGGCCGATGGCGCCGGCGGTGTGGTCGCCGTTTGGAGCACGGCACCCAATTCGGACTCGGGCGATATCCTCATGGGCCGTGTCAACGGCGATGGGCAGCACACCTGGTCGCCCGCGGTGAAGCCGGTTTGCATGGCGGCGAACCAGCAGCACCGGCCCCGGCTCGATATTGCTGTGGGATCCATCTTGGTCAGTTGGGACGATCGCCGAACGATCCCGGGGTCCCGGCCGCATGCGCAGCGCCTCACCCTCGACGGCGACCCAGTATGGCCTGTGGATGGCATCAGCGTGAACATGGAATGGGCGAACAATGCGTACCCCCGCATCGCCACCTTGGCGGATGGTGGCGCCATGGTCCTGGCCTCCGCACAGGATGGCCACTATTACGCACAACGCATCGCGGCGAACGGCACCCTGTCCTGGGCTTCACCCACGATCATCGCCACGGGTTCGTCGGCTCCTTTTGCCGGGTTCGATATAGTACACCACCTGGATGCTGCGGAAGGCATCACCACCTTCTGGTCGCGTTATGACAAGCTCCTCGCGGCCAGCACAACTGCCGGGGGTGCTCCGGGCACATCGGTGGGCATCCCTTCGCACGAAGCTGCTCAGCCCATGCAGGGTTGGCCGGTGCCTGCAAGCGATCACCTCTGGCTCCGTGCGCATGGCCCTTTGGCGAGCCCTGCGATAAAGGTCTTCACGGCGGATGGCCGTGCCTTGCAGGTCGCCTACATCCGTGAACTGGACGACGTGCTGCGGTTGAATGTCGGTGATCTGGCCCCCGGCGCTTATGTGGTCCGGATCTTCGACGGCGTACAGGCCTTTGCCTCCCGGTTTATCAAGGAGTGAGCAGTTAAGTGCTTGCGACAAGCCTCTGCTGAGCGGATCGCGCCGTTCGCTCGGTCGTCGTTCCGTTCGCTCGGCTTGCTGCGAAAGGGCCTGCCGGTGAGCGCAACTTCGGGCCACAACCCCATGGCCATGCGTATCGTGAAGCTCCTTCCCATACTGTTCTGCATTCCCATCGCGAACGCTCAATGGAGCATGGATCCAACATCGCCCATGCGGCCATGCCCGAGTCAGATCTTCCGAAAGCAACTCGCCTCGGTGGGTGATGCGGAAGGCAATTGGTACCTCTTCTGGACCGAGGCCCGGGAGGGACCCGACTCAGAACGTGTGTACGGGCAGAAGTTGAACGCCCAGGGGTACCCACAATGGGAAGCGAATGGACGGGAGATCTATTCCCATCCCACGAACCGGATCACGCAGATCCAAGTGGCACGCGTGAGTGATGAACGGATCTTCGTGGTATCGCTGCCCGCATTCTTCGTGGGCTCCGACCTGTACAATGACACGCTGTGGGTGACCGCCTTGAACAATGATGGCGAGCCGGCATGGGGCGGTCACGTACCAATGCGCAGCGACCCTGATACAGTGCGATGGGTACAGGACCTGAACCTCATCGCGGACGATCAAGGGGGGGCGTTCGTATCGTGGAAAGTCCGTCCGGGAGGATCCAACTTGGAACACCTGGCGATGAACCGGATCACATCCGCAGGGGCATGGGCATGGGGGAGCAATGCCCTGACCATCCCTGACACGGAAATGATCTTGCTCACCGCATACCGGCATGTCCTTGCACGAGATGGTGAGGATGGTGTGTATGTCGCCTGGAGCAGGCATTTGACGGGCTCGCCGGTGAGACTTCAGCGCTTTGCAGGGGATGGAGAGGCAATTTGGCCAGCGCTGGAGGTCAGTGCCGGTGCAACTGGTACGGGCAGCATCGCCGATAGATTGAACATGGTGGAGGATGGCGATGGCGGTGTGGTCCTGCTTTGGGGGGATGCGGTGGATACGAGTACCGGGGACTTGTTCGTGGCGCGCGTGGATGACTCCGGGGACAGGGTCTGGTCACCACCGGTGAAGCCCTTGTGCATGGCCACTGGATTGCAGCGCAGGGCGCATATCGCCCGCAGCGATGGACACTTGTTCTTCGTCTGGGAAGATTGGCGTTCCAGCCCGTCCACATCCGCCACCTACGTGCAGCGCTTGAACATGGATGGTGGTCCGGTCTGGGATACGGACGGGAGCGAAGTGCCTCTTGAAAGCTGGCCGAACACAACACCGCACATGGTCGCCACAAGCAGTGGCGGTGGCATCATCGTGGTGGCGAATGGACCCTCCGCGCGCTACCATGCGCAACGTATCGCTCTTGACGGTTCCACGCCTTGGCCGTCGCATCACGTAATGGCTGTCCAGGGCCTCGGTAATACAGCTGGTTCGCGAACGGTCCATCCGGATCAGGCAGGTGGCGCCGTCACCTTTTGGACGAATGGCAACTCGCTTTTTGGAGCCAGTGTGACAGACCAGGGAGCACCAGGGTCAACTGTGGGGATCCAGGAGCAGCAACCATTGACGCCGCTTTCGGCCTGGCCAGTCCCCACCGTCGATGTGCTTTACATGCGTCTGCCCACTGCGCATTACGTGGATGTGATCACGGTATACAAAGTCGACGGGCGCACGGTCCAAGTGCCCTTCACTGGCGTGGGGGGTGATGTGTTCCAACTGGACCTCACCACCCTTTCCCCCGGCGTGTATGCGGCCCAGGTGCTCGTGGATGCGAAGCGCTACCACGCACGCTTCGTGAAGGAGTGATCTCTCACTTTTCCAGACCTGCCACAATGAACACGCTGCACGCTTTCGCGCTACTGCTGGTCAGCACATCGGTGCTTGGCCAATCGCCATTGATCCCGCGCCAGGCCATGCCCGCCATGGGTACCTACCCGGTGAACGCGTGGTTCGCTCCACAAGCGCACGTGCCGGACGATACCATCGCCTCAGGCTTGATCTGGGACTACAGCGGCTACGATTTCATGCTGGACCAGGAAACCGCTGATGAGGTGACTAGCGTGGAAGGCACTGTCGCTGCGGAATATTTCGAGGATGCCGAATTCGTGCTCAACACCTATAGCTTCCAGGAGACCGAGTACTTCCGCTGGCAGGGTGACACGCTCGTGACCCTTGGCCGCTACCTGAACGCGGTCGGCAAGCTTGAAGACTTCTCCCCGCCCATGCCGTGGATGTGGCCGAACGCAGCACCCGGCCAACGCATCGAGTGGCACACCAACGGACTCTCCGACTTCCCCCATCAAGCGCGGAAGGTGGCTGGTCGTGGCAAATTCATCACACCGCATGTTGTCGTGGACGATGCGTTGCTGATCATCCACTACCACGAAGCACCGGACAGTGGTCGCCAATTCATCTTCTACCGCGCGAGCGATCTGCTGCGACCCGTAGCACACGTGATCCCGGGTAAGGGTATGCTGGTGTTGGTGGAGTGAAGGCCAGCTAACTGGGCATCTGCGCAGAACACTTGTTCGGTCGAGGATGGTCGCTCAGGAACGTCTCATCGCACCCCCGCCTCATCGCTCCACGCGCTCATCCGCCCATCAGCGGCCACGCTGCGCACCTGGTAGAAGCATAGCCCGCCCGGCGCCTTGGCATCACCGAGGCGAAGCGCTTCTCCGGCTCTGACCATGCCAATATTCAAGGGTTCGACACCCCGCACCAAGCGTCGTACCTCATACCGTGTGATGTCTTCACCAAGCGCTGCGCTCCAAGTCACCTCTACAATGGCACCGCTGCGACGAGCGTTGATCCCACTAGGCGGCGGAACCGCTGCAAAGCGGCCAGCCCCGGTGGCCTCGGAGCTGAACGCGCTGCGCGGCCCCAATTGAGACAAGCTGCGCACGCGGTAGCTGTGTTCGGTGCCCGGCAGCTGCACAGTGTCCATGTAATGGTTCACGGTCAGAAAAAGTGTGTCTGTGACCGGCATTCCACTTCCCGGCTTCTGTGTGCGCAGGAGTTGGTATCCCAAAAGGAAAGGCTCGTTGGAAAGGTCTTCCCAGCTCACCAACAAGCTGTTTCCATCCACAAGCACCTCCAGTTCCAACGGTGTCGGTGGTGCGGTGGGCGGCAATGCGGGTACGATCGCTACCGTATCGGAAAGCGCACCGTGGACGTGGCTGCTGCTCACGGTGCGCAAGGCGTAGCGGTAGGTGTAGCCACTGCGCAATCCGGTGCCGTCGTCCGTCCACTGGTATCGATCCGGCATGGGCCGGCCTTCCACCAACGTGGAAACTTGCTTCAGCGCCTCTTTATTCTCGCCACGGAACACCAGGAAGCCATGCGCATTGGGTGATACATAGGTCCATGCAAGGGTTACTTTTCCATCGGCACTGCTGATCTCCAGTTCCTCGGGTGCACCAGGTGGCGCGGGATCGTACACGCTGGCAGCGAACATGGGTGCGCGCATGGGGATGTGCGTGGCCTTGTACTCCAGCTGGAAGTAATAGAAGTAGGAGGTGGCGGGACGCACGCGCTCATCGATGAACTCGGTACGGTCGCTCGGCAACGCAGCGATCGGTTCGAACCCATCCTCGCTATTGGTGCTGCGGTACAGCGTGAGCTGTTTCACCAATGGTGCGTTGGGCAGGCGCCAGCGGATGCCTATGGAACGGCCGGTGCTGTCCCCGGCGGCGCTCACATCGGTGGGCATGGGCATCTGTGTGGCATCCAATGAAGCAGTGTACAGCGTGTCCATGTTCGGCGCGGCGTGGCCGAAGAGGTCCCAGCCTTTCAACGCGTAACGATAGGGTCGATAGCGCTGCGCGGTGGTATCCACGAAGAGGTATTGTAGCGTATCACCATGTTGGCGAGCCTGAACGATGGGAGCCACTTCTTCGAAGGCGGCGCCATCATCGCTGCGCATCACGCGGAAGGCCGTAGGCCGTGGCATGCCGATGCAGTGGTAGTGCAGTTCCATCTGGTCCAGGCGTTCGTAGTAGAGCGACGATACGGGCGTGACAGGTTGAAGTGTCACCGGTTCACCTGCGGTGGTCCATTGCGATACGCGCGACGCCCCAACACTCGGCGTGATGCGGTATTGGTAGCGCTCCCCGCTTTTGGCATCGGCATCATGCCAGGCGAGGTGGGTGGCCAGCAGCACTGGGATATCGTTGGCCCAGGCTCCCAGGTGCATTCTTTCGCCAAGCTTGACCCGCTGCCACAAGGAGTCGGCTGGCAGGCGGAGCGCTTCCACGGGATAAGGCACGGCCTTCACAGCCAGCTCCAGACCCTTGGTGATGTCCTTCGCAGAACCGATCGCTTTCAGCTCCGCCAATGTTTTGTACTCATCCTCCACACGTGCGCGGCGTTCGATCCGGTAGCCGCTCACTCGCCCACCTTCCACGGGAACGTGCTCGCCCAGCCGGATGAAGACACCCTTATGGCCCGGGAACGCAATGCCTGCTTCGAGATCTTGTGCATGGGCCGGTACGGCGAGAAGGCCGCATGAAATGCAAAGGGTGGTGATCAGGGTACGCATGGTCAATTCTCCGTTTCAGGCGGCGGTTCGTGGGTGGTGCTGGTGGTGTTGTTGGAGCCGAGCACGATGCTGAAGTCGCTGCCGGTGTTGCTGAAGTTTCCGATGAGACCCATGCCAATGGCGCCGCCCACGGTCACGTGCAGACAGGTCCAATCGTCGCAGGGTACCGAGCAGATCCCACCGCCGATATTGAAGGATCCGTTGAGCGCGAGATCGCCGCTTGCCGTCACATTCCAGGTGCCGTTGCCGTGGAACACGCCATCCATGCTGATGGTGAAGTACACCCCGATGCGCCCATGAAAGCAGAACATGCCCATGGAGCTTCCGCCGCCCATCTCGGCATCCAGGAAGGTGTCGAAACCGACCCCGAAACTCTCCGTACCGAAGTTGGCACCGAAGCGTACATCGGCACCCATGTTCACGCCGAAGTTGACCTGCGCGATGGGTGAGCAATCGATGCTGAAGTTGGGCAGCAGCGGGAAGGGTATGCTGGCGCCGCACTCGAAGTAGAAGCCGTTGAAGCGACCCGAGTTGAAGAGGCCGGTGTAGGTGGCCGGCAACACGCTCTCCCCGGCCGCACTGTTCGCCATGGCCAGTGCGCCAACCGGGTTCTGGGGTAACATCTGAAGCACTGTATTCAATATGACCGGGCTGCTCATGCGTTCGATAAGGCGGTGCGCATAGATGCTGTACTGCACCAGCAACGCATCCATTTGCGGGGTGCGCGTGGCGTAGTCGCCCAGCAGGATGAAGGCCATACCCTGCATTTCGGGGCTGCTCAGCTGCACGTTCAGGCCGCTCATGAAGTAGTAGCCATCGCGGTCGATCACGATCGCCGCGCTGCCGCTCATGCTGGGGCCGTTGCTCACACTGCTGCTCACGTTCAGCTGGCCGGCCAGGCGGTGGTGCAGCGGATCGTACACCATGTTGATATTGCCGAAAGGCGTTTCGATGTCCTTCAGCTTCACCTCCTGGCTCTCCACTTTCAGGTCGCCGAAGACCTCGAAACGCATGCGCTGCGGGGCCCCGCCCGGGCCCGGTTCAAAGCCCATCTCCTCCGGCATGTTGCCCTTGATGTAGAAATGGTTCCACTGGGGATCGCCGCCCTGCTGCGTCACCCACATCTCGCCCTCCACATCCGTCATCAGTATCCTGCTCGTCGGGTCGTCGCCACCCAGGCGTACGCTCTGCTGCGGGTCGCGATCCAGCGTCAGCTTCGTCAGTTGCTGGTCCTTCACCAGGGTGTAGGCCAGGTTCTTGAACACGGTGGGGTTCTCATCACTGATCACACCGGTGAGGGTCATGAGTCCCGGCTCGAACATGATGCTGGCGCTGCTGCCGGTATGGTTGTACTGGCCCTTCATGGCGGGCTTGTCGAAGGCCAGCTGGATGCCGTTGAAGTTGAGCGGCGGCATGCTGAAGGGTTGGAGCGTCATGGGTCCGGTGCCTTCGCCCTGCTTGTCGTAGACCAATGCGGTGGTGTACACCGGGAACTGTGGGATGCCCATGTCCAATCCAGCGGTGAGTACCAGCAGGTCCGGGCTGAGGATGAGGCTTTGCAGCGATGCGCTTGCGATGCCATGCACCGGATAGGCCTGCGTGTTCTGGCTGAGTGATGCTTCCTGGTCGCCGTTGCTGTATAGCCAGATGGATGTGATCGGCACATTGCGATCGTCCGGGATGCCATCGAGGTATTGCCCCGGGATCTCCGCGCCCGCCACGTTGTGATCGCCGCTGGTCACTGCCAGGAACCAGGCAGGTGTGGGGCGCACGGCATCATAACCGAACACCGCCGCTTGGTGTGCCACGATGGGTACGGCGCCGATCAGCTTCATACCCTCCACAGGCAGTTGGCCGAAGGAGAAGTTTGTAGGCTGCAGCGTTCCGTTCTCCACGGGAAGCGCCATGCCCGAAGCGTTCAGGATGCCCTTGAAGCCGAAGCCGCCACTGTTCATGCTCAGTTCGCTGCCGGCGAATTGGAACTGCCCCAGTGGGATGCTGAACTGGCGCTGCGCCTGGAAGGGCACCAGTTGGCCGCCGCTCAGCGTGATCTTGCCGATGAGCACGTTGAGGTCATTGTCCGGTGCGGGGATGTTGGCCAGGGCGGTGTGCAGGCGGGTGTCCAGCACGAGCGAATCGCGATGCAGGCGCGAGTTGGCGTGCAGGCTGTTGGCTTGGAAGCCGTGCAGCACATAGTTCAGTGCCTGGCCTTCCAGGCTGCCGACGCGGAAGGCCGTGCTTTCTGGATGGTAGCTGGTGGCATCGCTGCCGAAGGTGTTCACGCGCATCTGGCCCTGCTGCGTGGGGTGCATCAGCGCGAAGTATTCGGTGTCGCCCAGCGAGAAGTTGTTATCCGTGAAGGAACCCACGCCGACTTTCACACGTCCCTGCACCGCGCCACGCTCGCCGTTGTCCGGTCGGGCCACGGTGATGCCCAGCTGGCTGTCGTGCAATATGGTGTGGTAGTTGAAGCTGTTGCCGCCCTGTGGGAACATGCCTGTGGCCACGTTGTTCACCGCCAGCGGCATGGGGTCGATCAGCGGTTTGGCGAGAGGGATGTTCAGCTCGTTGACCTGCGCCGATGGTTCCACCACGGTCTCCAGGAAGCGCACCACATCCAGCTTGTTTCCCTCGCTGCTGGCCTCCGTGAGGCGGAATACAGTGTTGCTGGAATCGGGCACCGTGAGCCAGCCGTTGATGCGTGCCTGTGACACCGGCAGTTCGGTGAAGGCGGTGACCTCGATCGGGAAATCGTTCAAGCGGCGGAAGTCCAGGTCGCCGTAGATCTTCAACTTGAAGTCGATGCGTGTGTACGGATCGTTCAGGTCCATGATCATCGGAGCATAGTTCACCTGCCCGAAGAGACTCTGCGATGCCTGCCCCTCGGTGAACTCCATGCCGATGCAAGTGCAGTTGCTTTTGGATGCGGTGAAGGTGAGCAGCGTGTCCTTTGGCACCCGGCGCATCTCATACCAGCCATCACTTCCGGAGAAGGTCTCGTTCACCATGTTGTCATATTCGGTGGTCACACGTGCGCCTACCACAACGGCACTGTCCAGCATCACCTTTCCGCGCACCTTGCGGCCCAGCTTCATCGGCACTTCCTTCACCTGCCAATGCTTGCCGGGTGTGCTGGTCACCACCACTTCGCGGGTGATGTACTCCTTGTCATCGGGGCTGTAGATCCGGAAGGTGAATTGTGTGGCGGCCGACTTGAAGGCGAAGTCCACCGCACCAGCGGCGTTGGCGTAGCGCGTGTAGGGATCATACTGCAGACCTTCGAACTGTTGTGCGACACCACCGGGTTGTTGGAGGCTGCCACCCTGCTGCATGCCCCCGATCCCGTTGTAGATCGAGCCCATCTGCATGTCTCCACCACCCTGCTGCCCGCCCTGCTGGCCACCACCACCGGGCGCTTGCCCACCGCCTTGCATCTGTTCCGCCACGCCACCCTCAAGCGCCGTTTCCGGGTGTGCGATCTGCGGGTACATCACGGCGTTGCTGTGCATCAGCACCACCTTCGCACCAGCGATGCGCGGATCGTTCATGCCGATGCCTGCGCCCTGTTCCGGCACGATGTGGAAGTGGATGCGATGGATCTTATAGGGAATGGTGGCGACGATCTGCAGCTGACCCGTGCTGGGCACGTTCACCGTGAGGGTGTCGCGGTCATAGAGATCGGTGTTATTGGGCACCACCACGATCTTGCGCCCGTTGCCGCTGGGCACGGCCAGGAACACTCTGTGCTGTATGGTTCCCTGGGGCGTCATTATGACCATGGAGTTCTTGATCGCACCCTGTTGTCCCGTCACGGGGTCGAAGTAGTAGGCCTTACCCGACACGGCTTGACCCGCCTCGTTCACCAGGTCGATGACCACACTGCCATTGGGGTCCATCCACAGTTCTCCCTCGTTGTAGTTGTAGCCCCACACCAGGTTGCCCACATCACCGGTCTGCTGGTTCACGGTGTCTTGCCTAAAGACCGTATGCACCAAGGGCGAGAAGCCGTTCTTCTGGAGAGTGAACACATAGAAGAAGCGGTCGCTCTGTACGTTGTTCTGCATGCCGCTTGCCCATAGCTGCTTTTCGTGGATGCGACCATCCGCACCCGTGCTGCCAAAACGTGCGGGTTGCATGGGGTGGCCGTGGGCCTGCAGCACCCCCTGCATGAGGCTCCAAGCTTCCGAGGGGTTCTGCTGCAATCCAAGGCCCCACTTCTTCTGCGGGAACTGATCGCGCATGATCGTCATTGCCTGATCGCTCACGCGCCACAGTACCCAGCCCACGCCGGGTTCGTTCATGGCCATGCCACTCTGTTCGCCAGCCGCATTGTTCTTCACTGTAGCGGAGACCTGCGGTGGCAGCTTCGCGGCGAAGCTCATATTGTACAGCCAGGTAGGCACCGGGTCGTAGCCTGCGGGATGGCTGTCGTCCCAGGTGCTGTACGCGCCATTGCCGTGGGTGGTCAAGCCCGGTGGAACGCAGTCCACATGTACAAAAGAGTAGTCATGACCCTTGCAGGTCCAACTGTACTGATAGGCATAGGGCAGGACCCGCACATGGTTGAAGAAGCTCCACTGCGAAGTGAACTCATTCACCGGCCGCACATGGGTGTAATACAGGTTGTTGCCGCCACCGTTGGGGTCGTCGAAACGGACCAAGTGATGGAAATCCACTTCACCGTTCGCATTGCTGATCCCCTTTGAAAGGACTTCGTACTGGTTCCCACCCACGGTGATCTGCTCTGTAAGCTGCTGGTACTGTCCAGGGCTGAGTTCGTCCTTGGGTGCGATGGAAGGCCGCGTGCCCTTCTTGCGCATCAGCAGCACTTCCAGGTTGTTCTTCACCAGCGATTTGTCGTGCTGCTCGGTCACCAGCACACGCACACCGAAGGTGCGAACACGCGCATGGAAGAGGCCGAGATCGCCGTTGTCCGGCAGGCCCACGTTGAACTGGATCGGTTGCGCATAGAACTTTTGGGCCGAGTTGTCGATGCGCACCATCAGTACGCGCCGCCATTCCGCGCATTGGATCCCGCCGTGGAACTCACCGGTGAAGGTGTTGTTCCAGTTCAATCCGCCCTGCTTCCAGCCCAGGTCCAGCCCATGCAGGTTGGGCACGTTGAAGTTGAAGGATCCATCGCCGCTGGTGGTGGAGGTGGCCAGTACTGGCAGTGGGATGTATTGTCCGGCAGCCGTCCAGATCTGGCCATTGGGCACGATGATGTTGCCCGGTAGCACCTCGGTTCCCGCGCCGGGGTTGTAGGTCACATTGCCCTTCACCTGGATGGCCTGCACCAGCTGCACCGTGACACCTGACAAAGGGCTTTGCTGGAAGCTACCATAGTAGGCTCGATTGCCAAGGAACTGCGACAGGTTCGTGCCTGAGAGGCCGGGGTCTTCGGCGAGGTACTGGGCGTAACCCCCGCCCGCCGCAACAACGTCGCCCGTGTTCGACCCGTAACCGAGCTGCATGTTTTGGTTCTCCCCGCCACTGCTGCCACCACCGCCGCCACCTGAAATGCCATCGTAGGTGATGCCTTGTTGCCCAATGCCTGAAGCTCCCCCTGTTGTGATCGCACCGGCACCGGCACCCCCGCCCATGACCATGCCGCCCATGCCACCCGTAGCGCCGCCGCTCGTACCGCCTCCGGCCTGTGCGCCTCCACCAATGCCCCCGGGTAATATGATGGGCGCGTTCGGGGTGTAGGTGCCCTGCGTGGGCCAGTAGTATCGGATCTGCCCGTGCAGCACGTTGGACACGAAGCCGGGAGCGATGCCGGGATCCATCAAGGGCGGGAGCATCGGGGCCATACCCCCGCCGGGTGCCACAGGGAACCCTTTGGCAGGCCCCACACTGAACACCCCTATCTCGCTCCTGCCTTGGTTGCTGATCGCCACGTTGTTGTTGAGGTCCTTGGCGGTCACCTGCATGGCGTAGGTCTTTCCCGGCTCGAAGGGCAGGTCGCTGGGCTGTCGCACGTATACAGTGTTCATCAGGCCGTTCTTCACCAGCACGGGTTGTCCGCGCAGGTAACTGCGCGCAGCGATGATCGCATCGTTGGGGTTCTGGCCGGGGAACACCGGCGTCACCAGCAGATCGTAACTGATCATCGCACCGGTGAGGTTGCCCAGGGGCGGTGTCCAGGTGAACACCGGGTTGATCATGTAGGGCGAGATCTGTTGCCCATTGGCTGGCTGCACGATGATCGGTGGGTTCGCATACTGCAGCAGGAAGGTGAAGCAACCCGCATTGGCCATGGACAGCAGCTGCGGTCCGTTGTAGTCATAGACCTCTATGCAGAAAGTATACACGCCTTCTGGCAGCTGTCCGGTCTGCACAATGGACTGCTCCTGGGTGGGGCTGGCGTTGGTGGTGACATAGTTGGGATCGAGAAAATCCATTACGCCGGGCTGAGTGCTCAACACCTGCGTTCCGCCGGGTGGCAGCACGATGGGTACCGGACCACGATGGCCGGGATCGGTGCGCACGAACAGGCCGGTGGTGGTGTTGGTGAGGATGCCCTCCAGGCGCACATCCAGGGGCTGCATCGAGGTGTTGGTGAGGGTGATGATGGCCTGCCCGCTGAGGTCGGCGTAGTTGTATACATAGGCGGAGTAGGGCGGGATGAGGTTGAAGCTGACGGCGACGGATTGGGCGTGGAGAAGGGTGGGGAGGAGAAGCAAAGAGAGTGCGAGGGTGAGGGGGTGCGAGAGTGGCCGCACAGTAACACGCACCCTTGCACCCCTGCACTCTTGCACCCTTGTACTGGTATTTCTCGCTTCCATGTCTCAGAAGTTGAATCCGTATGTGATCCTGGTGGTGACCTCGTTGAAGGTCTGGAACACCGTTTCATCAGCGGCCTCGTTGTGCAGGTAGATCCCTTGCAGGGAGAGGCGTCCCTTCTTGTGTATCGTGATGCCGATGTCCACCAGTGCGTTGAGCGTGTAGCCGTTCTCCACCCCGTTGAAGTGGTTGCGGTTGTACATGCCGTTGAGGCCCAGTTGCAGCTTGCGCTTCAGCACCGGGAAGCCGAAACCCGCGCCGGCACCCACGCTGCCAATGCCGCCCTCGGGCAGTTGCGTGTTGTTGTAGTTCAGTGATCCTGTGGTGGTGATGGCGCGCGCGATCCAGGTGTGGCTGTAAACGAAGGCACCCACCAGCGTGTGCTGGTCCGGCGCGGCATTGATGCTCTGCACCGGGCTGTTCAGCGATTGGTACACGCCCACCAGTTGGATGCTGCGCACGGTCTTCTCCGTGATCAGGTTCACGTAGGGCACCACCGTGAAGTTGTTGGAGACCTGCTTGAAGAGCTCGGCATCCGGCGCCACGCGGGTGGGGTTCTGCGTCACGCCGAAGTTGCTCCAGTTGGCGTTGAGGCCGAAGCGCTGGCTGGGGTTCCAGTTCACGTTCACATTGCCGATCACGCGCTCGCTGGTCACCAGGCGCTGCCCGGCCACATTGTCGCGCTGCAGGCCCAGGCTGGTGGTCACGTTCACGCGGATGCTGTCGAAGCGCATGTTGGGGGTGATGGTGAGCTGCTCGATGTCGTTCTGGAAGAAGTAGGCGCCCATGCTGCGGTACTCGGGATCCACGCGTTTGTAGGCGAGCCCCACGCCGCCCCTGGGGGCTTGGTATTGCAGGCTCGTCTCGCCGGCGCCCAGGTATTGGGTGGAGATCTTCGCACCGATCCATCCGCCCACCACATCCTGCACGATGTTCGATTCCCCGGTCACATCACGGAAGGGTTGGCGATCATCCAGTGTGTAAGCACTGGCCCCCAGGTCGCCACGCCAGAACAGGCGGCGGTTTCCCTTCTTGTACAGGTCCTTCCGCCAGGAGAAGCCCACGGCGGTGTTGCGCTGCGGCGCGATGCTGTCGCGCTGCGCGGCGGTGAGCGATCGTTCCACATCCCAGCCGTGCAGGTAGCTCACATCGAAGAAGCCCTCATCGTGCCCCACCCCCACCTTTAGCGCGTATGCCATGCGCGAGTAGCTGGGCAGGGGACGGAAAGCCAGTGGGTTCGCGAACTGCGCGCTGTCCAGCGCGGTGCTGCGGTTCAGTCGGCCGTACATGGCGCCGATACGCAAACCCGTCCGCGGTCCATCCGCACGATAGGCGGTATTGATCTCGATGCCCCCACCCAGCATGCGGTAACCGGCAAGGGTGTACGGACTGAAGTTGACGTTGCGGTAGCCCGCATGCACAGTGAGCCACTTGTATCGCGGACTGATGCCGTACTGGTTGAAGGGCTGGTAGAAGCGGTTCTCGAAGTTGCCCAAAAGCAGTTGGAATGGCATCTGCACCCCCAGCACGGTGAGGGTGGGCGCGCCACTGATCATCCATGTGAAGGGTTGTCGGCGCGCCTCGATGCCGCTGACACTGTATGTCTCCAGGGAGAAATTCAAGTTGCCGCTGAACTGCACGGGCTTCTTCAGGTCCACCTGCTCAATGTCCTGGGCCAACATGGATGCAGGCTGGAGCGCCAAAGCGATAAGGATGAGTATCCACCGGAACGAGGTATGCTGCCTGGGCATGGTGCGGGGCATTGGCAGGGAAAGGTGTGTGCTCTTGCGAACCCATTGGTTCCGGGCCGAGGGAACGGTCGGGGAAATGAGCGAACGGCAGCGCGATCCTGTTCCCAGCACCAGGCATCGTCCTACACACAGCACATGCATACCCTTACCTTCACGGGTCCATGATCCGCGTGACGGCATCTATCATTCTTGGTTCTGCGGTCCTGCTCGGACAGGCTCAATTGGTGATCTGGGCGGAGGAGTTCGAGAATGGATGCTCAACCGGTTGCTACGCGAGTGCATACAACGGTGTGAATGGCGCTTGGACCGTGACCTCCACCGGCACCAATGGCGCCTGCCCTAATCGCTGGTTCGTGAGTTGCGCGGAGAATGGAAACCCCGCCGGCACCTGTGGCTCCGGATGTGGCAACAATGAAACACTGCACATCGCCAACAGCCTGCCGGCTACGTGTGGTTCCCCCAATGCTTGTGCCTTCTGCCCCGGTGGAGATTGTGGAGCGGCGTACGATGCGGGCTGTCCGGCAGCATTCTGTGGGTTCTGCACACTCGTCTGCGGCAACTGCAACAGTACTGCTGCTGACCGGCGTGCCGATAGTCCGGTGATCGATCTGACCGGGCAAAACAACGTCACGCTTTCGTTCAAATACATGGAGGGAGGTCAGGGTGTCACTGATAATGCCACCGTTTGGTTTTTCGAGGGAACAGTATGGGCGCTGCTGGCCGACATGCCCAAGACGCCGGTGGTGGGCGCCTGCGGCGGACAGGGACAATGGACCAACTACAGCGTGGCCCTTCCCGCAACGGCCAACAACAATCCCAATGTGCGCATCGGATTCCGCTGGGTGAATGACAACGATGGTTCCGGCTCCGACCCGAGTGTGGCCATCGATGATGTGCAGCTGAGCGTTCTATACGATCCGCCCGGCACCGGCTTGATCGTGAATGAACTGAGCAATGGACCCAGTGGGAACAAGGAGTATATCGAACTGTTGGTCGTTGGTGATCCCTGCACCACGGTGGATATCCGGGGCGTGATCGTGGACGACAACAACGGATCGACCCATAACGGTTTCGGGACCACCATGACCGGCAGCGGGGTGAGCCAGGGGCACATCCGATTCAGCAACGCTGCGCAATGGGCAGTAGTGCCCACAGGATCACTCATCGTGATCCATAACAGCACCGACCCCAATGTGCTGGTACCGGCTGACGACCCGGCCGATACCGCCCCGCAGGACAGTATCTACATCCTACCCGCGAACCATGCGCTGCTGCAAGGGTGCAACACCGCACCCAACGCCACGCTTACCGGTGGATATGCACCATGTGTCTATGGAGCGGGCAATTGGAACAGCATCGCATTCCGGAACGAGGGTGATGCCGGCCAGACACGCGATGCACAGGGGCGGTATTTCCATGGCATCAGCTATGGCAGTAACGCCAACAACATGAATACAGGTGGGCTGGATGCCCTGCGCATCAGTACGGTGTCCCATGTCGGCCGGGTGCTCTTCTTCAACGCGGGCGACTACCGTGTGGCGGGAAATTTCACAAGCGCTCTGGTGGCGGGAAATGAAACGCCCGGTGTGCCAAACAACACCGCCAACGAGATCTACCGTCAAACCCTATTGTGCGCTACTTTACCAGTGGAATTGCTCTCCTTCGAGGTGCGGAACGATGGTCCGGCGGCATTGCTGGAATGGACCACGGCAAGCGAAATGAACAGCGGCTGGTTCCATGTGCAACGCAGCAGTGATGGAGAACTCTGGCATACCGTGCTGAGCCGTCCAGCAGCCGGACAAAGCATGCTTCCCGTCGAATATCGCGCACACGATCCCGCACCGATCCCAGGTCTTTCCTACTATCGCTTGAGACAGGTCGACCTTGATGGCCGCGCGCAGATGGGTCCCGTCCGGTCGCTCATGCGGACCAGCGGGCTGGAGATCACCGCGACGACACTGAATGACGGTGCGATCTTGTTGAAACATCCATGCACCAATGGCACCTGGCGTATCGCCGATCTGTTGGGCCGCACCGTGGCGGAAAGTGCCCTGGGAGAGTCCCCGGCACTACTTCATCCACCT
This sequence comes from Flavobacteriales bacterium, assembly GCA_041747675.1. Classification (GTDB taxonomy): domain Bacteria; phylum Bacteroidota; class Bacteroidia; order Flavobacteriales_F; family PHOS-HE28; genus PHOS-HE28. The sequence goes on from JBGTES010000096.1 coordinate 16,973, forward strand.
GCCTGGTCGGCACCACGGATCCTAACGGTCCGCTGTGGGGAACAGGCCACCAGTCTGCGCCTGCCGCCCCCCTATTGACCCTGGGCCATGATCATCTTCTGCCCCCGCCACCGCGTGATGGAGCGGATGGACTACGTGATGGTGCCGAAGGGCTGCGCGATGGTGCCGGTGATGCAGCAGGCGAACGGGAAGGCCCACTCGGGCGTGACATCCGCGGCGAAGGATCCACTGGACGTTGTTGGTAGCGCTGGAAATCCTGTATCCGCTGGGTGCCGCGAACGCGGTCTTGCCGGATCTCCCCTGGGTTCGGGCGATGGCTGGGTGACGGCTGCGCTGGACGTGCTACCGGCGGAGGGGTGCCGGGCCTGGCCTCGGGGCGGGTCCCCGCTCCTGCGGAGGTTTGCGGAATGCGCTGCCACCGTCCAGCTTCGTAGCGCTCGATCCGATCGCCGAACTGGCGGAAAACATTTCCATCACGGTCGCTGAAATGATCACCGGCAAATGGCTTTGGCTGTGGCCGGGAATCCTGGCCGGGGACGGCTGGCCGCGGATCTCCCGGTTTCGGCGCCCCGGCACCATTCCGGCTGATCGCCGTGGTCTGGATGCCCTGTGCTTCGCGGCCGGCATAGAGGTCCATCGTTTGTGAGCGGCCACCCGTGGCGGTGGCATCGGCCTGCCGTCCCGCACCACCCGGGGAATTCACCGAGGGCCGATGACCATAGTAATGGTGATGGGTATGGATCACCGGAGGAAAATACCCATAGGGGCCACACCAACCCCAGCCCCAGCCCCAAGGACGGTAAGGGCCCCAACCCCAGCCATGCCAGCCGGGATACCACCAGTTCCAACCCCAGCCGCCCCCGTATCCCCAGCCGATCCAGGGATCATAGAACATGTTGAAACCCCATGTGAATGGGCGCGGACGCCAGAAGCCCGGCCATGGCCGATAATAGAAACCTGTTCCGTAGATCAGCACCCCGCCCTGCACGAAGCTGCCCAAGTAACCCGGGGTATACCCCACGTACACCACCTCCGGAGTGTGATCATAGATCTGGACATAGCGCGTATTGTAGGCAGGACTGTCCGGCGGGATGGTGCCCACCTCGGCCGGCACATCCGTACTCACACTCCATGGCCCGTTCGGGGTGGGACCATCATACCAGACCGCATTGTCCAAAGCGTGGTAATGGCCCCGAATGCGCAGTACCGTTACACTGGCATTGATGGCTAGTTCCACCTCGGTGCCGGGGATGGGGTCGAACCAGGGGTCACCATCATAGTTCACGGTGAACGCGGAGTTCTTACGGTCCACGCGGGCGGTCTGGGGGATCTGCGCATCGCGCACCGCCTCACGAGCGGCGAATGTGCCGGACACGTGAGCCAACGCACCATCCTTGGCCGAACCCTCGGGGATGCGTGCGAAATCAGCAGGCAACTGATCCGCCGCCACAAAGCGCCATGGTCCGCGCGCCGGATCACGCGTGGCGTACCACCTGCCCGATGCCAGGAGGTATTGTTCCTGTGTACCCACATCGAGAAAGAGATCCTTGTTGGTATTGCTCGCATACAGCAACCCTGTGTTATCCAATGGCCGCCACTGCGGCGGGCCATCCATGTCGAGCAAAACCGCCGGGGCGGTACGCACGACGATCTCGGGCACCACCGAAGCACCATCAGCATCGGTAGTGGCGAGTGCCGCGCCGCTGTCCACGCGCTGCACGAGAGAGCGCAGGTCTTGGGGCGGTCGGTGATCACGTACCCAAGGACCTTTGACGGCGGATGAACGGAACCACATACCTGAGCCGTAGAGGAAATGGTCGCCACCGGCCCGGCGCAGTAACAGGAATGGCGTATTCACCACTCGTTCCACTGAGCCGGGACGCGGTGTCACATAATTGGGATCGTCATACCGGGCATCCGTCTCCTCCTCCACCGGCGCATATATCGGCTCACCATCGATGAAGAGCAGCACGCCTGGCTTCTCCTGGTAGATGATCTCCGGCGGATCGTTCAAGTAGGACACGAATCCCTGTTCCTCGGTTTCCTGGGCCGCCACAAGCCAGTCGATGGCGATCGGCGGGGCGTGGCGCGGCATCTCACCGGAGATCAACGTCGCGATACGTCCACGCTCGGCCTCCTCCATGTCTGGAAAGCGCGCATCAGTCACCGTGAATCGAACGAGTTTCCCCAGCCGGCTGCCGCGATCGAATTCCAATACGCCATCCCCCCATATCGATCCGAACACCGGGTTCTTGTCGCCGGGACGACGAAGCGATACCGCGCTTCGGGCGGTGAATCGATGGCCATCGATGCGCTCCGGTTGCGGTGCGAACACCCGGACCTCATGACCTTCTGCCTTGAACTCCGCAGGCCAACCATCCTGGGCATCAGTCCGAATGGTCAACAACGAAAGCAGCGCTGCGATGAGGGGTAAGAATGATCTGTGAGCTATCATGGTGCATGATCCCTTGAGGTGACAACGCCTGCATCGCAAGCATCATGCCCGTGCGCAAATGTCTCTTGGGGAACCATCTTGGTAATCTCGGTAGGACTCTGTACTTGAAACGACCACGAGCAGTTGATCGGACTACCTTTGCAGCGCTGCGCCCGATGCACTACTTTTAGAGTTAAACTACTCATTACCAACGCATAGCACGCGTCGTTCCACGTGGAACGGCAACACTCACCCCCGCGGTCGCATGAGCATTCAGCAGTCCTATGATGTGGTGGTAGTAGGTGCCGGACATGCTGGCTGCGAAGCCGCTGCGGCCGCTGCCAACCTGGGCTCGAAAGTGCTGGTGGTGACCATGAATATGGGAGTCATCGGTCAGATGAGTTGTAACCCTGCCATGGGGGGTATTGGCAAAGGTCAGATCCTCCGCGAGATCGATGCGCTGGGTGGATACTCGGGGATCGTAAGCGACCGAAGTGCCGTACAGTTCCGCATGCTGAACCGTAGCAAGGGACCTGCAATGTGGAGTCCACGCACACAGAACGACCGCAACCTGTTCGCGGCCCAATGGCGGCGTACGCTGGAGGGTATCCTGAACGTCCACTTCTGGCAGGACGGGGTGATCAACATAGTGGTGGAACAGGGCCGTGTGGCCGGTGTGAGTACTTCCATGGGTCAGACCATCCGCTGCAAGTCAGTTGTACTCACCAGTGGCACCTTCATGAACGGGGTGATGCACATCGGGGAACGTCAAGTGGGGGGTGGACGTTCCGGCGAAAAAGCCAGTCATGGAATTACCGAACAACTTGTGGGACTGGGGTTCGAAACCGGCCGCATGAAGACAGGCACCCCGCCGCGGGTGGATGGGCGCAGCATTGAGTATGGCATCCTGGAGGAACAACTCGGGGATGAGGAGCCGGCGGGCTTCAGTTTTCAGCCGCGCAACTCCCCTATTGCCCAAGGCACACGAAAACAGCTCTCCTGCTGGATCACCTATACCAGCCCCGAGGTCCATGACATCCTTCGAACCGGTTTCGACCGAAGCCCCATGTTCACCGGTCGTATTCAAGGCGTTGGGCCTCGATACTGTCCTAGCATTGAAGACAAAATAGATCGCTTCGCGGACAAGGACCGGCACCAGATCTTCGTTGAGCCTGAGGGCTGGGATACAGTAGAGACCTACATCAACGGATTCAGCACCAGCCTGCCCGAGGACGTCCAGCTTGCGGCACTCAGAAAGATCCCGGGCTTCGCTCAAGCCAGGATGTTCCGCCCGGGTTACGCGGTGGAGTATGACTACTTCCCGCCGACTCAGTTGAAGCATACGCTTGAGACGAAATTGGTTGAGGGACTCTACTTCGCCGGTCAGATCAATGGTACCACAGGGTATGAAGAGGCTGCCTGCCAGGGCTTGATCGCAGGCGTCAATGCCCATTTAAAGGTCGCAGAGCAGGATCCTTTTCTACTACGCAGGGACGAGGCCTATATAGGTGTGTTGATCGATGACCTGATCACCAAGGGCACCGAGGAACCCTACCGTATGTTCACCAGCCGTGCGGAGTTCCGCATTCTGCTGCGGCAGGACAATGCCGACTTACGGCTTACCCCCCGCAGCCACGCCTTGGGATTGGCCAGCGACGAGCGGCTGCGTAGAGTAGAGGTCAAACGCCGACTATATCTTGAGCTTACGGAAGAGCTCAAGGCGGAAAGTGTGGTACCAGAGGTGGCGAATGCAGTGGTCGTTCCACGTGGAACATCGCCACTGAAACAGAAGGTCAAGCTATACGACCTCCTGCTCCGCCCACAACTAACCTTCGAAGATATCGGATCGATGTCCCCTGCCGTGAAGGAGAAGGTGGGCACCCTCGGTGACCTTCGTGTAGAGGTAGTGGAACAGGTCGAGATCAATGCCAAGTATGAAGGCTATCTGGGTAAGGAGCGTGAACTGGCCGAAAAGCTCACAAGGTTGGATGAGGTTCCCCTCGACGCCGATATGGACTATGTGAGGCTGACCTCCATCTCCATGGAAGCCCGGCAGAAACTATCTGCGATAAGGCCGGCCACCCTGGGCCAGGCATCCCGCATCAGTGGGGTATCGCCTGCGGATCTGAGTGTGCTCATGGTATACCTGGGCCGTTGAAAAAACCGAACGTTCCACGTGGAACAAAAACTGCCGTGGAAAGCCTCGCACATTGTCCCCTATGCCGTTCTGAACGCTTCGCGACGAACAGCACGGCACACGACCACTTCCTGACACAGGAAGCCTTTACCCTATCCGACTGCGAGGGATGTGGCTTCCGTTTCACCAACCCAAGACCGCAGCAGTCCGAACTCGAACGCTACTATCAAAGCGCGTCATACATATCCCATAGTGACCGGAACGAAGGTCTCCAGGACCGGCTTTACCAACTGGCCCGGAGGTGGGCGGTGGCCTCCAAGTATCGCTTGATCCACCGCTATCAACCGCAGGGTCGGGTGCTCGACATCGGCTGTGGAACAGGCCACTTCCTGGCCCACCTCATGGGCAAGGGCTACCTGGTCGAGGGCGTGGAGCCCGACCTAAAGGCGCGCGAAAAAGCCATCGCCAACCACAGCATTTCGGTGATGCCGTCGATCTCAAACGTGAAACTGTTTGAGCACTACCAGGTGGTCACCATGTGGCACGTGCTCGAGCACATTCCGGATCTACGTGCTACCTTCAAACAACTCTTCGCCCTTCTCGCTGACCGGGGTTTGTTGGTGATCGCGGTTCCCGATCGTGAAAGCTGGGATGCCGGTCATTATGGCCCCGAATGGGCCGCCTGGGACGTGCCCAGGCATCTTTCACACTTCCGGCGAAAGGACATTCACTGCTTGTTGGAGCAACACGGTTTCGAGCTTATCGCTACCAAGCCCATGTGGCTGGATGCTTATTACATCTCCCTGCTCAGTGAACGCTACCGGGGATACGGCAGCATCATAGCAATGATCAAAAGCCTGTTTATTGGCACTTGGTCAAACCTCCGTAGCGTCCTAGGCGGACGGCCAACCTCCAGTTCCTTATTCATCGCCCGGAAGGCAGAGCCCTGAGAAGGCCCTATTTCGAGCCACAGAGGCATTTGGAAGCCGTCACAAGCACACCACCCCTCCGCACCGCGCGACCGCCCTCCTGATCGCATCTGTTGGGGGTTGATGTATTAGACTCATTTCCAATGGGTTACACCGAATATTTCCGATCTCGGTCACCTCAAGTACGATGGATACCGATCCAGGGGCGTCCATCGCCGATACAACACAAGCCTCCGGCTACCTTTACGGCCCCTTTTAGAGATCTGACACCCATAAGCCTGCGACATGGAAACTTTCACCGTTACGCCTACCAATGCCATCCACGAAGTGCTGGTCCAACTCGGGATCCAGGAGCAGAACAGTGGTGTAGGCACCGGACCTCAATGGTTGAGGGGTGGCGGGGAGGAACTTCGCTCACACTCCCCCGTGGATGGTGCGCACATCGGGACCGTCCGTAGTGCGGACCGTGGCGAATATGACCAGGTTGTAGCAACGGCCGGTAAGGCCTTCCTGGAATGGCGGATGTGGCCCGCACCGAAACGCGGTGAGGTGGTTCGGCAGTTGGGGGAGGAACTCCGGAAACACAAGGCGGAACTGGGCAAAATCGTGAGTTACGAAATGGGAAAGAGCTACCAGGAGGGCTTGGGTGAGGTGCAGGAGATGATCGATATATGCGACTTCGCCGTGGGGCTCTCCCGCCAACTGCACGGTCACACCATGCACAGCGAGCGGCCAGCGCACCGGATGTATGAGCAATGGCATCCGTATGGCCCGGTTGGGGTGATCACCGCCTTCAATTTCCCCGTGGCCGTCTGGAGTTGGAATACTGCGCTGGCCTGGGTGTGCGGCGATGTGACCATATGGAAACCCAGTGAGAAGACCCCGCTGTGCAGCATTGCCTGCCAGCACATCACCAATGAGGTCTTCAAACGCAATGGCGTTCCCGAGGGTGTGAGCTGTGTGGTGAACGGCGGCCGGGAAGTTGGAGAATGGTTGAGCCATGATGCGCGCATCCCCCTGGTGAGCGCGACAGGAAGCACGCGCATGGGCAAGGCTGTTTCTGCCGCAGTAGGTGAACGACTTGGCCGCTCTTTGCTGGAACTGGGTGGGAACAATGCCATCATTATCAGCGACAAGGCGGACCTGGACATGGCCCTGATAGGCTGCGTGTTCGGAGCGGTGGGTACCGCGGGTCAGCGTTGCACAAGTACACGCCGCCTTATCATACACGATAAGGTGTATGACACTTTCCGGAACAAGCTTGTGAAAGCCTACGGCCAGTTGCGCATCGGCGATCCCTTGGATGAGAAGAACCATGTTGGGCCGCTGATCGACAAGGACGCCGTAGTCATGTATCTCAATGCCCTGAAGGCCGCGGAGGAACAAGGTGCCACGGTGCTGGTGAAAGGAGGCGTCCTGGAAGGTGATGGTCACAAGAGTGGATGCTATGTGAGACCCGCCTTGGTGGAAGCCAGTCCCGATATGCCGATCGTACAGGTGGAGACATTCGCTCCGATCCTTTACCTGATGCGCTACAGCGGCGATCTCGGAGAAGCCATAGCCATTCAGAACGGAGTGAAGCAAGGGCTCAGCAGTGCGATCATGACCCTTGATCTGCGCGAAGCCGAGAGGTTCCTCAGCGTTGCTGGAAGTGATTGTGGCATCGCCAATGTGAACATCGGCACCAGCGGTGCCGAGATCGGCGGGGCCTTTGGCGGCGAGAAGGAGACCGGCGGTGGCCGCGAAAGCGGAAGTGATGCCTGGAAGACCTACATGCGCAGGCAGACGAACACGATCAATTACGGCGCCGACCTGCCGCTCGCCCAGGGCATCAAGTTCGATCTCTGAGCACTTGTGATCGCCATGTCCGGGAATATCAGTCCGGGCACGCGGGGTCCGGGGTTCTATATTCGCCGCGCCTTATGCGCCAACTCCCAATTTTCTTCCTCATCCTGCTCCTCCTCGCATGCGGCCAGGGGGATCGATCCGCCAAGGTCATCGCGCCGCAGGTCGGTGCCTGGCGTATGGAACTCGAGCTCAACGGCCCCACGCTTCCCTTCTTATTCGACTTGGAGCAGAACGCGGATGGAGGCTGGATGATGTACGTGCATAATGGCGCTGAAACGATCGATGTGGATGACATCGCCCTGCAGGGCGATTCGATCACCATCCGCATGCCGTTGTTCGATTCCGAATTCAAGGGAAGACTTGTCTCCAGTGATCGCATGGAGGGCGAATGGCTCAATCATCTGAAGGGACCCGACTATCGCATCCCCTTCATCGCAACAGCAGGAAGGCAAGATCGTTTTCGAAGTAACGGAGCCAGGCACACCAGCATATCTGGTCAATGGGAGGTGCGCTTCAACCCACACGCTGCCGAGGCCTATCCTGCGATCGGTCTTTTCGAAGAACAGGAGGAGGGACGCACCACTGGCACCTTCATGACCGAGACCGGCGATTACCGCTACCTTGAGGGTGTGGTGCAGGGTGATAGCCTGAAGCTCTCCTGCTTCGACGGTTCACATGCCTTTCTCTTCAAGGCCGCCCTCTCTGGCGACAGCATGGTGGGGCGATTCTGGAGTGGCACACATTGGCAGGAGCCGTGGATCGCACATCGCAACCCGGGCTTCAAACTACGTGATCCCGACTCGCTCACCTTTCTGAGAGAGGGTTATGACATGGTGGACTTCCGCTTCCCCGACCTGTCCGGCACATCCGTATCGCCTAATGATCCTGAATACAAGGGCAAAGTGGTGATGATCCAGATCATGGGAAGCTGGTGTCCCAACTGTGTGGATGAAACACGACTGCTGAACGAACTCTGGGAGCGCTATCACGAACAGGGACTTGAAGTGCTATCCGTGGCCTTCGAGAAGTACGAGGATCCCGCACGCGCACTGGAGGGCCTGGAGCGTTTCCGCGACGCGCTGGATGTGCGCTATCCGATCCTCTATGCGGGCCGCTCCTCAAAAGCGGTGGCCAGCGAGAAGCTGCCCTTTCTCAATCATGTAATGAGCTTCCCCACCTGCATCATGGTGGACCGTCAGGGCAAGGTGCGGCGCATACGCACTGGAAATTATGGCCCAAGCACCGGCCAACACTACATCAATTACAAGCGCAGCCTGGAGGTCTTCGTGGAACGCCTGCTCGCCGAGCCCCGGCCCTAGGGTTGCTTCATCATTTCTTGTCCACCACGATCCGTTCCTCCCGGTTGGCAAGGAGCCACGCAGTGTGGAACACCAGCAGTGCGCGTTGGTGCAACAGGTCGAACATGATCTTGTCCACCGTATCTCCGGGTTGATGGTAGTCCTCATGAACACCACTGAAATAGAAGATGGCGGGCACTCCTTTCTTCGCGAAATTGTAGTGATCACTGCGATAGTAGAATCGGTTGGGGTCATCCAATGCGTTGAAGGTGTAGTCCAACTCCAGCCCGGCGTAGTTGGTGTTCGCCTCTTCGTTCACGGCGTGTAGTCCGCTGCTTAGACGATCGCTGCCGATCACATACACGTACGGTACGCTTCCGGTATGCACGCTGTCCACGCGGCCGATCATGTCGATGTTGAGGTTTGCGACCGTGTTCTCCAGCGGGAACACCGGGTTGTCGCTGTAATACTGGCTGCCCAGCAATCCCTTCTCTTCCGCACTCACGGGCATGACCAGTATGCTGCGGCGTGGACCATGCCCAGCGGCTTTCGCTGCCGCAAAGGCCTTGGCGATGGCCATGATCGCCACCGTCCCGCTGCCATCATCATCCGCCCCATTGTAGACTTCACCATCCTCGATACCAATATGGTCGTAGTGCGCTGTAAGTACGATCAGCTCATCCTTCTTGTCTGAGCCTTCGATGTACGCGAGTACATTCTCTGTGACCACCCGTTCAATTTGGGGACGGTGCCGCAGGACAAAGTCCACTGGAACGCGTTTTCCCGGCTTCCTGCGGAGGCCCTTTTGGAGGTCGGTGCGGCCCAGCAGGCGGCCCATGGCTATCTCATCCACAAGGATCACCTGGGGACCACTACGCCCCCTGTTCCGTGGTGCGTCACCAGCCAGTCGCATGCGCTCACCACCCACGAAATGACCCATCTGATCCACCAACTCCTGCATACGCGGTGTGGCTACCAACAGGATCTCCGCACCCGCCTGTGCCGCGGCCTCGGCCTTGGAACGCAAGCCTGCCATGAAGAGCATCAGATCCTCCTGGCCCTTGTCCGCGATAAGTACCACACCACCCTGCAGGTCCTTGGCTTTTTCCAATTTCGAACCATCACCCTGCACATGCACTTCTTTCACTGTCCGGTCACCGGAGAGTGATTCGTTGAAGTACAACAGGTCGCGCAAGAAGGAGAGTTCCTGGCCCGGCGCGGTGATGGAGATAGAACCACTGCGTTCGGCCATCAACTCGAAGGGTTGGTAATAGCCTTCAACGATCGCGTTGGGGTCGGGCGCCGGCACAGGAGGGATGCCCTGAGCGATGAAGTGATCGCGGAGATAGGCTGCTGCCATCTTCTGACCAGGCTTTCCTGTGTCCCTACCCTCGTATGCATCACTTGACAATATCGTGAGGTCCCGCACCATATCTTCCTTGGTGATCAGGGTCGCATAGCGCAACGCCAGACTGTCCTGCTGGGCCAGGAGCCCTAGTTGCAGCGATGTACATAGCAGTGTCAGGGCTACTCTGACGGCTTGATGAGTGGGAAAGGACATGATCATCGGTCGTTGGTATCCTCGATCTTCTCCACGCGGCGTTGGTGACGACCTCCCTCGAACCGCGCCGCAAGAAAGGCGTCCAGTATGGCTGTTGCCTCATCCAAGGTGATGAAGCGCGCCGGTAGGGCCAATACGTTCGCATTGTTGTGCTGGCGGGCCAGGGCCCCCACCTCCGGACGCCAGGCCAGCGCAGAGCGCACACCCCGCACCTTGTTCGCCGTAATGTTCACCCCATTGCCACTTCCACAGACCACTATGCCCAGATCGCACGTTCCATTACCCACACCTTCGGCCACGGCACGGGCGAAGTCAGGGTAATCAACACTGTCCTCAGAATTGGTTCCCTTGTCTTCCACCTCATGACCCAACTCCTGCAAGTGCACTCTCAAATGTTCCTTCAAGGTATATCCGGCATGGTCGCCGCCAATGGTGATGCGCATGGGTCCTGGTGGTATCGGTGCACGAAGATATCCCCGCAGGACCAGCCCTTCGGTGAACACACGATCGGATCGTGGGATCCAACTCACAATGGTGAACAACCTGCGATAACCTTGCGCTATCAACAACAACCCTTCACCCTGTCACCGTACCCCCTCCGAGCAAGCCCCTCGATCGATCATTTCCACACGGGTTACCCATGGTCAAAAAGGGGCGATCCTTATAACAAAACATCAACCTGATACCTGTGGACAGGATATCCATGATCGTTGATGGATCGGCCTTTACCCTTGTGCTTCAACGCATTGCCGTTGCAACCCCCTCCGCGGATCGTTCATGCAGTGCGCGTTACTTTTGATAACCCGTAGTAACAAATCCGACCGGTTGTGACCATCAACACCTTGAACAGCCCTTACTATATCATCATCAATTCCATTAAGTATATAGTTATGAGAACAGTGTGTTCAGTGTTGTTGTGGGTGGCTTCATTGGGATGGGCCTACGCACAACCAGATGATGACGGTCTGACGAGGTTCTTCCATGCGAACGGGGTGGTGAGTAGCGAAGGACGCCTGGTGGATGGAAAGCCAGAGGGCTGGTGGCGCAATTTCTACGAAACAGGGACGATCCGCTCACAAGGGAACAGACGCGACAACCTCCTGGACAGCATATGGTCCTTTTACGGTCCAGAAGGTGCGTTGGAAAGTGAAATAAACTACGCGGAGGGAAAGCGTGAAGGAGAGACCAGGCATTATGACGCGGATGGTGTGCTGATGAGCAGGGAGCATTATGCGGACGATAAGCGGGATGGCCTGGCCCAATACTATCATGCCAATGGACAGGTGCATAAGGAGATACCGTATGCATTGGGCATTGAAGAGGGCAGGGGATATGAATATGCAGAGGATGGCCGTGTGGTGGCATTGCTTTACTACGGGGCAGGCATGTTGCGACGACGGGAGGATATCAACCGTACCGATCGTATGGGCATGCGGCAGGGGCCTTGGAAGGAGTTCCACGACACCGGTAAGGTGAAGTGGGAAGTGAACTATGTGGATGATAGGAGGCAGGGTGTGTACAAGGAGTATGACCGGAATGGGAATTTGAAGGAGATGTTGAAGTTCGATCAGGGCCAGTTGGATACCGCAGGCCAGGAGCAGTTGACCGTGGAGATCAAACGCACCTTCCACTCCGGAGGAAAGGTGGCCAGCATCGGTAGCTATTCACGCAGCGGAAGGCGTGAGGGCCTCTTCAAGGAATTCGCTCCGGATGGCACCCTCACCGGAGCCAAGATCTATGCGGCGGATCGCCTGATCAGTGAAGGAATGGTGAATGACCTGGGTGCCATGGAGGGCCCTTGGGTGGAATTCTTTCCCACCGGTGAGAAGCGCGCAGAGGGAGCTTATACGGCAGGAAGGCGTGAGGGGGACTGGAGCTTCTATCACCGGAGTGGTAAAGTGGAACAGAAGGGAAAATACCTCAATGGCCTTCCGCATGGTCAGTGGCAGTGGTACTATGAGAGTGGACGCATGCACCGGCAGGAGAACTATCGCCGGGGCCGGGAGGATGGAGAGTCGGTGGAATATGCTGAGGACGGCAACGTGATCACGAAGGGGGAATACATCGATGGCCAGCGTGATGGTCCGTGGACCTACGAGTTGGGCGACCATCGTGAGGAAGGCGTTTTCAAGGATGGCCTGCGTGATGGAACATGGAACTACGCATACGCTGATGGTAAGCGGAATTTTTCCGGGACCTTTGTCAATGGCGAACGGCACGGCAAGCACCGCTGGTGGTGGCCCAATGGACAACTCAGGCAGGAGGGGCGCTATGTGATGGGCCTGGAAGAAGGAGACCACATCCATTATAACGAGTTGGGGCAGCCGGTGCTGACCATACGATATCGGGATGGGGTGGCCATGCGGCTGGATGGCGAACGTGTGCCACCCAATGTGCGGGGTACGCCCGATGACCGTCCTTGAGTCACAAGCCAAGCATTAGTACGGGACATGAAAGGAGAGGGCAGGGCATTTGTGGAGTTGGAACCCGGGGGTGAGGACCTGGCACGGGCCTACTTGCGAATGAAGCAGCAGTATGACGACCTGGTTCACCGGGGCGTAGCAGGCTTCTATCGTACCACCCTGGATGGCCGGATATTGGAATGCAATGATGCCCTTGCGCAGATGCTCGGCTATGCGGGTCGCGAGGAGCTATTGCGGATCCATGCTGCGGATCTCTATCACACCGTGGCGGATCGTGAGGAGTTCATGACGCGCTTGTTCAAGGAAGGTCGGCTGATCAACTATCACGTGCGCCTAAGGCACAACAGTGGCCGCGTCGTGGAAGGCCTGGAGAACGTCTACCTGGACCGTCAACCGGACCGGCCCGCGTCCATCCAGGGTACCCTGATAGATGTAACGGCCATCCATCAGAGCGAACTGGAACAACGGACCCTGCTTGCCAGTTACCGGGGCCTGGTGGAGCACGTTCGGGATGGCCTGCTGGTGTTGGCGGCCGGCCGGGTGGTCTACGCCAACCCTGCTGCCGAGCGCATGGCGGGACGTAGGTTGGCAGGTATGCAAGCGCCCCTGTTGTTCCATCCGGACGACCGGGCTGTCCTGCGGCGGATCCTTGGGCCTCCATACAACACCCAGGAACCGGTCGCTGTCCGCCTGATGAACGGCAAGGAGTTGATGATGATCGCCTCCGCTGTGGAAGAAGAGGGCGGCGTGGCCGTGCGCATCACCCTGCAGGACCACAGCGCGCAACAGGTGCTGATGAAGGAGCGCATGCGGGTGCAGCTTGCCGAGGAGGTCAACCAGGTATTACGGCAGGAGATCACCGAACACCGCCTTACCCAGGAGGCCTTGCGTCGGTCACGCCGTTTCGCAAGAAGCCTCGTGGATAGTTCTTTGGATATGATCATGGCCGCCGACCCAGATGGGCGGATCACCGAATACAATCCTGCGGCCAGCCAGCGCTTCGGATATGAACCACAAGAGATCCTCGGTAACAGCTCACACCTCCTCTATGCCGACCCGGGCGAGTACGAAAGGGTGCAACGCGAGTTGGATGAACATGGCGCATTTGCCGGCGAGATCCGCAATGTGACCAAGGGCGGCGAGGAGTTCACGACTTTCCTGGCCGCATCACGCCTCTACGATGAAGAGGGCAAGCTCATTGGAGCGATGGGTGTTTCGCGTGATATCACGCGCATGAAACAGGACCAGGAGGCACTTCGCGCCAGCGAGGAGCGCTATCGCGACCTATTCGAGAACGCCACGGACCTGATCTTGAGTGTGGATGCCGAAGGTCGGCTGGTGTACGTGAACCAGGCCTGGCACAAGGCCATGGGTTGTGAAGGCATGGACCATCGGGACACAACGATCCATGAGATGTTACATCCTGACCGTGCCGACGAATTGCTGCCCCTGTTCACAGGTACGGGGATCACAGGAGATAGTGCGGACGTGCGTGCTGTCTTCGTGGGTCGTCATGGTCGCAACGTCATCGCCGAAGGCTCGATCACCGTGCGCCGGGCAGGCGGCCGTCCTGTGGCCACGCGTGCGATCTTGCGCGACATCACCAATGTGCTTGCCGCCAAGGAGCAACTGGAGCGGCATGAGGCCAAGCTTCGCGCCTTGTTCGAAAGCAGCGACCACATGTTCTGGACCGTCGACCCGACGATCAAACTCACATCATACAACAAGGGCTACGCGGATATGATCATGCGCCTGCACGGCGTCACGCCTGAAATGAACAATGATCCGGACCGGCCGCGCAAGCGCTTCGCTACGCCGGAGTATCATACTTTCTGGGACGCGAAATACTCCGAGGCCTTCCAGGGGACCCCGGTCCGCTTCGAAACGGATGTGGCCGACCTGGAAGGCGGACGTGTATGCAATGAGGTCTTCCTCAGTCCTGTGTTCGGACCGGACGGCCGCGTGAAGGAGGTGTTCGGTGTGGGGCACGAGATCACCGAGCAGAAGGAGGCCGAGGACACCGTCCGCGAGCAGGCCGCACGCCTCGAGGCCATCTTCGAGGGTTCCGCCAACATGATGATCTGGACACTTGATGTCCAATTGCGCATCACCTCATGCAACGAGTGGTTCCGCGCCTCCGCTCAGGAGGCTTACGGCATACGCTTCGAGATCGGAGATGCATTCATCGATCGTCTGGCACCGCACGCCGCGGGCGACCCCGCACCCTTCGCTGAACGTTTCCGGGCGGCCTTCAAGGGGAAGCCTCAACAATTCGAAGTGGAACTCGTGGACCGGAATGGTCTGCCACGATGGGTGGAATGTTTCATCAGCCCCATCATGGTGGACGGCCGTGTGCATGAACTATCGTGCCTTGCATATGGCATCACGGACCGTAAACAGGCACAGATGGAATTGATGCGGAGCCTCGGGGAGAAGGAGGTTCTACTCAAGGAAGTCCATCACCGCGTGAAGAACAACCTGCAGATCGTCAGCAGCATCTTCAACCTGCAGACCGGACATGTGGGTGACGACAAACGCATCCAGGATCTGTTGCGCGACAGCCGCGACCGCATCCGCAGCATGGCCTTCATCCATGAAAGCCTTTACCAGACCAAGGATTTCAGCTCCATCGACCTCGCAGGGTACATGGAGGGACTCTGCCGCAACCTGATGCTCAGTTACAGTCTCACTGGCAAGGTGGCACTGGAGACCGATCTTAAACCCGTGGAACTCGTGCTGGACCAGGCCATTCCATGCGGCCTCATCCTCAACGAACTCATCAGCAATACCCTTAAGCATGCATTCCCCGATGGGCGGGCGGGCACCGTAACGATCACACTGGCCCTGGAGAAAGAACAGGTCGTGATCCACTTGGCTGATGATGGGGTGGGGATGCCCAAGGGATTCGATACGCAGCGCGACGGGAACCTGGGCCTTGAACTTGTTCATACTCTTGTGGAACAGTTGGATGGCACGATCCGTATGAGCAGCGATCGGGGGGTGTCGTATTTACTTACATTTGAACGTACCAAGCACTAAGCGGCCATGGCACAGACCAACGTGCTCGTTGTTGAGGACGAGAGCATTGTGAGCAAGGATATCCAGCACAGCCTGAAGAAGCTGGGATACAACGTCGTGGGCGCCGCCAGCACGGGCGACCAGGCCGTGAAACTGGCCTTGGAGCACATGCCGGACATCATCCTGATGGACATCATGCTCAAGGGCGAGATGAATGGGATCGAGGCGGCCGACACCATCCGGAAGGAGACCAATATCCCTGTGATCTTCCTTACCGCCTACGCGGATGAAAGCACCCTGGCGAAGGCCAAGGTCACCCAACCCTACGGTTACATCATCAAGCCATTCAAGGAGATCGACATCCATACGTCGATCGAAATGGCCCTGTACAAGCACAAGAAAGAGACCGAGGTTCTCAAGGAGCGTGATCTCTTGTATTCCCTGGTGGAGAACAAGGAAAGCGGCCGTGATATCATGTTCGTCAAGAGCAACAGCCGCCTGGTGAAACTCAAGACCGGCGATATCTACTTCATAGAGGCGTTGAAGGATTACGTGGTGATCAACACCCTCAACACGCGCTATACCATCCACAGCACCATGAAGGACATCGAGGCCAAACTGCCCGAGAACGACTTCATCCGCGTGCATCGCAGCTATATCGTGCGGCTGGACAAGATCACCGCCATCGAGCAGTCCAATCTCATCCTGGAGAACGACAAGAAGGTGATCCCCGTGGGGGGCAGTTACAAGGATGATCTGGCGAAGCGCCTGAACCTGGTGTAACGGGCTGTACCGGATCAGCGTCGCTTTCCCTGCTTCCCTTTTCGAGGCTTGTTCTTGGAGGCTTTGGGCCCCGCTGGTTTTGGTTGGCTTCGGCCGCGCTCGAACTTGCCCGCCGTGGTGCGCATCACTTCTCCGGCCAGTCCGAGGTCCACGCTGCGACGGTCCATATCCACGGCCTTCACCACCACGCTGATCTCGTCACCCAGGCGGAATTTCCGGCCGGTACGTTGTCCCACCACGGTATAGCGTTCCTGGTCGAAGCGGAATACATCGCCGGGAAGTTCCCGCAGGCCGATCATGCCTTCGCACTTGTTGGCCACCAGTTCCACGTAGATGCCCCAGTTCGTGAGGCCGCTGATGACCCCCTCGAACTCCTCACCGATGCGTTCGCGCAGGAATTCGGCCTGTTTGTATTTGATGCTCGCCCGTTCTGCGTCAGCGGCCTGCTTCTCCATGCGGGAACTGTGCTTGCAACTCAACTCCAATGCTTCGCGGTCCAGCGCTTTTCCTCCCGCGAGGTAATGCGCCATGGCCCGGTGCACCAGCAGATCCGGGTAACGGCGGATGGGACTGGTGAAGTGGGTGTAATGCTCGAAACCCAGGCCGTAATGCCCGATGTTCTCCGTGGTGTAGATGGCCTTGCTCATGCTGCGGATGGCCACCTGCTTGAGGATGTTCTCCTCCTCGGTGCCCGCCACCGCGCGCAAGAGTTTGTTGATCGCATGCGGCAGCCCCTCGGCGTCCGATGTCTCCAATTCGTGCCCGAAGCTCTTGGCCAGGGCGCGTAGCTGGGCTACTTTTTCGGGGTCGGGCAGATCATGCACACGGTACACAAAGGGTTTGGACCCACCTTGCCTCGCCTTTCCCACCGAAGCCGCCACACGCTTGTTCGCCAGCAGCATGAATTCCTCGATCAACCAGTTGGCGGGGCCCATCACCTTCTCGTATACACCCAGCGGGCGCCCCTTCTCATCCAGCTTGAACTTCACCTCATTGCCACCGATCTCCAGCGCTCCATTGGCGATGCGTTCCCTGCGCAGGATCTCCGCCAGACCGTGCAGGGTGAGCACCTCCTCTTTGAATGGGCCGTCGCCACCATCAATGATGGCCTGTGCATCCGCGTAGGCGAAGCGGTGGTGGGATCGCATCACGGTACGCCCGAACCACTCGCCGCGCAGGCGGCCCTTGTCGTCCATTTCGAAGATCGCGCTGAAACTGAGTTTGTCGGTGCGTGGGTTCAGTGAACAGAGGTCGTTGCTGAGCTTCTCGGGCAGCATGGGCACCACGCGGTCCACGAGATACACGCTGGTGGCGCGGCTGGCGGCTTCCATATCCACCACTGTCCCCGGACGCACATAATGACTCACATCGGCGATGTGGATCCCGATCTCCCAGTTGCCGTTCTCCAACTTGCGCACACTGAGCGCATCGTCCAGATCCTTGGCGTCGTCGGGGTCGATGGTAAGGGTGGGGATCTTCCGGACATCACGTCTCTTGGCGATCTCCGAGGCGCTTACCCCGTCGGGGATCTCCGAGCTGGCTTTCAGCACACTTTCCGGGAATTCCAGCGGCAGGCCAAATTCCGCAAGGATCGCGTGCATCTCAACCTGATGCTCGCCTGCTTTTCCCAGCACGCGCAGCACCTTGCCGCGGGCCAGGTCGCGGGCGTCCTTCCATTCACCCAGCGCGATAATTGTCTTATCCCCCTCCTTCGCTCCATTCACATCCGCCGGAGGGATGAAAAAGGGCTTCTGTACGCGTTGGTCATCGGCCACGAGGATCGTTCGGCCTTCGTGCTTGTGGATGGTGCCAACGAATTCGGTCCGGCGCCTTTTCAGCACCTCCTGCACCCTGCCCTCGGACCGGCTGCCACGCCCGCCACGCACTTTGATGCGGACCGTGTCTCCGTGCAACGCTGTGCCGATGTCCCGTTGGGCGATGTACACATCATCCAGGCCCTGTGCATCGAGCCGCACGTAGCCGGCGCCACTTGCGATGATGTCGATGGTGCCCTCCGCCGTATCGCTCCCACCCGCCACCGTGTACCTTCCCTTCTTGCCGCTTTCGATCCGGCCGCTATCCAACAGTTGTTCTATCGCGTCGAAGAGCAGGTAGCGCTGGCCCTTGTCCCGGAACCCCAGCTGTAGCGCCAGTTGCTGGCTGGTGACCCCGGCATGACCGGATCGGCGCACGGCTGCCAGGATATCTTCGGAGAGCTGGGATCTGTCTTGGGAGGTGCGGTGGCGCGCCATGGGCGGTGGGGAGGGGAAGGAAAGGGCGCAAGTTAGCCGGGCGCCCCACCACGTTCCCCCTGGCGGCGTGGGGCATTCATCCACAGCTTGTTAGGGCCTCCCGGAAGTGCGAGCCGGATACCTGCCAACGATCGTTGATAACCCGGCCCGGATCGCTACATTTGCAGCCCTTTTCCCCTGGCGCAGAACATCGTGGCCCAAGCGGAGTAAGGAAAAGCGCCAGCGGGCCATGCAACAGGAAAGCTCCAAGATCTTCAGCGGCACCGCCACGCGGTACCTGGCCGAGAAGATCGCTGCTGCCAGTGGCGAGCGCCTGGGAGAGGTCACCGTGGCGCGTTTCAGCGACGGGGAATTCCAGCCGAGTTTCGAGGAAACCGTGCGTGGTGAACTGGTATTCATCATCCAGAGCACCTTTCCTCCGGCGGACAACCTATTCGAACTCTTGATGATGGTGGATGCCGCCAAGCGCGCCAGTGCCAAACGCATCGTGGCGGTGATGCCCTATTTCGGTTTCGCCCGCCAGGACCGCAAGGACAAACCCCGGGTCTCCATTGGTGCCAAGCTGGTGGCGAACATGCTCACAGCAGCCGGGGTGGACCGCATTATGACGATGGACCTGCATGCCGACCAGATCCAGGGCTTCTTCGAAGTACCTGTGGACCACCTCTTCGCCAGCACGATCTTCCTGCCTCATGTCAAGGAAATGGGCCTGAATGATCTGGTGATGGCGGCGCCCGATACGGGTGGCACCAAGCGCGCCAACGCCTATGCGAAACACCTGGGTGTGGATATGGCCATCTGTTACAAACAGCGCAAAGTGGCCAACCAGGTGGACAGCATGACGGTGATCGGCGATGTGAAGGATAAGAATGTGGTGCTGGTGGACGACATGATCGATACCGCCGGCACCTTGACCAAGGCGGCCGACATGATGATGGACCTGGGCGCCACCAGTGTCCGCGCCGTTTGCACCCACGCGGTCCTCAGCGGCGAAGCCTATGAGCGCATCGAGCAAAGCAGCCTGACCGAATTGATCGTTACCGACACCATTCCCCTGAGGCCCGAGAAAGGCGCTCCCACGGGGAAGATCAAGCAGCTTTCCGTGGACCACCTCTTCGCCGACGTGATCCGTCGGGTGCGCAGCCACGAGAGCATCAGCAGCCATTTCATCATCGCATAACCACTACACCATGAACAAAGTAGCGCTCAGCGGCACGATCCGCACCGACATCGGCAGCAAACATGCCGCGCAATTGCGCCGGGAGAAGCGCGTACCCTGCGTGCTTTACGGCGGCAAGGATACCATCCACTTCAGTGTGGAGGAGGTCCTCCTCAACAAGATCGTCTTCACACCCGACGTCAATGGTGTGGAGCTGGACCTGGATGGAACGAAGACCCTGGCCGTGGTGCAGGAGAAGCAGTTCCACCCGACCACCGACCGTGTGATCCATGTGGATTTCGTGGAACTGCGCGAGGACCTGCCCGCCCGCACCACGCTCTCACTTCGCCTGCTGGGTCAACCCATCGGTGTGCGCAATGGCGGCAAACTCAAGCAGAGCATGCGCAAGCTGCGTGTCAAAGGCCTCCCTGCAAGCATCCCGTCACGCCTGGATCTGGATGTGACCGGCCTTGATGTGAACCATCAGGTCCGCGTGAGCGACCTGAAGTTCGAGGGGATCACCCTGCTGGACCGCCCCACGGATGTGGTGGTATCCGTGCGCATCGCGAAGAAGGTGGAAGTGGCACCCGAGACCGCAGCCGCTCCTGCTGCTGCCACCCCAGCGAAGGCCGAAGCGAAACCCGCCGCCAAGCCTGCCGCCAAGAAGTGATCCAAGGAATATGGTCGCCTGAACGGACCCGGTCGACGCCGGGTCCGTTTCTTTTGCACCCGGCATGAAGTACCTGATCATCGGCCTGGGCAATCCCGGCCCGGAATACGCGGACACCCGCCACAACATCGGGTTCCAGGTACTGGACCATCTGGCGTCCACCGCAGAGGTCCGATTCTCCACGGACCGCTATGGTGATCGGGCCGAAGTGCGCCACAAGGGCCGCACTTTCATCCTCATCAAGCCTTCCACATTCATGAACCTGAGTGGGAAAGCTCTTCGTTACTGGATGGAGCAGGAGAGCATCCCTGCGGAACGTGTGCTGGTGATCACCGACGACCTTGCCCTCCCATTCGGGACCATCCGCATCAGGCCCAAGGGTGGGGCAGGGGGCCACAACGGTCTCGCCAGCATCATCGAGCTCATCGGCACCGAGGAATTCCCACGGCTGCGCTTCGGCATTGGCAGCGAATTCCCGAAAGGGCGGCAGAGCGATCACGTACTCAGCCCGTGGAGCCCGGAGGAATCCACAACGTTACCCGACCGCATTGAACTCGCGTCCAGGGCCATTCTTCAATTCGGCTTGCTGGGCGTTGCAAGTGCGATGAACAACTTCAACAAACGCTGAGGGCGAGGACTACCTTTGCGCCACAAGACCCCATTACAATGCTATCCAAGAAGATCGAAGCGGCCCTGAACGGCCAGGTGGCTGTTGAAGCCAACAGCAGCCAGGCCTATCTCGCCATGGCCTCGTGGGCCGAGAACGAAGGGCTCAGTGGTACAGCGGCCTTCCTTTACCGCCACAGCGATGAGGAGCGTCAGCATATGCTGAAACTCGTCAAGTTCATCAACGAACGTGGGGGGCGTGCGCGGGTATCCGCACTGGAGCAACCAAGCACCGACTTCACATCGATCACGGACATTTTCAAGAGCCTCCTGGACCATGAGACCTCGGTGACCGAGGAGATCAATGGCGTGGTGGATCTATGCCTGCAGGAGAAGGACTATACCACGCACAACTTCATGCAGTGGTATGTGAGCGAGCAGATCGAGGAGGAAGCCCTGGCCCGCACGCTGATCGACAAGTTGAACCTGATCGGCAATGACAAGGGTGGTCTCTATCTCTTCGACCGTGACCTGGAAGGGATGAATGGAGCAGGCCAGGGCAACACCCGGAAGTGATCCCGGTCAGTCCCACGGCCAGTCCCCGCCAATGCGCAGGGAGCCTTCCAGTCCGTCCGCTTTGAGCCGGGTCATGAGATCCGCATTGGAGAAATGCGGTGGAAGCTCCTCCTTGGCCGCGAGCCCATAGAGCAGCATGCCCACGAAGCGCACGTTGTTCACCATGGCCTGCGGATCCACCAGATGGATATCATCGCAGCTGCTGTGATAGCAGCCATACACATGCTTGCCCAGGTCGCTTAATGGATACAACACCGGCACGCCAGCCAGCAGGAATGGTTGGTGATCACTATGCAACCATACCCGTTCGGAAACATCTCCCCGGAAATCGGTGCTGTCCACCGCCCGGATCTCGCGACATAGATCGCCGATCATGGTGCCCCAACCATCGGGCCCACCCACCCCGAAGCCATAGGGGTTGCCGCTCATGTCCAGGTTGATCATGCACCGGATTTTGGCTAACTCACCAGTGTTGCGGTAGTGTGCCACCAGCGCACGTGAGCCCAGCAGTCCCTGCTCCTCGCCCATGAAAAGCACGAAGCGCACGGTGCGCTCGGGTTTGAAGGGCATGGCCTGCATGGCACGCGCAAGGTCCAGTATGGAGAATGAACCCAGACCGTTGTCCGTGGCTCCCGTGGCAAGGTCCCAGCTATCCAGATGGCCGCCTACGATGATCACGTCTTCGGGAAGTAAGCTTCCCCGGATCTCGGCGATCACGTTGTTCGCCTCCACCACCTCGCTCTGATTATTCATACCGAGCCGAGCAGTAAGAGCCTGGCCCTCGGCGATCCGGGCACGCAAAGCCGAACCATCTTCGGTGGCCACGCATGCCGCAGGGACTGGGATCAGTTTACCATCGATGGAGGCCGTTCCGGTGAGCAGCACCCCTCCATCCACCTGGTTCACGAACAGGATGGCCGCCACGCCCCGATCGAGGGCTAGTGCGGCCTTTTCACTGCGGTGCAGGTTCCGGGTGCCCTCGGGAGCATCCACGAGTCCGATATTCACCAGGGCCACCGCGCCTTTCAATGCATGGCCGAGCTGGGCCAGATCATCGGGGAGCCCATTTCCGGCATCGACCAGGGGGGCTTCCACATCGGCCTCCAGGGGTGTGTTGGCCAGGGCCACGGCGGCCAGATGCAGGAACCCATGCCCGTCGCTGATGGTAAGTTGTACGTTTCCACGTGACCAGGCCTGTGCCCGGAATGGGAAGCGTTCCACATGCTCCAGTCCGCCAAGACGGAACAGGCTGTCGGCCGCATGTTCCGCCATGGCGCCATGGGGGCTGCCAGTGAGCCGGTGTCCTATGGCTTCCACGCTCCAACGCAGCCAGCGGTAGCCCATGGCCTCCTGCTGGGCCGCCCGGTCGAATGCGTGCAAGCGTCCCACCTGTGCGTGGACATCCACAGCGCATTGTGGATAGATGACCAACGCCAGCAGCAGGCCAAGCGCGGCGGGGCAGGTACTTTGTCCGTTGTTGCTTCGATCCGGCATACGATCGGCTTGTGGCCGCGCCAAAACTAAGTTGGGCCAGTTCAATATGGGCCGGGGATACAAGATCCTACTGGTGCTTCCCTTCCTGCTCTGCTCCGCGCTGCCCATCCAGCGTGACGCGGACAAGGACACCACGGCCATTCTCCAGGCCAACTACCTGTACAACATCGCCAAGCTGGTAGAGTGGAAGGACACGGCCATGCGCAACGGCAACTTCATCATCGGGGTCATTGGCGGTGCCAACCTATACCAGGAGCTGATCAAGCAGTATTCCACACGCACCATCGGCAAGCAACCCATCGAGGTACGCAAGTTGCCACGCACGGCTGATGTGGAGCGCTGCCATATCCTGTTCGTGGGCCGCGAAGACCTGGCCTTGCTACCGGAGATCTATAAGCGCATGCAGGGGCAGCCCACCATGGTGGTCACCGAATATGCGGGTGCGTTGGAGGATGGAGCTGTGGTGAACTTCGTGAAAGTGGAGAATCTATTGAAGTATGAATTGAGCCTTGCCAACGCCCAGAAGCACGGGTTGGTGGTGGGCTCCACCCTGAAGAATCTCGCGCACCGCGTGGAGGAATGAACATGGCCCAACGCATCACCATAACGATCCTCTGGATACTGACCTGCATGACGATGCAGGCCCAGGGAGATCCTCTTGTGGAGGCCCTGCGCAAGTTCCAGGCGGGCGATCTGGCCGGGGCCAAGACCTTGGTGGATCAGGCTGTGAGGGACCCCCTCCACGCCGAGGACCCCGAGGCCTGGCTTCTGCGGGGATTCGTTTATAAGGACAGCTTCAAGGACACCAAGGCGGGCCCGGAGGCTGATCTGGTGCGCAACGAAGCCCTCGCAAGTTTGTATACCTGCATTGGGCTCGACTCGGCGGGCACCTATCGCGAGAACGCCATGCAGGCATACGACTATCTGGCGCGCACCTTCTTCAACGACGCGGCCCGGGCCATGCAGGAACTACAGGATGAGCGCGCCAGGGCACTCTTCGACAATTACAAGGAGGCCATCCTGCGGCTCGATCCACAAGCCAACCTGCGCAAGCGTGAAGTGGAATTTCTCAATGCCTTGGGAACAGTGTACACCAAGCGCTTCGACCAGGACCGCACCGTCCTCAACTGGTTCGACAAGGCAGTGGACACCTACCGCAAGGTGCTCTCCTTGGACCCTGAGAATTACGGCGCCAACTACAACCTGGCGACCCTTTACTACAACCGCGGGGTCTACAACATCCAGCACATCACCGCCGAGGATGATATCCCCAGCATCCAGCGGATACAGGAGGTGAGCCGCGAATATTTCCAGGAGGCATTGCCGTTCATGCTCAAGGCCCATGACATGAACCCGGACCGCCGGGAAACACTGCTGGGCCTGGAGATCATTTATTACAGCCTGCAGGACCAGGAGAACTCCGACCGCTTCCGTGAGCTGTTCGAGAGCCTGCCTCCAATGGAGCAGGACTAATGTCCGGCACCATGGCGATCCGGATGACCATTGGAAGGAAGATCGGAATGGGCTTCGGCCTGTTCATCTTCTTCGCATTGGTGGTGGTGGTGCTCACCAACCGCACCCTGGAACGCAGTCGTGCCATCAATGAGGAGATCAACCAGGTCTATTCCCCATCGGTGGATGCCCTCGTGCGCCTGCGCAACCTCACGGTCAGTGCGCATATGCTCATCAAGCACTGGGCGTTGCTGGAAAGCCGGGCGGATGCCCCGGAGAAGACCACACTCGTGGAGATCACCAACCAGGAGTTGCCCCAACTGCTGGACCGGATCGATACGTTGATGGCCCGCTGGGACCGCGAGGAAGTGGCCCTGATGGATCATGTGATCTCCGAGATGCACACGCTCTTCGCATTGCATGACCGCATCAAGGCCATGTTGCCCTCGCTGGAGAGCTACAGCGACCCCTTCAAGCACATGGAGCGCAGCGACATGGCCGAGGAGGGTGGTGTGCTGGACCAGCAGAACGAAGTGGTGCTCGCGGGGTTGGACCGTTTGCTGAACATGCAGGAGGACAAACGCCGCCACCTGGGAGGAAGCATGATCCGCAGCTTCGACTCGCTGAAGTTCATCGTACTGTACCTGGGGATCGTGCTGGTGATCATCGGGGCCCTGGTGGCCGTCATGATAGTGCGGGGCATCGTTAGCCCGGTGCGGCGCCTGCGAAGTGTGCTGCTCAGTCTGGGGCGCGGCGTGTTCCCGCGCACCCGTGTGCGCACCACCAACGATGAGATCGGCGACATGAGCAAGGCCCTCACCTCACTGGTGGATGGCCTGCGTCGCACCACCGAATTCTCCCATGCGGTGGCCGCAGGGGACTTCACCGCTGAATACAAACCCCTGAGCGAGGAAGATGTATTGGGCCACGCGTTGCTGAAGATGCGCGACGAACTGGGCGAACGCGAGCGTGTGTTGGAGATGAAGGTGATCGAACGCACCGAGGAGGTGGTGCGCCAGAAGGAGGAGGTCGAACGCCAGAGCCGGAAGATCGAGGAACTGTACAACAACGTCACCGACAGCATCCGTTACGCCAAACGCATCCAGGAATCCATCCTCCCCCCGGAGCGCCGGATCAGGGAGATGTTGCCAGAGTCATTCGTGCTCTATCGCCCCAAGGACATCGTCAGCGGGGATTTCTACTGGTTCGACCAGGTGGAGGACAAGGTGATCTTCGCCGCAGTGGACTGCACGGGCCATGGAGTGCCGGGGGCGTTCATGAGCCTGGTAGGATACAATGGTCTCAACCAGGCGGTGAAGGAGCATGGGCGTTCGCGGCCCAGTGAGGTGCTGCGTGAGCTGAACCGCATCGCCTACGATGCCCTGCACAAGGATCGCGAGCAAGGACTGGTCCGTGACGGGATGGACATGGCCCTGTGCAGCTATGACCCGGCGAACCGGATCCTGGAATACGCCGGAGCGAATTGTCCGCTTTATGTGGTGCGCGGCCCGGAGCTGATCCAGTTCACCCCGGACAAAAGTGCCATCGGCAGTTTCGACCTCAACGGCATGGCCTTCACCGACCATCGTATACGGCTGGATGCCGGGGACATGGTGTATGTGTTCTCCGACGGCTATGCAGATCAGTTCGGCGGGCCGCGGGGTAAGAAATTCCTCTATCGCCGATTCCGGGAGCTGCTCCAAAGCATCAGTACCCTGCCAGCGAACGAACAGGGCGACAAACTGGACGAAGCCTTCCGATCATGGCGTTCGGGCCATGAGCAGGTGGATGATATCCTGGTGATCGGAATGCGCGCCTGAGCGCCTACTGGAAGGACCAGCCACCGCCTGTTCCCGTGTCGCGCGGATTCATCAGCATCACTGGGATCTGCGCCTCATTGGAGATCACCTCCTGCTCATAGGGCACACCCAGCACGCCGAAAATATTTCCCTGCGAGAGGTTCATGATCACCACCAGGTCGGCGTCCACACGGACGGCGTGCTTCACCACGGCCTTCACGAAGTCACCGCTGTCTTCCTCGGAGATCGTGGCGTCATGCGCGATACCGCGTTCATCAAGGTAGTTGTTGGCGAATTTGATGTGGTTCTCCAGTTGCTTGTGCAGGAATTCATCGTCCTCCCTGGGCACCAGCAAATGCACCTTGCTCTTGAATGTCCGCGCCATGTCCGCCACCAGGGTAAGCTTCTGCCGGGTCTCCTTGTGCAGGTCCAGGGGAACCACGATGGAATCGTACCCACCCTCCTTGATGCCCCGCTCCTGCACTACGATGAAGGGTATAGGCGAACTGGTGATCACCCGCAAGGCGTGGCTTCCCGTCAGGAACTGCATGCCACGCATGCCGTGGGTCCCCATCACGATCAGTGAAGCGTCGATCTCGGCTGCCGCATCGCCGATATCCTCGAAGATGGAGCCCACCCGCACCAGTTTGTACACATTCACCCCCGGTCCTTTGGCGCGTGCGCGTTCCAACTCAAGGTCCAACTTGTGTCGGGCCTCCTCCACCTCGCTCTGCCCGGGAACCACATGAAGCAGGTACACCTCCGCGCCAGTATGGCCAGCCAGGTTCATGGCATGTTCTAACGCGCAGTCGGACACCTTGGTGAAGTCCGTGGGCACCAGGATCCGGTTCTTATGCTGACTCATAGGTCGTTGCAGGATTTCTTTGGCAATGGAGTAGGCTTGACAGCGGCAAAAGTAGCTAAGAACAGACGTGGCCGGGTTGAGCGACCAACGCCCAACAACCGTTTGTCAACGCTTGTGAACGACTACAAACGGGTATTGACCGGATCACACACGATGGACCCACCTGCTTTGTATCGCCGATGAACGTACATCGGCCTGAAAAACCCCCAATACCATGTACACCTCGATGAACAACAAAGTGCAACTGATCGGCCACCTGGGCAACGACCCCGAGCTGCGCGATGTAGGCAATGGCAAGCGGATGCTCCGCCTGAACCTGGCCACGAACGAACGCTACAAGGGCGCCGACGGTGAGATGAAGGAGAACACCGAATGGCACACGGTGGTGGCCTGGGGCCAGACCGCGGAGAAGCTCTCGAACATGGTGCGCAAAGGCAGCGGGCTGCTCGTGGAGGGGCGCCTGACGCACCGCAGTTATGAGACCAAGGAAGGTGAGAAGCGGCAGTCCTCCGAGGTGGTGCTGGCTGGCTATCGTCTGCTCGCCGCCCGCAGTACGGCCGAGTGAACCGTCACCTTGCACAAGGGCCACGGGGCCGGTACCTCAGCGTGCCGGCCCCGTGCCGTTTCAGGTTCCCTTCAGCACACGGGTGGCCCGCATACCGTCCGCCTGCTGGCAACGCAACACGTACGCTCCTGGAGAAAGATGGCCAAGGTCCATCAGGTGCATCGGGGTGCCCAGCGTGCCCTCCTCATGCACCAGGCGGCCGCCCTGGTCGAACACCTGTATCCGGGCAGGTCCGGGCGCAAGGCCGGCCAGCATTATTTGGTCCTGGAAGGGTACCGGCCAGGCCGAAAGGCCGGGATTTGGGACGCTTCCCTCCGTAGTAGTGGCCACCACCACCACCACGGGCACGCAATAGGTGCTGGAGCAGGTATCCGCCACCAGCGGCCCCCAATAGCGTACGGTGCTGCACAGGTCGTATTGATCAGGGGTAGCATAGGCGTGTATCGCGAACCCGCCGTAGGCCAACGGACTTCCATCGCCAAAGTCCCAGGCCACCTCGTGGTGCATCCCGGAGGTGATCGAAGTGTCCAGCACCCCCAACATGTCCATGGCCTGTATCATCAGGAAACCCGGGGTGAAGATCTGCTCGCAGGGCACGGGTACCGGCCCCAGATAGAGCCATTTGCATACCTGCGCCGTACAGTATTCCGGCCCCGCGCCGGTAACGGTAAGGCAGACCTTGTGTGGCCCGGGACCTTCGAATGTGTGTGTGGGCGCGAAGCCGGTCGTTATATCCCCGCCACTGAAAGACCAGGATTGCTGCACGATCCCTGCAGGGAAGTAACTCTCGTCCTGGAAGGTGATCTGCTGACCAGCGACATCCGTGATGGTGAAATCGACCTCCAACGCGGCACAATTCGCGTGTTGCAGGATCTCCACCAACCGGCAGGTGGTGGTGCTGCATGGTTGCTGGTTGAGGTCCAGCGCATTGGCGGTGAGGCATACGAGGTGTTCTCCGGGAATGGGGAAGGTATGCTCCAGGGTGTCGTCGAACCATTGGTTGAAGTCGCCATCATACACGCTCCACACGGTGCTCAGGATCACGTGCTCCTCCGCATCGATCACCGGGTCGAAATGGTACTGGAGCGGACCGGTGATCTCCTCGGTGAAGTGCACCTGCATGGTGGGACCGCAGCCCTCCCAGGTGCCCTCGTCCATGGCGAAGCGCACATGGTCCAACAGCAGTTGGGATGACACGCTGCTGGGTGCCAGCAGCAGGATCAGGGGTATCTGGAACGGAGCGATCCGCATGTTCAGGTTCATCTTGTTCGGGTGAGATGCCGGGTGATGCGGAATCGCAGCCCCCAACGGTCGGATAGAGCATGTGCCGTATTGGCGCCTCCAAGATCCCCCAGGCCATGGAGATATTGCGGAACCGCCCACAGCGTCCAATGTTCATTCAGTTGCCTGCCAAGGCCGATGCCCACGCCGCCCAGGATCGCGGCCGGGTGGCGCGCCCGAAGTTCGGCGGGGCTTGCCTCCCGGGCGATCATCCCGCCATCCAGGTTCGTGTCCAGCATGGTGCCGCTACGCTGGATGGGCAACTCCAGTGTCAGCCCACCCTCCACCGATACCAGGGTGCGGCCAAAGCGTCCCTGCCAGCTGGCCTCCAGGGGCAGTAGCAGTGTGCCGCGCCTGGCCGTACCCGTCGCAATGGACTCATGCTCCGTGGTATGGGTGATCGTGTCCGAATGACTCCAGAATACTTGTTCGTTCAGGGTGACCATATACTGGTGGATCTCGTGCGCAACCACCACGCGGCGGCCCACATGCAGGAATCCCTGCTCCGTGCGCTCGTAAAGCATGCCCAGTGACAGTCCCCAGCCGCTGCGCCAGGTGCGGCCCACAGCGAGGCCTGGTGCGATGGTGGAGGTGGCAGCAGCGCTCTGGTCCAGGGCCTCCACCAGGTTCGCCTGGTCGCCATGCCACCGTTGGCGCTGGCCGAAGAAGGCCACTTGTGCGCCCATCCACCATTCCCCATTTGGCAGCACATAGAGCGCCTCGGGCAGTGCGGTGCGGGGTTCGCCAGCTAAAGCCGTGTGTGGCGATGGTATTCCCAGTGCTTGCATCCGGTCCACCCGGAAGCGTTCGAACCCAAGCACCCCGGCTCCTAAGGTCACGGTCACAGGTGCCTCGTCCCATGCGTCAGTGTTGGAAAATGGCCACGTGTTGTTCCCGGCTTCCGCAACAGGCAGAGGCGAGGGGACGGTGTAGGTCGTGGGCTCCGCAGCAGGGTCTTCCCTGTCACCCATATTCGCCGCTACCGTGACCGGCACCTTCGTGGAGTGGTATGTCGCTGGTTTCGCAGGACCAACATGCTGCTCCGGCGAAACGTGTGTTGCGGGGATCGTCGGATCCACCTTGGTCTCGCGGGGCTTGGCTGAAGTTGTTGAATGCGATGGTAGCTTCTGGTGGTTTTCTGAGAACACCGCCTGGGTCGATGTCCCGATAGGGCTGAGATCTTCTTCGGTCGCCATGGCATTGGAGGCGGCCGCGTTCATGGTTTCCACTTGTACCAATTCGTCCGTGATCACACCATCGGTGGTGCCATTCACCACAGCGTGGGTCACCTGGCCGGACCAGGACCGCAAGGCCACCACCCCGGCCGCCCCCACAAGCAGGAGGACCAGCGGGAGCACGCGCCTGCTCCACGGTGCCCAGCCGCCACTGCGGGAAGCACGAGCACCGATCACCCCCGACCAGACGGACTTTGGTGGTTCGGCCTCGGCCCCCTCCAGCGTGCGCCGGAAAAGGTCGTCAATGGGATGTCTTTCCTGCGTGGACATGCGCTTGTTCTGTGATCTGTTGTTGCAACATGCGGCGGGCCTTGGACAGTTGGCTGCGCGAGGTACTCTCCCCGCAACCCAGCTTGGCCGCGATCTCCGCGTGGTCGTATCCTTCTATGGCGTATAGGTTGAACACCAATCGGTAGCCATCGGGTAGTGCCGCCACCATCGCCAACATCTCGGCCTCGCCCATCGCCTCCACCGCATCGCTCTCCACGGGCACTTCCGGCAGGTGCTCCAACCCGAACCGCTCTTGTTGGAACGCTTTACGACGATAATGGTTGATGGCGGTGTTCACCATGATGCGGCGGATCCAACCCTCCAGCGACCCGGAGCCGCGATACTCGCCAAGCTTGTCGAACACCCGGATGAAGCCCTCCTGGAGCAGGTCCTGTGCTTCGAGCTCATGGCGGGCATAGCGCAGGCACACGGCGTACATACGCCGCGCGTACCGCGCATACAGGAGTTCCTGGCTGCTGCGGTCCTCGCGCAGGCATCCCTGCACGAGTGCGTGTTCCGTCGGGTCCTTCAACCGTTGGGCCTTATCCCGGGGCAAGACAACATGAACGCCATTTGCGCTGCCTGGCCATGCCCGGTCATTCCTCCCAAGATAGGCATGCCCCCCGAAAAGCATGTCCCAAGGATCGGATCACCACCGGCGATAACCATATAACAAACGCTTATGAACGATCACAAATGGGGATCGGCCGGATCGCGGAAAAGCACCCTAAGACTTTTGCCCCGGTCAACGGTTTCAGCACCGGTGGCCGAGAAACGAAAGTCAAACCCAAACACACAGTATCATGAACAAGCTGAGCAACAATGTGCGCCTTATCGGTAACCTGGGATTCGATCCCGAAGTGCGGGAGATCGCCAAAGGGCGCAAGGTGGCCCGCCTCTCGGTGGCCACCAACGAGAGCTATCGCAATGCCAACGGCGACCTGGTCACGGACACACAGTGGCACACCGTGGTAGCCTGGGGCAGCACCGCCGAGCAGGTGGAGCGCATCCTGCGGAAAGGCGCCTCGGTGACCCTGGAAGGCCGCCTGGTGCACCGCAGCTACGAAGCCAAGGATGGCACCAAGCGCTATGTGACCGAAGTGGTGATGAGCGGCTTCCAACTCCTGGGACTGAGCAAGCGCGAGGACCCTGCCGCTGCCGCGTAGACGGTCAGTTGAATATGAATGCGAAGGGGCTCCGGGGAACCGGGGCCCCTTCGCTGTTGCCCCCCGCATGCTGTGGATAGACCGCGTTAAACCCAGCAATGGTCGCGGCGCCTTGTGTATCGCCACCAGCGTGCTACTTTTGCCGTCCCTTCTCCGGAAGGGTTCCTTCCCTGGTAGCTCAGCTGGTTAGAGCACCTGACTGTTAATCAGGGGGTCGCTGGTTCAAGTCCAGCCCGGGGAGCGAAAAGCCTCAGCAGTTGCTGGGGCTTTTTCGTTTTGGGCGCAATGATGCGATGCAGGAGGGTGGAATGCCCTGCATTTCTTCGCGCTCTTTGCGTCCTTTGCGGTCGAATTCCTTTCCCATGCAACTCATCACCGTAGGCACCGTCGCGTTCGATCGTATTGAAACTCCCTTCGGCGTAGCCGAGAAGACCGTGGGCGGCGCCGCCACCTACATCTCCCTGGCCGCTTCCGTGTTCCTGGACAAGATGGGCCTTGTGAGTGTGGTAGGGGATGATTTCCCCGAGGCGGTGATGCAGCAACTGCGCGATCGCGGTGTGGATCTGCAAGGTCTGGAGATCCTTCCGGGCAAGGAGAGTTTCTACTGGGCCGGGCGCTACCACTACGACATGAACACCCGCGACACGCTGGAGACCCGCCTCAACGTATTGGCGGACCTGGACCCCGTGTTACCCGAGGCTTACCGCGAAGCGCCTTATGTGATGCTCGGCAATCTGGATCCCGCCGTGCAAGCCAAGGTGTTGGACCAGATGACGGAGCGCCCGGCGCTGGTGGTGATGGACACGATGAATTTCTGGATGGACAGCGCCATGGTCAGGTTGCTCGAGGTGATCAAGCGGGTGGACATCCTCACCATCAACGATGCCGAGGCGCGTCAGCTCAGCGGCGAGCACAGTCTGGTGCGGGCCGCAGGGAAGATCCTCGCCATGGGGCCGAAGTACCTGGTGATCAAGAAGGGTGAGCACGGCGCGCTGCTCTTCGGCAAGGACCGCGTGTTCTTCGCGCCTGCCCTGCCACTGGAGGATGTGGTGGACCCCACCGGCGCTGGCGACACCTTCGCAGGGGGCTTCATCGGCTTCCTGGCCCGCACCCAAGACCACAGCTTCGACAATATGAAGCGCGCCATCATAGTGGGCAGTGCCCTGGCCAGCTTCTGCTGCGAGAAGTTCGGCATCGAGCGCATGCTGGAGATCACCCGCGAGGACATCGACCGCCGCATCCAGGAGTTCGTGGAGCTGGTGGACTTCGATATCGAGCTGGTGGAGGGTTAGTCCCCCCAGGCGCCCCGCCTGCGGGGGCCGCCCGACACCATTCCGCAACCAGGCAAAATGAAGCGATACCTTCACTTCATGCGCCCATCCATTGCACTGATCCTCGCGCTCGCCAGCACCCTGGCCACCGCCCAGCCCTGCGATAACCCGCCGCCAGGGTTCACGCCCATTCCGGACATGGGTGCCGCCACCTTCCAGGGCATGAGCGGCGGGCTGTATGGCAACGGCAGCAACACCACCCCACAAGATCATTTGGAAGCTGGCATCGCCCTGGCCCAACAGATCCACCCGCTGGATGCCGATGGGAACCCCGACCCGGAAGGCTGGCTGGTCTTCATGGGCGTGGGCATGTCGAATACCTCGCAGTTCTGGAACGGCCTGCGGGATAGCACCCTGCTCTTTGATGACCGCAACCCCCGCATGAAGATGGTGAGCGGCGCGGTGGGCGGCAAGGACATCGACCGTCTGCTGGACACCACGGATAACTACTGGACCACTGTGCAGCAGCGGCTGGACCAGA
This sequence comes from Flavobacteriales bacterium, assembly GCA_041747675.1. Taxonomy (GTDB): domain Bacteria; phylum Bacteroidota; class Bacteroidia; order Flavobacteriales_F; family PHOS-HE28; genus PHOS-HE28. Next base: position 50,606 of record JBGTES010000096.1, read on the forward strand.
ACGAGGTGACGGCTGCGCAAGTGCAGGCTGTCTGGTTCCTGCAGGCCAAGCACATCAACGGCATCCCACCAGGGCAGGGGCTGGCACACATCGATACCATGGAGCGAAAGTTCCTGGACGCCTTCATACTGCTGAAACAGCGCTACCCCAACCTGAAGCAGCTCTATTGCAGTGGCCGCGATTACGGCGGATACTCCAACCCCGGCCAAGGCAATCCCGAGCCTTATGCCTACTACACCGGCTGGGCCTTTCACAAGCTGGTGCAACGCCAATTGGCCGGCGACCCCGCGCTCGCCTATGAAGGCCCCAATGCGCCCGTGCCATGGCTGGCTTGGGCCCACTACGTCTGGAGCGATGGCGCCAACCCCAACAACGATGGCCTCGCTTGGCTGTGTCCGGAGGACTACCAACCCGACGGTGTACATCCCAACGCCTCCGGGGTGGGCAAAGTGGCCACGCGCCTCTTCGAGTTCTTCCGCACGGAGCCCACCACCACATGGTACCGAGCGCCGGAAGTAGGCACGGGCCTTTCAGGGGAGACTGCGTCCGGCACCATCATGCTCTTCCCCAATCCCACGGATGGGCCGCTGTGGTTGGATCTACCGCAAGACAGCGTGCCGCAGGTGCGTGTCTTCGATGCCTCGGGCAGGCGGGTGCTGTACGGCCAGGAGAGCTTGCTGGATCTCGGCGGTATGCCGGCCGGTATCTATGCCGTGGAGGTGTTGCTGGAGGGCAGGCGCTGGATGGGGAGGGTGGTGAAGGAGTGAAGATCGATCGAAGCCGGTAGGCCAGGTTCGACTCAGCTTACACTTCCCTGTTGCTCCACTTCCTACCTCAAATACGCGATGAAGGTGTCGACGTTCCTGCGGTTCCATCCGAAGGAGACCACTGAGGGGCGCACGTAAGGATCGCAGATGCTGTTGATCAGGATCTTGTCCTTGTACCTGCGGATGGTGATCGTCTCTCCCCAGCTACCGGACCAGTTCCATGGGCGATGTGCCTGTAATATGTGCTGGGTGTTGTTCGCGATACGCCAGCCAAGTTCTGACGCTGTTCTCTCCAATGCTTTGTGGAAGGCTGAGCTGCTTGCAAGGATCGGGTATTCCTGGAAGCGCAAAAGGTGCTTCTGAATGAAGTAGAACAGGATGGCGAGCACTGCTGATGGTATCGCCAACGTCAGCAACTCGCTCGGGTGTCGCGAGGCTGTCGATAAGCTAAAGACGTAATGTCGTACCGCGAACCAGCAATACAGCGCTGGAGTGATCAGAAGAAATGGAACGACCGCATAGTGCTGGAAGAGCTGGAAGCCGGATAGTCGCAGTCGTTGCTTGCCAGCCATCGATAGTGTGAAGGGTACTATGCGAGCCTTCTCCCCACCTCCTCCCAGTCCACCACATTCCACCAAGCGGCCACGTACTCGTTGCGCTTGTTCTGGTACTTCAGGTAGTAGGCATGCTCCCACACATCAAGGGCCAGCAGGGGCTTGCCCTTGAAGTCGCTGTCGTCCATCAGGGGATTGTCCTGGTTGGGCGTGCTGCCTATCTCCAGTTTGCCATCCCTCTCCACCAGCCAGGCCCAGCCACTGCCGAAGCGCTTCATGGCGGCATCGGTGAAGAGATCCTGGAACTTTTCAAGTGATCCGAAGGATGCGTTGATGGCATCGAGGACCCTGCCTTCAGGAGCACCGCCCTTGCCGGGGCCCATCACCTGCCAGAAGAACGTGTGGTTCCACGCGCCGCCGCCGTTGTTGCGGGCCTTGGTGCTGAAGGCGGATATGCGCGAGAGGAAATCCTGCTCGTTGGCCGCCGTGATGCCTTCCTCGGCCACGGCCTCCATCACATTCTTCACGTAGGCCGCATGGTGCTTGCCGTAGTGGATCTCCATGGTGCGTGCGTCGATGTGCGGCTCCAGGGCATCGAAGGCGTAGGGCAGGGGATCTTGGGCCATCACCAGGGGAGGAGCGGTGGATGTGTCGGGCGTGTCCGTTGCACCCTCGCTATCATCACTACCGGATGTGTTGCAGGAACTGGCGTGGAGGATCACCGGTCCGGCCACCAGGGCACCCAGGCTGGCTTTGATGGAGCGGGAGAGGAATTGTTTGCGGTCCATGGGACCAAGTTAGTGGTCGGATGTCCGTTGTCAGGGCGGGACACCGGACCGTAATCGTAGGCCGCAAGGCATGGCTCTGCCGCATGAGGTGGTCGATTTCCATCTGTGGGGAGCCACGGACAACCGACAACCGACTACCCGAAACTCACCAACAACTGCCCCTTTTCCACGGCCTTGCCCTTTTCGGCATGTATGGCAGACACTGTGGCCTCGCCGGGGGAGCGGATCACGTTCTCCATCTTCATGGCTTCCAGGACCAGGAGGGGCGTGTCCTTCTGCACGCTGTCGCCGGGCTTCACAAGGATGTTCAGCACCAGCCCCGGCATGGGCGCCTTGATCTCGCGCACTTTCACGACGGCCCTCTCCAGGCCGAGGGTCTTCATCAGTCGGCTCTGCTCATCCTCCAGCTTCACCGTGTAGGTCCGTCCGCCGATGCGCATACGTACCATGCCCTGTTCCTGGTCCTCCTTCACCACCAGCACGCGGAGGCTGCGGCCCCCGATGATCACGCTGAAAGCGGAAGGGCCAGTGGCGGAGATATCGGCTGGGGGCTGCCCCTGTATGGTCCACGGGGCATGGGGTGTGGTGCGCTCCAGGACGATCTCCTCAAGATCATTGATCTTGGCATAGAGCTGTTGGGGCATGGGAGGGTCTTATTTGATGGACGCGTCCAAGATACTGGCTGGGTCCGCCCGCCATAAGATGCATCATTCTACATTACCCGAACAACCCGCCTCTGTTCTGTTCCTCGTAGCCCTCGTCGGCTTCCAGGTCCTGCTGCTGGCTGGCAGCCACCGCCAGGCGGTCGCATAACTCGTTCAGCGGGTGTCCATTGTGGCCGCGGATCCATTCGAACGTCACTTTGTGCTGGCGGTACACCTGCAGGAAACGCTTCCACAGATCCGGGTTCTTCTTCTTGGCGAAGCCCTTCTTCTCCCACTCGAATACCCAGCCCTTCTCCACGGCATCGACGACATACCTGCTGTCGCTCACTACCATCACGTCCATGCCGGGTTGCTTCAACGCTTCCAAAGCCACGATCACTGCCAGCAGTTCCATGCGATTGTTGGTGGTGCGCCGGAATCCGCCCCATAGCTCCTTGCGGTGTTTGCCACTTTCAAGCACAGCGCCATAACCACCTGGTCCCGGGTTGCCACTGGCGGCGCCGTCGGTGTGGATGGTCACTTGCATGGGGTGAAAGCTATGTGGAAGGTGGAAAAGTGGAAAGGTGCATGAGTGCGCGTTCCACTCTTGCACCTTTCCACCCTTCCCCGCGGGCGGGCTATGCGGGCGGGAACAAATACGTGATGTTCCCCGCGAACAGCTTCACCGCGATGGCCAGCAGGATGACCCCGAAAGCCTTGCGCAGCACGATGAGCCCCACGCGGCCAAGGAGCCGTTCGATGCGGTTGGTGAGGAGCAGCACGATCACCACGACCACCATGTTCAGCGCGATGGCCGCGAGGATGTTCGGCCGATCGATCTCTGCGCGTAAGGAGAGGATGGTGGTGATGGTGCCCGCGCCAGCGATCACGGGAAAGGCCAGTGGTACGATGCTGTAGACCTTGGGGTCGTCACTGGGCAGGCCGGGCGTTGGGGGCGTTGCGTTGCTGTCGTCGCGGAACAGACGGATGCCCAGGATCATCTCCAGCGCTATGAAGAAAAGTACAAGCGCACCGGCCACGGCGAAGGAATTCACATCCAGACCCAGGAAGCCCAGGATGGATTCGCCCACATAGAGAAAGGTGACCATGATCGCCAGGCTGACCAGGGTGGCACGCGCCGGGTAGATCTTGCCAGCCTTGCGCCGCACCTCCAGAATGATCGGGATACCGCCTACGATGTCGATCACCGCGAAGAGCACGATGAAGGCTTTGCCGATCTGGACGAGGTCGAACATCGCTGCAAAGATGCGTGGCGGATGCCAGTGGGGTGAATGTCACGAACTCCGCTGGCTACCCAACTCCTTCACTAATGTTTCCACCACCAGCGGATAGTGTTGGTGCTCCAAAGAATGGATCCGCTCCGCCAGGCTCTCCGGGGTGTCCTCAGGCAACACCGGACACCTGGTCTGGAACAAGTGTTCCCCTTCGTCATAGCGTTCGTTCACGTAGTGGATGGTGATGCCACTTTCCTTTTCCCCGGCGGCGATCACCGCTTGATGCACGTGCTCCCCGAACATGCCGTGGCCGCCATACTTTGGCAATAGTGACGGGTGGATGTTGAGGATACGCCTTGGGTAGGCCTTCACCATTTCCGCCGGTATCAACCGCATGAAACCGGCCAGCACAACCAGGTCGATCCCCTGGCCCTGCAGTTCACGCAGCAGGGTGCCACCCTTCAATTGGGCGCCATTGAAAAGGTGGATCGCCACACCCATATCCCAGGCGCGCTGTATCACGCCCGCTCCGGGTCGATCGCAGCCGATCAACACCACTTCGGCCAGAGGGTGCCTGCGGAAGTGCTCCATGAGGCGCTGGGCATTGGTGCCCGATCCACTGGCGAGGATGGCGATGCGGACCATGGCACGAAGGTGCGATCTTCCCGCCATGGAAACCGCCACTCCCTTCATTCCACTCTCCTTCACACGCTATACGCCGGAGGAAATGCATGCCCGTGCGCAGAACTTCCACGCGCTGATGGCGCGCCGCCGCACCGTGCGTCATTTCAGCGATGAACCCGTGCCGCTGGCGGTGATGGAGGAGGTGATCGCCACTGCGGCTGCGGCACCCAGTGGTGCGCACAAACAGCCGTGGACCTTCTGCCTGGTGGGCGAACCAGGTTTGAAGCGCCGCATCCGGGAGGCCGCCGAGGAGGAGGAGCGTACCAACTATGGCGGGCGCATGAGCGCTGAATGGCTCAACGACCTGAAGCCCTTCGCCACCAATGCGGAAAAGCCCTTTTTGGAAATAGCGCCATGGCTCGTGGTAGTGTTCAAGCGTGCCTATGAAGTGGATCCCGGCGGACATAAACACCAGAACTACTATGTGAACGAGAGCGTGGGCATCGCCACGGGTTTACTGTTGGTGGCCGCCCACTACGCGGGGCTGGCCACACTCACCCACACACCAAGCCCTATGAATTTTCTTGTCGAGGTCCTGGGGCGCCCGGCCAACGAACGGCCCTTCCTGCTGATACCCATGGGGTTCCCTGCGCCCGAATGCCTGGTGCCCGACCTGCGTCGCAAGTCGTTGGAAGAGGTGCTCATACCCTTCCTATAGGGGCGGCGCGGGCGTATCGAAAATGTCTTTCCTTTGCAGCCTGTTCAACCAACAACGAACCGACATGTCGGATATCAAGTCAAGGGTCATCGCCATCATCGTGGACAAGCTCGGAGTAGACCAGAGCGAGGTCACCCCTGAGGCGAGCTTCACGAACGACCTTGGCGCTGACAGCCTCGATACCGTCGAACTCATCATGGAGTTCGAGAAGGAGTTCAACATCGCCATTCCCGACGATCAGGCTGAGAAGATCCAGACCGTGGGTCAGGCTGTGGACTACGTCGAGAAGAACGCCAAGTAAGCCCGGTCACCGGGTCCTTTCCGGATGCAACTCAGACGCGTGGTCGTTACCGGTCTGGGTGCGCTCACGCCCCTGGGCAACACCCTCCAAGCGTATTGGGACGGGCTGGTGAGCGGCCTTAGCGGCGCTGCGCCCATCACCCGTTTCGACGCGAGCCTTTTCAAGACCCGCTTCGCCTGCGAGGTGAAGGGATTCAACCCCGAGGACTTCCTGGACCGGAAGGAGGCGCGGAAGATGGATCCCTACACCCAGTTCGCGGTGGTCTGTGCCGAAGAGGCCGTGAAGGACTCCGGCCTGGACCTGGAGAAAGTGGACCGCGAGCGCATCGGGGTGATCTGGGGCAGCGGCATCGGCGGGTTGAAGACCTTCCAGGATGAGTGCATCAACTTCGGCCGGGGCGATGGTACGCCGCGTTTCAACCCCTTTTTCATCCCGAAGATGATCGCCGACAGCGCGGCGGGCCTGATCAGCATGAGGCACGTGCTGCGCGGCCCGAGCTATGTGACGGCCAGCGCCTGCGCCAGCAGCAACAACGCCATGATCGGTGCCTTCAACTACATCCGCCTGGGCACCTGTGTGGCCGTGGTGACCGGTGGCAGCGAGGCGGCGATCTATGAGGCGGGGGTGGGTGGCTTCAACGCCCTGCACGCCATGAGCACGCGCAACGACGACCCTGCCACGGCATCGCGGCCCTACGACAAGGACCGCGACGGCTTCGTGCTGGGCGAGGGTGGCGCCGCCCTCATCCTGGAGGATCTTGAACATGCCAGGGCACGGGGCGCGAAGATCTATGCCGAGGTGATCGGCGGGGGCATGAGCAGCGATGCCTACCACATCACCGCACCACATCCCGACGGTCTAGGTGCGGAACTGTGCATGAAGTTCGCCCTGCAGGATGCCAAGATCGAAGCCACCGAGGTGGACTACATCAATACCCACGGCACCAGCACACCCATTGGGGATCCGCAGGAGGTGAAGGCCATCCAGCGCCTGTTCGGCGAACATGCATACAAGTTGAACATCAGTGCCACCAAGAGCATGACCGGCCACCTGCTGGGTGGGGCCGGCGCGGTGGAGGGTGTGGCGGCGATCATGGCCGTGTACACCGATATGGTGCCACCCACCATCAACCATTTCACGGACGATCCCGAGATCGACCCGAAGTTGAACTTCACCTTCAACAAGGCGCAGAAGCGCACTGTGAATGCTGCCATGAGCAATACCTTCGGGTTCGGCGGCCACAACACCTCGGTGATCTTCCGCAAGTACAGCTGACCCACTTGTTCCGCAGCATCCTCAGCCGCGCCCGCAACCCCGAGGAACGCCGGGTGCGGGCCTGGTGTCGCCAGACCCTGCGCCTGACCCCCGGCGACCTGGCCTTGTACCGCCAGGCGCTGCGCCACAGCAGCGCGGTGCTCGAGGAAAGGCCGGACCTGCCCGACAACGAGCGCCTGGAATTCCTGGGCGACGCCATCCTGGACGCCATCATCGGTGAGATGCTTTTCACCCGCTACCCGGACAGCGGCGAGGGCTTCCTGACACGCATGCGCAGCAAGCTGGTGAGCCGCGCCCAACTGAACAACCTTGCGCAACGCATCGCCATTGAACAGGTGATGGAAAGCAACGTGGCGCGCGGCCATGAGAGCAGCGTGCCGGGCAACGCGCTTGAGGCCCTGATCGGCGCGTTGTTCCTGGACAAGGGCTTCGATCGCACGCGCAAGGTGGTGGTGAAGCTGCTGCTCACACATGTGGATCTTGAAGAGGTGGCCCGGGAGGACAAGGATGGGAAGAGCCGCCTGCTGGAATGGGGGCAGAAGCGCCGCCGCAAGGTGGAGTTCATCACGGGAGAGGAGGGTGCCGGCCGCGGCCGTACTTACGTTGCGCGGGTACATATTGATGGCAAGGTGCGTGGCACAGGGCGCGGAGTGAGTAAGAAAGTGGCCGAACAGGAAGCTGCGCAGAGTGCCTTCCGGGGTATGCGTTCCCGCGGGCCACAGCCGGAGAACAGCCCGGCATCAACCGGCCATGAGCGCTCCACACCCCGCCCCCAGCGCGCACGGCGGAGCACAGGTTCGCGACGGGCGGGAGAGGGTCCGGGCAAGGCGGATAGCTGAGGGGCCGCGGGCATCGCCGGGTGGCTACCTTTGGCCGTTGCGCGCAGGGCGCATCACCATGGCCAAGGTCAAGCTTGATCTGGACCCCGATCCCGAGGTCACCATCATCGGCATCAGCAGCCATGTGAACGACTACCGCCTGTGCTGGGCATTGAACCGATCCATGGGCCTCTCCCTTACCCGTCGCCGGCAGGACATCACCGACACCACCGGTGGGCACCTGGCGCGCTTCGCCACCTTCGACCACGGAGATCCCGAGGGCGGTGAGCGCCTTACGCTCGTACACAACCACTGTGGTGATGGCATTCTGTTGCGCGAACAACGCCAGGCCGATTTCTTCCTGGTGGTGGACAATGCCGTGGCCGAGACACGCCCCGACCTGCTGGAGCGCCTGCGGCGTACGGAATTCGTGCTGGCCGTGTTCCCACTGTCATTCGGCCAACTACGGGCGGGGCACAAACTCCTGCGATAGAAATAATGATCGACCCCAAGACCAAGATCGTGGCCACCATTGGGCCAGCCAGTGCCAAACCCGAGGTGTTGCGCGCCATGCTCGCCGAGGGGGTGGACGTGTGCCGCCTGAACTTCAGCCATGGCGACCATGCCTTCTATGCGGCCCTGATCGCCAACATCCGCAAGCTCAATGAAGAACTCGGGCTGCACACCGCCATACTCGCTGACCTGCAAGGTCCCAAGCTGCGGGTGGGCGATATGGAGAACGGTGGCATACGGCTGAAGACCGGAGAGGAGTTGACGATCACCACCGAGGAGGTCAGGGGGCGTGAAGGTTTGGTGAGTACCACGTACCAGAATTTCCCCCAGGACGTGAAAAAGGGTGAGCTGGTACTGTTGGACGATGGCAAGCTGCGTCTGGAGGTGACCGCCACTGACGGAGCGCGCACGGTGACCACGCGGGTGTTGCACGGGGGCCTGCTCACGGCCAACAAGGGGATCAATCTGCCCAACACGCGTATCAGCCTGCCCTGCCTCACCCCCAAGGACATTACCGATCTGGAGTTCGCTCTGGAACATGGTGTGGATTGGATCGGTTTGAGTTTCGTCCGCAGCGCACGCGACATCATCGAACTAAAAGGCCTGATCCGTGCCGCGAAAAGTCCCGCGCGCGTGGTCGCCAAGATCGAGAAGCCCGAGGCACTTGACGAGATCGACGAGATCATCCGCGAGAGCGATGCGCTGATGGTGGCGCGTGGTGACCTCGGCGTGGAGATCCCCATGGAGCGGGTCCCCCTGGTGCAGAAGGACATCATCCGCCGCTGCCTCGAACATCACCGTCCGGTGATCGTGGCCACCCAGATGATGGAGAGCATGATCGTGAACATCACACCCACACGCGCCGAGGTGAACGATGTGGCCAACGCGGTGCTGGACCATGCCGATGCCGTGATGCTAAGCGCGGAGACCAGCGTAGGCGAGCACCCCGTGGAGGTGGTGAAGGCGATGAACAAGATCCTGCTGGAGATGGAGAAGAGCGAGCTGATGTACAACGTGCCCCAGCCCGAACTCCTGCGAAGCGGCCGCATGGTGAGCGATGCCATCTGCATGGCCAGTGTACGCATGGCGGCCGCCATCGACATCAAAGCCATTGTCACCATGACGCATAGTGGCTACACGGCGTTCAAGATCAGCAGCATGCGGCCCAAGGCGCACATTTTCGCCTTCACAAGCAACCCGTCCATTCTCAACATGCTCAACCTGGTATGGGGTGTACGTGCCGAGTACTACGACAAAACCGTGAGCACGGACGACACCATCGCCGACATCAAGCAGATCCTGCGCGACCTGAAATACGTGCGGGAGGGGGAGCTGGTGGTGAACATCGCCAGCATGCCCATCGCCGATCAGGGCATGGCCAACATGCTGAAGCTGAGCCCGGCCTGAGCTCGACCTTCTTGAACCCCCGATCGTGGAAACACTGTCGGGCTCCACTTGTGGCGGCTTCGATGTCGCCGCTACCTTGATCCACCAACCAGCCGTTCCGCATCTTTCCACCCCCTGGTCCGAATAACGGACCGCCTACCCCCGATGCGTTGCGGCACTAAGCGCGGCGCATGAACGAGCAGGACTGGGACCAGGTGGCGGAGACCTTCGATGAGGAGATCTTCAACGTACCGGCCAATGACAGCAGGGCACTGATCCGGACATGGCTGGAAAGACTGGCCCGGCCGGACGCCACCGCCACCGACCTGGGTTGTGGGGTGGGGCGTACCCTGCCCTTGCTTTCGGATCTGTACCACACCGTATATGCCGTGGATGTCAGCAGCCAATGCCTGGCCGTGGCGGCGCAGGCCTGCGCGGGATACGACAACATCCGTTATGTGCATGCCGACCTCTCCAAGGGCCGCAATGGCTATCCCGTGGCCGATGTGGTGCTCTGCATCAACACCTGGCTGAATGCTTCGCCCGTGATCCGCAAGGGCATCGCCGATACCACCTGTCGAAGCGTGCGGCGTGGAGGGCACTTGTTGCTGGTGGTGCCTTCTGTGGAATCGGCACTGCTCACTACATGCAGGCATTTGCAATGGAACCAGCGAGACGGCATGGATCCCGGCCGGGCACAGCGTGCAGCGGCACTGGGTACGCCGGGCATCGAGCATGGTATCATCCACATCGATGGTGTTCCCACCAAGCACCATCTACAGGAAGAACTGGACGCGCTGCTGAAGGAACGGGGCTTCGCGGTGGAAGCCGTGGAGAAGATCGAATACCCCTGGCGCACGGAATTCGATGCGCCCCCGCGCTGGATGAAGGCACCGTATCCCTGGGACTGGTTCCTGGTGGCAAGGCGGGTCCGGTGAAAGATCGACCGCCGCACTACATGGACAGCGTACATGGCCCTTAGAGGGTCTTCACCGATCCAGTCATATGGCGGGATGCTACACGCGGGAGTTTCATCCGCCTGTCATTGACCCTTCCCCGACTGGAGAAGATGGCCTACATCCTGGAAGCCGTCTTTGGTGGGGAGCGGCGGGTGCTTCGCTTTGTCAAGGAGTGAGCGTGCGGCCCAACAGCAGATCCATGTAGAAACCCGGTTTCTTCAGCCGTGCGCGCAGGTCCAGGTCGGTGAACATGCTGCTGATGGTGTCGGCAAGGGCTGGGCTCCTGTTGGCGCGCTCCACCACGAAGTCGAAGAGCCAGGCCTTGTCGGCCAGTTGTTGCAAGCGGCTGCTGATAGCGATCTCCTGACCGAGACGTTGCCACACACGCTGGTCGTACTCCTTCGCTGCGCGTGCATTGACCCCGGTCCGTATAAGCATGTCGTGCGCTACATCCGCAGCATATGCTCCGCTGATCATGGCATGGCTGATTCCCTCCCCGGTGAAAGGATCGATCAAGTGGCCGGCATCACCGATGAGCATGTATCCCTCGCCACTGAGCGGGTGCCGTTTGCTGGCCAATGGCAGTCCCATCCCCTGGATCGGCCCTTCCAGCGATGCGGAGCCGAAGCGGTCCTTCAAGGCAGGGTGTTCGGCCAGCAACTTCGGCAGCACCGCCTTCAGGTCCACCTTGTGCTTGCGCACCACGTCGCTGCGCAGCCCCAGGCCCACATTCGCACGGCCACCTGGCAGGGGGAACACCCAGAGGTAACCGGGCAAGAGCTCTTTCAGAAAGATCAGCTCGATGAAGCCATGTGGATCGAGGCCCTTCACACCGCTGTAGTAAGCGCGCACGCCGGCCGCATGATGGCGCGGCTCCATGCCCAGGCCGGCCACATGACGTGCGAAGTGCGAGTTGGCACCGCTGGCATCGAGGACGAGGGAGGAGGACAGCGTTGTTCGTTGTTCCTTGCTCGCCATTCGATCAACGGACAATGATGCTTCCACCGTTACGCACCACCCACGATCAGTGCGTTCGAAGGCCTTGGCCGAAGTGCCTTCCAATACCGTGATGCCGGGCGTCTCCTTCACCTTTTGGAACAGGATATTGTCGAAGTCCATCCGGGGAAGAATGGCTCCGGGTGCTTCGCCCATGCCGGCCTCCCGACTGAAGGGTACGCGCAAGGCCTTGCCCCCGGGTGCCACGAAGACCACGCCCCAGCTTGCCATCCGGTGGGCATGGGCATTCACCTGTACCGCCAGTCCGGGATCGAGACGCTCCAGACTGCGCATCACCTTTCCGCTAAGGGCATCGCCGCAAATCTTGTCGCGCGGGAATACGGCCTTCTCCACCAACACCGCAGGCACCCCGTGCATGGCCAGGCGCAGGGCCGCGGCACACCCGCCGGGGCCACCACCGAGGATGCAGATGGGCGTGGAGGTCATTCCCGGAACGTGCCCGCAGTGAAGCGATCGAGGAAGCGTACATCATTCTCCCAATACAGGCGCAGGTCGGGCACGCGATAAAGGAGTTGTGCGATGCGCTCTATGCCCATGCCCAACGCGAAGCCGGAATACACCCCTGGGTCGATGCCGCAGTTGACCAGCACCGCTGGGTCCACCATGCCACAGCCCATGATCTCCACCCAGCCACTGTGCTTGCACACCGCGCAACCACGCCCGCTGCAAAGGGTGCAGCTCATGTCCACCTCGGCACTGGGTTCGGTGAAGGGGAAGTAACTGGGCCGGAGACGGATCGATACCCCGGATCCGAATAGGCTCTTGGTGAAGTGGTCCAGTGTACCCTTCAGTTCGGCGAAGCTCACATCCTTGTCCACATAAAGCGCCTCCACCTGGTGGAACATGCAGTGTGCGCGGTTGCTGATGGCCTCGTTGCGGTATACCCGCCCGGGACTGATCGTGCGGAAGGGCGGTTTGCCGCTTTCCATCACCCGCACCTGCACGCTGCTCGTGTGGGTGCGGAGGGCCTGGCCATCGGCTCCGCCTGCCTGTCCGGTAGGCAGGCTCGGGCTGACAGGCCCTGTTGCGTGACTGACAGCTTGCACGAAGAAGGTGTCCTGCATGTCGCGCGCCGGATGGTCCGGAGGGAAGTTCAGCGCACTGAAATTGTGATGATCATCCTCCACCTCGGGCCCCTGGCTCACCGTGTATCCCATGCGTGTGAAAACATCCACGATGCGCTGACGCACGATGGTGATGGGGTGCAGGCTGCCTGTGTGCGAAGTATGTGCCGGTGCACTCGCGTCGATCGGGGGTCCTTTGGATGAGGGGCCCGCGGGAACGGCCTGCTTCAATGCATCCACCTTCGCCTGGGCGGCCTGCTTCAGCTGGTTCATGCGCTGCCCGAATGCGCGCTTTTCTTCCGGGGCCACCCGCTTGAAGTCGTCGAACAGGGCGGTGATGCTTCCGTTGCGGCCCAGCAAGGCGATGCGCAGGCGCTCGGCACCTTCGGCGTCAGTGGCCTGTGCGGCGGCCACTTCAGCCTCCAGTGTGGTGATGCGTTCCAAGAGGCTCATCGAAGTTCGCGCAAGAACATCCGTACATCCTCCAAAGGCCGGTCGCGGGTGTCGCACGGCAGCGCCGCGATGGCATCCACCACGTCCATGCCACTGGTGACCCGGCCGAACACAGTGTATCCGCCGTCGAGGTGTGGCGTCCCGCCGAGGGTGGCATAGACATTCCGCTCCGCTTCGTCATAGGTCACCTGCTGCCCATAGCGGGAATGCCGTTCGGCCACCTGGTCCAATTCCAATGAAGTGAAGGTCTTGCCCTGCACGATGTAGAACTGGCTGCCACTGGAACGCCGTTCAGGGTTCACATCATCGCCCTGGCGGGCTGCGGCCAAGGCCCCCCTGTGGTGCACAAGTCCTGGAACGATCTCGGCAGGCAGAGGATGGTCCGGCCCACCACCGCCCAGCATGGCATCGCGTGCTGCACTCCTGCTGTCCGGGTCGCCGCCCTGCACCATGAAGGCTGGTATCACACGATGGAAGAGCAGACTGTCGTAGAACCCTTTGCGCACCAGTTCCAGGAAATTGTCACGATGCGCGGGGGTCTCGTTGTAGAGTTCCACCACAATGGTACCGAGCCCGGTGCGGATCTCCACTTCCGGTCTTGGCGTATTCCCATTGGGTTGCGCCAGAGCACCATCGCCAGCCAGCATGCAGAGGCACCCCACCAGCAACAAGGCATGTATCCTTTGCGGGGTCCGGTGGCGCTTCACTACATTTGACATCCTTCAGGCGCTTGTCCTGCCCACCATGTGTGGCGCAGCAAGGGCCCCAAAAGTAACCCAATGACCCTTCGTCCATTCCGCTTCGTTCCGGTCCTGTTCGTGCTCGCAATGGCCTTCGCTGCCTGCACCAAGGAGAAGCCCACGCGGGTGATCATCACTGTGAAGTATGCCAATGGTGACCCCGTGCCTGGTGCGGTGGTGCGGTTATTCGCCAACCCGTCCTTTCCCTTGGGCGACCCCACCCGCCTCAACAAGGAGAATAGCACCAATGCCGCAGGCCGTGCCGAGTTCGATTACACGGAATTCTACGAACAGGGCCAGTCGGGCTTCGCCGTGCTGGATATCCTTTGCACCAGCGATACGCTGATGGGCCAGGGCATCATCAAGATCCTGGAAGAGGAGCTCAACGAGGAGACGGTCTTCCTCGAGTAAGACTCACTCCTCTGCGAAGTAGCCGAGCACCGCCTCCTTCATCAGCCTTTCCTGTTCTTCGGGTACCAGTGGCGGCAGATCGCGCACACGCTCGAAGTGCGGCCATCCATCGGCATCGCGCCCCAGCTCACGGTAATAGCCGTAAGGCAGCAGCACCACGCAGATGGCGATGTGCATGAGTGCCACTTTCTCATCCTTCTTGAATTCACGCGCGCCCTGCCCCAACTCCTGCACCCCGATCAGGAACAGGATGGCGTTGAGGTCCGGTGTGCCGGCATCGAAGCGGGTGGAAAGCTGCTTCACCAGGTCGCGCCAGCGTTTTTCGAATGCGAGGTCCAATGGGCGCTGGTTGTGTTGATGTGGCAACTTCGTCAAGGCAGCCCCCTTGACTGAGGTCAATGATCGCGGAATGTCTCTCAGGGGTAAAGGAGCACAAAGTTGGCACCCACATTTTCACCACCTTCACCTCGCACTCCTTTATTATCCGACAACTCTGTGAACTGGCTGGACTGGCTGTTGATCGCGATCCTGGTGCTGGCCGCCTTCCAAGGCTTCCGGCGTGGTTTCATTGTGGAAGCCGCATCGCTGGTGGCGTTGCTGGCGGGCATCTGGGCAGGAGTACATCTGAGCGACCGCGTAGCCGCAGCGATCGGGCTTGGACCGGATAATACGGCCATCGCCTTCCTTGTGACTTTCATCGCCGTGCTCATCGGCATTCACCTGCTGGCACGGGCCATCACCAAGGCCATCGACCTGGCGCAACTTGGCTTTCCGAACAAATTGGCGGGCGTGGCTTTTGGGGGGCTGCGTTCAGCATTCACGCTCAGCATCATGTTGAACCTGTTGGTCGGCTGGAGCGATGGACGGATGCCCCCATTGGAAGTTCGGACAGGATCTTCGCTGTATGAACCTGTGCGTGCTGTCGCGCCCTTCGTCATCCCGGCGCTGGGGGAGACAAAATGGGTGATGGACGCTGTGGAACGCCTCAGACAGGAGGCGAAGGAACTGATGGAGTAACAGTGGACCGCGGTGTTCGTGCCACCACCTGCTGCGCCGCCCAGGCCACACCCACAAGGAGCAGTGGCATCGCCGGGTTCTTGAAACGGGCATCGGTGGTGGTGAGCGCCCCGGAAATGACGACCGCCGCAGCAAGCAGAAGCCATCCCCGTAACGCGGAGGGCATGCGCCGGATGCGCCAGATCCAAATGACGGAAGAGAGCAGCAACAGCAACGAGAAGAAGGCTGACCAAGCGATCCATGCGTTCGCCGCCCAGTGTGCTTCGCGGAATATCATGCGTGCATGTCCCCGCCCCGGTGCCAGAAAGATGCGAAGTGACTTCCCGAGCTGCACCTGTGCCCAGGTGAATGGATGGCTTTGGAACGTGGCACACACTTCCGCCCGCAGGTCATCGAAGAAGGCATGGAACTGCTGTCGATCTTCCCAATCGATGCTGGCAGCCCGATCATGCAATGCCTTGGAGCGTGCGGACCGATCGCTGTGACCTTTGGGATACAGCACATCGGGCACCTGGTAGTAAGCGGCGGCCACCACACCACTGTCGCCCCAGTAGAAGCGATCAAGCACCTGGTGGTTGCGCCAGGCCCAAGGCACGGTCAACAGGACGCCAAGCACAATGAAGACCAGTGGCTTTGGTGCGGAACGATGAATGAACGCCCAGCCCACCAGTCCGGCAAGCGCGAGAAGCCACACACCGTTGGGACGTACCCAGGCCGCCATGGCGAAGAACAGTGCGGATAGGACCAGGGTCCTCCAACGGGCACCCGGGATGAAGAGGGTTGTGCCACCCAAGAGGAACAACGTGAAGAGTGTTTCGCTCATCAACTGTGCGGAGAGCAGGATGTCCACGGGCTCGAGGGCCATCATCGCTGCCGCGCCGAGCGCGAAGGCCGGATTGGATCCCACACGCCGGGCCAGTACATACACCACTGGCACCTTCAGCGCGGACAGCAGGGCCTGGACCAACAACGCCCAGGTCACGTGCCCGCCCAGCAGCCAAAGGAACACCGGGTAGCCGGGCATCTTGATCGTGTCCGGGATATCCGACGGATGGAACATGGAGAACACCCCGTGACCCAGGTTCGCGGCCAGCGTGAGGTAGATCGCGGGATCATGCCGCAGGTCCACGCCTTGTGTCACATGCCACAGCACGCACACCAGGCGCAACGATAAGCCAAGCAGGAATAGACCCCACAAACGACGTCGTATGATGATCGGAAGGGGCGGGGTCGCGCTGCGCATCTTCGTATGGAAGGCAGCGGGAAGGTAGGATGGGTCGATCAGGCCTTCTTCACACCCACGGCGTTCAGCCCTTTGGGCCCGCGCTCCAGGTCGTATGTGACCACATCGCCCTCCGCGATGTCCTCCAGGGTGCCGCTCACATGCACAAAGAAGCGCTCCTGTGAACCATGCTGGACAATGAAGCCGAAGCCCTTGCTGTGATCGAAGAAATCCACGCGCCCCTGGCGCGGCTCCTCAGGTACATCCTCGCGGGTGGGCACTCCAAGCTCGATGCTCTCGGCGTCGACCTCATGCTTCTTGCTCGGGTCCGGCGGGGTGTCCACGATCATCCCGTTCTCGTCCACATAAGCGATCATACTATCAAAACCGCCTCCGCTGGAATTGGCCTTGCGATCCTCCTTCTTCTTCTGTTTCTCCTCGCGTTTCTGGAGGCGCTTCTTTTCTTTTTCGCGCTTGCTGAATGTGGACTGGGATCTTGCCATGTGAGGGTTTTGGTGATCGGGCTTGGGTGTTCCCGGGCCATGAAGGTAGGTATTCGGCGATGATGGGCGCTTCGCTGGCGGTCACGCCCGCGCGTTCTCCACCTGCGTCCGCCGCACTTGATAACTGAAGTACAGAATGCTCAGACCCACGGCCATTCCCACGACGACGGTGAGCCAGCTGGTCCACGGCAGCAGGTCCGTGCGGTGCAACACCATGACCACCGTGCCGCCCATGTACAGCAGTCGAAAGATCTCCAGCGGAACCGACCAATTGCGTGCCTGCAGGATCCCGCCCCAGCTCACGATCATGGCGAAGAGGCCGACACTCATCACCACGCGGTCCAATGCCGTGAGCGGCCACTGCATGTTGATGGCGACATACATGTAGCCCAAGCCCAGCAGCACCTGCGCCATCAGGTAACCATTCATGTTTGGGAAGGGATCGCTGCGGTACTTGCGCTGCTCGGCCAGGGTGTAGCCGATCCTCCCGGGAGGGACGTCGTCCTTCCCGGCGAGATCGACAGGTCTCCAGCCCGTGGGCATGAACCAGATCCGCAGCTTGTCCTGCCAGCGCTTCGTGCGAACGGCATCGCTCCACAGCTGCCGCCAGAATTGGAAGTTGATGAAGATGGGGTCCCAGGTGCGCGGTGGGTGGGTGATGCCGTAGCACACCTCCTCCTGCTCCTCCTCATAGCTGCCGAAGAGCTTGTCCCACACGATCAGGAACTCCGAGTAGTTCTTGTCGATGTACTGCGGATTGACCCCGTGGTGTACACGGTGGTGGCTGGGCGTGACGAACAGCTTCTCGATCCAGCCCATGCGGCCGATGAGCCGCGTGTGGTGCCAGTAGGCCAGCAGCAGATGCACGGCGGCCACGGCGTAGACCTGCTCCGGCGAAAAACCGATCAGCACCAGCACCCAATCGAAGAAGGCGAATTGGAAGAGGCGTTGGGTGAAACTGGCGCGGATGCCCACCGAGAGGTTCATCTCTTCACTGCTGTGGTGTGGCATGTGCGCGGCCCAGAAAATGTTCACCCGGTGGCCCGTGCGGTGGAACCAGTAGAACACGAAGTCGGAAATGATCAGCAGCCCCAGCATGCTGTACCAGGTGGTGGGGATCTGCCAGGGTGCGAACTGGTACAGCCAGCCGTACCACTTGTACACGAAGAAGGCCACCGCCAGGTTGATGCACTGGTTACCGATGCCCGTGCCCAGGTTGGCGATGGTGTCCTGGAAGTTGTACACGCCCTTCTTCATCCGCACGCTGTAGATGATCTCCAACAGCAGCAGCGCCACAACGATGGGCGTGATGAAGGCGTAGACGTTCATGGGATGTGAATATATGCGGGGTGGACGAGATGTATGGTCTAAGCGTGAAAGGGTGCGAGGGTTTCAGGGTGCGAGGGTGCCTGACCGACGGGTCAGCGTGGGCTGCCATCCGGTCGCAGGGCCATGCAGTAACTGCTGCAATGCCGCGTGATAGACGTGTTTACCGCAAGGGCACTACTCGCTCCTTCATCCAAGACCCAATCCCCTCCACATCGAGCTGGCCGGTGGCCACCAGGATCACCATGTCGTATTCCTCGTCATCCGTTGCTTGTAGGTCCAGGTCGAAGGTGATCAAGGTCAAACGCCCCAAGGTGTATCCAGCGCGTTTATTGCATCCACGAAGGGGTGGTTCTTGATGACACTTTCCAGCAGGGCTGCAGCCTTCAGGATGGGGTCGGGATACAAGACCTCGCCTGCGAACGTGGCATATGGTCGGGCCAACGCAGCCTCCAGGCCTCCCCTGTCCCGTACTCCATGCGAGCCACCTGTGGCATCTACCACTTAGGCATGAATGGCCAGCGCTTACTCCAGCGTGATCATTGGGCCAAACGCAGCAGCAGGTCTCGCTTCTCGTCAATGATGCGCTTCAAGCCTAACACACGTTTCTGTTCCTCCGGCGTCTTCGCTTGGAAACCGCGCAAGTAGTCGAAGATCTCATGCAGGATCGCATCTGGTACTTCATCCAGTTTTTTCTGGATCTCGGTCTTGAGTTCGTTGGTGCTCATGGTATGCGCCGTAGCAAGGCGAAGGTGTATGGTCCTTCAAAAGTACAACGGTCATGCGCCTGTGCGCACGAGCGTCCCTCGAGTGTGGGTCGTTCACTTGCGCACCCGGATGTAGCTATGCCGGTAGTTGTAAGCCGTGAAGAACAGACTATCGCCTTTCAGCTCCATGGTCCAGTCGCTCGGCTCCAAGGTGATGCGGTCGCCCTTGCGGGAATACGTCATGCGGTTGGGCGTGTCGCTGCCCGGCAGGCTGTGATCCACCATGTTGTCCTTCAGGAAGCGGATGTGCCCCGGGTTTCCGCAGCCCTCGCAACCGTCCTGCCAAACTGCTTCGGCGGTACCGCGGTATTCAAGGCCAGTGAGCGACTTGGGGCTTTGGGCGATAGCGCCGATGGAGAGCAGCAGAAAAGGGAGGAGGAGGGTGCGCATGGCGTGGAGCTACAAAGGATGGTTCTTGAGGGAATACCCGCATGGTCCGAATAAGTTCAGGTCAGAGGGTTGACCAATGGGTCGCTCAGGTTCGCGAAGGCATCCAGACCGATCATGACCCACACTCATTAGCTAAAGGTCCGACCGACCTTTCCGCCATGCAGCGAACTGCACGTAGTGGTCATCGCCGGTAAGCACCACGATACGCTTGCCTGGGTTTTCGTCGGCCAGTGCTTGGATCAGTGCGTACATGTGTTCGTTGCGTAGTCGGAAGAAGTCCAGCACGCGCACATGTTCGGTGTCGGCCAGTTGTTCGTCCATGCATGCGTAGTAGCGCAGCGTGAGCTCGGCATCGCGGCTGGCCAGCAGTTCATCCAGTGAAAGGCTGCGTAGCAGTACCATGCGTTCGTCCACCAGACCCGCACATGCGACAAGCAGCTCCTGTGCGATGCTGTCCGCCTGCAACGCCCGTTGGTGTTGGACGATCTCCGCCTGCTGCCAATGGCCTTCGGGGATCGGATCATCATCCAGGTCGTCGCCCAGCCAGTCTATGCCTGTGATCCGCGCCTCCGGGAACCAATAGGGCGCCATCCACATCTCCAGTGGATAGTTGCGCTTCAGATAGGAGCTGTCCCGCCCGATGTCCGAAGGGCGGATCTCCACGGCCACGATATCCGGCGCCAGGCGTTGCACGATCGCCCGTAGGGAATCGTAGGTGTACCGTTCGTTGGTGGCATGCAGGCCGTGCAGGGTGGGGATGATGTGTAGCTCGGCAGGCTGGGTGCCACCGCCACAGGCCAGCATGAGTGTGGCCAGGCAGCACAGAACGACGAAGGACCGCATGCGCAAAGATGTTCAGCCTGCGGCCACTTTGGCGAACACGTCCAGACTGATGAAGCGCCCGTCCTTCCGTTCGCACTCGCGCAAGGTGCCTTCATGCACGAAGCCGAACTTCCGCAGCACCTTGGCGCTGGCCTGATTCTCCGGTTCTACCTCGGCGGCGATGCGGTGCAGTCCCAAGGGCCCGAAGCCGTGTTCCAAGATCACCGGAAGCGCCTCGCCGATGTAGCCATTGCCTTGGTGCTCGGGCATCAACCAGAAGCCGATCTCACCTTTGGCGTGTTCCCGCACGATGTTGTTCAGTCCGATGGCGCCGAGGAAGGTGCCGCCCTTCTTCGCGCAGATGGCCCGCCATAGTCCGGTGCCTTCACGCTCGATGCTGGCGTACCAATCCAGCTGCTCCTGTGTGGCTGCCAGCGTGTTGAAGCTTACGCCGTAGTGGCGGATCACCTCAGGGTGTGAAAGGCCTGCGAACACATTCTCCAGGTCGGCGGGGCCAAAGGGGCGGAGCAGGAGACGTGGGGTTTGGAAGGTCATGGGAGGGTGGCGATCATTTCCAACGGTACGACCTCCACGCCATCTTCCAGCGGGTAACGGCGTGTTCCAGGATAGATCACCCAGAGCTGGTCCAACTCCAGGTCCTGCATAACTACGCGCATGCTCTTGGTCATGCGCGGTGCGTCCATCCGCTTGAACTCGATGCCCACGCGCTTGCCCTTGTAGCGGAAAAACAGGTCGAGCTCGGAACCGCTGTGTACCGCATAATACCACGCCTCATCGGGCTTGAAGGCGGCAAGCACTTCTTCCAACGCAAAGCCTTCCCATGAAGCGCCCAGCTTGGGGTGTGTGAGCAACTCTCCTTTATCGTGGATGCCTTGCAGGGTGTGGAAGATGCCACTGTCGCGGAGGTAGATCTTGGGGCTTTTCACCAGGCGCTTGCCGAGGTTCACGTACCAAGGTTGCAAGCGGCGCACCATGTAGGTCTGCTCCAGGGCATCGAGGTATTTGCTTGCCGTAGGTGGTGATACACCGAGCGATGCCGCCACTTCAGAAGCGTTCCAGATCTGCCCGTGGTAGTGGGAGAGCATCTTCCAGAAACGCTCCATGGCTTGTGGTGCAATGCTGAAGCCCAGCACCCCCAGATCACGCTCAAGGAAGCTGCGGATGAAATTCCGTCTCCAGATCATGCTGGACCCATCACTTTCTGCGAGATAGGACGGCGGGAACCCGCCACGCACCCATAGCTGGTCCATTGCACTTACCCCCAACTCATCCATGCTGAAGCCTCGCACATCGATCATCTCCACCCGGCCTGCCAAGGATTCCGAGGCCTGCCGCGACAACTCGGGCGAGGCGCTCCCGAGTACCAGGAAACGGGCCGGTGTATCCGTGCGATCGGCCAGCACACGCAATACCGGGAAGACAGCGGGCACGCGCTGAGCCTCGTCCAGCACCACCAAGTCACGCAGGTCGCGCAGTGCGGTCATGGGTTGCTCCAGGCGTGAAGCCCCCACGGGGTCCTCCAAGTCGAAGAAGTTCGGCGAGTCGGGTTGCAGGAACTGCTGGGCCAGGACGCTTTTACCACACTGGCGTGGGCCAAGTAGCATGACCACCGGAGCACGCCTGAGCGCATCCTCTATGTGCTGCCTGAAGCCTCGGCGCTCGATCATGGGTGAAAATTAAAACCCAGAGTTTTAATTTTCAAGCATGGAGATAGTGACGATGCTATTCGGATGGATGTCAGGATGTTGATAATGCGGGCAAAGGAGCACAGCAAATCAGGGCAGAGGTGTGATACATCAAAATCGGCGATTGAGTGGCCGATTTTCATGTATCGCGCGGCCGGTTAGTTTGACCCTCACCCGCTAAAAACGCTCATCCAAGCAGGCAAGACGTCCTTCTGGTATAGCTCCCAGCGGCGCTCCACCTCATCCAGCACCGCTTGGAAACCCGGAACCAATTGCGGGTTCTCTTGCCAGAAGTTCGCTGGTATCGTTGCCACCGCCTTCAGCAGATCGCCGGGGTACATATGGCCTTCGGTCCATGGGTTCTCTTCCAAGCGTTCCAGTGCCAAGGGGATCAGGAAGGGCAAACCGATCTCCTGACCGATCAATAAGCGCAGGTCCTCTGTCCCAAGGTCTTTCAGCGGCACATTACGCAGGCGGTGGCACTCGCTCACCAAGTGCGAACCATCGGGGGGCGGCCCCCAGTCTTTGTTCTCGAGGGAAGTGAGAGTGCGGTTGGTGATGTCCATGTTCGTGATAAGCCTTAGACTAAACACCGTTCACTTTCAGGAACCAGTGGCCTTCAAGCCAAGGAGAAATTCAACCACTTCGTTCTTTATGGGAAACAGAACGGAGTCCACTGCAAGATCGAAGGACTCGATCGTATTGAGATCGACCTCCTTTCCAATTGCACTCAACATAAGACTATTCGCCTTCTCAAGTTTGTTAGAACGGACCGCGCCCCTTCCTGCTGAATGGGCACCAATGTTGTTGCGCAGGAGGTCAATTAGCTGGACGACTGAGATACTATGTTCCTTACCGTACTTGATCAATTTGTGCGAATCGAGGATGCCATATAGTCGAATCACCCAGTTCTGGTTAAGCCAAACAGTGAGTCCTCTTGCGCCAACCCGAAAGGAGTCAGTCGTGCGGTCAGGCCATTCCATAAGCAGGTCAATGCCATGGTTGCGATAGAATGTCCTGCTGCGGTACTGACCATGAACAACGAACTTATTGGGGAACGCGGCGCGCACCATCATGTGATGAAGCCATTGCTGCTCAACCTCTTCGCAGAGACGATCGATTTGTTCGGAGGAGAGTTGCATCGGGAATGAGGGACGATTACTCCAGCACCGCCGCTATCCCCGGCAACACCTTCCCCTCCAGATACTCCAGCATCGCGCCTCCACCGGTGCTCACATAACTGATCTTATTCGCCAGCCCGAACTTGTTCACGGCCGCCACGCTGTCGCCGCCGCCCACGAGGGAGAACGCACCCTTTTCAGTAGCCTCCGCAACCGCATTGGCAATGGCGATGGTGCCCTGTTGGAACGGCTCCATCTCGAACACGCCCATGGGGCCGTTCCAGAGGATGGTCTTGCTGCCGAGAATGGCATTCCGGAAAGCCTCAATGCTCTTGGGGCCGATGTCCAGGGCCATCCAGCCATCGGGCACGGCGTCGGCGGCGCACTGGTCGGTGTTGGCGGTGGTGGCGAAGGCGTCGGCTACCATGGCATCGGTGGGGATGTGGAGTTTCACGCCTTTCGCCTTGGCTTGCTCGACCACGGTGCGTGCGGTGTCCAGCAGGTCCTCTTCCACCATGCTGGCGCCGGTCTGCCCGCCCATGGCTTTTACGAAGGTGTTGGCCATGCCGCCGCCGATGATCAGCTCGTCGCAAATGTTCAACAGGTTCTCCAAAACGGCGATCTTGCTGCTCACCTTGCTGCCACCGATGATCGCCACGAGCGGGCGTTCCGGCTTGTCCATCACCTTGCCCACACTATCGATCTCACCCTGCATCAGGTGGCCGAAAAGCTTGGCCTGCGGGAAGAACTTGGCCACGACGGTGGTGCTGGCATGCGCGCGGTGGGCTGTGCCGAAAGCGTCGTTCACGTACACGTCACCGAGCTCGCTCAGCTGCTTCGCGAAGCCTTCGTCACCGGCTTCCTCCTCGGGGTGGAAACGCAGGTTCTCCAACACCAGCACCTCGCCCGGCTTCAGAGCTGCGGCCTTCGCCCTGGCGTCCTCGCCCACGCAGTCGGTCGCGAAGAGCACGGTCTTGTCGAGCAGACCACTGAGGTGTTCGGCCACAGGCTTCAGGCTCATCGCGGGATTCGCCCTGCCTTTCGGACGACCCAGGTGGCTCATCAGGATGGCACTGCCGCCGTCGCTCAGGATCTTATTCACCGTAGGCACAATGGCCTCCGCGCGACTGTCGTCGGTGACCTTGCCGTTGGCGTCCTGGGGTACGTTGAGGTCCACACGGACCAAGGCTTTTTTGCCGGAGAAGTCGTAGGAGGAAAGGGTAAGCATGGCGCGAAATTACCGAAGCGGATGTGCCCCTGTGGGCGCTTCGATCGAGACGCACCATAACGCGGCATGCTGCGCTCCGAGGTGCTGGCTTTCAAGCAAAGACGACCTGTACGCAAATGGCATTTCATGAGCACATGCCCACATGAGCACAGGTTCACATGGCCTCACGTCTTTCCTTTGTTCCGTGCTCTTCTCACAGGTCGTCGGACACACCGCTCTCAAGGCCCGGCTCATCGGCAATGTCCGTGAGGGCCGTGTACCACACGCGCAGCTATTCGCAGGGCCGCGCGGAAGCGGCAACCTGCCCCTGACACTGGCCTATGCGCAGTATCTGTTGTGTGAGCAGCCCGATGTGGCGGAGAGCTGTGGGCAGTGCGCGGCTTGCGGGCAGGTGGCCAGATTGGAACACCCGGACCTGCATCTGATCTTCCCGATCTTTTTCGCCGAGAAGAAGCCGAAGACCTGCGGTCACTACACGGCCCAATGGCGTGCTGCGGTGTTGGAGGAACCGTACCTGGACCTGGACCGCTGGCGCGATCACCTGGAAAGCGAGAACAAGCAATTGCGCATGGGCGTGGACATCGCCCAGGAGATCCAGAGCGCCCTCACCTTGAAGGCCTTTCGCGGCGGCCACAAGGTGATCTTGATCTGGCTGCCCGAAATGATGGATACCGCGGCGGCGAACAAATTGCTGAAGGTGTTGGAGGAGCCCGCACCGGGCACGGTGTTCCTGTTGGTGAGCAGTGACCCCGGTAAACTACTGGCGACCATCCTGAGCCGCGCCCAGCAGGTGAAAGTTCCCGCACTGGGGGTTTCCGACCTCTTGGAGGCGTTGCACGAACGTTTCCCCAAACTCACCAAGGACGAATCCATGGCCATCGCACTACGCAGCGAGGGTGACCTGTTGGAAGCGGCGAGCATCGCGGGGAAGGGGGAGGAGGAGCTCTTCGTTTTCTTCCGCGATTGGCTGCGGGTATGCTATGAGGCCAACATCGCCGCTTCCATGGAGTTCGCCGAGGCCTTCCACAAAATGGGCCGGGAGCGGCAGAAGGGCTTGATGCGCTACGGGCTGTATCTCATCCGCCAAAGCCTCTTCGAATGGCAGCAGGCAGGCGAACTGGTGCGTACCACGGGGCAGGAGCACGAGTTCGTGGAACGTTTCAGCAAGCTGCTCACCCTGCCCAATGCCATGGGCCTTCGCGAGGAATTGGAAACGGCCCATCTGCACGTGGAGCGCAACGCCAACCCCAAGGTGCTCTTCATGGACTTGAGCTATTCCATGATGCGGCTGTTGCGGAGGGGGCGGTAATGTCCCGAACGCCGCCCTGCTGCCCCCGCCTATCTTCGCGCCGTGCCCCTCCGGACCCGGGCACGTACACAACGACATGGCGTGCGAAGGATGTAGCAGTGGGGCGGATGGCAAACCCGCCGGATGTAAGAGCAACGGCTACTGTACCACCAGCGGTTGCAACAAACTCGGGGTCTTCGACTGGCTGGCGGGAGTGCCCATCCCCGGGGGCCAGCAACCCTTCGCCGGGGTGGAGGTGCGTTTCAAGAACACCCGCAAGGGCTTCTATCGTGCCACCGGCGACCTGCAACTGATGCCCGGCGATCTGGTGACCGTGGATGCCGCGCCCGGCCACGATGTGGGCATGGTGAGCCTCACCGGCGAGCTGGTACGCACCCAGATGGAGCGCCGGAAGGTGTCCACCGAGACCTACGAGCTAAAGAAGATACTGCGCAAGAGCAGCCAGGAGGACATCGACACCTGGCATGCGGCCCGCAAGCAGGAGGATGAGACGATGTTCGCCGCACGGACCATGGTGCGCGAGGCACGCCTGGACATGAAGGTGACCGACGTGGAGTTCCAGGCCGATGGCACCAAGGCGACCCTATACTATACCGCCGAGGAGCGCATCGATTTCCGCGGCATCGTGCGCACCATGGCGGACCGCTTCAAGGTGCGGGTGGAAATGAAGCAGATCGGTGCGCGGCAGGAAGCCGGACGCATCGGGGGCATCGGCAGTTGTGGACGCGAACTGTGCTGCAGCACCTGGCTCACCGACTTCCGCAGTGTCACCACCAGCGCAGCGCGCTACCAGCAGCTCGCCCTCAATCCGCAAAAACTCGCTGGCCAGTGTGGCAAACTCAAGTGCTGCCTGAATTACGAGCTGGACATGTACATCGAGGCGGTGAAGAGCTACCCCAGCCAGAACGCCAAACTAAAGACCGTGCAAGGGACCGGCGCACACATCAAGACCGACATCTTCACCGGCAAGATGTGGTACGGCTTCAAGAAACCCGGGGAGCCATTCGTGATGGCGGGCTTCCCGGTGGACGTGGTTCGCGAGATCCTTGCGAAGAACAAGCTGGGCGAGCTGCCCGAGGTGGATCTGAACATGGTGGACGAGCCGGTGGAGGCCGAAAAGACACCCGACTACGAGAACGTGGTGGGCCAGGATGAGCTGACCCGCTTCGATAGCATGGGGAAGGGCGGCAAGCGTAAGAAAAAGCGCAAGACAAAGCCCGGTGGTGAAGCCCCGGGCAGAGCGCGCGAAGCGCGTGCGCCGCGCAGGGATGGCCCCGGTGGCGGCGGGCGACAGGCGCAGCCCCCCGGACAGGCAGCACCGGGCGG
>JBGTES010000097.1:0-20307 GCA_041747675.1 Flavobacteriales bacterium
CCGATGCATCGTTGCCACAAAGGGTGGTGCTCGCGTCCAGCCCCGCATCGGAGGCGGTGGTGAGTGCAATCGTTACCACGGCGCTCGCATCCGCGCAGGGCGCCGTGCCTGGGACCGTGTAGGTATAGTCACCCGCAGCGTCGGTGCTTGGGTCGAAGATGCCAGCCATCGCACCAGCCGGACCGGTCCAGGTGCCACCCGCCTGCGGCGACCCACCTAGCTGTGCAAAGAGGTCGACCGCCCCGGAACTCTCGCAGAGAACCACATTCGCGTTGGTGCCTGCATCGACAAGGAAGGAGACCGTAACGGTGGCACTGGCCTGCTCCATAGGGCAGGGTGGCAAAGCAGTGACCGTGTAAGTATATACGCCTGCGGGGTCTATTGACGGATCGAACTGCCCGCCGAACGCACCCATCGGGCCGGACCAAGTACCTCCACCGATCGGTGTCCCACCCAACTGGGTAAAGAGGTCCAAAAGTGGATCACTGGAACAGAGGTCTACCACCCCATCCGTACCAGCATCCACAGTTGGGTTGATCGTGATGCTTACCGTAGCGCTAGCATCCGCACATGGTGCGGCCCCCAGCACTGTGTAGGTGTATGCCCCTGCCACCTCACTCGCCGGGTCGAACACACCAGCAAAGGCTCCGGAGGGACCCGTCCAACTGCCACCCGCATCCGGCGATCCGCCCAACTGTGTGAAGAGGTCCACTGCTGCATCGCTGGAACATAGCGTGATGGTCGCATCACTGCCGGCATCCACCACCGGGTTCACTGTGATCGTTACCGCAGCACTGGCATCCGCACAGGGTGAGGCTCCCGGCACCGTATAGGTGTAAGCACCACCAGGATCCATTGCAGGGTCGAACACACCCGTGAAGGCTCCAGAGGGACCCGTCCAGCTTCCACCCGCATCAGGTGCTCCACCCAACTGCGTGAATAGGTCCACGGCTGCATCACTTGTACACGCGGTCAGTGTCGCATCACTGCCGGCATCCACCACCGGGTTCACCATGATCATCACCGAAGCGCTGGCATCGGCACAGGGGGCTGCGCCCAGCACCATGTAGGTGTAGATACCAGCAGCATCCACCGAAGGATCGAACACACCCGGGAAAGCTCCCGAGGGACCTGTCCAGCTACCACCTGCATCAGGGGATCCGCCCAACTGCGTGAAGAGGTCCAAGGCAGCATCGCTGGCACACAGGGTCAAGGTCGCATCAGTGCCGGCATCCGCCACCGCGTTCACCGTGATGGTCACCGAAGCGATGGCATTTGCACAGGGTGCAGCACCAGGCACCGTGTAGGTATAGACACCCGCTGCATCGACCGCAGGGTCGAACACGCCCGCGAACGCTCCCGGGGGACCGGTCCAACTGCCACCCGGATCAGGTGTTCCACCCAACTGTGTGAGGAGGTCCAGCGCTGCATCACTGGTACATAGGGTTATGGTCGCATCACTGCCGGCATCCACCACCGGGTTCACAGTGATCGTTATTGCAGCACTGGCATCCATGCAGGGGGCCGCGCCTGGCACCGAGTAGGTATAGACACCAGCAGCATCGCTTGCCGGGTCGAACAAGCCCGCGAAGGCTCCCGAGGGACCCGTCCAACTGCCACCCGCATCCGGCGTTCCGCTCAATTGGGTGAAGAGATCCACTGCCGCATCGCTGGAACATAACGACATGGTAGCATCGCTACCTGCATCCACCACCGGGTTCACCGTGATCGTTACCGCAGCGCTTGCATCCGCACAGGGTGCAGCACCCTGTACCGTGTAGGTGTAAACACCAGCGGCGTCGCCTGCCGGGTCGAACACACCAGCGAACGCTCCCGAGGGACCCGTCCAACTGCCACCGGCATCAGGTGTGCCGCCCAACTGCGTGAAGAGATCCAGATCAACATCGCTGGTACACAGGGTCAGTGTCGCATCACTGCCGGCATCCACCACCGGGTTCACCGTGATGGTCACTTCAGCGCTGGCATCCGCACAGGGGGCGGCACCCAGCACTGTGTAGGTGTATACACCGGAAGCATCGCTAGCCGGGTCCAGCACACCTGCGAAAGCTCCCGAGGGACCCGTCCAGCTACCACCGGCATCAGGTGTTCCGCCCAACTGCGTAAATAGATCCACGACAGCATCGCTGGCACATAAGGTCAGGGTCGCATCAGCGCCTGCATCCACCACTGGGTTCACCGTGATGGTCACTTCTGCGCTGGCATCGGCACAGGGGGCTGCGCCCAGCACCATGTAGGTATAGACACCTGCAGCATCCACCGAAGGGTCGAACACACCCGTGAAGGCTCCCGAAGGACCCATCCAGCTACCACCGGCATCAGGTGTCCCTCCCAACTGCGTGAAGAGGTCCAAGGCAGCATCGCTGGTACACAGGGTCAAGGTCGCATCACCGCCTGCATCCACCAGCGGGTTCACCGTGATCGTTACCGCAGCACTGGCATCCGCACAGGGGGCGGCACCCAGCACTGTGTAGGTGTATACACCGGAAGCATCGATAGCCGGGTCGAACACACCTGCGAAAGCTCCCGAGGGACCCGTCCAACTGCCACCCGCATCAGGTGTTCCACCCAACTGTGTGATGAGGTCCACAGCGGCGTCGCTGGTGCAAAGTGTAAGGGACGATGCCATTCCAGCATCTGGGACGGTGACCAGGGTAACATCCACCTGGGCCGTGGCATCCGGGCAGGGATCATCCCCGGCCACGACGTAGGTGTATGTCCCTGCGGCATGCACCGCAGGATCGAAGGCACCCATCAGAGGTCCACCGGGGCCGTCCCAAGTGCCGCCAATGGCAGGTGTACCACCCAGCTGATCGAAGAGGTCGACCGGGAGGGCATCGGTACAAAGCACAATGGAACCACTTGCACCTGCATCGGGCAGGTCATTCAGCACGATGGTGACGGTCGCTGAATTGGTGACGCAGGCGTTGCCCACGGCGTATAGGTATGCACCGGCCACGTCCACATCGGGGTCGAAAATAGGCCCGTGGGGTAGGCCGCCGGGGTCCTGCCATGTGCCACCGGGATCGGGTGTACCACCCAGCTGGGCGAATAGATCGATGGGGGCGGTGCCTGCACAGGAGGGCACCACGGCATCCAGGCCTGGATCAGGTGGCAAGGGGGGCACCACCGCCTCGGTGATCAGAAAGGACGATGAAGCGTCGTTGGCGATAGGGCAGTCATCGTCAATGCCCTGTATGAAGATGTTGGAAGGAAGAAAAGCCACATCCGGGGTCCAGCAGATCGTGGCCACGGCAGGGTTGGTGCCATTCACCACGTAGGTCGCACCGGGGAGTTGGGCCACCGCATTCGAAAGGACCTGTACCACACCAGTGATATCCGGATCGATGAAGGTGAAGTCCACACACACGTCCTGGCCATCACATACCTCCAGCAGGTTGGGCGACATGATCTGCCCGCCGACATTGTTGGACAGGCCCAGCGGCACAGGTGGGGATCCCGGGCAGGGCACCACCGCCACCATCATGTCGCGCTTCACGTAGCCGATCAACTGACCCAGACCGTTGTATGTGTTCACCTGGATCACCACCACGTAAAAGCCGATCAACGTGGGCGTGAAATTCAGTTGACCGGTGACCGGATCGATGGTGATGCCAGGGATCGGTTCAGGACCGGAGTAACCCGGATTGTACCATACCACCGTTGGGTTTGGTGCGGCGTACAGGGCATCCACCAACAGGAATTCCATGGTATGCCCGTCGGGGTCGCTCGCACCAAGATTGTAGCTCACCGGTTGGTTCACACAGACGTATGGGATGCCCTGATCCGCGAGTTGGGGGGAATTGTCGCATAGACCGCCTGTGTTGTTCAGCGTGGCATTCACATACATGCCGGTAACGAACGTGAGGTTGTTCGATGGATTCCTGCAGCAGAGGCTCCAGAAAATGTTCCAATTGTTGCACGGGGACAGGAACAAGGTGACCTCGTAGCGGTAGTACATGAAGCCCGGCAGTCCACCTCCATTGCACGTGGTATTGGGCAGTTGTGCGTCGCACACCGGCGAAACCTCCTCCGAATAGACATAATTGAGGTTGCTCATGGTGAAATTCACCCCGCAGCTATTGGTGAACTGCATGCTCTGGGGGATCACCGCGACGCCGGCGCAATTCACATAGGTATGCAGGCTGATGCGGTACCAATTCCCACCCAGGCACTCGTAGGTGATGGAACCCCCACCGTAGTGGTCCGCCCGCACCCGATCAGCGCCCCATAGACAGAGCACCACGGCGCACACGACCGAAGCCCAGCGCGACAGGAAATGAGGCGCCGTGAACATCAAAAATTATGGTGAAGCGTCATGCGGATCCGCCCATACCGGAATATGACCCACAAACTTAGGGAATGGGTGGCCCGGCATGGATAATTTTCCTGGTACCGTCCAACGGTGATCCAAGTGGACCCGTTTCAGGCACCCCGGAAATTAAGATGGCGGGAACATTCCGGGACCCTGGGTCGCACTTACTTTTGCCACCCCCCGCAAGCCCTGTCCCGAATCCCGTAGTCCCACGCCTGCCAAGTCGATCGCGACACATGTCCGATCGGTACGTCCTGCACTCCGAAGCGCCCCGCTGCCCCATGACTTTGCTTTTCCCAGCGCTCTGCCGCCGCGCGGCCACCATGATCATGGGCCCACTGCTGGCCGTGGTTTCGGTACAAGCCCAGCACGACACCTCATTGGTGACCACTCCGCCGGATACCACCGCCTTGGGGACCGAGCCGCAATTGCCGGTGTTCACCATCACCGCTGATGACCTGGACGCTGAATTGGGCTCCCAGGACATTTCGGGC
Source organism: Flavobacteriales bacterium (assembly GCA_041747675.1). GTDB lineage: Bacteria > Bacteroidota > Bacteroidia > Flavobacteriales_F > PHOS-HE28 > PHOS-HE28. The sequence continues at coordinate 4,828 of JBGTES010000097.1, forward strand.
GTGCTTCAAGGATCCCGCGACGTCTTCACCGCCACGGCAGGCTTCAATTTCGGCTCCGCACGTTTCCGCATCCGCGGCTACGATTCGCGCAACATGCTGGTGAGCATCAACGGTATCCTCGTAAACGATATGGAATCGGGCTGGGCCAGCTGGTCGCAATGGGGGGGCCTGAACGATGTGACCCGCTGGATGCAGGTGCGCACCGGGATCGCTCCGTCCCGGATGAATTTTGGTGGATTGGGCGGCTACACCAACATCCAGGTGCGGGCCAGCGAGTTGCGCAAGGGTGTGCGCACCAGCTACGCCTCCACGAATCGCGCCTATCGTAACCGTCTGATGTTCACCGCATCCACCGGCATGCGGGCCGATGGCTGGGCATTCACCATGGCCGGATCCCGCCGATGGGCAGAGGAAGGCTACGTCCCGGGCACTTCCTTCGATGCCTACGCGTACCTCCTCAGCGCGGAGAAGAAGATCAACGAGAAGCACAGCGTGGTGTTCTCCGGCTTCGGGGCTCCCATCGTGCAGGGAAGGCAGGGCCTTGCCGTGCAGGAGGCGTACGACCTGGCGGGAACGAACTACTACAACCCCAACTGGGGCCTGCAGAATGGTGAGGTCCGCAACGCGCGCATGAGCTTCAACCACAGGCCCATGCTGATGGCCACACACCATTACAAGCCCGACGATAAGACGACCTGGAACACCACCCTGTTCTACACCTTCGGACGTGATGGCCGTACGAGCCTCCAGTGGTTCGATGCGCGGGACCCGCGGCCCGATTACTACCGCTACCTGCCCAGCTTCTACGCCATCACCGACCCCAACCGTGCGGAGGACCTCGCCGAGGCATGGGGCAATGATGTGGACACCCGGCAGATCGACTGGGACCAGTTGCACTTCGCCAATGCGAAGAACCTCTTCACCGTGCAGGATGCCAACGGCATCGCAGGCAACGACATCACCGGCGCACGCAGCAAGTACATCGTGGAAGAACAACGGGCGGACCCCTCGCGCATCGGCATCAACTCGGTCTATACCCGTGCGGTGGACGACAACACCACGGTGACCTATGGAGGCAGCCTGCACCGCCAGCGCACGCACTACTTCAAAACGATCGACGACCTGCTGAGTGGCGACTACTGGCTGGATGTGGACCAGTTCGCCACACGCGACTTCAACGATACGCTCATCTCGCAGAACGACCTGGACAACCCCAACAAGGTGGTGCGGCAGGGCGACCTGTTCGGATACGATTATGACATCCACACGCGCTTCTACAATGCTTTCTCGCAGTACGAACGCACCTGGGGCCGTACGGAATTCTACGCGGGTGCCGAGGTGGGGCTCACCTCCTTCTGGCGCGACAGCCGGATGCGGAATGGCCGCTTCCCGGAAGAGAGCTTTGGCTTATCGGAGCGGCAGACCTTTTTCACCTACGGCTTGAAGACAGGTGCCATCTACAAGATCAGCGGCCGCCACTTCATCAGCGCGAATGCCGCCTACATCACGCGCCCTCCCGTGCCGCGCACCGCCTTCATCTCACCCCGCACCCGCGGCGCCGTGGTGGACGGCCTCACCAACGAACGCATCTATACCGGAGACCTCAATTATATCCTGCGCTTCCCACGTCTCAAGGGCAGGGCCACCGTGTACTACACCCGCATCATGGACCAGATCTGGTCCCGCAGCTTCTACCACGATGTTTTCCGCACGCTGGTGAACTACTCCATGACGGGTGTGGACCAGGTACATACCGGTGTCGAACTTGGTGTGGAGGCCAACCTCACCAGCACATGGGTGCTCACCTTGGTGTATGCCGGCGGCCAATACCTCTATGATTCGCGCCCTGAGGCGACCATCACACGCGACAACAGCCCGGAGATCTTCGCCGAGGGCCGCACCGTGTACTGGCAGAACTACCGCGTGGGCGGCATGCCGCAGACCGCTGCCAGCGCAGGGCTCCGATATAACTCGCCCAAATTCTGGTTCGCGGGCTTCAATGCGAACTTCTTCGACGAACTCTACCTGGACCCCAACCCCGACCGGCGCACCACCGCAGCGATCGGCAACTACTTTGAGAGCGACCCACAGGTGGAAGCGCTGCTGGAGCAGACCAGGCTGGACGCCAACTATACGGTGGATGTGTTCCTGGGTAAGAGCTGGATGATACAGCGCAAATACCGCATCGCCGTGAATGCCACCATCAGCAACCTGCTGGACAACCAGGAATTCCGCATCGGGGGCTTTGAACAGCTCCGCTATGACCGCACCGACATCGACCGTTTCCCACCGCGATTCAGCTACCTCTTCGGCCGCAACTACTTCGCGATGGTGACCTTCAGCTTCTGAACCATGCACATGCTTCTCCCCAAGACCCGCCGTGTCCTGATCCCATTGCTCTCACTGGCCGTTCTGGCAACGGGCTGCAAGAAGGAATTCGACGCACCACCCATCCCACAGCTGCCTGTGGGACAGATCCTCACCGTGGCCGAATTGCGCGACCTCTTCCTGGGCATCCCGGTGCGCTTCGGCGGCGACAGCTCGGTATATGCCGTGGTGACCGCCGATGAGCAGAACGGCAACCTCTACCGCAACATCTATGTGCAGGACCACACCGGTGCCATCCAATTGCGCCTGCAGAATCCCGGTGGCCTCTATCAGGGTGATTCCATCCGCATCTACCTGCCGGGCACGGTGCTGAGTTCCTTCAGCGGCATGCTACAGCTCGATTCGGTGGACGTGGACAATAACGTGGTGAAGCAGGCTACGCAGGTGTACAAGGCCCCCACGCTGGTCACCATCCCAGAGATCACGCCTGATATGCAGGGCATGTTGATCCGCCTGGAGGACGTGGAGTTCGCCGAGAACCAACTGGGGATGACCTACGCCAACGCAGTGACGCAACAGACGCAGAACCGGGATCTCACCGACTGCGATGGCAACAGCATCCTCGTGCGCACCAGTGGCTTCGCCAATTTCGCCGCGAACACGCTGCCCACGGGTCGCGGTTCCTTCGTGGCGGTGGTGGGCCAGTTCAACACGGACATGCAGCTCTTCATCCGTGACATCAGCGAGGTGCAGCTCAACGGCCCCCGCTGCGATGGCGGCGGTCCTGAACCCTGCGACTACGATGTGCAGCCGGTGAACAACCTAACGCAGAACTTCGCCGATGTGGCCACCGACAATGCGGACTATGCCAACCCCGATTGGGTGAACCTGCCCACGGCGGGCACCCGGGTGTGGCGCGGCAGGATCTTCCAGAGCGACAAGTACGTGCGCGCCACATCCTTCGGCAGCAACCAGACGAATGAGATGTGGCTGATCACGCCGCCGGTAACCCTGAGCGGCGGGCAGGTGGGACTGAGCTTCCGTTCGGCCACAGCGTTCTGGAATGAGGCCTCCTGGCCCAACCCGCTGACGGTGAAAGTGAGCAATGACTTCGATGGCTGCGACATCGCTGCGGCCACCTGGTACACCGTGACCGGCTATGCGGCACCCACCCAGGGTACAGCGAACTATACCTTCGTGAACAGCGGTCTGGTGGACCTGACCTCCTTCCTGCCCCAGGGCGCCACAGGCAACCTCCATGTGGGCTTCATCTACAATGGGCAGCATCCGGGCGGGGTCACCACCACGCTGGACCTGGACGACATCAGCATTCAACAGTGAACGAACCACGCCGCAACCGGCGATCAAAACCCGATACCATGAAACACATTACCCTACTGGCCTGCACGGCGCTGCTCGCGCTTCCGATGAGCGGACAGGTCATCTTCCAGAGTGGATTCGAAGATTGGACCGGCAACCTGCCCGATGATTGGTTCGGTATACGGACCAACCTGCCCCAAAGTGGTGTGGAACAAGTGAGTGCCGATGTGCATGGAGGAACCTACGCCGTACGTCTGATCAAGGAATCCACCGGCCACCAGCGCTTTACCACCCAGGACCAGACCGTTGAGAATGGCCAGGGCTATGTGGTGAATTTCTGGGTGCGTGGTGAGGGGCAGATCCGGCTTGGACTGTATGACGGTCGCCCTACTGGATCGGGATATGCGCCCTATACCCCTTATGTGAATGTTACAGGGAACACTTGGACGGAGGTTAGCCTGATCGTCTCGGCCGCCATGGATGCCACCGATGCACAGTTCATTCTGAGCCTGCAAAACACCATGCCCCCAGAACATCTGGTGGTGGATGATGTGACGATCACCGCACAGTCGGTCGAGCCTCCCCCAACGGTGACCATCCAGCAGATCCAGGACACCACGGACCCTAATGGCGATTCACCTTATGTGGGCCAAATTGTGGCCACAAGCGGGGTGGTCACCGCCACCCTCGGCAACGGCTTCTTCATCCAGAACGGTGGTGGGCCGTGGAGCGGGATCTTCGTGTTCAGCACCCAGAACACCCCTGCCATTGGGGATGCGGTCTCATTCACTGCCAATGTGGAAGAGTTCTTTGGCATGACACAACTGACCCAGGTGAACAATTTCAATGTGGCAAGCAGCGGCAACGCGCTTGAAGTGACCGATGTGACCACTGCTGCTGTGAATACCGAGGCGTATGAGGCGGTACTGGTACGTGTGGTCGGCGCCACATGTACCAACCCCGATGCGGGTTTCGGCCAGTTCCTGGTGAACGATGGCAGTGGTGAATGCCTTGTGGACGATGTGATCTATGCATACAGCGCCGCACTGGGAGTGGTTTACAATGTGACGGGGCCTGTGCAATATGCGTTCAACGAATACAAGATCCTCCCGCGCTCCGCGAACGACGTGAGCGTGGTGACCGGCATTGATGCGCTGGCCATGACGCACGCATCGGTCTACCCCAACCCTGCCAGCGATCTGCTGTGGCTGGAGGTGCCCGGGATCGCGGGCCGTGTGGAATGGACCCTTTCCGATGCCACGGGACGCACGGTGGCCGGCGGAGTGATCCTGCAGGAGCGTACCGGCATCGACCTGGGTGGATCGGCCAACGGCCTCTACCTGCTTACGTTACGCCAGGGCGACAGCGTGTGGAGCAGCCGCGTAGCGGTGCAACGCTGAGTTCTGCTCACCAATAGACACGAAGGCCCGCTGCGGATGCGCAGCGGGCCTTCGCGCTTTCAGGACCACGGTGATCACTTCCCCGTCTCCCTCACCAAGATCAGGAACACCGGAAAATGGTCGCTGTAGCCATCGATGTAGCTGTCGCCCACATAGGATCGCCAGGGATACCCAGCGAAGTTGCCCTCCTTCTGCCGCAGGTAGGGCTCGTTGAAGATGCGCACCCCATAGTAACGGTAGCGGCCGCTTGCGCCATCGACCAGGGCCGGGGAGATGATGATCTGGTCGAACATGTTCCACGCATCGCGCCAGGCGAGCGATCCGATGCCTTTCTGGTAGGAGGCCCACATGGGGTTGAAGAACATGCCGTCCACCGCCTTGGTCTTATCGCCCGTGCTGCGGAGGTAGCGCAGCACACTCGGGTTCACCGGGTCGTCATTGAGGTCGCCCATGTACATGATCCGCGCGTCCGGGTCGGTGGAGAGAAGTGAATCGATGATGTGCCGTCCCAGTTCGGCGGCCAGCTTGCGGTTGGGTGCGGAACGCTTCTCACCGCCGCGCCGCGAGGGCCAGTGTGCCACGATCACATGCGTGGTATCCCCGTCAAACACGCCGCTCACCAGCAGTTGGTCGCGGGTGCGGAACTCGGGGTCATCGGGCTTGTGCAGCCGGTAGCTCTTGTGGAAGTAGGGCTTGAAGAGTTTCGGGTTGTACATCAGCGCCACATCCACGCCACGGCGGTCGGGACCTGCCACGTGCACCACCTGGTAACCACGATCACGTATTGGGGCCGTAGCGGCAAGGTCCTGCACCACCTGCTTGTTCTCCACTTCGCAGAGGCCCAGGATGGCCACCCCGCGCGGATCCACATCGCGGCCCATCTCGCCGATGACCTGTGCGAGCCGGTCCAGCTTGCGGTGGTAGCGCTGGCTGTTCCATTGCTTGGCTGCTCCGGGGGTGTACTCCGCGTCATCATGTTCCGGCGTGTCCAATGTGTCGAAGAGATTCTCCACGTTGTAGAAGCCCACGAGCAGGGGAACGAATTCCTGCTTGGGGGCCTGCGCCAGCAACACGGATGGCAGCAGCCAGAAGAACAGTGTGGCCGGACGGAGGGGATGTCGCATGAGGCGCATGTTGAAGCGGGCGGCCAAATTAGACCATGTGTTGCCGCGGATCCCCGGAAGGGTGTGAAGCAGGGATGAACTGGACATGAATTCGTCGCGCGCTTCCTCCAATGGCGTGCCAGCGTACCGGCATCCCCGATCCATGTGACCTTTCTTTGTGCCGCCCCGGTACATCATGCGGTTCCCGATCGTCCTTCTGCTTCTATTCGCCCTGTCCAGTGTCGCACGGGGCCAGACCCCCATCGCCGAAGCACGCGACCTGCCATTGGGCACCTCCGTCACAGTGCGCGGCATCGTCCTCAACGGAAGTGAATTGGGCTCCATCCGCTACGTGCAGGATGCCACCGGCGGCATCGCGGTCTTCCCCGGCACAGGGTCGATCGGCGGTTTCAACCCATCGCGTGGGGCCGACCTTTCGATCAGTGGCCCGCTGAAGCTTTTCAATGGCCTGCTGGAGATCGATCCGATCACATCCTTCACGGTACACAGCACAGGCAATGCGCTTCCCGCAGCACAGGTGATCGTGCCCAACGTCATGGGCGAGGCCAACGAAAGCGAATTGCTGCGCATCAATGCCTGCGTGTTCAGTGGCGGGGGCACATTCAGCAATGGCACGCGCACCTTCACCAGCAACGGGCAGTCCGGCGTGATCTTCCTGCGCAGCGGTCATCCGATGGTGGGCACTCCGGTGCCTGCGGGCGTGGTGGATCTTGTGGGGATCTGTTCCCAGTATGCCACGGGCAACCCTCCGGTGGGTGGCTACCAATTGTTGCTGCGTGATGTGAACGACATCCAGACCTCGGGTTCGATCACGGTGCTGAGCGAGGTGCAGCAGAAGGAGATCACTTCCACGGGCTTCAAGTTGGAATGGAACACGAACACGGACGGCAGTTCGCGCGTGCGCTTCGGTCTTTCACCGGCGTATGGTTCGGTGGCCTCCGCCCCGGGCACCACTACCGCACACAGTGTGCAACTGGGGGGCCTGCAGCCCGCCACCTTCTATTATGCGCAAGCCTTTTCGGTGCTGGGCAGCGACACGGCCTTCGCAACGCCCGGCATCTACTCCACCGCATCGGCCTTCGCGGGCGAGATCAAGGTCTACTTCAATCAGCCCGTGGACCATAGCGTGGCGCAGGGATCGGCAGCGGTACACATCGGCAGTGCGATGCCCGATACGATCATCGCGTACATGGACCGCGCGCTATCCACGCTGGACATCGCCGTGTACAATACGTCCAGCACCGCCATCGTGAATGCCGCCAACGCAGCGCGCGACCGGGGTTTACAGGTGCGCTGGATCACCGAGGGTGCCACCAGCAACAGTGCGCTCTCGAACCTGCACCCGGCCATCGCCGTGCTCTACCGCGAGAACAGCTCGGGCAGTGGCATGCACAACAAGTTCATCGTGATCGATGCCGACGAGGGCCCTGCGGCGCATGTGCTCACCGGATCGGCCAATTTCACATCCCAGAGTTTCAATGCTGACGCCAACGATCTGTTGATCATACGCGACATGGCCCTGGCACGTTGCTACCGGCGCGAGTTCGAGGAGATGTGGGGATCGGCCGGCGCCTTGCCCAATGCGGCCAACAGCAAGTTCGGTGCGGACAAGAGCGACAACACGCCGCACCTGTTCAACGTCGGTGGCACCCTGGTGCAAAGCTGGTTCTCGCCCACCGACGGTACCACGGAACGTATCGCCGGTGCGCTACACAGCTCCGACCAGCACATTGAATTCGCACTGTTCGCCTTCACCAATGGCACCCTGGCCGATGCACTGATCGAGCGCCAGGCCCAGCCCGGGGTGAACGTGCGCGGCATCATCGAGGAAGATGACATGGTGACCTGGCTTTACGATGCGCTGCTGGAGGGCGGTGTGGATGTGAAGCCGGATGGCGCCCCCAACTTCCTGCACCACAAGTACGCCATCGTGGACCGCCATGCGCCAGGGAGCGATCCCCAGGTGATCACCGGCTCGCACAATTGGAGCTTCAATGCGGAGAACCACAACGATGAGAACACGTTGATCATCCACAGCGCGGAACTGGCCGACCATTTCTACCAGGAATGGCATGCGCGCTGGATCACCGCCGTGGGAATCGCCGATCCCGCCACCGCGAACGGCCTGCTCCTGTGGCCCAACCCCACGCGCGACCAGTTGTTCATCGACCTGGAGGGAAGGACACGCCACGACGCACAACTACGCGTCATGGACATGATGGGGCGCACGGTGGTACAGGAACGCAGCGCCATGCTACCCGCCGTGCTGGACGTGGGTGGGCTGGCGAATGGCACCTACATCCTCTGGCTGGAAGCCGGTGGAGCGCAGGTGCAACGTGTGTTCGTACGGGCGGAATAGATCTACTTCGGGAAGAAAAGTGGATTCCGTTGGTTGTATAGCCGCAGGAAGCGGAAGAGCGCCTCGGTGCTGTTGCGCTGCTTTTTGGGCAGCGCACGGAATTCCTCCTGCAGTACGGGATCATGCCGTAACGCGGCATCGATACCGGAGGCATTGAAGGGAAGGAACTGCCCGCTGCGCATATCGATGATCTGCTGCACAAGCACCGTGCGTGTGACCCCGCCGTAGGGATACATGTAGGGATCCCAGTCGCGGTAACTCACCTCGTAGGTCATGTGGCTGAGCATGCCCATGAGCCCGATGCGGTAGAATCCATTGCCTGCCGCGATGTACACCGCGTTGTTCTGGCAGAAACCCCACAAACGGTCCTTGTGGATCATCTGCCGTTCGCCACCGCCCTCGGGCTGCCAGTACAGCTTGCTCACCGAACGACGGATGTCATTCACCGCAAGGCCCTGGCCATCGCGCAACAGAGCCAGCGGCACGGTAGGGCGATCGAAGCGGAATGCCTCGAAGTCGGCATACACCCCATCGTTGAGTTCATAGCCCCCGTAGTATTCCACCCAAATGGTGTCCTGTTGTGCAATGGCCACCGAGGAGAAAAAACAGGCCACAGCGATATGTGCCCCGATGTATCTCATGCCATTGCGGCTTCTCGGATGAAAGCCGTGACCTCTTCAGGCGCTTGCGCATGCACCCAGTGACCCGCAAATGGAATGGTCTCCACACGGCTATTGGTGAACTGCTCCTGAATGGCGGGGATGTCCTCGCGCAAGATGTAGTCGCTCTGGCCACCACGGATGAACAGGGTGGGCACCTGCACTTTCTCCGGACCGATCGCCGCTAGGATGTCCACGAGCCGGTCGCCGAGCAGTGCTACGTTCGGGCGCCAGGCAAGCCGGTCCTCCTCCTTCCAATAAAGGTTCTTCATCAGGAATTGAACCACGCCCGGCTCCTTCACGCTTCGTGCCACATGTTCCTCCACATCGCGTCGGGAACGCCCCGGTGCAAGGTCGGCGGTGCGCAGGGCTTCGATGATGTGGTCGTGCTTGTCCTCATGTTCCCTGGGGCTGATGTCCACAACGATAAGGTGCTTCAGCAGTTCCGGCCAGTGCTGCGCGAAGACCATGGCCGCCTTGCCGCCCATGCTGTGGCCCACCAGCACGATGTCCTTCAGCCCCAGCTTCCGCACCACTGCATGCACATCGGCGGCCATCAGGGAATAGGTGATCTCCGTGGTATGGGGCGATCGGCCATGGTCGCGCAGGTCGGCCACCACTACGTGAAGTGCTGTGGCATCGGAATCCGGCTCAGAGAGTTCGCGCGCGATGCTCGCCCAGTTGTCGCTGCTGCCCAGGAGTCCATGCAAGATCACCACGGCGGGCGCACCCTCCGGCCCCATGCGGCGGTGAAAGAGATCCGCGGTCATCGCAACTCGCGCAGATAAAGGGCCACGGCATTCTCCAGGCCGAAGGTGAGCGCATCGCAAATGAGCGCATGGCCGATGGACACTTCCAACAGGCCGGGCATGTGCTCCTGGAAGTAGCGGAGGTTCTCGCGATCAAGGTCGTGCCCGGCATTGAGGCCCAGTCCAAATTCTTTGGCGCGTTCGGCGGCAGCGGTGAAGGGGGCCACCGCCGCGGCGGGATCCGCGTGGTAGGCCACTGTATAGGGCTCGGTGTATAGTTCGATGCGGTCCGTTCCCGTGTCGGCGGCATGGCCGATCTGCTCCAGGTCCGTGCCCATGAAGAGCGAGGTGCGGATGCCCTCCGATTTGAAGCGTACCACGACAGGCCGCAGCTCATCCTTGTGCGCCTTGGCATCCCAGCCCGCATTGCTGGTGAGCACACCAGGCGGGTCCGGCACCAGGGTGACTTGTGCAGGCCTCACGGCAAGCACCAAGGCGATGAAGTCCTCCGTGGGATAGCCTTCGATGTTGAACTCCGTGGTGAGCAATGGCGCCAGGGCCAGCACATCCGACCGGCGGATATGGCGTTCATCCGGACGCGGATGCACCGTGATGCCTTGTGCGCCGTAGCGTTCGATGTCCAATGCTGTCCGCACCACATCCGGGTTGTTCCCACCGCGCGCGTTGCGCAATGTGGCCAGCTTGTTGATATTCACGCTCAGTCGCGTCACCCCGCCTGTATCTACCTTGGTCCGCCGCACGGCGGAGGCCAAAAGTAGGCAGCCCCTGGAGCGCAACACGGACATGACACACGCCATCGACCTCATCACACCGGACATCCCGCCTCTGCGCCCGCAGGACGACATCGGCCGTGCCCTGGACTGGATGGAGGAGTTCAAGGTGTCCCACCTGCCTGTGGTGAAGGACCGAATGTTGGTGGGGCTGGTGAGTGATACGGTGCTGGTGGATCACAATGATCCGCACGCGGCGGTGAGTGGTGTGATGGAGCAGGTGGAGGTCCCCTTCATCAAAGGCGGGCAACACATCTATGAGGTGATGAAGCTCTTCAGCGAACGCGGCCTCACGGTGGTGCCGGTGCTGGATGAGCTGGGGCGCTATGTGGGCTCCATCAACGAACACGAGGCCTTGCGCCGCCTGGCCGAGGTGACGAACATCCACGAACCGGGCAGCGTGGTGGTGCTGGAGATGAACCATGTGGATTACAGCCTGCACCAGCTGGCGCGCATCGTGGAGGAGAATGATGCGAAGATCCTGAGCGCCTTCAGCCGCAGCCTGCCCGACAGCTCGCGATCGGAGGTGACGCTGAAGATCAACCGTGAGGACATCAGTGACGTGCTCCGTGGCTTTGAACGCTACGACATTCATGTGAAGAACACCTACCAGGGATCGAAACTGCACGAGGATCTGCGCGACCGCTACGAAGGTCTCATGCGCTTCATCAACCTGTGACCCCTGCGCGGGACATGCCACCGCCTCGCAAGCTGCCGGTCCTCCTCCTTGCACTGCTGCCTTTCGCGCCGCTGATGGCCGCACCTTCGCCGGCGATCGATCCCCTTCCAACCGATACCGGCATCGTCCGCATCGTGGACATCACCATCATCGGGAACAAGGTCACCCGCGAACGCATCATCCTGCGCGAGCTGCTGTTCACCACCGGGGACACCATGACCGGCCTGCACTTCTACGAGAAGATCGAACGCGGCCGGCAGAACCTGATGAACACCGGCCTTTTCAATACCGTGACACTCCTTCCACTCTATCTCGATGCGCGGTCGGTGATCGTGGAAGTGGTGGTGAATGAGCGGTGGTATCTGTGGCCCGCGGTGATCTTCGAACTGGCGGACCCCAACTTCAACACGTGGTGGCTCACCAAGGACCTGAGCCGGGTGAATTACGGACTCTATCTGTACCGCTACAACTTCCGCGGACAGAACGAAACGGTGTATGTGAAGGCACAGTTCGGTTACACCCGGCAATTCGCACTGCGTTACAAAGTGCCATACGTAGACCGGAAACAACGCTGGGGCTTGAGCGTGGGTGGCAGCCACTACCAGCAGGCCGAGGTCACCGCCGGCACAGTGGACAATGTGCGCATCCTGCTGGCCAACCCCGATGGGCCCAACCGCATCGAACGCAAGGCGGACGCCGAGTTGACCCTGCGACGCGCCCATGACGTACGCCACCACTGGCGCCTGGGCTGGACACAGGCCGAGGTGACCGACACGGTGGCCTCCGTGGCGGTGGATTACTTCCAGGAGGATGCACGCAGCACGGAATTCCTCACCCTGGGCTACAGCCTGATCTGGGACCGTCGCGACCTGCGGATCTTCCCACGCGCCGGCCACTACCTGGAGCTGCGCGTGGACCGCCATGGTCTGGGCCTGCTGGATCATAACGCCCCGGACATCACCACCGCCTATCTCGGGGTGAATCGCTGGTGGCGCACCGGTGAACGCATCACACTGGCACTGTCGCTGCGCGGCAAGACCACCTGGGGCAGGCCGCCCTACTACGTGCAGGAAGGCCTGGGCTACCGCCATTACGTGCGCGGCTACGAGTACTATGTCATCGACGGGGAGCACTTCGCCATGGGGCGCGGCAACTTCGTGTTCCAGCTGGTGGCCCCGCGCGACTACCGGGTGGAAGCCATGCCCATGGAAGCCTTTCGCACCCTCCATTTCGCGCTGTACGCCAATGCCTTCATCGATGCCGGCCAGGTGTGGGACAGCCGCTATGCCGAAACGAATTTCCTGGCCAATAACTGGATGAGCGGTTACGGACTGGGTCTGGATCTGGTAAGCAGCTACGACCAGGTGATACGTGGGGAGTACACCTTCAATGCCCTGGGCGAACATGGATTCTTCCTACATTTCAGTCAACCCTTTTGATGCCATGCGCACGGCGGTGAACGGACGGATCATGGACGCGGGAAGTGCCCCGCTGGTGTTGGACATCCTGAAACGCATGGTGCGCCACGGCATGCGGCCGCTGCTCACCCCTGCACTCGCCACCTGGCTGCAGGACGCCGGCACGGACAACGACCATACGGTGCTGCCCGAGGGCGACATCGCCGCGCAGGATATCGACCTGTTCATCGGGCTGGGTGGTGATGGCACCCTGCTGGACACGGTGGCGCTGGCGGGACGTAGTGGCATCCCCGTGCTGGGCATCAACCTGGGGCGGCTGGGTTTCCTCTCCAGCGTGCGCATCGAAGAGGTGGACAGCGCGCTGCAAGCCCTGCGGCAGGGACGCTATGCCCTACAGGACCGCGCCCTGCTGGAAGTGACCGACCAGGCCGAACTGCTGGGCGACCGCGACTTCGCCCTGAACGAGGTGAGCATCCACAAACGCGACAGCGCCAGCATGATCGCCGTGCATGTGCATCTGGGTGAGGACTACCTTAACACCTATTGGGCGGACGGCCTCATCATCGCCACGCCCACCGGCAGCACGGCATACTCGCTCAGCTGTGGCGGGCCCATCCTCTACCCCACCGGGGAGGCCCTGGTGATCAACCCCATCTCGCCGCACAACCTCAACGTGCGCCCCTTCGTGGTGCCCGACCACTACACCATCCGCCTGCGTCTGGAGGCCCGGCAGGACCGCTGCCTGCTGAACCTCGACGCCCGCAGCGCCACCATCGACGGCAACAGCACCGTCACCATACGCCGGGCACCCTTCACCCTGAAGCTGGTGCAACTCGATGGTCAGGACTTCCTGCACACCCTGCGCACCAAGTTGAACTGGGGGCTGGACCTGCGCAGTGGCACGGGGGCCTGAGGTTGCATGGCCGGATCCCTACTGCGATGGTGAAGGCCGGGGCGGGATGTGGCTTGGTTCCGTGGTTGTCGGTTGTGCATTGACCGTCTGCCGACGCTTCAGTAACTGTGCTCTGCCAGCTATCGCCCAATGCGCCCAGCCGGACAACCGACAACCGACAACTGACAACCGCGCAAGGCATCTACGGAGCGCCTGCGAACAACCCAAAAATTACCGGGAACTGGGTATTTCTGATGGCATTGGTATAAAGCAACTTGAGCCCTGTGAAAGGCCCGGGGCGCAACAGACCAAAACGCAGAAAGGCACGCAAGCTGAAGATCACCCCGCAGGAAGAGCGCGTGGCACGCCTGCTGTGCGCGAAGGATGTGCCCAATGTGAAGCAGCTGACCGATGTCCTTAAGATCTCCTACAAAACGGTGCAGACCCACATCGAAAAGCTCTACAGGAAGCTGGGTATCGATACCCGTGCCGCGCTTATGCGCGAAGCCATCCGCCTCGGCTGGATCCCCTGCCCATGCCCCAAGTGTGCGCCGCCTACCGAGGGGGAGAGTGAGGGGGGACTGACTCATGACGGTTGACGTCCTGATATGTATCGGGTGACAGTTGCGCCACATCAGGGAATTGCCACAACAGGGAAGGCGGCGGAGCCGGAAGGCTTTTGGCCTGCGGCCACTTTACCTGTTGTACAGATCACTTGGTGAATTGGAGCATCCGCCTTTATGGGAAAGGCGGCGGAGCCGAAAAGTCTTTTGGCCTGCGGCCACCATTAACACACCACGGGAAACACTTGGGTGATGAGCGAGAAGGTTACGTGGTGGTACGCGCACGGTTTATCTACTGGGCGTTTTTCGTTTTGCGCGTGGTATGTGCGTAGAGCCTGCGGAGGTGCATGAAGACTTTGACACCAAATAGGGCCCTAAAAATACCCAGTGGTGGGTATTTTTTTCAGCATTTGGCGAGATCATCTTGCACCCGGCTCCGGGCGGACACTACGGCCAAGAACCCGGGTCCACGATCGCCATGCGAACCACGAGCTTCCACCCAACGCCCACTGCCATGCCGGACCACATCGTGTTGAACAGGCAAGGTTACCGCACATGGACCACTGGTATACTCGCCCTGGCCATGGGCATCTTCACCCAGGCATCCGCCCAGGTGGATGTGAGCGCTACGGCGGGAACCACCGGCCCCACGGGCTATGCGAACCTGAGACTCGCATTCGCTGCGGTGAACGATGGCACCCACCAAGGGGCTGTAACGGTCAACATCACCACGAGCCCGTCGACGGACAACAATACGGCGGTACTGAACGCGAGTGGCAGTGGTGCGGCCACTTACACTTCTGTGCTGGTGCAGCCCGCAGGCGATACCGGTGCACGCGCGATCACGGGCACCATCGGTGGCGGCCCTCTGATCGACTTGAACGGTGCGGACAACGTGACGATCGATGGCCGTACGGGTGATGGCTACTCACTGACCATTTCCAACCAGAGCACGGCATCCACAGCAGGGACCAGTACTGTCCGGTTCATCAACGATGCCACGGACAATACTTTGGTGGATCTCGCCATCCTGGGCCGTGCCACTGGGGCGGTGGCTACGCTCAGTGGCAACGTTCTCTTCGCGGGTGCTACCACCACAGGCAACGATGGGAATACCATCACCAATTGTAACATCGGCAACGACGGAACCGCCACCACGGACCTGATCTCCAAGGCGATCGTGTCGGTGGGCTCCACC
>JBGTES010000098.1:0-4264 GCA_041747675.1 Flavobacteriales bacterium
GAGTTCCTTGAGTTGTCCTCAAGGAAACCCACCTCATCGACGGACAGCAATTCAAATCCGCCCCACGCATTTTCGCTCGATATGCCGCGTCCATGTTGGGCTCATCCTATGTTTGACCAAGGCTTAACCGGACAGCAGTGACTACAGATCATAGATCAGCGAGAGCAAGGTGATGCTCTTGGGCAATAGAAGCGGTCTCATGGCATACGCGTTCTATGCGATCTACAATGTGGTTTACTTGATATTAACGGCTTGGTTTTTCATGTATGCCAACACTTACCTGAACTCCAAATTGATACCCGACAGCCTCCGCTGGAAGGATGGTCAGATACGTGATGACTTCACGGCCCAATGCAGCGCACAGGGGACCATTATAGTGGTAGAGGCTGCCATCCTCGGCTATCTGCTCTGGATGCTGAATCGATGGTTCTTGTCCAAGGTCGCGAGGTCGGATAACACGATGAGAATTGCGAAATGGTCCGGAGTGATGTACGCAATAGTCACGGGCATCTTCATCGTATTGATCCTTTACTCCTGTTTCATGTAGTTACGCTTCAGGTCAATCCGTTACGGCGGGCAAGAGTATCAGGTACACCAATTTTCGCTGGTTCGGATCATGATAAGGCGGGCCAGGTTCTGAGACAGTGACCCTACTCAGGTGGTCCATCAACCCATAAGTTCCGCGATCCGCTCGGCCACTTCACGGTATTTCCTTTCGCTCACCTTCCCTGCCACGGATCGGATGATGCCGCGATCAGCATTGAAGATCTTGTTTGGCCGGATGTGGCTTGCGATGGGCAGTCGGCCGGTAGTGAAGTCCTCGGCTTGAAGCGCGATCTCCAACCCATCGCGTTTGGCCTGGCTGGTGATCTGGCAGAGCATAACATCCCCCGCTCCCGCTAATGTTCCCTGAAGGCTGGTTCGGATCTGTGATCCGGACCACCCAACTTTACCACGCCATATCCTCAACCCCATGCCCTCCATCTCCCGCGATGACCTCCACCTCGCCGTGGAGCACGTGACCGGCGGCCAGGACTATGGTTCAGCGGCCTACGTGGATCGCCACACCGGCGCCATCCTCTGGGCGGGTGATGGCATGGAGGAGCCCCTGCCCGACGACATCGACGACGAGGAGCGCTACCTGCCCGTGCCTTCCAAGAAAGAACTCGGTCTTGGCCGCAACGATGCCCTTGCCTTCACTGAGGAGCACGCCCCGCAACTGCTGGATCGCGCCGAGGCCATCTTCAGAAGGGCCGGTGCCTTCCAAAGCTTCCAGGTTTTGATGCACGATGCTGGGCTGCTACCCCAGTGGTACGCCCACCAGGACGCACGGCTGTGGGAGGCCTTGGAGGAATGGGTGGTGGAGCATGGCGTGCAACTGGATGCTCCATAACGGATCACCACGCCCACCTGGATGATCGCGGTGTCGTCCGAGCACACTACCCTACCACCCACAGGTTGCCCGGCCCCAGCCGGAACCGCACCTCGTGTCCGATATCCATCGGCTCCCCATCCAGGTGCGCCAATGTACCTGCCTGCCACACCTGCGCTACCGTTGCCGGGATGTTCAGCACGTTGGGATTGCTGTCCGCGCGGTGGGTGTACACGTCGTAGAAGGCCTTCACCAGTTGGAAGAACGGCGGCTTACGGACAAGGCGCAATTCCGCGATGCCATCGTCCGGTTTGGAGGAAGGGCTTATGTCCGCGCCATTGCCGAACTCGCGGGTGTTGCAGAACACGAGCATCAGCACATTTTCCTTGATGGTCTTTCCATCCACCTCCAGTTCGATGGGCATGGGCGGCGTGCCGAAAATGTCCTGCACGGTGATGCGCGCATAGGTGAACATACCGCGCGTTCTGCTCTTGTCGAACTTGTCGGCCACGCGTGCATCGAAGCCGATACCGGCCGTACCCAGGAAGGGATGATCATTCAGATAGCAGACATCCATGCGTTTGGGCGGAGCGGTGTACGCATGTCGCAGTGCTGCCTCCGGTTTCAGCGGAAGTCCGATGGAACGCGCATAGCCATTGCCGCTGCCCATGGCCACGATACCGAGTGCCACATCGGTGCCGATAAGACCGACCGCGATGGCGTTGTTGGTGCCGTCGCCGCCCACACTGATGACTCGTGCGCACCCACTGGCAACAGCCTCCTTCGCCAACACGGTACCATGGCCGGGGCCAGCAACGGTACGGATATCGAGTTGAACGCCCAGTTCCGCAGCGATGCGTTCGGCCAAGGCGCGTACCGAAAGCGCCTGCTTCTTCCCCGAGCGGGGGTTCATCACCAGCATCGCCTTCATTCCGAAGCAGATTGGGCCACCAGCGCACCACGCAACATGTGGTGGTTGAACTGTTGGATGGCTGCCTTCAAGCGCAGCTCCAGTTCCGCGGCCATGTCCTCGCGAGCATCATTGTCCAGTGTGTCCACGATCATGCGACCATCCACCACACGCTGGCCATCGAACTGCAACTGCATGTGTGTGTTGGTGATGGTGTAGATACCGTTGGCCGACCAGATCGCCACACCAGGATGAACGCTGCGCAGCGCGCTGTTTCCAAAACTGAACACCGTTTGCTGCTGGCCGATGAGGTCCAGGACCGTGGGCACGATATCAATGTGCTGGGTGACCGCGTTCCGTACCGATCCAGTAAGCGGACTTGGACGCGAAGTGCCCGTGACACCCGGTGCGAAGTACAGCAGCGGCACCCAGTAGTCGATCGGCAGGTCGCCGTGCACGCCGGTGCGCTCCAAGTCAGCGGTATGGTCGGCAGTGATCACGAACAGGGTATTGTCGTACCAAGGCATGGAACGTACCGTGGCGAAGAACTGCCGCAAGGCATCATCCGTGTAGCGCAGCGTGGGATGGATATCCTGCGTGCCACCGGCGAATCGTTCCGCTTCCTGCTTGGGCAAGCGATAGGGGTGGTGGCTACTGAGGGTGAACACGGTGCTCAGGAAAGGCTCCTGTTCCTTCGCGAGCTCCTGTGCCCAGAACTGCAGGAAGGGTCGATCGCGGATGCCCCAGTTGCCATCGTAGTCGGCCTTGCCGTTGGGGAATTCGTCCATGCCCACGTAGCGCTGGAAGCCTGCCGAACGTGTGAAACCATCGAAGCCCATGGTGCCGTTGCGACCGCCGTGGTAGAAGCTGGTGCGGTAGCCATCGGCGGCGAGCACACTGGCCAGCGAGGTAAAGGGTATGCTGGCGTAGCGCGAAGTGAGGAATGCCTCATCCATCAGTTCGGGCATGCTGGCGAGGATCGCGGGCACGCCATCGATGCTGCGACGGCCGTTGGCATAGGCCCGGGTGAAGTTGAGGCTGTGGCCCATCAACGAATCCAGGAAAGGCATGTAGCTCTCGCCGCCGGACAAGGTGCCGCTGTAGGCTGCCGAGAAGCTTTCGAGGATGATAACGACGACATTGGGTTTGCGCGCGGAGATCACGAACTCGAAGGGCATGTGGTCGCCATCCGGTGCATACAAAACAGGCCACAAGCGTTCGGCTTCGCCTGGTGACATGTAGTTACGTTCTTCCAGACTGGGCTTGCCGATGCTCATCAGCATGGTGTAGGGCGTGTTGAGTACCACGGGCAATGTGGCGGCCCCGCCGTAGCGCGCGGCATCCAAGGGCTGTAGTGGGATGAGTTGTGTGCCGCCGCGCGACGCCAACACCAGCAGACCCACCGCCACCACCCGCCAGCCGATGCACCATGGAATGGAGATAGGGTCACCCATATCCATGCGAGCAAGGCGACGGTAGCTCCAGGCCACCACTCCCATTGCCACGAAGAAGGCCAGTGCCAGGTACCAGTAGTCGCGCAGGAAGGCTGGGCCGAGATTCACCAAGTCGCCGCCCGCAGCGATGATGTTGAAGAGGTCGCTGGTGCTGCGCCGCAGGGTGAAGGCGTAGTAGCCCACATCCACCGTGTTCAGGAGAAAGCCCAAAGCACCGGCCAGCATGAATAGAGTGATCTGCACGCGGGCCATGCCGCGCCCGGGACGGGGTGCTACCAGCACCAGCAGCAGCCATGGCGCGTACAGCCATGCGATGGCAAAGAGGTCGAACCGCATGCCGCCGAGGTAAGCCACCAGCGGTACATCGGGAAAACGCGCCGCATTGTGCCACACGAACAGCAGTCGCAGCAGCGTGTACACGGCGGCCACCAGCCCGATCCGGAGCAGTAACACGGACAGGGGGCCGACGCGCATGGCGGCGAAGATCGGCACAACGTGCCGATCGTAGGGGCGGACGATCGTCCGCCC
>JBGTES010000099.1:0-12453 GCA_041747675.1 Flavobacteriales bacterium
GGGGCAGTTCACCATCGTGCGCAGCGATGCCGAAGAGGACCTGCACTTCCAATTGCGCGATGGCGCCGGCAGACTGGTGCGCCAGTGGGTGATGCTGCGCGGCACCGACCGCCAGTGGGTGGATCTGGGCGCCGCCAGCGGACTCTACACTTTGCACTGGCCGGGCGGAAGGATCAAGGTGAGTGTGGGGCGTTAAAAGCGCCCGTTCCAGAACCTTATTGGCGATCCAAATGCCGTGATCTTCGGCGGACCGGGGCCTGGGAATACGGAATAGGGGTATCTTGTTCGGATCGATCCCGCCTCGTGATCCTTTTCGTTTGCTATCGATACACCGAACGGCTACGCGCATGGTCACATGCCGTGCTGTGGCTGGTCAGTGGCCTGTACGCATGGGATACACACGCCCAATGGACCGCACATCCACCTGACCACCGCAAGCATTTGGAAGGCGATACCAGCGTGAAGGCACGTATTGAACTCGAAATGGACAGGGCCGGTCGTTGGCTGGTGTCCAACAAGGCCCTACCCTACTTGCATCGGGCCGACAGTCTGTTGCGCACCATGCAGGATACGGTCGGGGACCCTTGGTTCCGGTGGTACCGTGCAAGTTACCACCACCAAATGGGCTATCAGAAGAAGTTTCGGCGCGACATACCGGTTGCGCTGAACCACTTCCAGCTGGCCAACACCTTGGATGTGGAGCGTGATGACTCCTTATCGGTCGGCACCATTCGCGATGCGATCGGTGTGCTACTGATGGCCATTGGCGAACCCCGGCTGGCCGAAACGGAGTTCCGCACGGCCCTGGCGTTAACGGCTGGCACACTCGAGCCCCCCCATGAACACCTCGCCTACCACGGCGGGCACCTCGTGCGCTGCCTGGCGGCCCAAGGGCACATGGCCGAAGCCTGGCGGTTATGGGATTCCCTTTACGCCGAGCCCGGACACGTACCAAGTAGCGCGGCGCTGCTGATGGAGCACCGGGCCCACCTGCATCGGCTGGCCTTGGACATGGACGCGGCATTGGAGGACCTGCTCCAGGCGGACAGTCTGTACCAATTCGCGCCGTATACCTGGGCGCGGCTGTCCTCCCTTACCAGCCTGGCCCGGCTGCACCTTGAACGCCACGAAAGCGACAAGGCATTGACCAGAGCCCGGACCTGTGTGCAGCTTGCAGAAACGGTGGGTGATGAGGCCGCCGAGTGCGGATGCCGCGTGCTGAGCGCCCAAGCCCATGCCGCAGTTGGCAATACGGACAGGGCTGAGCGCGAATTGCTTGATGCCTTGGCCATCGCCAGGGCCAACGGATACATGGGTCTGGCACGCGAACTGGGCGACGAAGGCAGCATGGTCCACATTGCCGGCCTGCTGAAGGATCTCTACAATGCCCAAGGCCGCACGGCCGATGCCCTGCGCATGACCACCCTGTGGGCGGCCTACAAGGACACGCTGCACGCGATGCAGGGCCGGGAGGATGTGATGCGATTCGACCTGCGCAAACAGGTGGTGACGGACAGCCTGCTGAAGGCCGAGGCCTTCATGTTGGAACGGCTGGCCATGCAGGAGGAACTGGCGGACCAGCGCGAGCGGGCCTTTTGGATCACCGGATCGGGGATCGGTGCGGTGGTGCTGCTGTCGATGCTATCGCTCTCATTCGCCCGGCGGCGCAGACAGGATCAACGCCTGGCCCGGATGGAGCACCAGCGCCTGGAACAGGAGCAGCTCATTGCCGAATTCCGCATCCGCGACCAGGTGGGGCGCGACATGCACGACGATCTGGGTTCCGGCCTCAGCGCTCTGCGCATGCGCAGCGAAATGGCCCAACGCACTGAACAGGACCCCGTCAGGCGTGAGCAGTTCGCCGCCATGGCAAGGCAGGCGAACGAGCTGATCAGCAACATGCGGCAGCTCATATGGGCCATGGACAGTACACAGGGGGAACTCGATGCCACCCTTGATCACTGCATCGACCATGCGCGATCCTATCTCGCAGAGCACGACCTCCGGCTCACCGTGCAGCGGGCGGAGGACCTGCCAACGGTCACCCTCACTTCACAACAGCGCCGCAGCCTCTTCATGTCTGTGAAGGAGGCCCTGCACAACGTGGTGAAGCATGCACACGCCACCACGGTCGATCTGCATTTCCGCTGGCAACATGGCCTCCGCGTTTCCATTCACGATAACGGTCGCGGACTGGATATCCAACGCAACGACCACCTGGGGCGTGGCCTCGTGAACATGCGTGAACGCATGCACGCGTGCGGCGGCAGCTTCGATATCCGGACCGACGGGGGCACCACCATCGCTCTGTTCATACCTCTGACGAATGGTGCGACCAACGGCACGGCCATCCATGAAGTGGAGCGCATATCGGCACGAGAAACTTCACACTCATGAGTGCATGCTTCATCCGATCCCTGGCCGCAAGCACAATGGCCCTGACCGTCACCATTGCGCATCCACAAAGTGAGGCTGACTCCCTGTGGGGTCTTTGGGGCGATCCACAACAGCATGACACCGTGCGCATGCGTGCCCTGGACTACCTGGCCTTCGATCACTACCTCTTCACCCGGCCCGATTCGGCATACCTGATCGCCGCTCTGCTGCTGGACCTTGCCAAACGCACGGAGCACGACTACTTCCAGGCCATTGCCTACAACACCCAGGCGGCCTCCTTGCAGGTGCGCGGCGATTTCCCCCGGGCGGTGCAGCATTACCGCGCTGCCCTGGGTCGACTCAAGGCCATGGGCGACCTGCGTCGACAAAGCATGTCGCACAGCAACCTAGGCAGCATCCTCGACGATCTGGGCGAGAAGGATCTTGCGCTGGCCCACTATGACACTTGCGTGGACCTGAGCATCCGCAAGGGGAACAAGCACGCCTTGGCAGAAGCGTTGATCAATAGCGCGAGTATCTACCGGGAGCGTGGTGATACCACCGAGGCGATGACCCGCTTTGAACGCAGCCTCGCCATCGCCGACAGTATCGGGCACCAGCAAGTGATCGCGCTGGCACATGGCAACATCGGCAAGCTGGTCTCCTTGGGGGGACAGCACAGCGAAGGCCTTGCGCATCTGCAACGGGCATTGGCCATTGCCGAAGCCATGGACGATCGTCGCCTGCAGGGCATGTTCCACCGCGAGATCGGCGAGGTATATCTGCGGCTAGGGCAGCTGCGCCAAGCCGCTACGGCCGGCGAGCGCTCGTTATCCATTGCGCGCAGATCCGGCATGGCCGTGGAGATGTACGGCAGCGCGGGCCTGCTGCACCGCACTTACAAACGCCTCGGCGATCTGCCCAAGGCACTGGCCATGCACGAGTTGTATGCCGCCATGGCCGACACGCTGCACAACGAAAAAGGCCGGGAGGAAATGATCCGCGCCAACATGCGTCTGCATTTCCGTGAGCAGGCCGTAGCCGACAGCCTCAACTATGTGGCCGACCTGACGCGTGTGGCCAGCGAGCGCGAGATCGCCCGGATCACCAACCGCACCCAGCGCAGGCTTTTCCTGGGCGGCATGGTGCTGGTGTTGGTGCTGGGTGGCACCATCACCTGGACCGTAATGGAGCGCCGCCGACGCAGGGCCTGGTACGAGCGGGAGCAGGCCATCGTACACGAGCGCATGCGGATCGCCAGCGACATGCACGATGATATGGGATCGGGCCTCAGCGCCTTGCGCATGCGTGGGGAGCTGGCCCAACGCAGCGAGACCGATCCGCAAAAGCAGCAATTGCTCAACGATCTCACCGGGCAGGCCACGGAGTTGATCACCAACATGCGGCAGATCATCTGGGCCATGCACAGCGAGCAGGGCGATCTGGCGGATACCCTGGACCACTGCGCCGATCACGCCCGCGCCTACCTGAAGGAGCACGGGTTGGAATTCGTGGAAGAGCGCGCGGCCGATATGCCCTCCCCCATGCTTTCCCCGCAACAACGGCGTAGCATCTTCCTGGTGGTGAAAGAAGCACTGCACAACACCGTGAAACATGCCAGCGCCACGCGCGTGTTGATGAAGGTGGCCTGGGACGATGGCCTGGTCCTATCGCTGCAAGACAACGGCAAGGGCATGGGTACCCCCCACAACGGGCGGAGCGGTCGCGGCCTCACCAACATGGCGCATCGCATGCAGGACATCGGCGGCCGATTCGCTGCGCACAATGACCAAGGCCTGCGCATAGAGGTGCGGGTGCCACTTGAGGTGGATGATGCGACATGGGGACCGAACGCCAGGCACTCCACCCCCTAAGGAACATGCTATTGCCACCCTGATCTGACCAGCGGACCTTCGTCACCATGAACACCGTAACCACGCTCCAGGTCTGTGTGGTGGAGGACGAACCCAGCATCCGGGAGATCCTGGGGCAGTTGCTGGATGCCGAGCCCTACATGCAGCTTACAGGCACCTTTGCCACGGGCGAGGCCGCCATGGAAGCCTTGCCGGGCCTGGCACCGCAGGTGGTGATCATGGACATCAGCCTGCCGGGCCTCAGTGGCATCGACTGTGTGAAACAACTGGCGGCCCAACTGTCCGATACGCTCTTCCTGATGTACACCATGCACGATGACGACGGCCGTGTCTTCGAGGCGTTGAAGGCAGGCGCCCATGGCTACATCCTGAAGAACACCCCGCTGGATGATGTGCTGCGTGCCGTGCGCGATCTGGCCAACGGTGGCGCGCCCATGAGCGCCAGCGTGGCCCGCCGCATCATCGGTCATTTCCGTGCGCCCACCCCGGCCGAAGGCGTACTTCAGGTCCTTACACCCCGCGAGCAAAGTGTGCTGGAACTCCTGGCCAAGGGCCTGCTCTACAAGGAGATCGCCGACCGGCTGGGCCTTTCCAGTAACACGGTGAGCCAGTATGTGTACTGCATCTACCGCAAGCTGCACGTTCAGAACCGCATGGAAGCGGTGAACAAGTACCTGGGCCGGTAAGTCTGGCGTTCCCCTAATGAACATGTTATTGCGGTCGTTGATGGCCCATGGTTGCTTTGGCCTTGCACAAAAAAACCTCCGCCATGCACCGCCACATTCTTCTTGCCCTTATCCTTTGCAACGCTCTGTCAAACACCCATGGCCAGAGCCACTATCCTGCACCGGTATTCGGCAACAACGGCTGCGTGGACTTCCACATGGGCGATCTCGCGCCGGGCGCGGAAGGCATCACCCATGTGTACCAGCCCGATGGCAAGGTCATCATCGGAGGCTGGTCCTTCGCTCCTGGTAACACCATGCACCTGGCCATGGTGCGTATTGATCCCTTATGCGGCCAGCTGGACAGCACCTTCGGTACCAATGGCCAGCTGGTCACCTGGTTCGAGCAGGGCAAAATACTGCGCGATCTGGCCTTGCAAGCGGACGGAAAGATCTTGGGCTGTGGCCGTATCCGCTTCCCATTCTTCTATGAGGAGGCCGCTGTTTTCCGCTTCAACCCCGATGGCTCGGTGGATACCAGCTTCAACGACGGCCTCGGTTACCTGACCCTGGGTGTACCGGGCACGGCCAGCACATGGATGGCGCACCGTGTACTGGTCGACGATGAGGGCCTCATCCATGTGTTCGCGATCTCGCCTCCCTCCTACTACACGGCCTTCCGTATCCTGCCCGACGGCACGTTGGACACGAGCTACGGGAACAACGGGCGGGCGCAGGCCGCCGCTCCTTACATGCCCTACGATGGTTTCGCATCCGCCGAGCTCGATACGGAATGTCGCTTGGTGATGGCAGCCCTGGTGGGGACAGGCCCTTGGGACCCCTATGTCCTGGGCCTCGCCCGCTTCACCGTGGACGGGCAACCGGACAACAGCTTTGGCATGGCTGGCCTCATCCAGTTCCCGGAGCGGCCAGTGGACTACGCTGCCAGTGGCGGCAAAGCCATTGAACTGGGTTTGCTTTCCGATAGCCGCATCGTGGTCACCTATGGTCATATCGTATCATCCAACTACCGTGTGCAGTTGGCCGCATTCAACAACGATGGCTCCATTGACAACACCTTCGGGATCGACGGACTGTTCACCCATCCGGGTGGCTCGGCCATGGCCGGTGGAGCGGAAGTTCTCGACGATGACCATATCCTGCTGTTCCATAAGCACCATTGGAACAACGGCCCGGCCTCCATGGTGAAGGTTACGCCAACGGGCGAGCTCGACCCCGGCTTCGGCAACAATGGGGTCCTGCTGGCGCCCTTCGGGCCACAGCCTGACTATCGAGGATTCCAGGACGGCTTCCTATTGGACAACGGCGACCTCGTGGCATATGGCGGGAAGTCCTACAACAGCATCAGTGTGGCACGCTTCACCACTGATCCCGTCGCCGATGCCCTGCCGGTGATCAGCTTTAACTACCCCGATCTGGTCTGCTCGGGAAGCGGCACCTTCCAGTGGTTCCTGGACGGTGTTGAGATCCCGGGCGCAACAGGCAACAGCCATACCCCGGCCAGCAATGGCGTATATACGGTCACCATGGAGTTGGAGAGCTGCTCGTTCACCTCGCCACCCTACACCATGCTCACCACGGGTGTGGAGGAATGGAACTCCGCAGCGTTGCGCCTGCTGAACAACCCCGCTGAGGAACTGCTGCTGCTGGACAACCCCGGCGGCGCCATTCCGTGGGAGATCTTGGACCTGCGCGGCGCGCTTATCCTGCAAGGCACGCTGCGGCACGGGCGCAATAGCATTCCGGTTGCGTCGCTGCGTCCCGGTCCGTACCTGCTGCGCGGCGCGGACGGGCAGCCGCCGCTGCGCTTCGTGAAGTGGTGAGAACAGGGCCCAAAGGCCCGGCTGATATGTAGCCGCCGTGCTCGCCCCCCCTAATGAACATGCTATTGCACCAGGTGCCCTGTACAGGGAGCTTTGGCGGTATCCATTCCTGCCCCGATGATCCGCTTCATTTCCACTTCCGCCGCTCTTCTCGCAATGTCCTGCAGCGCGCTGGGCAACAACATCCAGATCCTCTCATCGGAGTTGCTCATCGACGATCCCGAGCCGGGCAGCGCCGTCATCAATGTTCAGGTCCAGTGGGAGAACAGCTGGCGTACCAGCTCGGCACCCAACAACTGGGATGCGGCCTGGATCTTCGTGAAGTATCAGGACGACATCACCGGTCTGTGGCATCATGCCAGACTGCATGGCGATGGTGAGCACATCGCCACTGGCGGGATGATCGTCTCCACCGGGTTGCTGACCCCGGGCCAACCCTTCCACCTCACCAACAACTGGGGCGTGGGCGTATTCGTTCACCGCGGCACCGACGGCTTCGGCACCGTTAACGAGTCCGTGGGTCTGCGCTGGAATTACGCGCTACAGGGGGTCGACGCGGCGGACATCGCCCAGATGAAGGCCTTCGCGATCGAAATGGTGTACGTGCCGGAGGGGGCGTTCTACCTGGGTAGCGGGGGAACCGAGGCTAGTGGTTTCACTGATGGCGCCTGGACCGCAGGGGCTTCCATCCCACTCCAGATCGGCTCGGAGAGTGCCTTGACAGTGGCAGAAACACCCGGGAACCTTTGGTCCGTGTACCAGTTTTTCCCAGAGATCGTGTCCGGACTACTTCCAGCAGCATTCCCGAAAGGCTACTCTGCAAGCTACATGATGAAGTACGGCATCGCGCAGCAGGATTATGTGGACTTCTTGAATACACTCAACCGTACCCAGCAGAATAACCGTACGGCTACCGGACTGGGCATTGGTGTGAGCAGCGTGGCCAATCGCTACGTGATGAGCAACAACGCTGCAGCGTTGGCCCGGAACGGCATCCGATGCGACGCAACGGTAGATGCCAACGCACCGATCCGCTTCTATTGCGACCTGAACGGCAATGGCGTAGGTGGGGAGGTGGAGGACGGCCAATGGATAGCCTGCAATTATCTGAACTGGGGAGATGTGGCAACCTACCTCGATTGGAGCGGCCTGCGGCCCATGACGGAACTGGAATTCGAGAAGGCCTGCCGTGGACCATCCGCACCGGTGCCGAACGAATTCGCCTGGGGCACCACTTCCTTCACTCCCGCTACTGGCCTTACCAGTGCTGGAGCCATAAATGAAAGCACGGGAACTCCTGGGTCCAATGTCATCGCTGATGGGCAACTCTCCGTGAACGGTCCGGCCCGTGTTGGGATCTTCGCAACGAGTGCTTCAACCAGGGAAGAAAGCGGTGCAGGGTACTATGGGAATTTGGACCTCAGCGGAAATCTATTTGAGCGCGTCATTCACCTGTACTACTCACAAGCCTATTCCTATAGCGGGAACACTGGTGATGGAAGCCTCTCAGAAAGCGGCTTCTACGATGTGCCGGCTTGGCCTGCACCAGACGCACAAGGAACATCCGTAAGAGGAGGCAGTTGGGATGGAACTCCAGAATACGCGGTCGCATCCATCCGGGGTGGAAGCTTCCAAATAGGAGGTGTACGGGGTCCTTCGAACGGCGGCCGTGGTGTCCGCCAGGCTCCCTGATCGACCCGTTGCACCACCCATAATGCCAGAACACTTCCTTTCACGCCCATCCCACTTGACCATGGAACGCATCCTCCTTTTCACCGGCATGCTGCTGATGCCCTTTGTCACCATGGCTCAATACACCGGTGGCATCGGCCGCGGCAAGGCCATGAAAGTCTTCGCTTCCAAGTATGTGGAGGGCGACTACCGCACGGTGGCCTCCGGCAACTGGGTCGACCTGGCCATCTGGGAGCGATATGATGGTGTGCAATTCCAACCCGCGACAGACCTTCCTTACAGCTCTTTCGTGGACGGCGTGGTGCTGGTGCGCAGCCCGCATGTGGTCACGATCGAGGACCCTGTCAGCGCCTATAGGCTGCAGATCGCAGCAGGTGCCACGCTGGTGGTGCAGCATGACTTTACGCTCGGTTCCGCTGGCGACCCAAGTCTAGACGTACGGGGCACCCTGGTGCTGGATGGGGGCACCATCTCGGGCAACGGCTCCATCGGGATCCTTGGGCAATTCAACTGGCAGGCAGGGAGCATGACCTCCTTCTCCATGATGATCGAAATACGCCCCGGAGGCGCGGGGGTCTTCAGTTCTATCGTCAACGAGACCTTCAATGGTACGCTGGAGAACGAAGGCAGTTGGACACAACTGGACGGCGGCCTCACGGGAGCTGGAACTTTCATCAACCGTCCTGATGGGTCTATCACTTGGGTCGGCGGACTGGATGAGATCTCGACGATATCCCTCCTCATGACCAATCATGGCACGATCACGAAAAGCGGTCCGGAAGTGTTCACCATTCAGAGCTCCTTCACGAATCATCCCGGTGCCCAGGTGATCGTGGAGGGTGGTGAACTGCGCTCGTCCAACTTCTTCCAGAACAATGGCACAGTGACTTGCAGTGGCGATGGGGTATTGCGGCTGGTGAACAGCTCCATCGACAATACGTTGACCGGTTCCATGGAACAAGCGAGCCTGGTCCTCGATCAATCAACACTCAACAGCCAGATCATGATCGAGATACGCGACCTTCGAATGGAGAGTGGCGCAAATGTGAACATGGGCCACCCCTTGACCGTGACCGGCAACCTGGAGTGGTTCCAAGGAAACATCTTCGCCAGCGAACTGCATATCGCCGCAGGTGCCTCGGTGAACACCTCTTCTACGGGTACCATCTTCACCAATGCGAATGTCTACAATGCTGGCACTTGGATACATCGGGCACAACTCTCGGTCCTCCAGAACTTCCAGAACACGGCCACCGGTGTCTTCCAGATCGAAGATCCGCAATCCAACCCGATGAGCTTGTCCGGTGACTTCTATAATGAGGGCACCGTTCATAAGTATGGGAACTACGATACGCACTACCAGTATGACAGCCAGTTCACCAACGAGCCCGGTGGCTTGGTGCATGTATATGCGGGCACGCTGCATTGCTTCGTCAACTTCAACAACTACGGTACCATCGCCACCTCGGGTACGGGTCTTCTCCGGCAGACACAGGGTCGGCACACGCATTTCGCGGGTGGTAACGCCGCGAACGCTACGCTGGCGCTGGGCGACCAAGTGCTCGGTGTTGGCGAGCTGGAACCCTATATGCCAATGGAGATCGATCATCTCATCCTGGATGCCGGTATCATCCTGACAGGCCTGCCGGTTACCGTGACAGGGAGCTTCGATTGGTATGGTGGCCAGATCCTGGTCGGCACGGAACTGATCATCCCCCCATCGGCCTTCGCCACTATGGATGCCGGGGCCAACGTTACCTGCAATGGCACGATCACCAATGAAGGGACCTGGGAACACTTGAACGGGGATCTGCACGGCATCGGCACCTTCAACAACGGCCCGGGTGCGTCCCTCATCCTCCACAACAGCGTTTCGCCCGGGGATTCCTGGCACCTCACGCTCAACAACGAGGGCCTCATCATACAGGAACCGGGGGTGGTCACCATCTCCCAAGGTCAGTTCAACCACCTGCCGGGTTCTTCCCTGTTGGTCTCAGGCACACTGGGGCTCACCATTGATGTTACCATGCCCAGCCCGGCCGGAGACATCGAAGTGTTGATAGGCGGCAACTTCAACCCGGGCATACCGGTGGACTATATCGGCTCGGGCATTTTGAACAACGGCACGATCACTTGCCCGCAGTTCAGCTTCAGCGGCAGCGAACAGCAATGGCTCGATGGTTCGGGCAGCATGAGCAGTTTGCGGATGGACAACGCCGACGGCTTGTTGCTCGGAGGCATACAGACCGTGACCGACCAACTGACCCTGGACGCTGGCACAGTGACCATCGGCTGGAATGAACTGCGGCTGACCAATACCGGTGCGAATGCACTTGTCGGCGGTCATGCCAACAGCTACCTGATCACCGATGCCGGCGGTTCATTCGTCCGGGACATCGCTTCTGATGTGTGCCTGTTCCCGATCGGCAGCCTCGATGCCTACCTGCCCATGGCGTTGGAACTCACCAGTGGCCCACCGGAACGCTTCCGTGCGCGTGTGCAGGAAGGCGTCAATGAAGAATATGGTTTCCCCGGCACGCCCACCGGTACCGATGTCGTGGCGCATGTGGTGGGTCATACCTGGGTCGTTCAGGAGGAAACCCCAGGAGGCAATACCGCGGACATCACCCTGATGTGGGATGGCAGCGAGGAGCTTCCCGGCTTCAATGCTGGCAGCTGCGCCGTGGCTTGGTACGATGGCTTGGACTGGACGTGGGCACCGTTGGGATCAGCCACCGGCACCGACCCTTATGCGCGTCAGGTAAGCGGTATCAACAACTTCCGCGAATTCACTGTGGCCGATGGCGATGCACTGCTGAACGGCCTGCCGCCCGACTGCATTGGTGTGATCGGCGGTGATGCCTTCATTGACAACTGTGGCGATTGCGTGGGCGGCACCACCGGGCTGTTCCCCTGCGCCGAGCCCTACCCAGTGGAGGGCGACTACCGCACCATTGCCAGCGGTCAGTGGAGCACCGCTGGCATCTGGCAAGTACACAACGGCAGCGGCTTCGTGCCTGCAGGCAACGCGCCGAACTCCTCCCACGGCAACATCTTCATCCGTAACGGCCACGACGTGAACGCGACCGGCAATGAGACCGTGGACCAGGTGATCGTGCGCCCTGGCGGCATCCTGCGGGTGAACGGCAGCCTCACCGTGGCCGATGGACCGGGCACCGACCTGGAGGTGCAGGGAGAATTGCGTTTGCAGGCAGGCTCGATCGGTGGCGCAGGCCTTACCTCGGTAAGTGGCAGCTTCACTTGGACGGGTGGGCAGATCAGTTCGGGCGCCACGCTGAACACTGCGGTTACCGCCGTGGCCAATTTCAACCCGACCATCACACTCAGCTACCAAGGTACTATCAACAATGCGGGCACTTGGAACCACAACAGCGGCAACCTGCACAGCGGGGGCACCTTCAACAACCTGCCCACCGGCGTGCTCAACTTCAATGGCGCACTGACACCAAGCGGCACCTGGCATGCCACGGTGAACAACCAAGGCACGGTACACAAGAACAACGCGGGGGTCTTCACCCAGAATAGCGGTACGTTCAACAACCAAGTGGGAGGCATCGTCAGCGTGAACCAAGGTGAACTCCGCATCGGCGGAAGTGGTGGTACCAATGCGGGCAGCATCACCGGCGTTGCCTTCCTGCATCTGATCGCGGGAACCTTTACCAATCTGACCGGTGGCAACGCGAGCACCGGACGCATCGCCGTGAACGGGGCCGAACTGGCTGCCAGCGGATCGTTCCTCGTGCAACATCTTTCACTGATCAATGGCCAGATCACAGCGGTACAACCCGTGCAAGTGTCGGAGAGTTTCACTTGGACCAATGGATCGATCAGCTTCACGGCCAACCTGCACATCCTGGAGGGTGCCGTGGCAAACTTCAACCCCAACAGCACGCTCAGCCACGCCGGCACCATCCAGAATGCCGGCACGTGGAACCACAACAGCGGCAATTTGCATAATGGCAGTGGCACCTTCAACAACCT